>CAYPGR010000001.1:0-306325 GCA_964410505.1 uncultured Staphylococcaceae bacterium
TATTCCAAACTGAAGGGCAGGTTACCCACGTGTTACTCACCCGTTCGCCACTAAGCTAGTAAACTAGCTTCGTTCGACTTGCATGTATTAGGCACGCCGCCAGCGTTCATCCTGAGCCAGGATCAAACTCTCAATAAATGTTTATTTTTATTTGTTTTTGTTTTGTTCCTAGTTCATATTTTGATATTCGTAATTATTAGATTAATTAAAAAATTGACGTTGTTTATTTTGTACATCTGTTCAGTTTTCAAAGATCAAGAGCTTCTATATCCATGTCTTACTTATTACTACGTAATACATTCTCTCGGAATATAGCGCTTTCATATAATACCATCAATTGATTTTACTGTCAACTAGAAGTTAACTTTTTCCGTATTTTTTTCAATCGTTGGTAAGCACCGGTCTGATGCTTGACATATTTAACCACAACTCAACTTCGGTTTCAATCGATATGATACATAATTTGCATTTTTTTCTGTGAAAATTTTTTCATGCGTTCTTATGGTGGTTTTTGGCATATCAGTGGTTCCGATTTGCTGAAAAGTATAATAGCCCGAACCCATTTTTAATGCAACTAAAATAACTGTGTTTTATGAATTTTTTTATTTAAAGAAGTTATGATCCCGATTTCTGCCGATTAACCCTATTATTATAATAATAAGAAAAGGAGCGCCCCCATAAAGGAAGGCCGCTCCTATATATAATAATAGAGTTATTTTAGATGTTTGCGATTAATTCCGCAAAGCTATCAACACTTAGTGAAGCGCCGCCAACAAGGGCGCCATCAATATTTGGCATAGCCATATACGTTTTAATATTATCTGGTTTAACCGACCCACCGTAAAGAATACGGACGAGATCACTTTCTTTGCCATACATCTCTTTGAGGAGCGTGCGGATATAAGCGCAGATATCTTCTGCGATTTCTTTACTTGCATTCTTACCCGTACCAATTGACCACACAGGTTCATACGCAATCACGACCTCTTTAATATCTTCGACCCCTTTAAGGCCGACTTCAATTTGCGATTTGATAACTTTCTTCGTGAGACCTTGTTCAAATTCACTTAGCGTTTCGCCGACACAATATAACGGGGTCATCCCCACTTTTAATAAAGCAAGGTTTTTTAAATTACAGGATTCGTTTGTTTCACCAAAGTAAGTCCGTCTTTCGGAGTGACCAACGAGTGACCACATGACACCTATTTCTTGAAGCATCGGGATACTCACTTCACCAGTATAAGCGCCACTATTTAAATAATGGACATTTTGGGCACCAATAATGAGTTTCGGATTAATACTCACGAGCGTTGCTAATGATAAATAAGGTGGGGTCACCCCAATATCAATATGGCGTTCTTGGGCTTTTTTTAAGAGTTCGATTGAGGCATGGCCAAAAGCCGTGGTATCCGCAATCGTTTTATTCATTTTCCAGTTGCCGACTAATAATTTCTTCCGCATAACCTACCCAATCACATCGATGCCTGGTAAGTGACCATCGTTTTCAATCATTTCTAAAGACGCACCACCACCAGTCGAGATGTGGGAGAAAGCATCTTTATATCCAAATTGGGCAACCGCAGCGGCGCTATCGCCACCACCAATAACCGTGAAGGCACCCTCTAATTTAGAAATCGCTTCACAAACCGCCCGCGTTCCCGCTTCAAAGTCAGGTTGTTCAAAGACACCCATTGGGCCATTCCAGAACACCATCCGGGCTTTGCTCAGTTCTTTAGCAAATAACGCTTGGGTTTTAGGACCAATATCCATCCCTTCAAAACCGACCGGAATGTTTGGACCATCAACGACGACTTTTTTTGTCCAATCTTTAAAACCATCCGTCGCGACGCCATCGATTGGTAATAAAATCTTGTTTTCCGCTGCCGCTAAACATTTTTTCGCAAAGTCAACTTGATCGGGTTCAAATGGTGAAATACCAACTTCCTTGCCTAACGCAACTTGGAAAGTATAGGCCATTGCCCCACCGATCAGGACTTTATCGCATTTTGCTAATAACGTTTCAATGACTTTAATTTTATCGCTCACTTTAAACCCACCAATGACGGCGACATAAGGGCGATCTTCTTTTTTGACATTGACGACACGACCTAAAGCGTGGACTTCATTTTCAACAAGGAAGCCAAGGGCTACTTCTTTGCCAGCTGCTTTCAGGAGTTCAGGAACACCAAAAGTAGAGGCGTGAGCGCGGTGGGCGCTACCAAATGCATCCATCACAAAGACATCCGCGAAACTTGCCCATTTTTTGGCGAGTTCAACATCATTTTTTTCTTCACCTTTTTCGTAACGTGTGTTTTGTAAAAGTAATACTTGACCAGCTTTTAAGGCGGCCACACGTTCATTTACTTTTTCGCCACTCGTTTCTGGCGAGAAGAAAACACGTTCTTTTCCAAGAATATCGGCTAACCGTTTAAAAACAATTTCCATATTGTTTTTCTTTTTATCGGCTTCGACTTCTTCTGGGGTGCCTTTATGTTTAACTTTACCCAGGTGTGAGAATAACACAACTTTAGCCCCGTGTTCGAGTGCATAGTTGATGGTTGGTAAAGCGGCGACGATCCGGTTGTCATCACTAATGACATCACCTTTAAAAGGAACATTAAAATCAGCCCGGATTAAGACTGTTTTACTTTTTAAATTTAAGTCTTTAATATTTTTTTGCATAAGTTTCTCCTTTTTTAGATAAAAAGCGCCCGAAGGCGCTTTCCATTATTAAATTGATGACTATTTAAGACCGTGGATTCTTGCTAATTCTTTCGCTAAGCGAATGTATTGGCAAACATAACTGTATTCATTGTCATACCACGACATAACTTTAACAATTTGGCCGCCTTCTGCTTCTAATACTTTCGTACCCGTTGCATCAAAGATCGATCCATAGGTTGAGCCAATGATATCACTGCTAACGATTTCATCTTCAGTGTATTGGAACACACCTTTAAGATAAGTTTCAGCCGCTTCTTTCATCACTTTGTTGATTTCTTCGGCGGTGACTTTTTTCTTTAAGACAACGTTTAAGTCAACAAGTGAACCATCAAGGACTGGGACGCGAAGGGCGCCGCCATCAAGTTTCTTGTTAAGTTTTGGTAAGACAAGGCCGATGGCTTTCGCAGCACCGGTTGAGGAAGGAACAATGTTCATTGCACCCGCACGTCCACGACGGTGATTGCCTTTCTTAGGTAAGTCAAGAATGGTTTGATCATTCGTGTAAGCGTGAACGGTCGTCATGAAACCACGTTCAATACCGAATTTATCTTCTAAGACCATGGCGACTGGGGCTAAGCAGTTGGTTGTGCAGCTTGCACCGCTAATAACAGTCATGTCTTTGGTTAATTTGTCAGTGTTGACACCATAAACAAATGTTGGGGTATCTTTGTCGGCTGGTGCGCTGATAATCACACCTTTAACACCTGGTTGTAGGTGAACTGAAGCATCTTCTTTTCCTTTGAAGCGACCGGTACATTCAAGTACGATATCCACTCCATATTTGCTCCATTCTAATTTGGTTGGATCCGGTTGTCCAAACACAGGAATTTCGCGGCCTTTAAAAACTAAGGCAGTGCCGTCTGCGCTAACACTAATGTCATCAACATGGAATGGTCCATGAGCGGTGTCATATTTTAATAAATATGCCAGGTTAGCGGCGTCTGTTAAGTCATTAATGGCGACTACTTCCATATCGCCAGCTTCGACGATTCTACGGAATGAGAGACGACCAATGCGTCCGAATCCGTTAATTGCAACTTTAATTGCCATAATAGTCCTCCTTCTTTATGCGTTTTTATTATACAACAAAGAATGAGATTTTAGGCAAGAATTACATAAGAAAAAGGCAACTTTTTGCTTATTTAGAGAAAAATATACCGAAAGTAATGTTTTTGTCTTAATTTTTATTATTCACTGATGAGTTCAATGCCCAAAAGGAGGGAAGAGAGACTAATATCAAAGGCGGTACTTAAACGGAAAAGGACATTAAGGGTTGGATTTCTCCGGCCGTTTTCGACGTCACTTAAATAGTTGTGGTTGACATCCGCACGGACGGACAACTCTAATAAGCTCCAATTCTTTGCTTTACGAAGTTGCCGTAAGCGCACCCCGAATTTTTCGTTAACGGTCATATTTTTTTTCCTTAAAAGGCGCTGCAAGCTCTTTGAGTTTAATAAAGAGGTGATTAACATTACCTTTACTAATGGGTTTTGGCGACTCTAGCTCAAGTGTTAAGAGTTCCGCTAACTCATTGAGGGTCGCATCTTCATGTTCGAGGCGCAAGCGCATGAGCGCTCCTAGTTTAATATTGTCAAGTGGGGTTTCGCCATAGGCTTTTTTCACGATTCTAATATTTTCAATTTGCTCTTCACTACTCCGTAATGTTTTATTGTAGTTAGCCTCATCACAAATAAACATCCGATTGGTGGTGTTTTGCATATCACGGTCAATACGGATACTTTCAAATTCAAGGGACGCATTTGCCGCGCCGACAAAAACAAGAAAAGCACTAATTTGATCACTTCGTTTTAAGTAGACGATATATTTATCCCGGCGTTTACTCACTTTAGGCGTGAAGTTTGTCTTTTCAAAGCGCTCCAGCATTTTCGCAAGTCGCTCCGCATACTTTAGGTTATCAACCACCATTTCAAGATGGTAATTAGAACTGACCGGACTGGTCATCGAACCACTGGCTAAAAACGCTCCCGTGAAATAACCCCCTAACGTGTCATCACTATAAACCACTTTACGGCTAATCGCACTTTCATAAAAGTCAATGGCTAAGGTATCGATAATTTCTTGAACCTTTTGGGCAATGATCACATTGAACTTAATTTTCTTGCCAAACTTGCGGTTCGTTTGAAAAGAAAAATTCGGTTCAAATCCAAAAATGTCTTTGACTAGTTGATAAATGTATTTCGCTACCTTTGCATTTTCGGTGCTCAGTTTGAGCGTTTCAACGTTATCGCGAATATTAAAATAACCGCTATGTTTAATAAGGGCGGCAAGCGTGGCTTTCCGTCTTGGTAAACTATAATCTAGCGTATTAAAGGTAATATCTTCTTTGGCTTTAATGGTAAAGGATACTTCTTTCATAGGTACATTATAAAGTAAAAGGGACATCTTGCCCCTTTTATTGTCTATATTCAGTCGGTTATTTCTTTCTCAAGTAGCGATTCGCTGCTAAGGCGGCGATACCTCCATCTGAAGTGGCAGTAATAATTTGTCGCAGTGTCTTTTTATTCACGTCACCAACACTGAAGAGGCCAGGTACTTTGGTCATCATATCTTGATCAACAAGCACATAACCTTTCTCGTCGCGGACGTCAAATTCACTTAAAAAGTCGGTGACAGCGTCACTCCCCACAAATGGGAAAACCGCTTTGACAGTGATTGTTTCTTCAGAACCATCGAGAATATTTTTAATGAGAATGCGTGTGACGCCATTTTCGTCACCAAATATTTCCACCGGAATTGAGTTAAGATGGAACTTAACGTTAGGAGAATTTTTAAGGATTTCAAGAAGTGATTCATCCGCCCGAAATACTTCATTGCGGTGGACAATATGAATCTCGCGGACGATTTTTGAAACGAAAACTGCCTCTTCAATTGCACTATTGCCGCCGCCAATAATGATGATGGCATCATTTTTATAAAGATTAGCATCACAAACAGCACAGTAGCTTACGCCACGACCCGTGTATTTAGCCTCACCAGGAATGCGGAGCTTTCGTTCTTGGGTCCCCGTGGCAACAATCACGGCCTTCGCGTAAAGTTCACCTTCATCGCTTTCAATCATAAAATAGTCATCTTGCTTGTGTATTTTTTGGACATCGGCATAATCAATACTCACGCCGAGGGCTCTTACTTGCTCAAACATTTTAAACGCCAACTCGGGACCACTGATATTTTCAAAACCAGGGTAATTATCAACCCATTGCGTAATATTCATTTTGCCGCCTGGCGCATATTTATCAACGATTTTAAATTTTGCGTTAGCGCGCGCTAAATAAATCGCCGCGGTCATGCCGGCTGGACCAGCACCAATAATTAAGACGGGATGGATTACTTTTTCTTCATTCATAAAACTACCTCAATCAATTCACTTAAATCATTTATCGTATAGGCGGCATGCAAGTCTTCTTGATGAAGACGGCGATAAGGGCGTAAGAAGGCGACATCAACCTTTGCATCCGCTCCCGCTAGTATATCACGCCAGTTATCACCGACAAAAAGGGTTCGATTTGGATCAACGCCCATTTCACTAATGATATGTCTTAGTCCGACGCCACTTGGCTTTTTAGGAAAGCCATCATTACCACAAACGCTCATCATAAAACGATCGAGAATGCCTTCTTTTGCAAGAATTTGTTCTGCTGACGCACGCGCACGGCTTGTAAAGAGGGCAACCTTAATATTTAACTTATCAAGATCATCGAGCATGCGAATGACATCAGGGAAGATGGTAATATCTTTCGCACTATCAGGCGCTAAACGATAATATTCATTTTTTAATTCTTCAAGTTCATCATGCGGAAACAAAACCGGCAATGATTCATCAAGCGACGGACCGTTTAATGCGAGCAAGTCATCAATATTGACATGTTTCTTAATCAGAAATTTTTCGGCCATCTTTAATGCGACTTTGACGAGCGCAAGATCGCTATCAACCAAGGTACCATCAAGATCAAAGACAACTAAATCGTATTTACTCATGTTTCGTATCACTTTCTTTAATCGCCACATCTTTTTTCTTTGTTAATAATTTTTTGAAATCAAAAATATGGTTGAGAACAATTAATAAGACACCCACCACAAAGAAGATTAGCGCATTATAAACACTCCAGTTACCACCACTTCCCATATTAAAGAGGGGGTCACGAAGCGGTTCCATAATGAAGCGAACCATCCCATACCACACTAAGTACATGAAACTAAGGTCAAGTGGTTTACGGTACTTTTTAAGGCGTTCACCAATGGCATAACGAATCACAAAGTAACCGGTAATGTTAAAAATTGATTCGACAAGGAAGAATGGTTGACGATAAGCCCCCGCGAGATGTGTGGCATCCTTGATAAACATGTTCTCCATGACAAACCGAGGAACAAACCACCAGTTATTCATATTTTCAATCACGCCACCATAAACTTCTTGATTAAAGAAGTTGCCCCAGCGCCCAATCGCTTGGGCAATTAAGATGGTTGGAATGATCACATCAGCAGCAAAGAAAATATCATATTCTTTTCGTTTTTTAACAAAGAACCAAACCCCGACAATAATGCCGAGAAGGGCCCCACCCATAATCGCTAGTCCGCCATCACGAATGGCAAAGATTTGCATCGGATCACGGGCATAACCGCCGTTTTCCCATTCGCCAATCACGTACCATAAACGGGCGCCGACAATGCCTGCCGGGAAAGCCACATAGAACACATTTTCTAAAATCCCATGGCGACCATATTTTTTGAAAAATTCATGATCACTTAAGAAAAGGACTAAAAGGGCGCCTCCTAAAATAAAGAGGGCATAAAAAGCGACGACTGGTTCATCAAAGGGAATCCCTTTTACAAGCGGAAACTTAATGGCGTCGGCTAGGGTTAAACCATCAAGGAGGATAAATAAGGTAACGAGACTAACAACTCCACTTATGATGGCAATAATTTTTGATTCCTTAGCCCATACCTTAAGGAGATTAAACTTATAGTAATGAAGCACAAAACTCGTCACAAACGTTAATAGTGACAGTGCAAAAAGGAGGCTGCCACTCATTATCATGAGAGGCGCGACACCCGTTGCGTTTAAAGCAACGGGCATAGTGGCCATAAAAGTACCAATCGTTGCAACCGCGATACTAATGGCAATGAGGCGATGTTTGCCTTTAAATAACTTCGTCACATCTTGTTCTTTTTTAACATATTCATGGATGGTTAAACCAAGAATGGCTAATGATCCTACAATGATCAATCCAAAAATGACCAATAAACTAATCAGGACCCCTTCACTCATTGCGACATTTAATAAATTCATTTGCTTACTTCCCCTTTTCTAAGTATGGTTTTAAGAAACGACCTGTATGTGAGGCCGGGACTTTAACAATATCCTCAGGGGTGCCGGTGGCGACAATCATCCCGCCATCATTCCCCCCATTTGGACCTAAATCAATAATATAATCCGCTACTTTAATAATATCTAAATTGTGTTCAATAACAACGACAGAATCACCGTTATTCACAATCGCCTGTAAGGCAAGAATTAAACGACTGACGTCATCAGTATGTAATCCGGTTGTCGGTTCATCAAGTAAATATAAGGTTTTGCCAGTGGGTCGTTTTTGGAGCTCAAAGGCAAGTTTTAGACGTTGGGCTTCGCCACCTGATAATTCCGGCGCAGGTTGACCCAGTTTAATGTAGCCTAATCCAATATCATTAAGCGTTTGTAAACGACGGACAATTTGATTTCTATTTTCAAAGAAAGAGAGCGCCTCTTCAACCGTCATATCAAGGACATCGACGATGTTTTTACCGCGATACTTAATCGAAAGGGTGTCATCGTTATAGCGTTTTCCTTCACACATTTCACATTTTACATAAACATCTGGTAAAAAGTTCATGGAAATACGGGTCACACCGGCGCCTTCACAATGTTCACAGCGGCCGCCGCGATTGTTAAAGGAGAATTGGCCCTTATCATAACCACGCGCCCGTGCGTCAACAGTCAAAGCAAAGAGGTCTCTAATATCATCGAATACTTTCGTATAGGTTGCCGGATTACTTCGTGGGGTTCGGCCGATCGGATCTTGGCTAATGTTAATCACTTTATCAATATGTTCTAATCCTAAAATCTTTTTATGCGGTCCCGGATACGTTTCAACTTTACGTAAATAGCCATCGACGGCTTTATATAAGACTTCCTCGACTAAACTTGATTTTCCTGAACCACTCACGCCTGTAACGACGGTTAAGGTATTAAGCGGAATCTTAACATCAACATCTTTAAGGTTATTCGCGGTCGCCCCAACAATTTCAATAAAATTGCCATTTCCTGGCATGCGCCGTGGTGGAAGGCCAATTTTCTTCCGCCCTGATAAATAATCACCAGTTAAAGAACGCGGACAATTGATCACATCTTCAAGTGTGCCGCTGACGACAACCTCACCACCATGAACGCCGGCTCCTGGGCCAATATCAACGATATGGTCAGCACTCCGAATCGTATCTTCATCATGTTCAACCACAATCAAGGTATTCCCTAAATCCACCATATCTTTTAAAGCTTGAATCAGGCGATCATTATCCCGTTGGTGCAGTCCTATACTTGGCTCATCTAACACATATAAAACGCCTGTTAATTTTGATCCAATTTGCGTTGCTAAGCGAATCCGTTGTGATTCACCACCCGATAACGACTTACTCCCTCGAGCAAGGGTCAAATAATCAAGACCAACCTTAATAAGGAATGTTAAGCGGTGGTCAATTTCATCAAGCAAGAGTTGACTAATCGTTTGTTCGGTGACACTAAGCCCTTTACGGGTGTTTGTTAAAAAGTCTTTGAGTTCCCCGATTTGCATGAGGGTCAATTCATTAATGTTTTTATGATTAATTTGAACGGAAAGGGCACTTTCATTAAGACGCTTACCGCCACAAGTCGTACACGTTGTATCACGCATAAATTTTTCATAATAATCGCGCATTTGTTCACTGACGGTTTCTTCATAGAGACGTTCAATCCTATTCTTGACCCCTTCAATTTTCCCTTTGCGATGAATAGTATTACCATTAACGGTAATGATCTTAAAGTCATGGGCCACGGGGCTACCAAAGAGGATGACGGCTTGGTGTTTGGGGGATAAATCTTTAAATGGCACCCGCATGGGGATGTCATAGAGTTCACATAATTTTTCAAATTCTTGCCATTCAATATTTTGGGTTCCGACAATATTACGATGATATTCAACGGCCCCTTCAAGTAAACTAAGATTCATATCCGGGACAAGTATATTAATATCAACTTCACGTTTAATGCCTAAGCCGCGGCAATCAGGACAAAATCCCATGGGGGCATTGAAACTAAATAAGCGTGGTTCTAGTTTAGGCACACTAAAGCCACAGAGATGACAAGAGTTATGGGCTGAATACATGACTTCTTCACTATTAAATAAAATCACAACATACCCATGGGCATAGTTGAGGGCTGTCTTTACCCCTTCTAAAATACGGGAACGATTGTCCGCACTTAACACAACACGATTGACAACGAGGTCAATATCATGGCGTTTATTTTTATCGAGATCACCAACTTCTTCCAAAGTGAGGAGTTCCCCATTAACGCGTACCCGCACAAATCCTTCTTTTGCAATTTTTAAAAGGGTATCTTTATGACTGCCTTTTTCAGCTTTGACAATCGGGGCTAAAATTTGGATTCTTGTTTTTTCTGGATACTCGTAAATTTTATTCACAATTTGTTCGGGCGAAAATGATTTAATCGGGATGCCATGGGTCGGACAAAAGGGGACGCCAATTCTTGCATAGAGAAGACGGAAGTAATCATAGATTTCCGTAATCGTACCGACCGTTGAACGTGGATTGTTATTTGTGCTTTTTTGTTCAATAGAAATGGCCGGACTTAATCCTTCAATCGAATCAACATCGGGTTTGGCAACACTTCCTAAAAATTGACGAGCATAACTACTTAAACTTTCAACATAACGCCGTTGGCCCTCATTATAAATCGTATTGAGAGCAAGCGTGCTTTTACCACTGCCAGAAAGACCAGTAAAAACGACCAATTTATTTTTTGGGATGGTCACATCAATATTTTTAAGGTTGTTATCCCGCGCACCTTTTACAATAATATAATCTTTTTTATTCATACCCCTTATTTTAACCTAAGAAGGACAAAATCAAGATAAAAACGACTATCAAATAATTGATATCACTACTAATTTTTATAATTTAAATTATAATAATCTTTAGTCGGGACGTAGCACAGCTTGGTAGTGCGCTACCTTGGGGTGGTAGAGGTCGTGAGTTCAAATCTCATCGTTCCGACCATTTTTTATAGGAACAAATAAAAAACCTCGATTTTATTCGAGGTTTTCTTTACTTCGGTTTTCGGTTATTCAAACTTTTTGAGTCTTAAATAACGTTTTTGAGCCTCTTTTTCACTCTTGGTGAGTAAGAATTCAGCATTTTCTGGATTCACGGTTGGTAATTGTGAGAAGCGGGTTTCACCCATAACGAATTCACGGAATTGCGTGTAGTCAGGTTCTTTCATATCCCAGACGAGTGGTGATTTACCTTCAGCTTCAAGCCGTGGATCATAACGGAAGATTGGCCAGTAACCGCTTGCGACAGCTTTCTTTTCAACACTGATGTGGTTACTTAAGCCACCCTTAATACCGTGTTCGGTACATGGACTATAGGCAATAATTAGGGATGGACCATTGTAGCTTTCTGCATCGGTAATCGCTTTAATCGTCGCGACTGGATTGGCCCCGAGGGCGACTTGTGCGACGTAGACATCGCCATAAGCCATGGCCATCATTGCTAAGTTCTTCTTGGCGCCTGTTTTACCACTGGCGGCGAATTTAGCAATTGCACCAGTTTGGGTCGCTTTACTCGCTTGCCCACCGGTATTGGAGTAGACCTCAGTATCCATGACAAGGACATTGACATTGGCACCACTTGCTAAGACGTGGTCTAAGCCACCAAAGCCAATATCATAAGCCCAACCATCGCCACCGATAATCCAAACACTCTTATCAAGAATATCGTTTTTATATTTGAGGGCTTCCCGTAATGGCGCGTAACTAGTCTTCTCTAGTAATTCGATGAGTTTAGGCAAGTAGCTCCGCACTTCTTTACGGTCTGTTGGACGTGCAATGTATTTTTCAAGGATTTCTTTAAGTTCAGGTTCGACTTTATCAAGGGCGTTTTTGAACATGTCGACGAGGATGCTTAGTTTATAATCATTCGCCATCCTCATGCCAAAGCCGTATTCGGCGTTATCTTCAAATAAGCTATTGCCCCATGCAACGCCTTCACCTTGTTTATTCGTCGTAAATGGTGTCCCCGGGACGCTACCGCAGTAGATTGAACTACAACCTGTGGCGTTGGCGACGAGCATATCTTGACCGAAGAGTTGGGTAATGAGACGGTAGTATGGTGTTTCACCACAACCGGCACACGCACCACTAATTTCCATGTATGGCATTAAGAAGCCAACACCTTTTGGTGTGCTTAATGGGAATTTATCTGATTTATAAGTGACTTGTTTATATAAATAATCAGCCGCTGGTTCATATTGATATTCGCCTTTGGCATCCACCATTTCAAGTGCTTTTTTGCCACCTTTACCAGGGCAAGTAACCGCACAGAGTCCGCATCCAACGCAGTTCATTGGCGAGACTTGAATACGGAATTTTAAGCCGGCAACAGTTGGACCCATTGCTGGTAAGATATCTTCTTTAACGTTTTCTGGTAAGTGCGCAACTTCGTTTTCATCTAGTAAGAATGGACGAATGGTCGCGTGTGGACAAACAAGACTACACGTATTACATTGAATACAATTTTCTTTGGTCCAATGTGGCACCATCGAAGCAATTGACCGTTTTTGTTTAAAGGTGATATCGTTTTTCATCGTGCCATTGAGGAGATCCCATTCCATAAAGGTTGAGACTGGTAAATCATACCCTTCAAGATTGTCAATTGGATTGACATACTCATCAAAGTATTTATCCCCAAGTAATTGAACCGTTTTATGTGGTTTTAGTTTTTTCCATTCTGGATCAATCGCCACTTCAACGATGCCGTTAGCGCCGGCATCAATGGCGGCAAAGTTTTGTTCAACAATTTCGTCACCTTTACGACCATAAGTTTTTTCCGCATATTTTTTCATTAAATCAAGGGCATCAGCGTAAGGCATGATGTCTTGATTTAAATAGAAGAATGATGATTGAAGGATCGTGTTTGTATGGCGACCCATACCAAGATCTTGGGCGATTTTGTTTGCGTCAATCACAAACATTTTGGCGCCTTTTGTTGCTAATCCGTATTTCACGCGGTTTGGAAGCGCATTAATTAATTCTTGACCCGTTAAGGACGTATTAAGGAGGAAGGTTCCACCTTTTTTAAGATAACGAATCATATCGAATTTGTAGAGATAACTATCTTGTGAAGCGCCGATGAAACTGGCATTTTCCACATAATAGGTTGAGTGGATTGGTTTTTTGCCAAAACGGAGATAACTACGAGTTGGTCCGCCAGCTTTACGCGAGTCATAAGCAAAATAAGCTTGAGCGTATTGGTTTGTTGCGTCACCAATAATTTTAATACTTGATTTATTCGCACTAACGGTACCGTCACTGCCTAAACCATAGAATAAGCATTCGGTGTGACCATTATCAATATGATAATCTTCATCAAATGGCACACTTAATTTGGTTACGTCATCTTTAATCCCAATGGTAAACGAATGCCATGGTTTATGATCAAGGAAATCAAAGACTCCTTTTAAGTGTTTTGGTTGCGTATCTTTACTGCTAATCCCATAACGACCACCGACAAGCACCTCGAAGTGACGACCTTCTTGTTTTAAAGCCGTTAAGACATCAACATAAAGTGGTTCACCAACCGCACCCATTTCTTTGGTGCGATCAAGGACGGCGATTTTCTTCACACTTGCAGGGATTGCAGCCGCTAAGTGTTTGGCACTAAATGGGCGGTAAAGATGGACTTTAACCATCCCTAGTTTTTCACCTTTTGCGTTTAGATCATCAATCACTTCACTTAAGGCTTCGGTGACTGAACCCATTGCAATAATGACTTTGGTCGCATCTTTAGCCCCATAATAAACGAATGGTGCATAAGTGCGTCCGCTTAATTCACTGGCCTTTTTAAAGTATTTTTCAGCTACTTCTAAAACATTTTGGTAATGTGTATTTTGTGCTTCCTTACCTTGGAAAGCAATATCATCATTTTCAGCGCCACCACGGGTGACCGCATTTGCGTGAGGATTGAGGGCGCGATTTCTAAAAGCGGCTACCTTATCTTCTGGTAGTAACTTTTTCCATTCAGCATCATCAATAATTTCAATATTTTGGATTTCGTGCGAGGTTCTGAAACCATCAAAGAAATGAAGCACTGGCGCACTGGCGTCAATGGCCGTTAAGTGGGCGACGTGCGCAAGGTCTGCGACTTCTTGAACACTATGGCTCACCATCATCGTCACACCCGTTTGGCGGACCGCGTAAATATCTTGGTGATCACCGAAGATACTTAAACTCCGGGAAGCGATACTCCGTGCACTAACGTGAAGGACCGCCGGTAAGAGTTCACCGACCCATTTGTAAATATTAGGAAGCATTAAAAGAAGCCCTTGCGAAGCAGTATAGGTAGTGGCTAGAGCACCCGCTTGTAAAGAACCATGGACCGCACCGGCAGCCCCTGCTTCACTTTGTAATTCGGTTACTTTTACTTTACTGCCAAAGTAGTTTAATTTTCCTTGAGAAGAAAATAAATCAACGAGTTCCGCCATTGGGGATGACGGGGTGATGGGATAAATTGCCGCAATGTCGGTGTATAAGTAACTAACACGCGCAGCTGCTGCGTTACCATCTAATGAGACAAAAGATTTTTTAAAAGCCATAATGACCTCCGTTTTCTTATCGATGCTCTTATTATAAATAATAAGGGGGCCTTTATAAAGCGAAGTTGTAAAATAAAATGCATATGACTTGAATTGTTTACTAAGTATCTAGTAAGAAAAAAACTCCCTTGTTACAGGAAGTTTGCGTGTTACTTTTTGGTAGACCGTACAGGATTCGAACCTGCGACCCGTTGATTAAGAGTCAACTGCTCTACCAGCTGAGCTAACGGTCCATAAAGCCTTTTTATTATACGCTTCTGTATATTTTTTGCAACAAGAAAAGCCCTGGGTTTCCAGGGCTTTTGTAAAGCAAATATTGTCTAACTAGACTGCAACGCGTAAGGAACCTTCGAATTGGTATGGACCAAATTGAAGTTCATTATAAACAGTGAGTGGTCCTTCATAGAAGAAGGCATTGTTTTCGTTCGCAACTAGGAAGTTTTTGAAGGCGGTGTGGTTTGCTAATCCCATGTGGTAGTTCATGGACATTTGCACTTCAAAGGCAACGTTTTCACTTGTTTTTCCTTCAAGGATAACGTTGTAGTGAGTTTTGCCATCTGGGACGAAACCAGCTAAGCCAATATCATTACCTTGACGATCTTTCACGGTTTTGAAGGTGAATGGTTGATCGAAACGAACCATCGCATTATCTTTATCAAAGATTGGGGCGGTTGGATCGGTATTACCAAGTAATAAGGTTTGGTAGAGATCATCATGGGTGAAGTCATTGAATTCTGGGACTTTCACTTCTGGGAAGGAAGCCTTATCTAAGACTTTAACTGCTTTGATGAAGGATAGTTGGGCAAGACCATTGAAATTACCGACTTGGCCGACAGCTTCAACTAAATCACCAACTTGGAAAGCGTTTGTGAAACCACTGGCGTCGAGTTTATAAAGACCAACGCCTGTTTTTCCGTCGGCAATACCAGCGGTATTCCAGTCTGGGAAGACGCCGGTGACATAACCACGGACTTTTGCGACGGTACCGGCTTTGGTATCACGAATCGCAGGAAGGCTAATGAGATTGATTTTTTCGATGGCACCTAAGTACATATCAATGCTTAAGCGTTTGGTCCAATCGCCAATGCGAACAGTGGCATAAAGACGGGCTACTTTGGCAGGTGGGACGATATGGATAGGATTACCTTGACCATCAAATTCTGGTTCATAGGTTGGGTATCCTGGGGTCGCCATGAGTTTGTTATCTTGGTCTTTTTCAAAGACGAAGGTACCTAAGGTTGTTTCAGGATCGTTTTGGCCGTTGTAGGACCAGGTGATGGTATATTCAGGGTATAAATACACTTCATTAACATCATCTTCATAAGTAAGCGTTCCGCCTTCAATTAAGGTGAGCGCGTTGCCATCTTTTAATTCTGGAACTGGATCAACTGGATCTTGGGCATTACGGTAGATATTAGTCCGAACGATGGTACCGGTATTGCGTTCCACGACGAGTGGGACGGTCTTAGCAATTAAATCAACGGAAAGGTTGAATTCTGCTTCGGTGAGTGGTGGCACTTCTTCTTCACTTGAACTTTCTGGTTCACTAATCGTGGTGCTTGGTTCAGTGGTGGAGGTTGCGGTTTCGCTACTTGAAGCGGTTGGTTTACAACCGGCAAGAAGCCCGACAACCAACATTAAGAGGGTTAGTCTAATTGGTTTTTTCATATGTTCTCCTATTTATTCCTATACGAAGTCACTTAATTGAGCGACAACGGCATTAAGTGCCATTTCTGGGGTCTTCGCATCCGCAAAGATTTGACCCATGACATATTGAACTTCATCACGAACGCGTGATGAGCCGATAAAGGCGGCATCAACGAACTTAATCCAAGCTTGTTCTGGATTTTGGTAAACGTTTGCTTGAAGTTTAGCAGTATCTCTAACAGAGATATCAGCTGGCGAACCAGTTGTTTCCGCTAAGAAGTCAGTATAGAGTTTGTAGTCTTGGTAACGTGGATTGTTTTCATCAACCGTTAATTTTGATCCGTCGGTCACTGGGAAGTAGGACGTTCCTTTACCAAATTCATGGTTTACTTCATAAGTTAAGTAACGGAGTAATTTCCAAGCCGCCGCTCTTTCAACTTTGGTTTTAGCGTCCGTTGCTTTACCGCGACGGAAGAGGGCTAAGTTGGTTCCTTGGGAGATGACGTATTTGTTTTCTGGTAATTCGGCGTTATAAAGAATGGGGTTTACACTGAGGGTAAACGGATAGTCCGTCACCGCGTTTGGTAAGTTTTCTTTAACACCAGCACTACTACTAATCGTTAAAACTAAGCGACCATTTTTGAAGGGGTTTGAAGAATAAAGTTCTTCGCCAAAAGTTTGTGGGGTACCCACAAGTTTGGCCTTATAAAGGTTTTGGAAGAAGGTTAAGCCCGCAAGGGTTTTCGCACGGCTATCACCACGGTGGAATTCAATTGTTCCTTTTTGGAAGGTGGCACCTCTTCTTGTATATTCGGCACCCCATTGACGGAGCATCGTAATAAAGAAGTTTGATGTACTATCCCAGCTAAATGGAATAAAGTCATCCGCGGTTAAGACCTTGGACATATCAAAGGCGGTTGTCGCTTGAAGCGCTTCTAATTGCGTAGGTGTTGGATTTTCTGGTTTGGCGACGGTTGTCCCATCTTTTTGGACAAGTTTTCCAAACCAACCATTAGTTTGGGCGACGGCTTTCAGTTTTGGACCAACAATCGCGAGATCTTGCCAAGTTTTTGGGAAGAAGATTGTTGGATCTTTTAAGATCGCAACGTCAAAGAAGGATTGGTTGGCGACCATAATTTCGGTGGATTTATTGAAGGGGATCCCCATCGTTGCACCATCAATTAAGGTTTGGTTTTCAGCCATATAGTCTGGCCAGTATTGATCAATATCCACCCCGATGTCTGGATTGGTGTTTCTGATATAATCCGTGCTATCAAGGTTGAGCATGATATTGGAGTTTGCATAATCAGCAAAGTGATCAGGGTAACCGTTGGCAATATGCGGGAACGCATTATTACTCACCGATTGGCTAATTGCTTGTTTAAGGTTTGGATAACCACCCTTAGATTCATAGACAACATCAATATCCGGGTTTGCGGCTTCAAAACGGGTAATAAGCGGTTCTAAGACACCGTTAATTGCCGCGCCGAAGCCGGTCCAGAAATCGATCTTTGTTTTTTGGGCTGGTGGAGTTGAAGTTCCGGAGCCATCAGTAGATGTGGAATCGTTGCTTGATGTCGGTATTGTTGGCCGGCAGCCTGTTAAGGCCGCAAGGACAAGAAACGATGCCATCCCAAATATTACTTTTTTAGATTTCATATAATATTTCCTTTCTTTCTAATATTATTATATACCGATTAATCTTGTGATTAACCTTTAATACCACTACGTGAAACGCCGCTCATGATGTATTTTCTAAACATCATAAAGACGAGTAATAATGGGGCACTAATGACCATTGAGCCAGCAATCTTGACGGTGTCATAGTTGCTGAAGTCACTTGAGAAGAGACTCATGAGCCCGTTACTAACAAGGCGCATGGAGTGTTCAATTCCCCATGTATCCATTAAGAACTTGTTGTTCCCGGAGGCAATAAGTGTTGGCCAGATAAAGGCGTTCCAGCTACCCATCACGTTTAAGATAATGATGGTCACGACGGTCGGCATCCCAATGGGGAGCATGACACGCCATAAGTAGTGGAATTCTCCGTAGCCATCGACTTTTGCGGCAAGGAAAAGTTCGTTTGGAATTTGTTGGAAGGTTTGTCTTAGATAGAAGATATAGAAGACACTTACACCGTGGACGAAGATTAAGGCCGCAAAGGTATTGGTCCATCCAAGGCCAACGGTTGTTTGGTAGTTGGTAATGAGCATCATTTCACCTGGGACCATCATCGTTGCAAGTAAAACCGCAAACAAGGCGTTTTTAAATTTGAACTCAAGACGGGCAAAGGCAAAGGATGCTAACACGGTCGTGATCACGGTAAAGAATGTTGAGATTACGGCAACGATGATCGTGTTTAAGAAATAAGGTAAGAAACTGACTGCTTTCGAAGGATTATTAACGAGATTAAGTAAATCACCAGGTAATAAGGTCGAAGCATTCGTTATATTGCCCCCAAGAATAATCTTGAAGTTCACAAACGTTGGATTGCTTGTAAATAATTTGAGGCCAGTACTCACTTCACGGGCATATTCAAGTGGTGATTTAATCGACACACTGATCATGAACCAGAAGGGTAAAAGCATAAAGAGGGCAAAAAGTGTTAAGAATGTGTATGTAATGATTTTGAAAACAAGCGCTCTTGTTTTATATTCTTTTGCATGTTCGTATGATGGTTTAAAGCGATCATCTTTAAGGGGAGCTTCGACTTCGGCTAATTTAGCGGCTTCTTCAGCAGTCAGTTTGACTTCTTGAAGCTTTTTATCTTTATTTTCCATGACCCCTCCTTAATAATGCACGCGCTTTTTCGAGACTTGCATCTGAACTAGCGTGATGAGTAAGATGATAACTAACAAGACGACGGAACCAGCGGCAGCCACAGGGAGTCGGTCATTACGGAATTTATAGACATAACCAACGACCGTGAGCCACATCCGTCCATTTGAACCCCCAAAGTTTTGGTGGTCAATCCCAACGATCGCGATAATGCTTTGGTAAGCTTTAAACGCCCCGATGAAGGATGTAATCGTAATATAAAGAATTTGTGGACTTAAAAGAGGGACAGTAATCCGTTTAAAGATCGTACCACGGGTCGCACCATCAATGCGGGCGGCATCATAGTATTGACGGTCAATACTTGCTAAGCCACTCATAAAGACAAGAATTTTAAAGGCAAGACCGGTCCAGATGGTTTGGACAGTAATCGCAAACCCAAGGCTGAACTTAGTTAACTTTATGGTGCCATCAACGTCGAACCCAGCATGGATCCAAGACCGTGGCTGGCCACCAAAAGCAATAATCAGTTGGTTCATAATCCCGCCGGTTTGTGGCGAGAAGAGGGTGTTGAACACCATCCCTAACGCAATCGCGTTCGTCACATAAGGGAGGAAGAAAATAGTTTGATAGGTGGCCCGTAACGGTTTAATGCTATTTAAGGAAACAGCGAGTAAAAGGGAGATAATAATCGTTAAGGGAACCGAAATCACTGTTAAGATGGTCGTGTTATAAAGGGCATCTAAGAAGTTACGATCTTTTAACACGTAAATAAAGTTATTGAAGGTTAATAATGGCTTAATTGGTTGGGTAAAGCTATGTCCGGGTTCAATCACGTCGAAGTAAGCTCTCCACCAATCCCAGTTGGTAGCCATATCAAGTTGACGAAGATAATTACTAATGGCAAAACTTCCCATGCCCGTTTGCCAACTAAAATTTTCGATGAATGCGATAATCGTGGTGTTAATAATTGGGTAGATGGTAAATAATGTCAAGAAGATAAGCGCCGGTAATAAAGCAACTAATGCTTTGCTCCAAATGGGAATCGAAATCGATTTTTTGGTTTCCATTGGTCCCTTATCAAGATAAGTTTGTCCGGTAATCATAATGCGCCTCCTTTCTCTAAATGTTTAATTTTCATACTGATACCTAAAGAATCCGTGATCCGTCAACATCAAATAAGTAGAAGCGTTTTGGGTAAACTTTAATTACTTTATCTTTTACTTTATGACGTTCTTCCGCTGGAATAATGACGCGGATGCGGTGTTTTTGTCCTTTAACGTTACCAACGATGGTAATGTCACGGCCAATATGTTCAATAAATAAGACATCCACTTCAATTGATGGATTGTCATTTTTATCAAGGGTGAAGGCTTCGGGACGAACACCAATTTTAACATTGCGATTCGTTCCTTCTTGGACGATGAGTTTGCCTACTTCTTCTTCAAATTCACCAAAACTTGGACGGTAACCCGCACCAATTAAAGCTTCATGAAGTTTATTTAAGGAAAGATCACCATCAATTGGTGAGAGCGTGTATTTTGCTTTATTTGCCGGTTTAATCTTTTTAAAGACATTACCGAGGCCTTTCTTTTCTTCCGTTTGTGCAACCACTGGTTCTTCATAAATGGTGACGCCAAGTAAACTAAAGTACTCTGCTTTGGTTCCTAAGAAACCACCCGCAAGTGCGATATCAAAAATACGCGCATCTTTTAAATCAAAGGTGCCCTTGGATTTTAAGCCAGAATGCCAAACATTACCGTGGAGGTAAACTTTGCCATCTTTTAATTCACCATCAAAAATGTTAATGGCTGGTGAACCTAAGAACTTCGCGACGAATAAGTCGACGGGTTCTTCATAGACAACTTGTGGTGCGTCAATTTGGTGCACGATACCACGGCGCATGACAACGATGAAGTCACTGATGGACATGGCTTCTTCTTGGTCATGGGTAACGAAAATGGTCGTGACTTTGGTGTCACGTTGAATCCGGCGAATTTCTTCACGGGTTTGTAAACGTAAACGGGCATCTAAGTTACTGAGCGGTTCATCAAGTAACAAAACTTGTGGCCGTTTGCTTAAGGCACGCGCAATGGCGACCCGTTGTTGTTGACCACCAGATAATTGTTTTGGTAAACGATCAAGCAAGTTACCAATGTCAACAAGGTTTGCCACTTCTTGGGCAATTTGTTCCATTTCTTGCTTTTCAAGTTTAGGCCGCACGTTTTCGAGTGGGAACGTGATATTTTGCCGAACGGTGAAGTGTGGGTATAACGCGTAGTTTTGGAAAACTAACCCAATGCCACGGTTTTCCGCTGGGACTTCTGTGACATCCCGGTCACCAAACCAAATTTTACCTTCGGTTGGCTTATGTAGCCCCGCAATCATGTAAAGTGTGGTCGATTTGCCACATCCTGATGGTCCTAAAAGGCCAACTAGTTTGCCATCGGGAATCGTAAAATTCATACGATCAACGGCTTTAACTACGGGTGCCCCTTTTACCCCAGGGAAGTGTTTTGAAAGATTATCAATTCTAACTTCCATATTTCCTCCTGCAGTATTACTGCTTATCTATTTTTTATAATAACACATTGGTCACTCGATTGACCATTGTTTTATAAACTGATTAATTAATAATTAATCCCTACGATTAATCATCTTTTGGCGGCCAGTTCTTCACGACGGGCTTCGCTTTTACGACGTTCAACTTCAATCAGTCGTTGTGCGAGTTCCTTGCGGTAGATGGTTTCATCTTGGACATTATCGAATACAAGCGTCGTTTTCTTATCAGCGACTAGGGTATCACTGAGACGATCGTATAAGCTTCTCTTTGTCTTTGAAAACATCGACAAGAAAAATGAAATAATGTGAAACGGCATGAAAAAGAAAGTAAAGGAGAATAAAAAGACACTGAAATTGCGCACTATTGCTTGCAAATTCGTCATTTTATAGCCGTAATGATTAAGCACCACTGACTTAGTCACGAGTTTCCCAAGTGTTGTTTTATCCTTGAGGAAGAGCGGTACAAAAATAATTAAAATAATCGCTGAAAGTAGATAACTCGAGGCAATTGTAATGAAGCTATAAAACTCTGAACGACGGACAAGTTCGCGGACTTTTGGATGATTATCTAAAAGGGTAAAGGCAATCTCAATTTCAGTTTGATAAAAGGTTTTAACCGCGGTTTCTTGACCTGATAAAGCCGGAACATCCCATGGTTTATCTTCATCAATGACTGTAAAATCAAAAAGCGTTGCCGCATCACCTTTACCAAGAATGACCACATAGTAGTCTTCTGGTTCATTGAAATTTTTGCCATCGATAAGAATAGGCGAAAAACCACGTTGGAGTTCATTCGTATCCGGGTGGCGTTTATCAACATAGAAGTTATAAAGCGCTTCTGGTAAATCGGCGTCTTCACTGACTTCATGAATCCGATTATCTTCCGCATCTAGTTTAAATAATCCGCTATAAAGGGCGGTTAAGCCAATTTCCATATTAACGGCCGCAGCGCCACTATTATCGGCGATAATTTGCGCAGGAACAAAAAGGAAAAGGGCTAGAATAACCACGAACACAAAGTCGAGAAAACCCGCTAAAAAACGTTTACCGGTCGTTTGAGAAACGAAATAATGATTCATTAGGCGCCACTTTCTTCTTTAAAGCGTTCACCAAACACTTCTTCATTGTATTCATCAGCAGTTGGTCTTGCGCTTAGATTTTTAAGATGTTCTTGGTAAGCTTCTTCATTTGCGTAAATGACTGTTTTTGTTAAATCAACAACCCGCGTACGGGCAATGAGATCGTGGAGTGATTTCCCGTTTTTATTAAAGACCATCACGGTTAAGGAAATAAATGGGAACACAATCGGAATAAATAAATTGGATAAAAGACCAATCACAAGGAAAGAAAGATAACGGACGAGCAAGGTGAGCGATCCGACGTGGTAACCAAGTGTGGTCGAAACCCCTAACTTAAAGGCTTTCTTGCCAAGCGTTTGCCCATGTTTTAATAATAAAGGAATCGCTAAAAACACAATGGAACTTGATAACACAACGAGAATTGTGTTTTCGATCATAACCACTTCATTAATCTTATCCATGAGGGGGCGATTATTAAAGAGGTTGACGGCCTGGCCATAAATTTTGGTATTAAAAGCATTAATGGCTTCCGGGGAATTATATTTGGCGTCATCTTTGTATTTAAGGCCAGTGACAATAAACGGGTCAAATTTAACGGTTTCCGTTGAATCCGAATCAAGCCCTTTTTTACCCGCTGGTTCATCGACAATGATCCGTTCAAAAATCGAGGTCTCAGTGCCGACGCCCAAAATATTTACAATATACCATTCGTCGGTAATCTTTTCCGATGGGTCGGTGATTTCGCTATTTAGGAACACCGTATAAAATTGGTAGGTCGCTTCCGCCATCTTTTCC
Source organism: uncultured Staphylococcaceae bacterium (assembly GCA_964410505.1). Taxonomy (GTDB): domain Bacteria; phylum Bacillota_I; class Bacilli_A; order RFN20; family CAG-826; genus UBA1361. The sequence continues at coordinate 23,509 of CAYPGR010000001.1, forward strand.
ACTGGTACTTTATTTTCCGTAATTTCGACGTCATCAATATTGGTGAAATCGGGTAAAAGGGGTGCATCAAGCGTCACTAAGAAACTCTTTTTTAAATCGATTGTATTCGCAGCAACGGTGGCCGAATAATCATAAACTTGATCGATAATCGGATGAACCGCAAACCAAAAAAAGTTCATAACTAAATACATGACGATTAAATCAAGAAGTAACGCGCCGGTTCTTTTTAACGCATTTCCATTAGCAATGTCTAAAGCATCTCTTTGTGCGATATTGTTGTTATTCATAATTTGACTAAAGTATATCTTACAAGATATACCTATAAAATACAATCAAGATAGATAAAAGCCAAAATAAAAAAACTCCCCTATAAGGGGAGTTAGTTTATAAGTTTTAAAAGCTTATTTTAAGATTTCAGTAACGGTACCGGCACCAACGGTTCTGCCACCTTCACGGATGGAGAATTTGGTTCCGCTCTCAATGGCGACTGGGTGGATAAGTTCAATTGTTAAATTGACGGTATCACCTGGCATAACCATTTGAACGTCTGCTGGTAAGGTAACCACACCAGTAATGTCGGTTGTACGGAAGTAGAATTGTGGACGGTAGTTCGATAAGAACGCTGTGTGACGGCCACCTTCTTCTTTAGTAAGGACATAGACGGTTGAAGTGAACTTCGTGTGTGGTTTGACTGATCCTGGTTTGGCAAGAACTTGACCGCGTTCGATTTCATCACGGGAGACACCACGGAGTAAAACCCCAACGTTGTCGCCAGCTTCGGCGTTATCAAGTAATTTACGGAACATTTCAAGACCGGTAACAACGGTTGATTTTGTTGGACGAATACCAACAATTTCAACAGTTTCGTTTAATTTAACGATACCCCGTTCAACACGGCCAGTAACGACGGTACCACGACCAGAAATGGTCATGACGTCTTCGATTGGCAGTAAGAATGGAAGATCGGTTAAACGAGCCGGGTTTGGAATATAGCTGTCGACCGCGGCCATAAGTTCAAGGATGGCTTTGTCAGCACCTGGTTTACCATCAAGCGCATCGCGGGCAGAGCCACGGATGATTGGGGTGTCATCGCCTGGGAATCCATATGAACTAAGTAAGTCACGGACTTCCATTTCAACGATGTCAACAAGTTCTGGGTCGTCAACTAAGTCAACTTTGTTTAAGAAGACAACAACATAAGGAACACCAACTTGACGAGCAAGTAAGATGTGTTCACGAGTTTGTGGCATAACACCATCAGTCGCCGCAACAACGAGGATTGCGCCGTCCATTTGGGCAGCACCGGTGATCATGTTTTTAACATAGTCAGCGTGTCCTGGGCAGTCAACGTGAGCATAGTGACGGTTGACGGTTTGGTATTCTAAGTGCGATGTGTTAATTGTGATTCCACGAGCTTTTTCTTCGGGAGCGGCATCAATTTGGTCATACGCGAAGGCTTTTGCACCACCTTGGGTAGCAAGGACTTTAGTAATAGCGGCAGTTAACGTGGTTTTACCGTGGTCAACGTGACCGATGGTTCCAATATTAACGTGAACCTTACTTCTGTCAAATTTTTCTTTTGCCATAATATTTCCTCCTAACTGTAGCGTGTATTATAACGCTTCTAGTTTATAGCAATTCTATAAATTTATCAAATTAAAGTGCTATGAATATAGCATTTAGATCTTAGCGGTTATTGACGCCAGCTTTTTTGATGATTTCGTCTGCGATGTAACGTGGGCATTCACCGTAGTGATCAAATGACATCATATAAGTGCCACGACCTTGGGTGAAACTACGTAAATCTGTAACATAACCGAACATCTCGGATAGTGGGACTTCGGCGTCAATAATTTTAGCATTACCACGTTGACTTTCATCACGCATGGTTCCTCTTCTTCTCGCTAAATCACTAAGGACATCACCGTAATATTGTTCAGGAACGGTAATTTCAACTTTCATGATTGGTTCAAGTAAGACGGGGCTTGCTTTTTTAGCGGCCTCTTTGAGTGCCATCGAAGCGGCAATTTTATAGGCGGCTTCACTACTATCGACATCGTGGTAACTACCATCGAATAAGGTGGCTTTGATGTCGATCACTTGATAGCCAGCCACTAAACCACGACCGAGTGAGTCTTTGAGACCTTCGCCGGTTGGCTTAATGTATTCACGGGGAACGGTTCCACCGACAATGGCATCGACGAATTCGAAGCCTTTGCCTGGGTTTGGTTCAAAGCGAATCCAGACGTGTCCATATTGTCCACGACCACCAGATTGTTTAATGTATTTACCTTCACATTCGGCAGTGGCGGAGATGGTTTCGCGATAGCCGACCATTGGCGCACCAACGTTAACGTTGACACCAAATTCACGGCGCAAGCGGTCCACTAAGACATCAAGATGTAATTCACCAACACCCGCAATGATGGTTTGACCCGTTTCTTGGTTGGTCGTCACGCGGAAGGTTGGATCTTCTTCGACTAATTTTGATAAGCCAACACCCATTTTTTCTTGGTCAGCACGGGTTTTTGGTTCGATTGCTTGTTCAATAACTGGTTCTGGGAATTCCATTCTTTCAAGGATGATTTTTGATTTTTCATCACAAATGGTATCACCGGTAATCGTTGATTTAAAACCAACGACCGCACCAATATCACCGGCTTTAAGTTCTTCAACTTCTTCACGGTGATTGGAGTGCATTAAGACAAGACGACTAATTCTTTCTTTGACGCCTTTGGTACTATTGTAAACATAAGAACCTGCTTTTAAGGTACCGCTATAAATACGGACATAAGCAAGACGGCCAACGAATGGATCGGTCGCTATTTTAAAGGCAAGGGCCGCGAGTGGGGCGTTTGAATCACTTGGAGCTTCAGTTGGTGTGCCATCGACTTTTTCTGCTTTAGCAGCTGGGACATCAACTGGGCTTGGTAAGTAATCAACAACACCATCTAAGAGTGGTTGAATGCCTTTATTTTTGTAAGCACTACCGCAGAAAACTGGGAAGAATGTACCGGTTAAAACAGCCTTCCGAATCACACGTTTAATCTCGGCAACACTTGGGGTTTCCCCTTCAAGTACGACCATCATAAAGTCATCATCGAATGCAGCTATTTTTTCAAGTAACGCTTGTTTCGCAGCTTTTGCATTTTCTTTGAATTCAGCGGGAATTTCTTCCACATTGAAGTGTTCGATTTTGTCATCATAGAAGTATGCTTTTTCTTCAATGATATCGATCATGCCGCGGAAACCACCTTCACTACCAACCGGAATTTGCACCGGGGCAGCATTAGCAGCTAAACGGCTATGTAGGGTTTCAACAGCCATATCGAAGTCCGCCCCAGTTGCATCCATTTTGTTAACGAACACAATGCGTGGAACATGATATTTGGTGCCTTGGCGCCAGACTGTTTCAGTTTGGGGTTCGACCCCACTTTTCGCATCAAGAACGGTGACAGCGCCATCTAAGACACGTAAGGAACGTTCAACTTCAACGGTGAAGTCAACGTGTCCTGGAGTATCGATAATATTAATACGGTTTTCTTTCCAAAATGCAGTGGTTGCTGCACTTGTAATCGTAATTCCGCGTTCTTTTTCTTGGACCATCCAGTCCATGGTGGCGCCCCCTTCATGGGTTTCGCCAACTTTGTGTAACTTCCCGGTGTAATAAAGAATCCGTTCCGTTGTTGTTGTTTTACCTGCGTCAATGTGCGCCATAATGCCTATGTTGCGCGTATGTTGCAAGTCGTATTTCTTAAGATCAGCCATGCATCCTCCTAGTAGCGATAATGTGCGTAAGCTTTATTCGCTTCCGCCATCTTATGCGTGTCATCGCGTTTTTTCACAGATGCACCGGTTCCGTTAGCGGCGTCAATAATTTCGCCTGCTAATCTTTCTTCCATTGTTTTTTCGTTGCGTAAGCGTGAATAGTTCACTAACCAACGGAGTCCTAAAGTTGTTTTTCTTTCAGGGCTGACATCAGTTGGGACTTGGTAGTTTTGTCCTCCAACCCGGCGAACTTTAAGTTCAACCTCTGGCATGATGTTACTAATTGCGGTAGCAAAGACGTCCATCGCTGGTTGACCAGTCTTCTTTTCAATGCGTGTAAATGCATTATAAAGAATGGTTTGTGATGTTCCGCGTTTGCCATCGAACATAATTTTATTAATTAAGCGTGTAACAAGTTTTGAGTGATAAATTGGATCTGGTAAGACATCACGTTTTGCAACACTTCCTTTACGTGGCATATCGTTTCCTCCTTCCTTCTATAATCGAGTGATATACTGCAATGTAATTTAGGCTTCTTTCTTTTGTGGACGTTTCGTTCCGTATTGACTACGGCCTTGGCGTCTTTTATCCACACCGGCGGTATCTAAGGTGCCGCGGATGATGTGATATCTAACCCCTGGTAAGTCCTTAACCCGACCACCACGAATAAGAACGGTACTGTGTTCTTGTAAGTTGTGACCTTCACCACCAATATATGCGGTGACTTCATATCCATTTGATAAGCGGACACGAGCATATTTACGTAATGCTGAGTTTGGTTTCTTAGGCGTCATGGTTCCGACCCGAGTACAGACTCCGCGTTTTTGTGAAGAATCTTGATCAACTTCACGACGACGGATGGAATTCCACCGTTTGGTCAACGCTGGTGACTTTGATTTGTACTCTGGTTTAACACGACCTTGGCGCACTAATTGGTTAATTGTTGGCATGCGTGTTTCTCCTTTCCTTTGTTCCCTGTTGTGCTTGACACACAACCGGGTGTATCAATGTGTTTCTTTTAAAAACGACCTAGTTGGTCATTGCACTTTGATATTATAGGGATACGCGGGATGATTGTCAATAAATAAAGTAAAAGTAAATGCTTTTTAAAGCTTATTTCGTGCTTTTGTTTTGATGATTAAACTTCTTCATTTTACTGAGGTTAAGTCCGGTTTTCACCATCAAAGATAAAGCGATTAAAAAAGCAACCCATGAGAAGATCATCATGTACAGTGCCCCCTCTTTTGTTAGGAAAGACGTCATGACCAAATCATAGGTTACGTAATAGTGTGTAAAGGTTATTAAAAGCGTTAACGCAACCACAAAGAAAATAATAGTGAGGGAAATTTTCGAAATTAACCAGACTTTATTCTTGGTCATGAAAGTTACGCGGCTTTACGAATTTTTATTGTAACACCGGCATTATCCATCGCGCCGATTTCAACACTAAAGCCAATCGGTGAACCATCATTAAAGGTTCCGCGCGCGAGTAAATAAGGAGACCATCCATCAGTATTAATTTTGTCGCCGGTCGTGAATAAAGCGTTATTATCCGCCATCGCCGTAGAACTATACCAGGTAGCACTCCGACTAGCCCCATCTAATAAATGGACTTTGCGGAATGAGGCACCCATTCTACTATCCCCCGGGGTGTTGGACGTACCGTAATCGGTATACGCACTATTGGTCGGTAAGGCAATGGTATCAGTCCATTGATAACTCGTGTTATTCGTAATACGAATCAAACGGGAATCAATATGCCAGATGCGAACGCCGTTTTGTGTAAAACCGCGTCCCCCTGCATATGAACTTAAACTATCTTTTTGATTGAGGCCAGTTGGGGTGTAATATTCAATGAGGATGTATTCGTCAAAGGCATGGCCATTCCATCCCGCGTTAAGCAAGATAAAGTCGCCACTACTTTCGGCAGGACGTAGATGAATATCACTATTTCCGGTCGGGTAGTAAGGGGTTGACCAGTTGAGGAAGAATTTTGAAAACATATTGTGATCGACAATGTTGTAATCCATCATATCGACCCCACCAGCGGAACCAGTGCGCCCATCGTAATCATAATAGTCATCAAGTCCTAGTAAATGACCGGTTTCATGAATAAAGGTGTGCGCGTCAGGCTTAGAAACGGAGTATCCCGTTTCTTGAAAAGTAAATTCGTAACTTGCCCAGGCATATGTTGAAAAGACGGGTTTGGTGCTAGATGCTTCCCATGACCAATAGTATTGGTAGGCCCAGAATAAATCACTATTATTATTTTGATTGGTCGGGGCTAAATAAACGAGGAAAACGGAGTCAACATAACCATCGTTATTTTGGTCATATGATTTTAATTTGCTCGCTGATAGCGAATTATAGACGGTTTCTAAGACATAATGCGTTTGATCCCAGTAGGTATCATCAGTAGCTTTAGCACCAAGTTCTTTCGTGGTGTAAGGCATGGTAATCGGGCTTACAACTTCACCCGTAATATTAAGCTTGTTATAACTACTTTTGGCATAAAAAGAACTCACTGATTCCCAGCCTGTGTCACTGGTGGCGCCAAAGAATGTTTTATTAATGGTGTTAACAATTGTACTATCTGTACCATACTTTGTTGCGGCATTAACGTCACTAAATTTAATGGGTACGACTAACATCTTTTGGTTACCAACTGACGGAAAAGTCGCCACATCCCAGTTCCGATCTAAAGCGGTATTAGGATAAGGATTTGTTTCGACCTTATAAAAGTTTCCGAGTCCATTCGGATCGGTACTAGTGGACGTGACTTCAGTTGTACTGTTCGAAGTCGTTTCGGTTGTAGCACTTGTTGTTTGCTCACTTGTGTTATCGGAAGGAACACTAGAGTTATTGAGTTCACTAATGAGACTTCCTAATGTCACACAACTTGTGAGTGTGAGTATGCCGACTGTTAGAATGGTTATTTTTTTTATTGTGGATCGCATTTTTATAATACCTCTACCTTAATGGTTGCATAATCTTTCGTTAGACTCTTAATTTCAATGTCATAATTAAAGGCCGTACCATCATTGAAAACAAACGATTCAAAGTATGTTTTCCCGAAGTTATCGCCCGCTTTAAATAATGAATTTGCATTCGCTAGTTTTAAGTCCTTAGTAATATTACCACTTTCTTTGGGTTCGACAAGTTTGTAAAGTAAAAAATCTTTCATTGGGGCTTGATTGAGCGAACCGGAACTATTGGAATGGGCAAGAAACTCAACCCCTTCATAGTCACCTTCAAAGTCATTGACGTAATAATAACGGTCAATTGTGCCTTCTTTAATCGCATAGGCGGTGCGGGCATCAACGTGATAAAGTTTGATCCCGTTTGCTTTTGGTAATTTAAAGGTCGCATTAAGCGAAGAGTCCTGGGTGTTTAGCGCAGTTGGCGTGTAATATTCAAGGAGAATGTATTCATCATTCGCGCGGTTATTCCACTCATTTTTCAGTAAAAGAAGGTCACCTGTTTCACTAAAAGGACGAAGTTTTATATCCCCACTTGAACGGACGACATAAGGCCTTGTCCAATTAAGTAATAATTTCGAAAGCCCCGTGTGATCACCCACGGTGTAATCCATCATATCAAAGCCACCAAGGGGGGCGTAAGGATCATCGTAATTCGTATTATAATAATCCGTTAATCCGAGTAAATGTCCGACCTCATGAATATAAGTGTGCGCATCTGGTTTTCGATAAACGTCAAGATTCATGTAATGGTAACTACTCCACGAATACGCATTGGCTTGGGCATCAAGTCGGCTGTCAAGCCGGTTCATATACGCCGCAAAAGCCCAAAAGACATTATTATGTTCTTTCTTTTCATAAGGATAGCCGTAAATGACATAGACAGCATCCACAATCCCGTCCTGATCTTGATCAAATTCACTTAATCGATCTGGAAAACGGGTTTGATACGCAAAAAGGGCGTGGTTGACAATCTTGGCGGTTTCATTTAGTTTATCGCCACTATTTCGGATCCGACTGCGAAGGGCATCAACCTCAAATTCGGAAGGAAGTGTAAACCAAGGGGCGACTTCACCACTTAGTTTCAATTTGCCATAACTTGATTCATCATAAAATCCGCTGACCGATCGCCAAGAGGTAAGGCGGTTTTCACCAAAGAAAGCATTTTGAATATGTAAATGCGCTTCGGCGCCCTCTTTACCGTCTAATTCATTGAGTGAGTAATCGGGAAAAGCGACTGGCAATACAAGTATTTTTTGACTTCCTATTGAAGAAAGAGGCACGACTTTCGTGCTCGGGTTATCATTTGATTTGAGCACATCAATATATGGCTTAACAAGCGTACTCGGCTTATAATAATGGCCAAAATCCTCGGCTTCATACGTATCTTGATCAACAATTTTACTGGCATAAGGAAAAAAGGCCACCTTATAACTACACCCACTTAAGACCGTGAGTGCACTCATAAATAAAATGACCTTTTTCTTTAAATTCATCTGTTTTTTACCATCTATTAATATTAATAGATTTCGGTAATAGTTGCAATGTATTACGCTTTACGAATCGAAATCGTAACACTCTTATCATTCATGGCGCCAATCTCAATTGAATAACCAACGGCACTGCCGTCATTGAAGTAGGCACTTGATTGTAAGTATTGCTTCCAGTTATCAGCACTAATTTTAGCGCCTGATTGGAAGAGAGCAAGATTACCGGCGGCGGTTGGGGTTTTGAGCCAGTTACCGACTTTACTCGTTTGCCCTTGTGCATCAAGAAGGTGCAGTAGTTTAAACTTCGGATCGACACTACGGCTTGAGGTATTACTGGCCGCAATGGCGGAGTAACTCCATTCAGTTCCGACAATATCATCGCTATATTCACTGCTTCTTAATTGTTCGGTCACGCTATCATACACATAAGTGACAACGCGTGAATCGACGTGCCAAATACGGACGCCGGATTCAGTAAAACCTTTAGTTCCTGAATTCGTTCCTTTGGTGACATAACCATTGCCACTGGAATCTTTCGCGTTTAATCCTGTTGGGGTGTAATATTCAATTAAGATATATTCATCATACGCATGTCCATTCCATCCGTCTTTAATAAGGATAAATTCACCACTTGATTCCGCTGGTTTAAGTTTAATCTTCGCATTGCCCGTGACGTAATATGGGGTTGACCAGTTAAGGCGGTATTTACTATACATATTGTGATCAATCACGTTATGATCCATCATATCGATCGAACCCGCCGGGGCAGTCGCACTGTCATAATCATAATAATCAGGTAAACCTAAGACGTGCCCGGTTTCGTGAATAAAGGTATGGGCATCCGGTTTATCACTTGAATAACCAATGCCCTCAAGGGCGAATTCGTAACTGGCCCAAGCGTAAACGTTTGGGGTTGGTTTAGCCATATTTGGATATTGATTCCAATAAAATTTATAAGCCCAGAATGGATCACGGAAGGTCCCTTTATCACCTCCTAAAGCTTGAATTGGGGCGATGTAAACCATCCATAACGCATCGACGTGGCCGTCGCCATCTTTATCATAATCTTTTAAGAAATTAGCGTCATAGGTGTTATATAATCTTTCGATTAAATGGTGGGTTTGATCCCAGTAATAACCTTCGCCGTACCGTTGGAAGTTATCAACTTTAAAGTTACCAACATCTTGGGTTGAGACATCAAAATGGAAATAAGGTTGCACTTCACCGGTCAATTTTAATTTGCCGTAACTTGATTTTTCATAAAATGATGAGACTGATTCCCACCCGGTTTCATCACTTTCACCAAAGAAGGTTTTTTCAATCATTTCATGGACACTTTCAGTCGCATATTGGACCGTATTCGTAAACGTTACGGGCACGACTAAAATGTTTTGTTCGCCGACGGAATCAAGGGCCGTCATGCCAATGGCATCATCTAGGGCGCGGTTAGAATAGTTTGGGGTCTTGGCTAATTCATAATTGCCGCCACCAAGCACACAACCTGTTAGTAAGGCCACAATGGGGAGCAAAATTAATTTACTAGAGTTTTTAAAAGTCATAGATTTAGTCCTTTCGTTAATCACGCAATTATAACATGCACGTGGATATATTATATAGATTTTTTTGGGTGATGGCCATGAAACCGGTTTCTAGCATAAAAAAAGAGTGACGATTGAATTCGTCACCCTTTATAATTTGGTCTTTATGACTGCTTATTTGTTGTCGTAACTCCGTTTAATTCGGTTGAGGGTTGACGCGACGCTGAAGTCTTCAAGGATTGCTTCTTGATCTTCAACGCTTAAGATGCCGCGACCCGCGGGAATTAACCGGCCGGTAATGACATTTTCTTTTAAGCCAACAAGTGGATCAACTTTGCCTTTAATTGTGGCATCCGTTAAGATTTTGGTCGTTTCTTGGAAACTGGCCGCACTTAAGAAGGAGTCACTTGCAAGGGCACTTGATTTAATACCGAGAATGAGTGGGGTTGCCACGGCTGGACGGACACCATTAATGAGGGCATCACGGTTTGCAGCGGTGAATTGTTGGGTTGTAACCCGTGAACCAGCAAGAAGCGCAGTATCACCACCATCGACGATATAAACGCGATTTAGCATTTGATTAATAATAATCTCTAAGTGCTTATCGCTAATCCGTACCGAAGCACTAATTCGATAGACTTTTTGAACTTCGTTGAGAATATAATTTTGGACTGCGGTCACGTTGCTAACAGCGAGTAATTCACGTGGGTGAATGGCCCCTTCTGTCAGACGTTCGCCGTTTTTAATAAAGTCACCTTTTTTAACCCGTAATTGTTGACCGTATTCGGTAACATAGGATTTTTCTTCAAGTTCGTTACGGACCGTCACGGTAAAGCGACGATCTTCTTGAATGACTTCAACGATTTCACCAGCGATATCACTAATTTTAGCTTTACCTTTTGGATTACGGCTTTCAAAGAGTTCTTGGACCCGTGGTAACCCTTGGGTCACGTCTTCAACTTGAGCAACCCCACCACTGTGGAATGTTCTCATCGTTAATTGGGTTCCTGGTTCACCGATTGATTGGGCAGCCATGATACCGACGGCTTCGCCAACTTTGACGACTTCGCCAGTGGCAAGGTTAATCCCATAACAGTGCGCACAAATACCTGATTTAGCTTCACAACCAAAGAGCGAGCGAATTTCAACTTCTTTGACCCCGGCACTTTCAATGTATTGGGCAGCATCATTGTTAATGAGGGTATTTTCTTCAATAATCACTTCACCAGTTTCTGGGTGAATGATATCTTTGACGGTATAACGACCTCTAATCCGGTCACTTAATGGAACAGCCGGAGCATCTTTTTCGCGAACGCGAATTTCACTAACAACGAAGCCGTGGTCACTACCACAGTCGATTTCGGTGACAATCACGTTTTGGGCAACGTCGACTAACCGACGGGTTAAGTAACCTGAGTCAGCCGTCTTAATCGCCGTGTCCGCACCACCCTTACGGGAACCATGTGAGGCAATGAAGAATTCGCTAACGCTAATCCCTTCACGGAAGTTTGATTTAATTGGAATTTCAATCTCGCCACCACGTGGTGAAGCCATTAAGCCCCGTAACCCCTTAAGTTGCAAGAAGTTCGTGGTTTTACCTCTGGCACCACTATCGAACATGATGTAGAGCGGATTTCGTTTATCTTTCGGGAATTGTTCTTTAAGTTTGGTTTCAACGGTGTCTTTGACGCCTTTCCACACGTTAATAACGGCAGAATAGCGTTCTTTTTCACTATAGAGACCACGAGCAGCGGCTTTATTGATGGCACGAACTTCGACTTCACCTTGGGAAATCAGTTCTTCTTTACCAACGATTGGGGTAATGTCTGCAAGACTGACCGTTAACCCAGCTTTGGTTGAATATTTGAACCCTTGGTCTTTAATTTTATCGAGGATCGCACTGGTCTTGACCGTGCCGTAGCGGGTAAAGACTTCATTAATAATTAACCCTAAGAATTCTTGGTTGATTGGGTTACGAATTGCTTGTTTTGCAATGTGTTCTTTAATGTTTGTACCAGATGGAACGAAGTACTCCACTTTGTTCATTTGGAGTGAGCCACGGTTTGGTTCATTAATATAAGGGAAGTCTTCAGGGAAGATGGTGTTAAAGATGGCTTTACCAACACTTGTAATGAGGTATGATTTATTCATTTCTGGGGTAAAGAGCGCTTTATTAAAGGCTTGACCACGCATCGCAATCCGGTTATGGAGGTGGATGTTGTTGGTGCCATAAGCCACCATTAATTCATCAAAGGAGGCAAAGACTTTTCCTTCTGCTTCCGCAAATTGACGGAATTTTTCCGCGCCGACTTTATCACCAAGTGCTTCACTTTCCGCAGCGCGAGCTAAGAAGTCTTCTTTTGTTTTTTCAACGGTTAAGAAGTAGTTCCCAATAACCATGTCTTGGGATGGGGCAGCGATTGGCTTACCATCTTTTGGTCCAAGGATGTTTTTGCTTGCTAGCATGAGGTTGAGTGCTTCTTCTTGAGCCGCTTTTGAAAGTGGGACGTGAACCGCCATTTGGTCACCATCGAAGTCGGCGTTAAAGCCCGCACAAACGAGGGGGTGTAAACGGATAGCGCGACCACTCACAAGGACCGGTTGGAACGCTTGAATCCCTAAACGGTGAAGGGTCGGGGCGCGGTTGAGTAAGACTGGGTGATCGGCGATGATTTCTTCAATAATATCGAAGACGACTTCATCTTGACGATCAATAACCCGGTCTGCTTGGGTGTGGTTACTAATATTTAAGTCGCGTTCAATGAGTTCAGCAGCGATAAATGGACGGAATAATTGAATGGCCATTTCGCGTGGAATCCCACATTGATACATTTTAAGTTCTGGACCGACGGCGATAACGCTACGGCCTGAATAGTCAACCCGTTTACCGAGTAAGTTTTGACGAAAACGACCTTGTTTTCCTTTTAGGCTTGAGCTTAAGGATTTAAGCGGACGTTTGTTGGCGCCGGTGTATGGTTTACCGCGACGGCCATTGTCAATGAGACTATCAACGGCTTCTTGAAGCATCCGTTGCCCGTTCATTAAAATAACTTTCGGGGCGTTCATTTGCACAAGGGCTTTATAGCGGTTATTACGGCTAATGACACGGCGATATAGATCGTTAATGTCACTTGTTGCGTAACGACCACCATCAAGTTGAAGCATCGGCCGTAAATCTGGTGGGATGACGGGAATGACATCTAAGATCATCCATTCTGGACGATTGCCACTTTTGAGGAAGGCATCAATCACTTCAAGCCGTTTAAGAAGTTTCTTTTCCTTATTTTTGCTTTCGGTTTTAAGTTGTTCGTTGACTGCATCAAATTCGGCTTGTAAGTCGATTTGTTTGAGTAATTGTTTAATGACTTCAGCCCCTTCACCAAATTTAGCACCCGTATGTTTGCTAATATAGCGTGAGGTGGCGAAGAAGTCGAATGTTTGCGTCACTTCTAAGCGTTCAAGGAGTTCACTCCCTTTCGCGTGTTCAAAACTACCTTCTTCAATTGTTTCTTGAATTTCTTTGATCGCTTCAGCAAAAACCGCACGACCAGTAGTTTCATCGATAAATTGCTTATAGTAGAGCACACCACTCGTTCCTGGATCAAGCACGATATGGCTAATAAAGTAGACGATTTCTTCAAGTTGTTTGGCAGGGATGTCTAGTAAGGTTGCAATCCGTGCCGGGGTGCCTTTTAAGTACCAGATATGGGTACATGGGCTAGCGAGTTCAATATGGCCCATTCTTTCCCGACGGACGTATTTGGAAATGACTTCAACGCCACATTTTTCACAAACCGTACCGCGGTGACGAATTTTCCGATATTTACCGCAATGACATTCATAATCTTTGCTTGGTCCAAAAATACGTTCACAGAATAAACCATCTAATTCCGGTTTTTGACTCCGGTAGTTGACGGTTTCTGGTTTGGTAATTTCACCATTGGACCATTCGCGAATTTTGTCTGGGGAAGCAAGACCAATTTTGACACTTGCTAAGTTATTAATATGAAATGGTTCTTTTCTTGCCATAATTATTCATCCCCTCCTTTATCTTCACTCGTATAGATGACACTTGTTTCTTCTTGATCGAAGACGACTTCTTCATCACGAGCGACACTAGCGCGTCGGCTCCGACGAATATCGGCATCTTGATCTTTCGCAAGTTCATCAAGATCGAGGATTTCACCATCTTTGGTGCGTAATTCGACATCAATCGCTAACCCTTGTAATTCACGGGTTAACACTTTAAAGGCTTCTGGGATTCCTGGTGTTGGTAAATCATAACCTTTAACAATCGCTTCATAAGCACGTTTACGACCGACACGGTCATCACTCTTAATCGTTAAGATTTCTTGGAGAATGTTGGCAGCGCCATAAGCTTCAAGCGCCCACACTTCCATTTCCCCGAACCGTTGACCACCGTTTTGTGCTTTACCGCCTAATGGTTGTTGGGTGACTAAGCTATAAGGACCGGTTGCCCGTGCGTGTAATTTATCATCGACCATGTGGACGAGTTTAATTAAATACATGACACCAACACTAATCCGTTCATCAAAACGTTCACCAGTGCGGCCATCAAATAAGATTTCTTTACCGTCTTTATGCATCTTGGCTTCTTCCATGAGTTCAAAGATTTCATCATTGGTGATGCCATCAAAGACTGGGGTTGCAATTTTAACGCCAAGTTTTTTACAGGCCATCCCTAAGTGCAACTCAAGAATTTGACCAATGTTCATTCGGCTTGGAACCCCAAGTGGGTTAAGCATGATATCGATTGGGGTGCCGTCTTCCATAAATGGCATATCCGCTTCAGGTAAGATTCGGGAAATAACCCCTTTATTACCGTGCCGTCCGCTCATCTTGTCGCCTTCGCTAATTTTGCGTTTTTGGCCGATGAAGACACTGACACTAATTTCAATATTTGGACCTAATTCATCGCCGGCTTCACGGGTAAATACTTTCACGTCGATAACGGTACCGCCGCCACCATGTGGGACACGAAGCGAGGTATCTTTTACTTCTTTTACTTTATCATTGAAGATGGTTTGTAAGAGACGATCTTCTGGGCTTTGTTCACGTTGTCCTTTCGGAGTGACGCGGCCGACTAAGATATCGCCTTCTTTAACTTCTGCACCAGGAACAATAATGCCGTCTTCATCAAGGAACGCTTTCGCCGCTTCACTCACGTTTGGAATGTCACGGGTAATTCTTTCTTCGACAGTTTTAATTTTCCGGGCTTCAATTTTATATTCTTCAATATGAATGGTCGTATAAACATCTTCTTTGACTAAACGATCACTCATAATGACCGCGTCTTCGAAGTTATAGCCATCCCACGTCATAAAGGCGAGGGTGACGTTACGTCCTAAAGCAAGTTCACCGTTTTGCATCGATGGACCATCGGCGACGACTTGACCTTTTTTAATTTTTTGGCCAACCTTAACGACTGGGACTTGATTGAAGCAAGTACCTTGGTTACTGCGGGCAAATTTTTGAAGTGGGTAAGTGTAGTCACTACCATCTTCGTTTTTAACACGGATATTCGCACCATCAACATAGGTGACCACGGCATCGGCACGCGCAATAACGGCTGAGCCTGAGTCATGGGCAACTTTGGTTTCTAGACCCGTACCAACATAAGGTGATTCTGGGACGAGCAGTGGTAAGGCTTGACGTTGCATGTTTGCACCCATCAAGGCCCGCATCGCATCATCGTTTTCTAAGAACGGAATGGAAGCGGCAGCGATACTGACGATTTGTTTTGGTGAGACGTCGATGAAGTCAACTTTATCGGGACTCACTAAGATATTGACGCCATGTTGACGGGCAATAATTTCTTGGGTTTGAATGACGCCATTTTCATCAATTTGGACGTTTGCTTCAGCAATAACGAATTCCTTTTCGGTATCCGCATCTAAATAAACTGTTTCGTTGGTGACTTGGCCAAAGCCTTTAATCACTTTACGATAAGGTGTTTCTAGGAATCCATATTTATTAATTTTGGCATAGCAGGCTAAGTTATTAATAAGCCCAATGTTTTGACCTTCAGGGGTTTCAACTGGACAGATACGGCCATAGTGACTATAGTGGACGTCACGGACGTCAAAGCTTGCACGATCACGCGTTAAACCGCCAGGTCCAAGCGCACTAATCCGGCGTTTGTTGGTCAGTTCCGCAAGCGGGTTGACTTGATCCATGAATTGGCTTAATTGACTTGTCGCAAAGAAATCACGAATGGCACTTGCAACGGCCCGCGTATTAACTAATTTTTGAGCGGTGATGGTTTCGGTGTCAGCAATGGAAGAAGAGTCTTTCATGGCTTTGACCATTTTACTTAAACCAACCCGGAATTGATTTTGAATGAGTTCGCCAACTGGGCGAATACGACGATTACTTAAATGATCGATATCATCGACATTGCCAATGCCGTACATAATGTTTAAAAAGTAAGAGAAAATCGCAGCGATATCAGGGGTCGTTACTCTTTTTTCTTCAATGTTAAGATCGGTACCAATAATATTAATCGATTTCGTTCTTTCGTCATTGATGTAAGCGGCGACGATATTAACATTATTATACTTATCTAAGTCTTCGTTATAAGGAATGGTGTAGGTATGGGCACCTTTTTCAAAAAACTTGAGGTTGCGTAATTTATCAACATCAGCTTTTTTTAGTTGTTCACCTTTGCTAAACATAATTTCGCCATCCGCACTCACGAGATCTTCCGCAAGGATGATGCCTTCAAGCCGTTCATAAATCCCGAGCTTTTTAGCGAATTTAAAGCGACCCGCTTTTCCTAAGTCATAACGTTTGGCGTCAAAGAACTTTTGAATGAGGTGGTTTTTAACCCCTTCATCACTTGTTGGTTCACCGGGTTTTAGTTTTTTGAAAATCTCATAGAGGGCTTCACGCTTACTTGTAAAAGCTTCGTCTTTACGAAGGGTAATTTCAAGCGGCGTCATTTCCTCTTCAATCATTTTCTTATTTTTTGAGGTCCGCACTTGTTTGACATCAAAGAGGTCAAGCGTTTCTTGATAATCGGTCATGCCGAGCGCTTTAAGGAAAAGCGTTGCATTCATTTTCCGTTGTTTATCAATTCGGACACTTAAGAGTCCTTTAGCGTCATTTTCAAAGTTGAGCCACGTTCCGCGGGTTGGATTTAAGTCGGCATTATAAATATATTTACCAGACTTCGTATCAAGTTCCTTTGAGAGGTATGCCCCTGGAGAACGGACAATTTGCGAAACGATGACCCGTTCAGCACCATTAATCACAAAGGTGCCTGAATCGGTCATGAGTGGAATATCACCCATAAAGATTTCGCTTTCAATGATTTCACCGGTTTTCTTTAAGCCAAGTGCGAGTTTAACCCGCAGTGGCGCGGCAAAGGTGAAACCACGATCTTTACATTCTAAATAGTTATATTTTGGTTCATCGAAACGGAAGCCGTTAAACGATATTTCGATGTCTCTACTATAGGATTCAACCGGGAAGACTTCATTGAAGACTTCGGCAATCCCTTCATTTTTAAACCACGCAAAGGAGTCAAGTTGAACTTCAACGAGATTTGGCATCTCAAAGTTGCCACTAATCTTGGAAAAATCAACCCGGTCATTGTGTAGTCGTCTGTTTTTGTCTTTAATTGTTTTCATAAATGGCCTCTCTTTACTTAAATTTTGTTACTTAAATGCCACATATACGTAGAACCCAGCATCTTTCGTCAGTTGTTCAACACGTGAATAGTGTTCCCCAACATACTTAGCAGCGCTTTTGGCACCATGGGATTTACGAATGACAAACATAAGTTTTCCGCCATCAGTTAAATAGTCTTTGGCCGCACTAAGGAGTGGATAGTAGACATCTTTTCCAGCTCGGATCGGTGGGTTGATTACTATAAGATCGAATGAATGTTTAGGAAGCGCCTGATAGTTATTCGCAACATAAACATGAGCGTTAGTGATATTGTTTTTGAGGATGTTTTCAGTGGTGAGCGTAACCGCTCTTTCATTGACATCGAAGAGGGTTACTTTTGTGTCACTGTAGCGCTTCGCCAAATAGAGCCCAAGCGTCCCGTAGCCGCAGCCAACATCTAGGATGTGGCCACTAACCTCGGACTTGAGAACTGTTTTAAGAAGTACGACAGAACCTTCATCGATTTCACGATTACTGAAGACACCTTTATCACTAAGAAGCACCAAATTTGTACCAGATAAAGATAATTCTAGTGTTTTAATCTGATGATTAAGACTCGGATCATTATCGAAATATTGACTCAAATTGGACCTCTTTTAAATGCACGAAAACCCACAAACAGAATTGTGGGTCTTCGCACGTAAATTTTGTAGGTTACTTAATTTCAACTTCAGCACCAGCTTCGACGAGAGCTTTTTTATGTTCTTCGGCTTCAACAGGTGAGATTTTTTCTTTGATGTTAACTGGTGCACCATCGACGAGTTTCTTGGCATCCATAAGGCCTAAGCCGGTAATACCTTGAACAACTTTGATGACGGCAACTTTACTTGCACCCCAGTGTTTGAGCACTAAGTTGACTTCGGTTGGTCCTTTGTCGACTGGGCCATCATCTTCAACGACGGCTGGGCCACCAACTGCGACGGCAGCGGTAACACCAAATTCTTCTTCGACTGCTTTGACTAAGTCATTTAATTCTAAGACTGTCATTTCTTTTAATGACGCGATAATTTCTGTAACGGTAAGTTTTGCCATTTTGTGTTTCCTCCTTGGGCAATTATTTATCTTTCGGCAACCGCTTTAACTGTAGCGGCAAATTTTTGAATTGGTGCGTTTAACACCGATAAGAACATTGAGATCATGCCATCGCGGTTTGGTAATTTGCTAATGACTTTTACTTGATCACCATCGACTACCCGACCTTCGAATAGACCACCCTTAATTTCAACTTCATCATTGAAGCGGGCAAATTTAGTGATAATCCGTGCACCAGTACTCACGTCTTTACTGAATAAGAACGCGTTTGGTCCGGTTAAATATTCATTTAATTCGGATTTTCCTAATTTGTCAGCCGCACGTTCAACAAGGGAGTTTTTATAAATCGCCATTGAAGCACCTTCGGCCCGTAATGCGCGTCTTAATTCCATCAGTTTCGCCACACCAAGACCATGATATTCAAAGACGATCATACTCGCATTGTCTTTGGCAAGTTCGTAAACTTCATTGACAACTGCTTCTTTTGCGATGATATTTTTTTGATTCATGTGTTCTACCTCCTTCCTCTATATTTGTGATTGAGGCTTCAATAATCCCACAAGGACATATTTTTAATATATTTTGTTGACCTCGACAACATGATTAAGCTGTTTCGCCGTTGTTTTCTTAGGTTATTAAAGCAAGTTAATGATTACCGACCAGCAAAGGTAATGCGGATCGATGGACCCATGGTTGTATGAACCACGGCATTTTTGATAAACGTCCCTTTGACGGCTGCAGGACGAATTTTAACAATCCGTTCGGTAAGCGCGTTAAGGTTATCAACAAGCTTGTCTTCACTGAAGCTAACACGGCCAATAGAGACGTGCATATTTGCTTCCCGGTCAACACGATATTCCACTTTACCAGCTTTAATTTCAGCAATGGCTTTAGCAACATCGGTCGTGACTGTACCGGTTTTTGGGTTTGGCATTAAGCCTTTTGGCCCGAGAATTTTACCCATTTTCCCAAGTTCACCCATCATATCTGGGGTTGCGACGATAACATCGTATGCAAACCAGTTTTCAACTCTGATTTTGTCGAGCATTTCTTTACCGCCGGCAAATTCAGCACCCGCTTTAAGCGCTACTTCTGGGTTATTGGTAATGACTAAGACAGTCTTTTCTTTACCGTTGCCATGTGGTAACACAAGTGTGCCCCGAATTTGTTGGTCAGCTTGACGTGGGTCGACATTTAAACGTAATGACACATCAACGGTCGCATCAAATTTGACGGTTGATGTTTGTTTGACAAGCGCGACGGCTTCTTCAATCGTATAAAGTTTATCTTTATCGACGAGTAGAGCGGCGGCTTTGTATTTTTTCCCTCTATTCATAATTCCTCCTTGTGGTGTTAACGAGTGGGTTCTCTTCCACGATTATTCGACGTCAATGCCCATGTTGCGTGCGGAACCAGCAATAATTTTCATTGCGGCTTCGACGTCATTAGCATTGAGGTCAGGTAATTTGTATTCAGCAATTTCGCGAAGTTGGGCTTGGGTAATTTTGCCAACTTTTTTCGCTTTTGCACTATCTGAACCTTTACCTAGGTTTCCGGCAGCTCTTCTTAAAAGAATGCTGGTCGGGGTCGTCTTCAAGATAAAACTGTGTGATTTATCTTCATATGCCGTAATAATAACTGGCACAACTTCGCCACGGCGATCGGCTGTTTGGGCATTGAAATCTGTACAAAACTTTGGCATAACAACGCCAACTGATGCAAGTTTCGGGCCTGGTTTAGCTTCACCACCCACGAGTTCGAGTTTTACGACTTTAGCGATTTTTTTACTCACGTGACTTTCCTCCTCATATTTAGATGTCCGTGCTGTGGTAAGGGGAAGATCGCACTTCCTCCCACGAGCGTGTAGTGCTTACGCGTGAAGCGAGCATTACGCCTATGATTATACCAAAAAATAGATTTGTGACAAGGTATTATTATCAATTAATTCATTTTATTAAAAATTAGTGCGATTTTAAGGGCAAAATGAAATCAAAAAAACTCCCAATTAGGGAGTTTTAGTCTTGATAAACGGGATATTTGCCTAGAATTGAACTTTTTCAATTAGGGCAAAATTAATATCGGCAGTCGTCACCCGGCCAAAGAAAACAGCTTGAATTTTGACGTTTCCAGTCTCGCGATCAATGTCAATAATATGACCTTCGGTGCCAACAAGTGGTCCATCAATGACGCGAACATAATCATCAATTGCGTACCGATCATACATCTTCTTGTCGACATGACCAAGACGTTTTAAGATTGGTTCAATATCTTCATAATCGACTGGGAATGGCTTGGCGCCACGACCTGATG
The DNA here is from genome assembly GCA_964410505.1 of uncultured Staphylococcaceae bacterium. Taxonomy (GTDB): domain Bacteria; phylum Bacillota_I; class Bacilli_A; order RFN20; family CAG-826; genus UBA1361. Next base: position 44,317 of record CAYPGR010000001.1, read on the forward strand.
ACCCAATGAACCCGGTTACCCCAGGGGTGTTCCGAATTAAGAACCAGATTTCGTCACTCATTTCCATTTCAAGGAAAATATAGCCCGGATATAAGTTCCGTTTTTTGATCGTGATTTTATTGTCTTTATTTAAGACTTCTTCTTCAATTTCGGCCACAATTAAGCGCACTACGGTATCCGCTTTATCACTTGATTCAAGCCGTTTTAAAATGTTGTAGCGAACGGTATTTTCTTGCCCACTTTGAGTGCTAGCAACATACCATTTCAAATTTAATTCTTTTTCTGTATTTTTCATCATGATTATCCTTACTTTTTAAAGCCTTCAAAGACACGTTCAATTTCGCCAAGTAGTCGGGCCACTGCGATGTCTTCAACAAACAACACGAAGGCTGCAAAAAAGACGACAATGAGGACAACAACGATGGTCGGAAATAACACTTCACGCTTTGGCCAACGGACGCGTTTAGCTTCTTTTGCGACTTCAGCAGAATATTTTTTTAAACCCATATTTTTCTCCTATCGACTTTCTTTGTGTATTGTCATTTTGTTACATTTTGGACAATACTTTTTGATTTGGAATCGCTCTGTTTGTGTCGACTTATTAACCGAAGTATTGTAGTTCCGTGACAAGCAAACTTCGCATATTAAAAGAACCTTTTTCCGCATTTATTATACTCCTTTTATAAGCCTAGTAAAAGAATATTATCACACAAGCAAAACCGCGTCAAGCGATAGAACATACGATTGTTGGGGTCTAGTCCAAAGCGGCTTGATGTTTTTTCTTTATTCCCATAATTAAAGCATCAAATTTACGCTTAGAAAGTTGCATTCGTTCACGAATCTCATGATAGGCATAGCCTTCAATCTTGGCCGTGATAATGGTTAACTCAAGCGTCGTATAATTAGCCAAGAAAAAATCTGGGAAAAACCCGATATGACGAGGGGCATAGAAGCCACCTTCTTCGGTGTTTACTTCCTCGCCTATTGAATCAGACATGAGCAAGGAATCATTATCAACATACATAAAGTCATCAAGGCTGATTCCCCGCCTATTTAAACGTGACGTCGGGGTCGTCATTGACGCCAGGTGATTGAGCATGGCGTTTTGAATGACCGTAATTGCAAAGGCCGTAAAGGGGATGCTATCCCCGCGGTAAAGACGAATCGCATTATAAAGGGCAGTATGACCGATGAGATGTAAGTCCCGATATTCGACCGCCTCATCATTAGCAATATTTACAAAGTAAGCAGCTTTAGACCGAATAAAGTATTCAAAGTTATTTGTCATCATTTGTAGGGCATCGACGTTTCCGGCAGCGTATGCGCGAAAAGCTTGCTCATTACTGAGCGTAATTTGTTTGTCCATCGAGTGGAGCCTCCTTTTTACTTTTGTTTATTCCGAATTAAAGCGAGCATAATACCGGTCGCAACACTCACGTTAAGCGAGTTCGTTTGGCCAAGCATCGGTATCTTTACAACAAAATCGGAATTTTTATTTAAAAGTGGTGAGACTCCTCGATCTTCACTACCCACAATTAATACAGTTTTAAAATCATAGTCTAAGTCATCGACAAGCTTTGTCGCTTTCAGGTCAGTACTCACGACCCAGAAACCAGCTTTCTTTAGTTTTTCGAGCGTTTGATTTAAGTTTGTTACTTGCGAAATAAGAATATGATTTTGCGCCCCTGTGGCAACTTTCATCACCGTCGGGGTGATTTCCACTTGGCGATCTTTCTTAAAAATAATAGCGGTCACGCCAAAGGCTTCGGCACTCCGGATAATCGCTCCTAAGTTATGGGGATCCTTAAGTTCATCAAGGATCAAAATAACTGGTTTTTGCACATTATTCGCGGCAAAAAGCACATCTTCTAAGGATGCATAACGAAATTCTTTGACGATCGCAGCGACACCTTGATGGTTGCCAGCAACCATGTCATTAAGTTCTTTTTTCCGAATAATGGTAATGGGTAAACGAAGTTTCTCTGCTAACTTGATCACTTTTTCATCGCTAAAACCATCTTGAAAATAGAGCTTGGTAACGATGCCTGCTTCAAGACAAGCTAAAACGTTATTACGACCATAAGCTAGTTGGTTATTAGGACGAAAATCTGCCATTATAATATGCCCCTTTTTACTAGTTCGTTTCTCAGTTCATCGCTACGGGAAAAGTCTTTGTTGACTCGCGCTTTTTCATATTCCTTCAGTAATGCGACATCTTCTTCATCAAGTGTTTTAACACCTAAATCAAGACCTAAGATATCAAGCATTGTTTTAATTGTATGGGCAAGGGCAACGATTTTATCTTCATTATTATTGGGTGAACGGAGTAAGATGTTTGTTTCTTTTATAAGCGCATATAGCTCACTTAAAGCATTCGGTGTATTTAAGTCATCAGCTAACGCCTCAATAAAACCGCCAATCAATTTCTCATCTTGTGCATGAATGTCATTTAACGCAAGAAAACGGTTTAGCGCTTGAAGTGTCCGTTGTAATTTCAAAATTTCATTTTGCGAATTAGCAATAATATCGGCACTTAAATTAACGGGGCTACGATAATGGGTTGATAAAAGTAAGAGCCGTAATGCACTGGCCCCGTACTCATTAATAAAATCATTGGCAGTTATAAAATTACCTGTTGATTTTGCCATTTTTTGGTTATTTAGGTTGATAAAACCGTTATGCATCCAATAGTGGGCCAGCGATGCATTTGCGTAGGCTTTTGCTTGCGCAATTTCATTTTCGTGGTGAGGGAATTTTAAATCAACCCCCCCGCCATGAATATCAATTTGGGGCTCGCCAAAAATATCATTAATCATGACGACACATTCCGTATGCCAGCCTGGACGTCCTTGACCCCATGGCGAGATCCATTTAATCCCATCATCACTAGTTTTCTTCCATAACAAGAAATCGTTTGGTTGTTCTTTTTTAGTATTTTCTTCAATCCGCGCGCCAATTTGAAGATCGTCTTGCGAAACATTGGAAAGTTCGCCATAATTTTGGACATGATTGACCCGGAAGAAAACGTCTCCCTCTTTCGCATATGCAAAATCATTTTCAATTAATGTATCAATAAAGCGGATCATACTCGCAATATGTTCGGTCGCACGCGGGGTAATGGTCGGCGGTAAAGCATTGAGTTTCGCAATTGACGTTTCAAAGGCATCAATATAAAACGCGCTTACTTCCGCTTCAGTTTGCCCGGTGTCGTGCGCTTTTTTAATAATTTTATCATCTACATCCGTGTAATTAGAAACATACGTCACGTCATAACCCATATAGGTTAAAAAGCGTCTTAAAGTATCAAAAACGACGACTGGTCGCATATTCCCGACATGAACATAATCATAAACGGTTGGACCACAAACATATATTGATACCTTACCGGCAATCATAGGAACAAAACGTTCTTTTTGTTTGGTTAAAGAGTTAAATAAATAAATTCTTGATTCCATAAGTGTATTTTATCATAAAGTCGACTTTATTCCTTGTCTTATCGGTGAACATAGACACGGCACCATCTCGCAAGGAAGAAAGTCATGTCATTAATCAAGTGTGGGCCAAACTAGTCATTTAATAAATCACTAAAACGTTTGAGAAAGTAAAGGCCTTTATCTTTTAGACTCAAGACATTTTTATCATACCCATGGGCGACAATTGCACAGCGGATACCGGCATTTTTTGCAGCCAGAAAATCAACCGAACTATCGCCGACAAAAAGGATGGATTGGGGATCGACTTGGAGCTGGGCAATAACCGAACCTAAAAACTTCGGATTCGGTTTAATGATGCCGTCGCCCCGATCACCGCGAACGATTTTAAACATGTCGGGTGGAAAAAAGCTTTTCACAACATCCTTGGCAATCGCTTCTGGTTTATTTGTGGCAACAATTAGGGCTACACCGCGCTTTTTAAGCGTTTCCAGCGTTGTTTGCACCTCAGGAAACACTTTGGTATAGGTGTCGGTGTTTTGGGCATAATACTTGCTTAAAAGTTCATTCACTTGCGGGAAATGTTTCTCGCTCAACATTCTTGCTTTTAAAGCCCGGCGAATTTGTTCATCTTTACCGCTGCCGATAAACGTTGCCATTTCTTTGTCGGTAAAATGACCAAAGAGACCGAGTTCCTTAAACGTCCGGTTCATATTAAAAACAAGGTCGGGAATTGTATCAAGGAGGGTCCCATCTAAATCAAAGATAATATGCGAGTACGCCATCTTTATTCAACCACCTGGAAGGTATCAAGGACTAAAAAAGTAATGCCCACACCGAGTGAAAAATAGCCGATGACTTCCCACAGACGTCTTGAGAAATCATCGTTTGAAGTGACCGCTTCACTCACCCCACTTGTGATAAAGGCGATGCCAATGAGCACTCTTAACACACCCACAATAAGCGTCACTAATGATCGTGTCTTAGCAAACGTTAAAAAATCAATGATCGAAATTGCAACAAATATAATACCAATAATCAGCATCCCATAAGCCTGAATTTTCTCACTAAAAGCAGCAACAAGGACACCGACAATTAAAAGCCCCGTTGAAAAAAGGTAATCAACAACCGTGACTTGTTTTTGTCGACCAGAGACAAAATTAAGGAGGGTGACAAAACCGACAATTGCAATCACAATTCCAATGAGGTAGAAAAGACTCCCTTCAGGGTCAACTTTATATTTAACGAGCATCGCTCCAATAATAATTAGGGCTACACTCATGGATAATGTAAGACCAAAGGTTATTCGAGATTTAAAGGATAATCGCATATAGATACCCTCCTAGCCATTAAATGTTACATTAAATGTGGCTTTTTTGCAAAGAAACAATGACTAAAGCGCATTCATTTCCGAATTTCTATTGTATATGAACGATTAAAAAAGCCCAATGAAATTCACTGGGCTTTAATTCTTGTTAAGTTAACCTAATTAGTCAACGAATTCGAGAATAACGGTTGGGGCATTATCACCGCGGCGGGGTCCAAGTTTTAAAATTCTTGTATATCCACCGTTGCGTTCTTTAAAGCGAGGGCCAAGTTCATTAAATAAAACATCTAATGCTTTGACACCATCTTTGCGAACGATACCGTCACGAAGACGGGCAGCCGCTAAACGACGACTATGTAAGTCACCGCGTTTGGCAAGGGTGATGAGCTTTTCAACGTTTTGTTGGGCTTGCTTGCCGACTTTAGCAATGAGGGTCACTTTGCCGTAAACAATGAGTTCACTTGTGACATTACGCAGCATCGCTGCATCTTTACTAGTCGTATAGGCAGCTTTAAAGCGGACACCTGTTTTTCCACGAACGTTTTTTCTACCTTGTGCTGGCATAAATTACCTCTATTCTACATTACCCCGGAAGTTAAGTCCGAGTTCTTTTAATTTGTCTTTAATTTCTTTGAAGGATTTTTTGCCTAAACTACGAAGTTTAAGCACTTCATCTTCAGTTTTACTCGCAAGTTCGAGTACGGTTTGAATACCGGCCCGTTTTAAGCAGTTGTATGAGCGAACACTAATATCAAGTTCTTCAATTTTCTTATCTTCAGTGGTCGCTGCTTTGGCTTCTTCTTGTTCAGTGAAGACTTCAACATCGACAACACTTTCTTCTAAGTCTAAGAATGGTTTGTAGTGTTCAATTAAGATTTTTGCGCTTAAGGCAACCGCGGCTTGAGGGGTAATGGCACCATTGGTCCATACTTCAAGCGTCAAGCGATCATAATTTTCATCATGACCAACCCGGGTGCTGGAAACGGCATAATTGACTTTCGTAATTGGTGAATAGTTTGAATCAGTCGCAATCACCCCAACAGCACTGCCGACTTTTTGCCGTTCAGCTTTATTGGCTTCGCTCGTGACATAACCGCGGCCATTACGGGCAAAGATGGTCATCTTGAAGTGTCCACCTTCCGCAACATTTGCGATCACGAGGTCTTTGTTAATGACTTCGACGCCAAATGGTAATACAAGATCACCACCAGTCACGACCGCAGGGCCGACGACGTCTAATTCAAGACGTTTGACGACGGCTTCTTTATCATCAATTTTAAGGATCAGTTGTTTGAGGTTTAAAGTAATGGTTGTGACATCCTCAACAACACCCGGCAACGTTTGAAACTCATGACGCGCGCCATCAATTGTAATGGCGAAGACACTCGCACCAGGAAGTGAGCTTAAGAGTAATCTCCGGAAGCTATTTCCTAACGTTTGCCCGAAGCCACGTTCAAGTGGTTCGAGTTCGAATTTACCATAATTTGCGGTAGCATAATAGTTTTTTTCTTTAAAAACCGTGGGATTGAATGGGATGATAATATTACTCATAATTTCTCCTTATCCGCGCGGCCGTTTTGGCGGCCGGCATCCGTTGTGCGGAATTGGGGTTGTATCTTCAATTCCGGTAATCGTGAGTCCTGCTAAGGCGAGCGCACGAATCGCAGCTTCGCGACCTTGGCCTGGGCCTTTAACATTGACTTCCACCGTCTTGAGTCCTTGTTCAACGGCAACTTTAGCAGCCGCTTCACCCGCTAATTGTGCCGCCCAAGCGGTACTTTTTTTGCTGCCCTTGAAGCCTAATGCGCCAGCGCTGCTCCAGCTAATGGCGTTGCCTGCTTCATCGGTAATGGTGACGATGGTGTTGTTGAAGGTTGAGTGAATATGTGCAATACATTTCGTAAATGCACGGCGAATTTTGCGTTTTCTGGTTGTTGTTTTCTTTGCTTTTGCCATACTATTTCACTCCTTCCTTAGCCTTGTGACGCTTGCTTTTTGTTAGCAATCGTTTTCTTCGGTCCTTTGCGGGTCCGGGCGTTTGTTTTGGTCCGTTGACCACGGACTGGTAAGCCACGACGATGGCGAATGCCACGGTATGCACCGATTTCGGTTAAGCGCTTAATGTTTAAAGCGACTTGCCGACGGGCGTCACCTTCGACGCGGTACTTCGTTAATTCTTGTCTAATTGCCCCTAATTGTTCTTCAGTGAGATCTTTTACACGAACATCTTCACTAATGCCAACGGCGGCTAAAATTTTCTTCGCATTTGAATTTCCAATACCATAAATATATTGAAGTGAAATTACAACGCGCTTTTCATTTGGAATATCTACACCAACAATACGTGCCATATTCTTTCTTCCTCCTTACCCTTGTCTTTGCTTATGCTTTGGGTTCTCGCAAATAACCATGACGGTTCCTTTGCGGCGAATCACTCTGCACTTATCGCAAATTGGTTTGACTGAGGCTCTTACTTTCATAATGTTTCCTCCTAATTCGGTTACTTATACCGATATGTGATGCGGCCCCGTGTTAAATCATAGGGCGAAATTTCAACTGCGACACGATCACCTGGTAGAATGCGAATGTTATACATTCTGATTTTACCAGAAACGTGGGCCATGATAATGTGTCCGTTGTCTAGTTGTACTTTAAAGTTTACCCCTGGTAAACATTCGAGTACTTTCGCCTCGACGGTAATGACGTCAGTTTTTGCCATTAGTTCTCCTCCCCCATTGTTAATACTTCATAGCCATTTTCCGTAATAACGATAGTGTTTTCATAATGGCTTGCTAACTTCCCATCTTTAGTCTTGACGGTCCAGCCGTCCTTCATGACGACAAGGTCGACCAAACCTTCATTCAACATCGGCTCTATGGCGAGGGTCATTCCAACTTTTAGGATTGGACCAGTCCCCACTTTGCCAACGTTTGGTACTGCCGGATCTTCATGGAGTTTTCGACCAACGCCATGACCGGTGTATTGATTTGTCACAGTGTAACCGTGACGGGTTGCATACTCATAAACAGCATGCGAGATGTCTCCGATAAATCCGCCTGGGCGCGCTGCTTTATCAACTGCGTACCAAAACGATTCTTCGGTTACTTTAACAAGGTTTTGGGCCGCTTCCCGCACATTTCCGACAAGGAAGGTACGACAAGCGTCGCCAATATAACCGTTTTTAGTCACCCCGACGTCAACACTTACAATGTCCCCGTCTTGGATGATTTCGCGCTTATTGGGGATCCCGTGAATTAACGTATCATTGACTGATACACACACGTGGCCCTTAAACCCGTTATAGTTTTTAAACGTTGGATAGCCCCCTTCATCGGTGATGACTTTGTTACAAATCATATCGACATCATAGGTGGACATCCCCGGCTTCAGTTCTTGCTTTAACGTTTTAAAGACTAAACTGACGATGCGGCCTGCTTCTTTCATTAAAGCGATTTCGCGTGGCGACTTAAGGCTAATCACTATTTACTTACTCCATCAATAATTTTTTGAGCAGCTTTGAGTGATTTAGCGACGCCAGTGCCGCCATCGATTTCATGGAGCAGACCTTTTGATAGATAGAAGTTTTCGAGTGGTTTAGTTTCATTGTTGTAATGTCCTAACCGCACAAGAAGACTTTCTTTGGTGTCATCTTTCCGTTGGAAGAGGTCACCGCCACACACATCACAAACGCCTTCAACTTTTGGTTTCATCGTTTCGACATGGTAGGGGGTGCCGCATTTACGGCAGACGCGACGGCCACTGATGCGGCGGACAAGTTCTTCTTCGGCACAACTAATATTGAGTACAACATTAATGGGACGGCCAAGATCATGACCAATCGTATCAAGGGCTTCGGCTTGTGGAAGCGTGCGTGGGAACCCATCAAGCAAGTAACCATTTGTACAGTCAGCTTGACTCAACCGTTCACGAACGAGACTAATGGTCACTTCGTCAGGGACGAGGTGGCCTTCATTAATATAGCTCGCGGCTAAACGGCCAAGTGGTGTTCCTTCTTTGATTGCTTCACGGAACATATCACCGGTCGAGATATGAGGAATGTGATACAAACCAATTAATTGTTTCGCTAACGTTCCTTTACCCGCTCCGGGTGGTCCTAATAAGATAATATTGCACATCGTATTAACCTCCTAAGATGCTGCCTTGCTCTTCAAAAGAGCGACCAGCAAGTAAGCCATCGATTTGGCTATTTAATTCAATCGCAACCCCAACCACAATGATGAGTCCTGTGCCGCCTAAGGCTAAGCTTTGATCAGGAACAATCTTTAAGAGAACAAGGACGATTGGGAGTGCAGCAATAATCGATAAGCTCACCGCTCCGATTACCGTAATCCGATTTAATACTTTGGCAACATAACGTTCGGTTTCCGCACCAGGGCGGACCCCAGGAATATAACTGCCATTTTTTTGGAAGTTTTCCGCAAGTTTTTCCGGATTAATTTGTAGTTTCGCATAAAAGAATGCAAACACCACAATTAAGAAGAGATAGATGAGAAGGCCCCAAGGCATTTCCCATGTTTTGTCGTTAAACCACGGCATGGTCACAGTGTCCGATGAGTTAAAGATTTTTAACCATTGGGCATCAAGATTCGTTCCGCTAATAAACGAGGCAATAATCGACGGAGCCATCATAATGCTTGAAGCAAAGATGACTGGGATAACGCCTGCGCTATTAATTTTAATCGGTAAAAAGCTTGCTTGGGCCATTTTCCGGGTGGAACCACTTTTCCCGGCATGTTGAACCGGAATTTTGCGTTTACTTGTTTCAATAAAGGTAATAAAACCAATAATGACTAAGAAACTAAGGACATAAACCCCAAATTGAAGGAGACCAATGAATAATTGTTCACTACCTTGGCCAACTTTATCACTTAACCAGTTACGGTAAGCGCCAATAATTTGGTTGGGAAGACTACTGACAATCCCGGCAAAGATAATCATACTAATGCCGTTACCGATCCCTTTACTACTAATTTGGTCACCAAGCCACATCACGAGCATCGTGCCCGCAAGCATGACGGTAATAATGTAAGCGTAGGACCAGAAGTTTGATTGTTCAAGCGTAATATAGCTTTGATTTTCCATCGTGACGATGACCCCATAAGCTTGGACCGCCCCCAACATTAGGGTCAGGTAACGGTTTGTCATTTCCATCTTCTTCCGACCATAATCACCTTGATTGGCGAGGTCGGTTAAGGCGGGAAGGACGTCCATACTTAAGAGTTGAACGATAATCGAAGCGGTAATGTACGGGCTCACCCCAAGGGCGAACACACTAAATTGTTGCAGTGTGCCCCCACCAAGGAGGTTCATAAGTCCGAAGGCATCATTATTTTGGAAGCTAAAGTCGCTGAGCGTAACGCCAGGCACAGTAATCGCTGCACCAATTCGGAAGACAAACATAATCATGATCGTAAAGAAAATACGATCAACAATCTCTTTATTCTTGAAAATTGCGGCGATCTTCCTCATCGTTAGATTACCTCAGCTTTTCCGCCTAGCTTAACAATTGCTTCACTTGCTGTTTGTGAAAATTTGTGGGCTTTAACGGTTAGTTTTTTACTTAGTTCACCGCGTGCTAAGACTTTCACGCCGTGGAGTTCTTTTCGGACAATGCCTTTTTCAACAAGAAGCGTTGGTGTGACCACGGTTCCGTCTTCAAATACATTTAAGTCTTCTAAGTTAACAACTGCGTATTTAATGGTGTTGACGTTATTGAAGCCCCGTTTTGGAATACGGCGGTAAATGGGTAATTGACCACCTTCGAAACCGAGTCTTGTGCCGCCACCACTACGTGAGTTTTGACCTTTTTCACCTTTACCAGATGTTTTGCCAAGGCCAGAACCAGGTCCACGACCGACTCTCTTAGCGGTTTTTTTGGCTCCTGGTGTGTATGTTAGTTCATGTAATTTCATAAGCTAATTCCTCCTTAAGCGCTTTCGCGAAGTCTTTTAACTTCGGCGGCGTTTTTAAGACCTTTAAGGCCTTTGTCAGTTGCTTTAAGGATGTTAAGTGGGGTCCGTGCACCATATACTTTGGAGTAAACGTTACGAACACCAGCAAGTTCTAAAATCGCACGGACTGGTCCGCCAGCGATAACACCAGTACCTTCTGGGGCTGGTTTTAAGAACACGCTGCAAGCACCAAATTTACCAATTACTTCGTGAGCGATGGTATCACCTTTGACTAAATCAACGGTGAAGGTGTTTTTCTTGGCAACTTCAATTGCTTTTTTAATGGCATCCGGTACTTCTTGGGCTTTGGCATTGCCAAATCCGTATTTTCCTTTACCAAAGCCGATAACGACGATGGCGGTGAAACGTAAGCGACGTCCACCTTTGGTTGTTTTACTAACGCGGTTGATAGCAACGACGCGTTCTTCATATTCTTTTGGACGTGGGGCGTTACGGCGTGGACCGCGACCGCGAGGGCCGCCTTCCCGACGTTGGCCTCTTTGTTGTCCGCCGCGACGGGGTGCTTCTTGAGCAGGAGTGGCGACTTCAGCGACGACTTCTTCAGTTTCAACAACTGGTTTATTCATTTCTTCCATTTTCATTCTCCTCCTTAGAATTCTAACCCGGCTTTACGGGCGGCATCGGCTAAGGCTTGAATCCGACCATGGTAGAGATAGCCACCGCGATCGAAGACGACCTTGGTAAATCCAAGTTTCTTGGCGATGTTACCGATTTCGGTACCAACCGCGATGGCCGCTTCAACATTGGCCCCTGGATTTAATTTGAGAGAGAGTGAACTTGCACTGGCAAGGGTCACACCCTTCACATCATCGATTAATTGTACACTTAAGTGTTTATTACTACGGAAGACAACAAGCCGTGGAACTTCATGGGTACCGCTGATCTTGCGACGAATGCGATCATGACGACGTTTTCTAATAACGTTGCGTTTAATTTGTTTAACCATAAGTTTTCACCCTTATTTCTTAGCGCCTGCGCGCTTTCCTTCCTTACGAATAACTTTTTCATCACGGTATTTGATCCCTTTACCTTTATAAGGTTCTGGTTCTCTCACCGCGCGAATGAGTGCTGCTGTTTGACCAACGGCATGCTTGTTAAAGCCGCTGACAACGACGGTCGTTGGGTTTTCCACTGAAATGGTCGCCCCTGGATGTGGATCAATGATGGTGTCATGACTGTAGCCGACATCAAGGAGAATACTTTGGCCTTTCATGCTTGCGCGATACCCAATCCCGATGATGTCGAGTTTAATGGTATAGCCTTCGCTAACACCAACAATGGCGTTATGGAGTAAGGCACGGACAGTACCGTGGTTTTGTTTTGTTTGTTTAATTTCGTTATCACGTTTGACAACGATCACACCGGCTTCACTGGTGTCGACGCTGATATGTTGAGGAATAAACACATGGTTAGTGCCTTTTGGGCCTTTAACCGTAATGTCGTGACCTTTGATATCAACTGTTACGCCACTTGGGACCGTAATAATTTTGTTACCAATTCTTGACATAATTCCTCCTTACCACACGTAGGCGACGACTTCGCCACCAACGCCGAGGGCGCGGGCTTTCTTGTCCGTCACGATTCCTTGTGAAGTTGAGATAATCGCTATCCCTAATCCGCGTAAGACACGTGGTAATTTATCAGTTGTAGTGGTGACCCGTAATCCTGGTTTAGAAATCCGTTTTAAACCGGTAATTACTTTTTCACCTTTTGGTCCATATTTGAGGACCAAGGTTAAGACTTTCTTAACATCGCCAGAAATGACGAAGTCACGAATGTAACCTTCTTCTTTTAAAATTTTAGCAATTTGAACTTTGGTTTTGCTGCTAGGCATTGCAACAGCGTCGTGGTTTAATGCATTTGCGTTACGAATTCTTGTAAGCATATCTGCAATTGGATCTGTCATACTCATGGTGTTGCTCCTCCTTACCAACTGGCCTTTTTCATGCCAGGAATTTCGCCTTTATAGGCAAGCTCGCGTAAGCAAATACGGCATACGCCAAACTTTTGATAGACACTATGTGGTCTACCACATCTTGCACATCGGGTGTACGCTCTAACTTTGAATTTTGGCGTTCTTTTTTGTGCGACTATTTTACTAGTTTTTGCCATATTTCCTCCTTAGCGCGCAAACGGCATGCCGAGTAAGGTTAGAAGTTCTAACGCTTCAGCGTCCGTTTTAGCGGTTGTGACAATGACAATGTCCATGCCACGAATTTTATTAACGAGATCGAAGTCGATTTCAGCGAAGATTAATTGTTCTTTCACGCCTAAGGTGTAGTTGCCGTGCCCGTCGAATGAGTTTTTGCTCACACCGCGGAAGTCACGCACCCGTGGGAGGGCAATACTGACTAATTTTTCGAAGAAGTCGTACATTCTTTCGCCTCTTAGGTCAACTTTACAACCGATCGCTTGACCTTCACGAAGTTTGAAGCTTGCTTCACTCTTCTTTGCAATGGTTACGACTGGTTTTTGACCCGCAATAAGGGTTAATTCTTTGACCGCTTCTTCAAGTAATTTAGCATTACTTGTGGCATCACCGACACCCATATTGATAACGATTTTGTTAAGTTTTGGAACTTGCATGGTTGATGTGTATTTGAATTTTTCCATTAAAGCTTTGATTGCAACTTCTTTATATTGTTTAACAACACGGTTGTTGCTTTCTTTTGCGACAGCTTTAACGACTTCCTTTACATCTTTTTTAGCAGCTTTTGGGGCCGCTTCTGCTTTTTCCACTTTTACTTTTTCAACTTTTGCTTTTTCTGCTTTTGGAGCGACTTCTTTTTTAGGAGCTGCTTCCTTTTTGACACTTTCTTTTTTGACGGCAGTTTTCGGTGCTACTTCAGCATCGCTTTTTGCAACTGTCTTTTTTGCTTTTTCTTCAGCCATGGTGCACCTCCTACTTAATCACTTCGCCAGATTTTTTGGCGTAGCGAACTTTTTTGCCTTTCACTTCTTTAATTCCAACTCTAGTTGCCTTCTTGGTTTTAGGATCGATGAGGGCGACGTTACTGACGTGTACCGGCGCATAGACATCGATGATACTACCTTCTGGATTTTGTTGGGTTGGTTTCCGGTGTTTTTTCTTAATATTAATCCCTTCAACCACGACTTTTTCTAATTTTGGATATGCCCGTTGGACAATGCCGGTTTTACCTTTGTCAGCGCCCGTGATGACGATGACTTTATCACCTTTTTTAATTAACATACTGGGTGCCTCCTATAAGACTTCCGGTGCCAAGGACACAATCTTCATTGCGCCTTCACCTTTTTCGCGTAATTCACGTGCGACGGGGCCGAAGACCCGGGTGCCGACCATATTACCATCGTTATTGACAATGACGACGGCGTTATCATCGAAACTAATTTTTGACCCATCGGGGCGTAAGACGCCTTTTTTGGTCCGGACGATAATGGCTTTGGCCATGTCGCCTTTTTTAACTTTTGAGTTTGGGGTTGCTTGTTTGATTGCAATAAGGACGAGATCGCCAATATTACTGCTTAAGCGGACGCTACCGCCGTAGAGGCGAATGACACGACCCATTTTAGCACCAGAGTTATCAGCAACGACAACGTTTGTTTCTACTTGAATCATAACTATTCCTCCTTGGCTGTTTCTTCTTGAATGTCTTCAAGCGTCTTTTCCGCAAGGGCGAGAACTTCGACTAAGCGCCATCTTTTGGTAGCACTTAATGGACGGCTGGCCATGATGCGAACGACATCCCCTTCTTTTGCAAGATTGGTTTCGTCGTGTGCATAATATTTTTTACGATATTTGACGCGTTTGCCATATTTTGGGTGGCGTTTATAAGTTTCGACTAAGACGGTAATCGTTTTATCCATTTTTGCGCTAATGACCACACCGTCGAAGGTTGATCTTGCTTTTCTATTCGTTTCCATGTACTTAGTGCTCCTTATTTAATGCCAAGTTCACGTTCGCGTAAGACGGTATAGACTTTAGCGATATCTTTGCGAACTTTACTGATTTGGTTGCCATTTTCGAGTTGGCCAACTGCTTGTTTGCGGCGGAGGTGGAATAACTCTTCTTTTAAAGCGTACACTTTATCATTAAGTTCACCCACGCTTAGCGCGCGAATATCTTTAATCTTCATGTTTATTCCTCCTTACCTTTCATGACGACACGTGTTTTGATCGGGAGTTTGAAGCCAGCAAGGCGAAGCGCTTCGCGGGCAATTTCTTCTTTAACGCCACCGATTTCAAATAAGACACGATTTTTCTTAACGACGGCAACCCAATCTTCTGGATTCCCTTTACCAGAACCCATCCGGACTTCGGCTGGTTTCTTTGTTTTTGCGAGGTGTGGATAAATTCTGATCCAGATTTTACCCGCCCGTTTGGTGTAACCGGCAAGCACAATACGCGCACTTTCGATTTGGCGGTTTGTGATGTAGGCACCTTCTAACGCTTGTAAGCCAAATTCACCGAAGTCGACATTCGCGCCGCCTTTGGTTAATCCTTCATAGCTTAAGCGTTGGGGACGACGATATTTGGTACGTTTTGGTTGTAACATTATTTATCTCCCCCTTGTTTATTTAAGTCATATTCACCGCGGCAGATCCAGACTTTGACCCCTAAACGGCCATAAGTGGTGTGGGCTTCTGCGTGAGCGTAATCAATATCACTACGTAAGGTATGAAGTGGCACAATGCCATCTTTATAACCTTCGCGACGAGCAATTTCCGCACCATTTAAGCGACCGCCAATTAAGGTTTTAATCCCTTTGGCGCCAGCTTTACGAACGCGTTGGATCGTTTTCTTTTGGACGATACGGAAGGAGCCTCTTTGTTCTAATTGACGGGCAATATCTTGCGCGACAAGGCTGGCATTGAGGTCAGGATTTTTCACTTCAACAACGTTGAGTTTAAGATCGCCGGACTTCACGATTTTTGCTAACCGAGCAGTGAGGGCTTTAATTTTGTCACCTTGTTGGCCAATAACGACACCAACGCGGGCAACGTGCACGCTGACAATGACACTGTATCCACTTTCGAAAGTGTTAACACGGTCAATCTCAACGTGTGATAAGAGTGCCTCTTTAAGTTCGCCGGTGAGGAACTCACGGATGGCGATGTCTTCTTGAAGGAAAGCAGCGAAATCTTTATTTTTGGCAAACCAACGGCTGTTCCAATTACGGTAGATCCCGTATCTTAGGCCATTTGGATTAACTTTTTGTCCCATTACTATTCCTCCTTTACACGCTTTCTTTTACTTTGACGATGATGGTGCTCGTCCGTTTGATAATTCCGGCCGCACTCCCTTTAGCGCGTGGACGGAACCGTTTCATCTTGATGGAGTCATTGATTTGAAGTTCGCTAATGACGAGGCCTTCTTCTTTGAATCCGTGGTTATTGATGGCGTTAGCGGCCGCACTTTGAATGGTTTTACGAAGTGGGACACTGGCTGCCTTATTAAGGTTAAGTAATAAAGCAACGGCATCACTAACTTTTTTACCCCGGACGAGGTCCGCGACTAAGCGCATCTTCCGTGGGGTAACACCGACGCTACGACTAATGGCGTGGGCTTCGGTGACGACTGGTTTTTCTTTCACTGGTTTTGGTGCTTCGACCTTTTTTTCAGTGGTTTTTGGTTTTGTTACTCTTGCCATAATCTACCTACCGTTTCTTTTGAGCCGCAGCTGCTTTATCTTCTGCAGTGTGACCGGTGTGGCCTTTATAGCTACGTGTTGGTGAGAACTCACCAAGTTTGTGGCCGACCATATCTTCAGTCACATACACAGTAATGTGTTCCTTGCCGTTATACACTGCGAAGGTGTGACCGACGAAGGATGGGAAGATGGTGGATCTGCGTGACCAAGTTTTAAGAATTTGTTTTTTGTTAACTTTATTAAGCTCGTCCACTTTTTTTAAGACATATTCATCTGCGAATGGACCTTTTTTCAAACTTCTTGCCATATTTCCTCACTCCTTATTTTTGTTTACGACGGCGAATAATTAATTGCGTCGATTTCTTTTTTGTTTTCCGGGTTTTTACACCAAGAGCACGTTTACCCCATGGGGTGCGTGGTGCGTCTTTCCCGATTGGTGATTTTCCTTCACCACCACCGTGTGGGTGATCAACTGGGTTCATTACTGAGCCGCGAACAGTAGGACGAATGCCTTTCCAACGGCTTTTACCAGCTTTTCCTAAGTTGATTAAGTTGAAGTCTTCATTTCCAACGGCACCGATGGTCGCGCGACATGTAAGTAAGATTTTACGTACTTCGCCTGATTGGAGCCGTAAGATTGCATATTTTCCTTCCCGTCCTAATACTTGAACACTCGTACCGGCGGCGCGGGCGATTTGCCCACCTTTACCAGGCGCTAGTTCGACGTTATGAACGACGGTACCTTCGGGAATGTTTTGAAGTGGCATTGCGTTTCCGATTTGAATGTCAACATTTTCACCAGAGACGATTTTAGCGCCTACTTCTAAGTTTTGGGGGTGTAAGATGTAGCGCTTCTCGCCATCTACATAATGGATGAGGGCGATGTTTGCGTTGCGGTTTGGATCGTATTCAATTGCGGCGACCCGGCCTTCAACGCCGTCTTTATTACGTTTGAAGTCGATAATGCGGTATTTACGTTTGTGACCACCACCGATATGGCGGGTTGTAATTTTCCCCATGTTATTGCGACCACCACTTTTCTTAAGTTCGACTACGAGACTTTTTTCGGGGGTCGTTTTTGTAATTTGTTCAAACGTTGAGTTGGTCATACCCCGACGTGAGGGAGTTGTCGGTTTATATTTTCTAATTGCCATAATGTTTCTCCTCTCGCCGTTATTCTTTGAAGAGGTCGATTGCTTGACCTTCTTTTACTGTGACAATTGCTTTTTTGACCGCTGGGGTTGTACCTTGGTAACGACCACCGCGGCGGGTTTTCTTTGGTAAGGTGTTAATAATCTTAACATCGACAACCGCAACACCGAAGACGGCTTCGAAGGCGTCTTTGATGGTTTCTTTGTTCGCATCTTTTGCAACTTCAATCGTCACTTTATTTTGGTCTTGCATTAAGGCCATTGATTTTTCAGTGATGATTGGTTTGACGATCAAATCAAATTGTTGGATGGTTGCTTTTTTAACAACAACTTTTTCTTCAGCTTTTTTGCTTGGTTTTTTGGCTGCCATTATTCAAGTCCTCCTACATACGCAACAAGGGTTGCTTTTTCGATTACAATTTGATCAGCATTTAAGATGTCATAGACCGCAACATTATCTTGAGCGACGCTTTGAACGTTGCATAAGTTTTGGGTTGCGAGTAATAAGTTTTTGTTATCGTCATTAATTAAGAGCACTTTGCCAGTTGCACCGATGGCTTTAAGTAAGTTATCGGCGGCTTTGGTTTTGCTTTCAATTTCGATCGTGTCTTCAACAATGATGAAGGCTTTATCTCTGACTTTGATGGATAAGGCACTCTTTAAGGCTAAAGCGTGTGCTTTTTTATTCATCGATAATTTGTAGTTTTGTTCTCCGGTTGGTCCGAAGACAACGCCGCCGCCAACCCAGATTGGGGAACGGCTACTACCAGCGCGAGCGCGTCCGGTACCTTTTTGTCTCCATGGTTTCTTACCACCACCCCTCACTTCTGAACGATCTTTCGTTTTCGCAGTTGCTTGACGACGGTTGGATAAGTAGGTGGTGACAGCTTGGTGTAAGACGTCTTCGTGAACATCAACACCGAAGATTTCGCCAGCAAGTTTCATCGTGCCAACTTTTTCGCCTTTGACGTTTACAACCGGATATGAGATTGCTTTAATTTTTTCGTTTGCCATTACAGTCTCCTCCGTTCTATTCTTCTACTTGAGTGCGGTTAAGGAGTTTCTTCACGGTTCTTGTCCGTAATTGTTCTTTGACTGCACTTCTAATTTTGACAATTGAGTATTTTGGTCCAGGGACCGCGCCTTTCACGAGAATGGCGTTCTTTTCTGGTAAGACTTCAACGACTTGTAAGTTCAAGATGGTAACTTGTTCATTACCCATGTGACCCGCCATTTTTTTACCAGGAACAACCCGTTGGATACGACCGACGTTAGCCATTGAGCCAACACCGCGGTGGTAACCAGAACCATGTGATTTTGGTCCGATTTTGTAATTGTGGCGTTTGACTGGGCCTGCGAACCCTTTGCCTTTGCTTGTGCCTGTGACGTCAATCATGTCACCAGCGGCGAAGATATCGAGCTTGATTTCACTTCCAACCGCATAACCTAACATTTCGTCTGCTTTAAGTTCATGTAGTTCATACTTAGGGGTGACACCAGCTTTTTCATAAATGCCTTTGAGTGGTTTGTTTACCCGACTTGCTTTTTTGTCTTCGTAGCCAACTTGAATGGCGGCGTAGCCATCTTTTTCCACCGTTTTCACTTGGGTGACAACGTTTGGTAAGACTTCGACGACAGTCACTGGGTAGATTGAGCCATCTTCAGCGAATACTTGGGTCATGCCAATTTTGCGACCAATAATTGCTTTCATTTTTCTACCTCCTATAATTTGATGTCGATATCGACACCACTTGGGAGTTCGAATTTCCGTAAGAATTCAATCGTCCGTTTGGTTGGGTCGGTAATATCGATTAACCGTTTGTGTGTTCTAATTTCGAATTGCTCACGCGCATCTTTGTACTTGTGGACCGCTCTTAACACCGTGAACACTTCTCGTTGTGTCGGGAGCGGAATGGGACCAATGACCTTGGCACCACTTTCGACTGCTTGTTCTACGATTTTCGCTACTGCTTGATCAAGTAACGTGTGGTCGTAACTTTGGAGTCGAACCCGGATTTTGTTTTTTCCTGCCATGAATTATTTTCCTCCTTGCATCTACAGGTTGTTAATGTTCACTCGCTACGAATTCCCCGCTTACACTTCATGACAACGCCTGTAGGTGTATCGGCAACCTCGCATTTCAACGCGACGATTAACTTGCTAAATAATACTAGAAGGGTCCTGCTATGTCAACGATAAATACATAGAATTATGCATTTTTATATATAAAGGCAAAAAAACCCCTTTTTCTCTACTTTAAAAAGTACTCATTTTTTGACCGAAATTCATGAAAAAAACCACTTTTGCAAGCGGTTTACAAGTCGTGTCTAACACGCTGAAATGAACTAAAATGCGTTAAAAATCAAGGTCTAAATTAGTCTTCATGCTTGTTTTTACCGAGAAGAATCGTATCCCGGTAAGAGTATTCACACCCACAATATAATTGCTGATAGAGCCCGTATTCTTTCTTTAATTCTTGAACCCGAACTTGGCCACCTTTTTTCTTAAAGTCGCTGTAGAAATACTTGATATGTGGATATTTTGGTGCGAGTTCTTTGGCCACTTCATTGATGATTTGTGAGTTTTTCTGACGGGAGATAGTGAGCGTTGTTGTGGCGTAATCATAGCCATGTTCACTTCCCCATTTTAAGGCTGATTCAATATGTTTAGCGTAACAAAGACGGCACCGTTCGCCACCCTCTGGCGCATCACCAAAAGGCCGTAGATCTTGCATGAATTCATTGTGATCATATGGGGTGAAAATAATCTTAACATCGCGATTATTTCTTTTATTGAATTCAGCAATGAACCATTCAATTTCATTACGACGAATCAGAAATTCTTTTTCAGGATAGATGTTACTATTACCGTAAATTATCGTCACATCAAAAAACTGCGTCACGAACTCTAAGGTATGGCTAGAGCAAGGCGCACAGCAGGCGTGAAGGGCTAATTTTGGTTTAATATCGCGTGCTTTAAAAGACTCAATTTCGGCCACTGAAACGTTGTAGTAATTAATTTTATCCATAAATATACATTACATCACCAAACGAGAAAAAGCGATAATGATCTTTGACCGCATGCGTATATGCTCGCAAAATATAATCACGATTAGCAAAGGCACTTACAAGCATGATGAGGGTTGATTTCGGTAAATGAAAGTTCGTGATGAGCCCACTGATTACATTAAATTGATACCCCGGAGTAATAAATAAGTTGGTGGCTTCCTCGGTAGCCACAATCTGTTGATATTTGAGATAATTAGCTTCCAAGGTGCGAGTGGCCGTGGTACCAACGCTGATAATGCGTCTTTTTTCATTTAAAGCACGGTTAAGCGTATTTGCAACCTCTTCGGTAATTTTATAGGTTTCATAATGCATCTTGTGGTCATTGGTGTCACTAACACTCACTGGTTTAAAAGTCCCCAGTCCAATATGGAGGGTGACTTCAACGACCTCAACACCTTTATTTTTAAGGTCATTTAATATTTCGGGAGTAAAGTGGAACCCGGCTGTCGGGGCAGCAGCACTGCCCGGTATTTTTGCAAAGACAGTTTGATAACGCGCATATTTTTGCGCCTCATCTTTTATGTAAGGGGGAAGCGGCATCGTGCCGATTTTTTCTAAGAGTTCTAGAAAGATACCCTCATAAATAAACTTCACAATGTGGATGCCTTCTTCTTTTTTTTCAGTGCAAACCATTTTTAAAATTCCGTCGCCAAAACTTACCACTGTGCCAACACGAACAGCTTTCGCGTTCCCTACTAAGACTTCATAATGATCTTGAGGAAGGGACTTAAGTAAGATAACCTCTATGTGAGCGCCTGTTGGCACCTTGATGCCGCGAAGCCGTGCTGGAATGACTTTCGTGTTATTGATGACAAGCACATCTCCCTTAGAAAAGTATTTTGTAATATCATAAAAATGTTCATCCGACATTGTTTCATCTTTTTTATTTAGCACTAAAAGACGCGCATTCTGCCGATGTTCACTCGGTTTTTGCGCAATTAATGACTCGGGTAAATAGTAATCAAATAAATTAACGTCCATTAGAAACCTCGTACATCGCCAAATAGTCTAAGTTGTTCATCCTTAAACGTTAGGAAACGATCTTCTTTAATTGCAATCCGCGCTTCTTCCATCATCCGAATTAAAAAGCGAAGATTATGAATAGATAAAAGGCGTTGCGCTAATGCTTCTTGACTAACATATAAGTGGCGCAAATACGCCCGTGTAAAGTTTTGGCATGTATAGCAATCGCACCCTTTTTCAATCGGGGTGAAATCTTCTTTATAGTCTGCTTTCCGAATATTGAGGCGCCCAGTTTTTGTGAAAAGAGACCCGTGACGGGCAATGCGCGTTGGTAAAACACAATCAAACATATCGACCCCGCGGGCCACGCCTTCGAGAATCATATCGATGGAACCAATGCCCATTAAATATCGAGGTTTATCTTTTGGTAAGTAAGGAACACTATAATCAACCATTTGAATAAACACATCTTTGGGTTCACCAATACTTGTACCGCCAATGGCGTAACCTGGAAAATCAAGTTTAACCGTTTCTTCAGCACTATAGCGACGTAGGTCAGGGTATTCACCGCCTTGAACAATGCCAAAAAGAGCTTGGTCTGCACGTTTATGTGCTTCTTTGCCACGCTTTGCCCACCGTAAGGTTCGTTCAGTACTTTTTTTAACATATTGATAATCGGCAGGATAGTGAATGCATTCATCAAAACTCATGATGATATCGGCACCGATTTGTTCTTGAATTCGAATTGCCTCTTCCGGTGAAAAGAATAGTTTCGAGCCGTCAAGGTGCGATTTAAAAGCCACGCCTTCTTCAGTAATTTTTCTGGTTTTTGCTAAGGAAAAAACTTGGAAACCGCCGGAATCAGTTAACATCGGACCGTGGTAATTCATAAAGCGATGAACCCCGCCTGCCTTCTCCACAATATCTGATCCTGGTCGAAGCGATAAATGATAAGTATTAGCGAGAATGACACCACTACCAAGGGCGACAATCTCTTCTGGGGTCAGCGTTTTCACATTGGCGAGTGTGCCAACCGGCATGAACATTGGGAGTTCGACCTTCCCGTGTGGGGTATGTAAATAACCATATCGTGCGCCACTTTGGGCACATTCATGGATAATTTCGATATAAACAGGTGGTTTTTTATTCATTGTGATTCTCATTTCTATGGTCGGCCATTAGTAAATTTAAAAAGGAAGCTTGCTTGCCCAATATACTAAAGACCGCATGGCCAAATAGTAAGACTACAAATTCCCCTAAGGCTACAAGCCCGATGGTTGCTAAAAGTGGTAAGGACAAGATGACGTGAAGCATGATACCAATCACTACGCCATTAATGATTGTCGGATAAATAATGCCAAAATAGAGGCGCTTGCTATACGCAATCAAAAGCCCACTGACAAGGGTTGCTAAGGTTCCAAAAATGGGATCCCAAGGCAGTAACGGACTATGGAGATTCGCAAGGAGACAGCCAATCGTCACCCCAATAATGAAATCTTTACGAAAGAAAACCAGAAAAAGTAGGATTTCCGCAATCCGAAATTGGACATCATAAAAGGCTACCCCTGCTAAAAGGATCGTAACCACATAATAAATGGCCGCAATCAGGGCGTTATCAGTAATTTTTCTAACTAATTTCTTCTTCATCATTCACTCCTTGTTTTGATGGGTGGTTAGGCAAGGAACACCCCATACTATCGTTTAGCAATCTCTTGTCTCATTAAAGTGTTGGCGACACCAGGATTGACTTTACCGCCCGTTTTCTTCATCACTTGACCAACTAAGAAACCCATCGCTCGATCTTTCCCGGCTTTAATATCATCAATCACACTAAGGTTTTCATCAATGACTTCATTAATGACTTTTAAGATAAAGTCGGTATCACTTACTTGGACTAAATTTAAGGCTTTCGCTTTGGTCTCGGGATCTTCATTTGTCATCGCAATATGACTGAAAAGTTCACGCGCTTGGGCATTTGAAAGTTTGCCGTCACTCACAAGATTAACAAGCTTAGCGAGGTTTTCAGGACGAAGGGCTAACGCTGTAATTTTAATACCTTCTTTATTAAGATACGCACTTACTTCTCCATTTAACCAATTGATTAAGGTGCGGTAATTTGTCGTCAATGTCGCGGCAACATCAAAATAGTTAGTTTGATCAATATCTTGCAAAAGAATATTGATGTCATGATGACTAAGGTTAAATACTTCAAGGTAGCGTTTCCGTTTGGTGGCCGGTAGTTCAGGTGTTTTGGCAATGACATCGGCGATAAACGCTTCGCTCAAGGTGATCGGCGCAATATTACCTTCTCGGAAGTACTTATAGTCAATCGCGTTATCTTTTAGGCGCATGGTAACCGTGTCTTTAAGTGTTTCATCATAACGTCTTGTATCACTCACAATCGCATGTCCAGCATCAAGTTCGGCAGTTTGCCGTTTAATTTCAATATCAATCACTTTGCCAATATTTGAAATTGAGTTTAAGTTTTTAATTTCAACTTTTGTGCCAAATTTCTCGCTACCGATTGGTCGCAACGAGATATTAACATCACACCGAAGTGATCCTTCTTCCATTTTGCCATCGCCAACCCCCGTAAAGGTGACGATTTCACGGATTGTTTCGACAAAGGCCATCGCCTCTTCGCCACTACGGATATCGGGTTTTGTGACAATTTCAACAAGCGGGGCGCCCGCTCGGTTATAGTCAATTAAGGTGACATCCGCAAGATGGATTTGTTTCGCGGTATCTTCTTCCATGTGGAGTCTTTCGATCCGAATCGATTTTGTTTGATCACCAACAACAATATCAATTAATCCGTCTTTCCCGATCGGACGACGTTCTTGGGTAATTTGATACCCTTTTGGAAGGTCACTATAATAATAATTTTTACGATCAAAATGAAGTTCACGGTCAATTGTCATATTTAAAGCATGGGACAACATAATGGCATTTTGAACTGCTTTTTTATTAACCGCTGGTAAAGTGCCAGGAAAAGCCATGTCAATGACGTGAACTTGACTATTCGGTGGGGCATTAAAGGAGGTCGGCGCCCCACTAAACATTTTCGTTTTTGATTTAGTTTCAACGTGGATTTCTAATCCAATAATGACTTCGTATTTCATTTTACTTGCCCCACATGTAAGTTATATAAATTGGTTAATTGCTCGATTTGATAGGCAATGTTTAAAAGTTTTCCGTCTTGATGAATATGCGAGGTGAGGTTTACGCCAAGCGGGAGCCCTTTATCAAGGCCAAGCGGCAAGGTGATGGAAGGATAGCCTCCAAAGTTGGCAATCGCCATATAGTTATTTTCGATTTCACTATTTGGTTCACTCTTTTCACCAATCCGTGGTGCATGACTTGGCGCTGCTGGTAAAAGGATCGTGTCATACGTTTCAAATAGCGCATTAAAGGCATCTACAATGATTCTTCGGCCACGTTGCGCCCGGTCGTAATAAGCATTTCGTTTACTCTTTTGAAGAACAAAATTACCGAGCAAAAACCGGTATTTAATTTTTGAAGAAAACCCTGCGGTTCTCGTATTTAAAACGATTTCTTCATAACTGTTTCCTTCAACTTTGTTACCAAAATTAATGCCGGTTAAATTCGCATTACAAGTAATGGTTTCGGCGCAACTTAACATAAAGTACGTGGGCAAGATAGCGGCAAGGATTGCTTCATCAAAGGGGACAAAATCAACAATAGCCCCTTGATCTTTAAGTTTTTGAACGAGGGAATTAAATTCTTTAATAAGATTTTGATTGCGCATGACATCCATAATCGGTTTTAAAACGGCAATCTTTCTCCCTTTTAGCGGTGTGGTGATGTCACTTAGAACAGATGGGGACGGCTTAATGTTGGTGGTGAAATCTTTTTCGTCGAAGCCTTTGGTAACCTCATAAAGATAGGCCGATTCATAGACACTTCGTGTAAAGAAACCCACGTGATCTAGTGTTGGCATAAACGAATATAAACCAAAACGAGAAATTTCGCCCCAAGTTGGTTTAAAACCAACAATACCGGCCCAACTCGCGGGTTTACGGATGGAATCACCTGTATCACTACCAAGTGAAAATGGGACATAACCGCTTGCCACACCGCTTGCGCTACCGCTACTCGAACCACCAACGATGCGGGTTTTTTCTTCGCCGTACGGATTATAGGTAATCCCTTTATGGCCGGTGATTCCCTTGCCGCCCATTCCCAGTTCATCCAGGGTAGTTTTGGCAATTGGAATCGCTTTTAAGGCCTTTAAACGGGTGATAACTTCGGCGTCAAATAACGGAATATACCCATTCAAGATATTGGAACTTCCGTTTGTTTCAGTGCCTTTGGTCGCAAAGTTATCTTTGACTAAGAAGGGAATTCCCCACAGTAAATTATCTTCTTCAACCACTTTTAACGTCGCTGCAAAAGCGCGGGCCTCATCAAACATCGTCGCTTCTAAAATATTGTTTTTATCTTTTTGGAGGGCATCAATAACTTCATTAACCACATTAAGAGGGGTTGTCATCCCACTAACATATAAAGCGTGTAATTCACTAATCGTTAAATTGAGATGGCTCATGTTATTTCACCACCTTAGGAATGACAATGAAGGTATCCTTCATGTTCTTACTATTACTTAATATTTCTTTAGTGGAATAAAGCGCTTCCGGTTCATCTTCCCGTAAAAAATCTCTTTCTTCTTTGATGGGGAAAAACATAGGAGCAACTTCATCAACATGAGGGAGCGCTTCTAGTTTTTTGAATTGTTCAATGAAATACGAAAATTCTTCCATGAATTCTTTTTCTTCTTCTGGTGATAGCGAGATGAGAATCTCGCGGGCTAATTTCTTAATGTCTATCTTTTCCATAATTTCCTCGCATTTAATATATCACTCTTTCGGGAGTAGGCCGACTAATTCTTCTTCATTTAATATTTTAATATTAAGGTCCTGGGCTTTTGTCAGTTTCGAGCCCGCATCTTCACCGGCAACCACAAGACTTGTTTTCGCACTGACGGCACTTGACACTTTAGCACCAAGGTTTTCTAAAATGGTCGTTAGTTCGTCCCGGGAAAATTGGCTAAACTTTCCGGTGATGACAATGGTCTTGCCGGAAAAGTAAGCGTCTTCTTTCGGGGCGGGCCCTAGATAGGTGGTATTTAAGCCAATCGCAATGAGCTCATTGATTAACGCTATATTTTCTTTTTCCATAAAGTAATTGACGATGGAAGTAGCGGCAACCGGACCAATATCTTTGATCGTTAAGAGTTCTTCTTTCGTCGCAGCCATTAAGGCGTCTAACGTTTTAAATTTCTCGGCTAATACTTTACTCGTCTTGGCACCAAGTTCTTTAATGCCGAGACCAAAGATCAATTTTTCGAGTGATTTCTTTTTGCTTGCTTCAATGGCATCAAGCAAGTTATCGATTGATTTTTCCCCAAAACCTTCTAAAGCAATTAAAACATCTCTTTTTTCATGTAGATAATAAATATCGGCAATAGTCTTAATGAGTTTCTCAGAAAAAAACAATTCCACAATCCGTTCACCAAGGCCTTCAATATCCATCGCCCCACGGCTCGCAAAGTGAATGAGACCTTCTTCATGACGAGCAGGACATAGAGGATTTAAGCAAAAGTGAAGCGGATCTTTAAAGGTCAGCGGTTTTAAACAAACTGGACAATCTTGAATCATCTGGAAGTCTTTTTCTAATCCCGTTCGTTTATTCGGTACAACTCCTAGTACTTCCGGAATGATATCACCGGCTTTACGAATAAATACCCGATCACCAATTTTTAAATCACGGTCACGAATAAAAGGTTCATTATGGAGGGTGGCATGTTTAATCTTTGAACCTGCCACAAAGACCGGTGTTAGCAGGGCATTGGGGGTGATTTTTCCTGTCCGACCAACCGTAAAGAAAATATCTTCTAGTGTCGTTTCGACTTCTAAAGGAGGAAATTTATATGCAATCGCCCAGCGGGGTGTCTTAGCGGTAAATCCTAACGTTTGATAAAGTGATAAATCGTCCACTTTAATCACAATCCCATCAATCTCATAAGGGAAGGTGTGTCTTTTTTCTTTTAGTGATTCAATGTGCGCAATCACGGCATCAATACCGTCACACACGTGGGTCTGATTATTGACCTTAAAGCCTTGTTTTCGGAGAAAGTTTAAAGCGTCTTGATGGGTGGTCACTCCGTAGTTTGACGCGTCGACCAGGTAATACCAAAACGCATCAAGTTTACGGCTGGCGGCAATCTTTGAATCAAGTTGACGGATCGAACCTGCCGCGGCATTACGTGGGTTTGCAAACAGGGCTTCCCCACTTAATTCACGTTCGGCATTGAGTGCTTCCCATGAGGCTTTTGGCATAAATACTTCGCCTCGGACTTCAAGCGCGAGAGGATTCTTTAACTTGAGTGGAATGCTTTTTATTGTAACAATATTGGAGGTGACATCTTCACCTACAACGCCGTCACCACGGGTTGCTGCATATTTGATTTTGCCTTGCTCATAAACAGCACTCATGGCGAGACCATCAATTTTTAGCTCAACAACATAAGTAATACGGTCTTTTTTTGTTGCCGCTCGGACTTTTCGATCAAAATCGAGAAGGTCATCCGCATTAAAGGCATTGGCGAGTGAAAGCATCATGGCTTGGTGTGTTACTTTTTTAAAGTCTTCGGCAATAAAGCCACCCACTCTTTGCGAAGGACTTGTCTCATCAAATAATTCAGGATGTTCCATTTCAAGCGCAATTAATTCTTGCATTAAACTATCATAAGTCGCGTCGGATACCGTTGAAGCATTTAAAACATAGTACTCGTAATTATATTGGTTGAGTAGATCTCTTAAATAAGAAATACGTGCTTGATAATCCATGGTTCCTCCTATACTTTTTTGATCGCTTTATGGGTCGCAATTAATTTTTTTATTTCTCCCGAATCAAACTTCACTTCAATAACGGTTTGGGCCGGGAAGATGGCAATCACCATGCCGGAACCAAAGGTTGTATGTTCAACAATATCATTGACAGCGTAAGGAAAGTCACTTGCATAATCAAAGCCAGAGTCTTTTTGATAACGGGGTGCATCGATTTGTTTATAGGGATGGGGTGGCCTGGTTGGGGTCCCATATTTTTCATGGTAAACCTTTGTGCGTGGGGGTTCTAGACCTGCTTCATTAATAAAACGGGATGCTCGACCGGTCGCCCCAATCGCAAAATTATATGAAGTATTTGCGGTCACATATAGTTTTCTCTTTGCACGCGTAAAGGCCACATAACAAAGCCGACGTTCTTCTTCTTCCCCGGCGTGACCGGCTTCCATGATGGCCCGTTGATTGGGGAAAACACCTTCCATCATGCCTGCCACAAAGATATAATCATATTCGAGTCCCTTGGCCATATGAACCGTCATGAGGGTAATATATTCTCCTTCTTCGACATCATCTTGAGCACTATGAAGACTGGCGTTTTCTAAATAGTCACCGAAGGTCGCACTTGGATATTGGTTATTAAAGTCAACGATGTCCTCAATTAAGACATAAACGTTACCACGCATGACTTCTTGCTTTTCTTCATCTTTTTCTGTATCAATGAAGTCGAAATAACCGACTTCTTTCACATAATCACGGATCACGGCCCCAAAGTTTAGGTTTTTATTATCAAGTTTGGCACGTGTTTCATCGATCACTTTTGTTAAATATTTGAGACTCTCAAGAGTTTTTACTGAAAGTTTTAAGTCATCCACAAAACGAATAGCTTGCAAGAGTGAATATTCATTTTCGAGGGCGGCGATTTTTAAGTTTTCGAGCGCCACATCGCCAACGCCACGGCGCGGCACATTAATAATGCGTTCAAAAGAGATATCATCACGTTCATTGAGGAGCAAGCGTAAGTAGGCGAGTACATCCTTAACTTCTCTTCGTTGGAAGAAGCGAATGCCACCATAAATCCGGTAATTAATCCCTTTATGAAGAAAATGTCTTTCAAAAGGTAATGTTAAATAGTTGGCTCTTAATAAAATAGCCACCTGACGAAATGAAAAATCGGGGACATTTAGTTTCATCGAAACAATTTGTTCGTAAATCCAGTTAACTTCGCCAACATCGCTATCGGCATAATTGACTAAGACAGGATCTCCTTCTTGATTGGCTGTAAAAAGATCTTTAGGAACCCGGTTTTTATTGTGGGCAATGAGTGTATTTGCGGCGTTAAGAATTTGTTGGGTCGATCGATAATTTTGATTCAAGACAATCGTTTTGGTCCCGGCAAAATCATGTTCAAGATTAATAATAATACGTTCATTAGCGCCCCGCCATGTATAGATTGTTTGATCAGGATCACCCACCACATAAAGGCCAGTTTGCTTCGCTAATAGTAAACGAATCAATTTATACTGAATATCATTTGTATCTTGAAACTCATCCACTAAGATATGATCATATCGACTTTGCCATTTTTGACGAATGGTCGGGTAATCTTCAAGGATCAGTAATGTTTTATTGATTAGGTCACTAAAATCAAGGCAACCCATATCTTTAAGTCGCGTTTCATAGATTTGCCAAATCTTGACTAATTCTTCCTCGTTAACAAACCCGAAGGGGCGTACTTTATAGGTGAAGGCATCGAGCCCTTTTTCTTTTTGGGCACCAATAAAACTGATTGCTTCTTTACTGACGTCACCTCTTTTTTCATGTCCGCGTTCCACACAGATATTCCGAATGAGCGCCTTCGTATCTTCTTCGTCATAGATAATAAATCCTTGCGAGCGATTAAGAATTTTTATCTCTTCTCGTAAAAAACGCGCCCCGAAAGCGTGGAAAGTTGAAAGCTTGGTAGAAACACTATCGCGACCCAGTATTTTTTTTAATCGTATAACCATTTCTTCAGCTGCTTTATTCGTAAAGGTAAACCCAATAATGCGGTTTTCAGGAACCCCAATCTCTTCAATTAAATAAGCGATTCTTGTGGTTAAAACTCTTGTTTTGCCACTTCCAGCACCCGCAATTATACGGACAAACTGGTCACGCGTGGTGATGGCTTCTTTTTGTTTTTCATTTAAATTTTCATATAAGTTCATATCGAACATATTATATCATAATATGACCACTCCAGAGCCGGTATACTATGCGAGAACTATGATAAAATGACACTATGAAACTACGGCATTTATCCCGCACCCATCAACTCGTATTGGTATCAATCATGGGGGCTATTAATGTGCTTTTCGCATTGTTAAGCAGTTATTTGTTCACTTTCAGCTTATTGATTATGCTTTTTCTCCCGTTAGCTAGTGTGATTGTGGCTTTAAATGTTGACGTGCGTTATTACATCGTTTATCTTATAGGAACTCTTTTTCTTGCGCTCATCATTAACCTTGCAAATATTGAAAATACCCTCTTCTTTTTACTCCCGATTTTGCTAAGTGGTTTAGCCTTTGGCCTCCTTATTAAACGCCAATGGCCGGATATCCTTATCCTTATTATTGTCAGCGGCGTCAACCTCGTTACCATGCTGATCACTATTCCTATCATCAATCTTATTTATGCGATTGATTTCTTGAATGTTTTTGCGAGTTTTATTGGCTTTAGTGATCTTGAATTTGGGAAACTTATTTTACCTTCGATTCTCACTTTATTAGCATTTATGCAAACATTATTAACCCTCATCATTATTCATAGTGACGCCCATTATTTTCAAATCGTCCTACGACTTAAACATTGGAAGTACGCGGTTTATATGAATGTAGTGATGCTTTTCATAACCGTTCTATTAAGCATTTATTCACCACCCCTTGCGCTCGCCCTTCTCTTCATTATCTGTTTATTATCAACCTATGAACTGATCCAACTATACGCTGTGAACCGTCTCATCGGTTTACTAATTGCGGCTACTGCCTTTTCATTCCTTTTTATTGGCATTGCAGTATTTCGAACATTCAGCGACCTAAAACCATATTTTGGCGTCATAATTGCGGCCATTCCTATTGTGATAGCCGATTTTTTGTGGTTATATAATAGTAGTATTAAAAGCGAGGCACACGATGAAAGGATTATTTAAACGACTCGGCCATGGATTTCTCTTTATCCTTGTTGTTCCATTTTGGATTATGACCTTTGTTTTGTTTAGTGTCTACGCGATTGTATCGTATATTTTCACTTTTTTCACCGCAATTCCCGCCTATTTCCGTGGTGAAAGTGTCTTCGGACCGAGCGAATTAGATATCGCTGCTAGCACCCGTTTAGCAGAACAAAAACTTCAAGCCCAAATGCCACCACCAGCCCCGATCGTTCAACCTTCAACAACCATTATTTTTAATGCACCACCCCCACAAGGCCAAGCTGATCCACGGATTAATTATATTCAACAAGACGGAACGATTTACCGTCAAGTAACGGCGCAAGACGTTCAAAAAATACCAACTGATGTCATTGTCGAAGAGGAAAAGAAATGATCCCAATTTTAGTTAAACTAAGCGAAAACGAAAAACGATTTTTAGTCGTCCTCTTTTTTATTATCATTATTTTGCTTTATGTTTTTGGTTTGATTTATGAAGCTGTTGTCAAATTCATGGCTCGTCAAGGTGAAGATATCGGACGCCTAATGGCTACTCAGGTCGATTCTGGATTTATTTCGTCGCTTAATCAATTTAAGAAAAACGCCATGCGGAAGTCGCGGCTTGAATTTTATAAGCAATTTAGTAAAACATTTTTAGCAATTATTATCTGGTTTGCGATCTATGGCACAATCAGTATCTTTTATGGCCATTGGCTTAACCTTTTTGACCAAGCGGAAGAAGGCTTTACAACCCTTTTCTACACCTTTGATCTTGCTAACGTCCCGACGACAAAAATATTTGGTTTAACCATTATAAGTGATTTTCCACCCGTTGTTCACCAAGCTTTTTTCAGTGTTAAAGCGATCCCAAGTTACTTTTTAGCGCTCTCCGGACTCATTATCGTAATCATCTTTGCGGTCCAAGTTCTTGGTTATCTTGCCCGCACCATCTTTGTGATGCAACATAGCAAAAAAATGTTCACAAGAGATTTAAAAGAATATAAA
Source organism: uncultured Staphylococcaceae bacterium (assembly GCA_964410505.1). GTDB lineage: Bacteria > Bacillota_I > Bacilli_A > RFN20 > CAG-826 > UBA1361. The sequence goes on from CAYPGR010000001.1 coordinate 76,931, forward strand.
TTAAGTGACCTCAGTGCCGCCCCCGCAAGTCTTCAAGAAAGCGGCATTAATGTGCCCGAGAAAAAAGATACAACCCCGGTTGTCCCTAAATAAGCATTAAGGCAATTTGAATGCCGATCACTGCAATTAAGACAAATATGGTGATGATCAAAACTAACTTACGTCGTTTATAACCGCGTAAGTTTTTTTCTTCTTCCGTCAACGGCACATTTTGACCATATTTATTATTCATATTATTTCCTAGTATTTAATGGAACCAAATGCACGGGCATAAGGTTGCACATCGCGAATATTGGTTACACCGGTCACATACATTAAGAGACGGTCAAAGCCAATCCCGAACCCGGAGTGTGGGGTTCCGCCATACTTTCTTAAATCTAAATACCATTCAAGATCTTCAAGGTTGCCCCCTTCGATCATTTTTTGTTTAAGTAATTCATAACGATCTTCCCGTTGTGAACCGCCGACAAGTTCGCCGACTCCTGGCACCAATAAGTCACAGGCAGCAACCGTTTTTAGGTCATCATTTAAACGCATGTAAAAGGCTTTAATTTCTTTTGGATAGTCTGTCACAAAGACGGGGCCATTCGTGTAAACTTCGCATAAATAGCGTTCATGTTCACTGGCCAGGTCCATGCCCCAAAAAATCTTGTCAAAGGAAAATTTCACCCCATTTTGTTGGGCTTTTAAAAGAATGTCAATCGCTTTTGTGTACGATAAACGCATTACTTTACTCCCGACTAAGACTTCAAGTCGGGCTTTCAATGTGGTGTCATAAAATTGATTAAAGAAATTAATTTCATCCGGACATTTGTTAAGTATATGCCGGACTGCGTATTTAATTGAATCTTCAATGACATCCATATTCCCATTTAAATCTGTGAATGCCATTTCTGGTTCAATCATCCAGAACTCCGCGGCGTGACGGGTCGTATTACTCTCTTCTGCGCGGAAGGTCGGACCAAAGGTGTAGACTTTCCCGAAAGTGAGGGCAAACGGTTCAACGTGTAGTTGACCGGAAACAGTAAGTGATGCCTTCTTGCCAAAGAAATGGGTTGGGTTTTTATGGTCTGTGACTACGTCAAAGACGTTTCCTGCCCCTTCGGCATCGTTAGCGGTAATGATGGGAGTATGGACATAAATAAAACCATTCTCATTAAAATATTGGTGAATCGCAAAGGAAAGTTCACTCCGCACCCGGAAAAGCGCTGTATGCGTATTGGTCCGTGGTCGAAGGTGCGCAATCTCCCGTAAAAATTCTGGGGAATGGCGTTTCTTTTGTAAAGGATAATCTTCTGCAACATCACCAACAATTGTGACTTCAAGCGCGTGAATTTCAAAAGGTTGTTTCATTTCTGGGGTCAAGACAACATGACCTACAACGGCAATGGCGGCACCCGTCCGAAGTTTATCAAGATCACCAAAGTTAGCAACTTTAGATTTTTCATAAACAATTTGCACACCTTTAAAAGCACTGCCATCACTAAATTCGATGAATCCGATCGTGCCGTTATTACGATTGGTTTTAACCCAACCTTTTAAGGTTACTTCTTGAACATCAAAATTTCCTGCGGCAAACATTTCATACAAGCTTTTTACATTTAACATACGATTTCCTCTACACTTCCTTATTATATCTTAATACTGTCTAAAATCTTCGATTTCCCAGTTTGGATCAACCCCGAGGGAATGGGGGGCAAATAGTTGCTCATCAATGAGATAACTTGCTAATTTAGCAATCATCGCGGCTTGATCCGTGCAACACCACATTGGTGGGATGGCCGCTTCAACGCCTAGAGGCGGGAATTTGGCGAGCACTTCACTTCTTAAGTAAGAGTTCGCACTTACACCACCTGCGATCACGACTTGTTTAACACCATAGTCCTGCGCTGCCTTTAATCCTTTTTCAACAATCGCATCGATGGCCACTTTTTGGAAAGAGGCACAAAGATCAGGGACATTGATTGCTTCACCCCGTTGTTTCGCGTTGCTCACTAAATTAATAACATGGGTTTTTAAACCACTAAAAGAAAAATCATAACCGACACAAAGGGCCGGACTTGGGAGTTTGTAAGTGGGTTCGCCCACTTTTGAAAGACGATCAATGGGAATGCCACCGGGGTAACCTAAATCAAGAATACGAGCGACTTTATCGTAACATTCACCAATCGCATCATCTTTTGTCTCACCAATCGTTTTAAAGGATAAATGTTGATCCATAATGACAAATTCGGTATTACCGCCACTCACCACAATCGCAAGACATGGAAACTTTAAGGGGGTGACAAACTCAGCTGCATAAATATGGGCAGCCAAATGATGAACAGGAACGAGGGGTTTATTATAAATTAGGGCGAGCGTTTTGGCGGCTTGCATCCCGACGTGAAGGGCACCGATAAGGCCGGGACCTCTGGTTACGGCAAAATAATCAACTTCATCAAGTTGCACATTGGCGGTTTTAAGCGCAGTGTCTAAGGTATATACAATATTTTCGGTATGAAGGCGGGAAGCAATTTCCGGCATGACACCACCATATTTTTGGTGCATAGCGATTTGACTGCTGACTGCATTACTTAAAAGGGTCGTGCCTCTTGTAATGGCAACTGCCGTTTCGTCACAACTTGATTCAATTGCTAAAATAACACGTTCACTCATTCGCGAATTACCTTGACCATATAGTATGCGTCATCCCCATTGGTGTAAAATTTCTTCTTGGTATTAATAATTTGAAACCCATTATTTAAATAAAGGGCAATGGCTGGATCATTTTGAGTGCGGACTTCAAGCGTGATGGCTTTTACTTCTTCAAGTTTAGTAATGCGGTCAAGGAAGTGGGCCATTAAAAGCGAGCCAAGCTTCTTCCCTTGTAAAAGCGGATGAATCGCAAATTGGACAATTGATACACTATCAAAAGTGATCCAAAAATGACAAAAACCGATGACAACCTCGGAATAAGTCATCACAAAAAAATGGGCAAGTTCGTTATCTAATTCACGTTGATACGAGTCTTTCGGCCATGGATCAGGAAAAACAAGTTGGGCGATTTCATCAATCGCATCGATATCACTAAAACTCATCGGACGAATTAATAATTTTTTTTCATTTTCCATAAGCTTAACCTTTTAAATACACTGGTTTAAACGCATTCACGTTTACGACCCGATTTTCTTCATTCATTAATTTAATCATGTTGGTAAAGCGGTCAAAGGGTTCACTTACAAGCCCGAGATGATTTGTTTCACCACTGATGAGATACCCGTGTTCCTTTGAAAGTTCAAGAACGCTTTCATTGACCATGATTTGGTCTTTTAATATGACTTCACTTTGCATGTATACGCCAATAAAAGAACGGCCACTTCTGGCGTCTAAAACACAGATCGTTGGTTTTGATTCATGGGCGAAAATAGCTAAACTTGAAAAGCCATAAAGCGGAATATCTTTGGCGTAGGCCCACACTTTTGCGACACTAACCCCAATGCGCACCCCTGTATAAGAACCCGGTCCATAAGCAACCCCAATCGCATTAATGCTTGAAGGGGTTAAGTCACAGGAACGTAGTAACTCATGAATGCGCTCAATGAGAATTTCACTTTGGGTTTGAAAGGCAACTTCATCAATTGCCGCAATCACTTCAGTATCTTTTGCAATCGCAATACTTAAGCGATGACTTGAAGTATCAATTAAAAGGCGAATCATTTAAATTCCTCCGCAAGTGTCTTTACAACACTTTCATAGCGTCCTTCACCAATGAGCGTGATTTCTCTTTGATCAAGATTGAGATGTTTAATCACGATTTCTAAATAGATTTCAGGTATAAGGTGGCCAATATATTGTGGCCATTCGATGACACTGATCCCTTCTGTACCAATAAATTCATCAAGGCCAATATCATCAAAATTATTCTCGAGACGATAGGCATCAATGTGGAATAGTGGTTTTGTACCACGTAAATATATTTTCATAATATTGAAGGTTGGACTATTAACTTTTTCACTAATCTTAAGTCCGAGAGCGATTCCTTTGGTGATGGTGGTTTTACCTGCCCCAAGGTCTCCTTTTAAAAGTAAGGTGTCTCCAATATTTAAAAGTTCTGCTAAGCGAGCGCCTAGTTTCATCGTGACTTCCAGGTTTTGACTAATAAATGTGTGCTTCATAATGCCAAAAAATTATACCACAAAAGCGATACATTAATGAATGGTTGATTGCCTAATTATTGTCATCTGTTTCTTTTAGAAACAACTCATAGAGGCGTTTAACCTCATCGTCAATATAGGGGAAACGATCATTCGTCATCATCGTCACGACTTCATTTTGTTTATGTTCAATAATTTTAGCGAGCGCTGGAGAATATTGATAGTGGTCGATATTTCGCATGAATTCATTTTTATCGAGGAACTTGATTGATTTATCACTATATCTTTTAACATCTAAATCGTAGTCAATATATTTTGCAACCCCGGCGTCAATTAAAGTTGGTGATGCAATATTGGTATAAAAGACAATCCCAGTTTCTTTAATCATCCCGATCATGTTAAACCAATCTTTCTTACTAAAAAAAGAAATCGCTGGTTCTTTTGTATACCATTTGCGGCCATTAGCCTCAATCACTTGTGTTCTTCTTGATGCCACTATCAGCCATTCATCATTATCTTCTAAAACAAAAGACTTTCGCCAAAAGCGATGGAGGCTGCCATCATGTTTATAACTTTGGATTTTAATCCATTTGCCTTTAATACTCATAAATACCAAACCTTCAGTTGATGGTTTGATTTTATCATATTAGGTTATTTAATGCTTTAGAGGAGCGAAAAAAACTCGTTAATTGCCGTTAAATGCGCTTTATATGCCATGATTGCATTCGCTGGAATCGCTTCCTTATATGGCACAACCATTAAGGCGTCAGTATAAGTAAGGGTGATTAAAATTTTATTACCATGCATCACAAGGGTGACATCTGCAAGTTCATTATTTGGTCTAATTTTAGTGAGGGCATTAATCGCCCGAAGCGGTAATTTCTTTTTCAGCTCTTTATTTGAAGCGTAAAGGCGATATCTTGGTTTATCCTCAAGTAATTCTAAATCAGCAATATCATCTGGGCCGGCTGCATCTTTAAAAATATTTGGATCGGGTTTTAAATAAAAGACGACCCGACCTTCAATTGATTGTTCTGCCGTCGCATGAATAAGTTTTCCAAGAAATGCCGATTTTGCTTGTTTGCCATCTTGACGGTAGGCAACAAAATCCGCCACTTCAATTTTATAAGAAGCAACCTCATAGGTCATTAAATTACGTGAATTGGTGTTGATAACATCTTTTAAAAAGCGGGCGTTTTTAAATTCATCACCACTAATTTCACCCGCAAAATCAAAGGCGTAATTTGCAAATTTACTATCTTTTAAAGCAATATAATTTACTTCACCATTGTAATCAGACATATATTGGCGAACCCGAGCCGTAATCTTTGCGCGGTGCCAACGTGAAAACATCACGGACCCAACTAAGGTGATGATGATTAAGATAATGCCTGCCCATGTCCCATTAGGTTGCAGTGGGAAAATAACCGTATAGGCTACCACAATGATTGCAATGACAATGGCAGATGAGATATAACTAATCATCCGTGATTTTTTATAGGCTCTTGTAAAACTGTTTTTATGTGCCTCTAATTCTGGGAGGGCAACATTTTCTTCAATCGATGTGGCTGGAACATCTTCATTGACGAATGCAGGTTCTTGTCCTTCACTCATTTCAACCACTTCTTTATTCTTATCTTCCATATTTCCTCTATTCTATTTCTCTTAAGAGTCTTGCAGCAATTCTATCACCTTTTGCTGCAGCACTTCCTAAATATTCTTTTGCTTTGTTTAGGTCGCGAAGTAAGCCACGGCCCGTTAAATAACCTTTACCAACTTCAACTTCCGCTTTAATATAACCGAGATTAGCTGCTTTTTCGTAATAAGTGAACGCTTTTGTAACGTCTTTACTGACTCCTAAGCCGTTTTCATAAAAGTAGCCAATTTTATAAAAAGATTTCGCAAACTTTTGATCCGCTGCCTTTTGATACCATTGCAAGGCAAGTTCATAATCTTGGGCGATGACGGTTCCCCGTTCATAAGCGATTCCCATATTATATTGCGCCGCATCGTGACCTTTGACAGCTCCGCTATGAAAATAATCAAATCCTTTTTGTTTATCTTCGGGAACCCCTTTGCCATAAAAGTAGCAATAGCCAAGTACCGTATCGGCCGGTGCATACCCTAGGGACTCTGATTTCTTGGCAAGTTCAAGTCCGCGTTTATTATCTTCCGCAATCCCTTCGCCTTGAACAAGCCGTCTTGCTAGTTCATGCATAGCCGCAGGGTCTTTCGCAAGGATGAGTCGTTCAAGCTCTTGATTGGTCTTATTGGTGTAATTTAAAATCATAAACTATCCCCCTTTTAGTATAACATACTAAAGTTTCAAAAAGGCATTATTCTTGGGAGGGGATTCGTTTATTGAAGATCACAAGGGTTGGAAATAGCATAAATAATAAGACCACAACGAGACCGGCTGACATCGCCATGGGCGGGGCGTTAAAAATAAAAGAGCCACCTAAAGTTGCTTTATAAACAATCATGCCACCCAAGGTAGAAAACATAATTCTTAATCCTACACCAGATATGACGGCTAAAATTAAAAAGAGATAATTAAGCCAAAAGGCTGGCCGCTTTTTAAAAATCAAACCTTGGAATAAGGCCGCAATTGCAATGCTTCCATAGCCAAGTAAATAATCAAGGGGATACGTCACAAAACCATACCCATCGGTCAACATGGTGATGAAACCATAGACGAGGCCAATTCCAAGAAAAGCATCAATAATAGGGAATCTTAAGGCGATAATAAAGAGGGGGAGCATCGTTAAACTAAGGGAAGCCCCTTCACCAAATCTCACCTTTAAAAAAGGTAAATCAAACACAAAGGCGAGCGCGACTAAAATCGCCATTTCGGCAATCCCACGGACGGTTAGAAAGCGTCCGAATATTTTTGATTTATTAAATTGCTTACGTTCCATTTTTACCTCCTTGAAACAAAAAAGCCTCCACTAGCGTGAAGGTTAAAGATCCCTACGCCAGCATTACCTGTATCAGGTGCGGTCGAACATTTATAGTTCCTCTCAGCCAGGCATACCTAGCTCCCGTGAATTTATTATAACAAAATATGACGAATTAAAATAATAAATGCTTATTTGTGCCAATCGATTGGTTTAACACCGTTTTTGCTAAGAAATTCATTTGTTTTAGAAAAGTATTTCAGTCCAAAGAATCCGCCCCGATTGGCACTTAAGGGTGAAGGATGATTGCCTTCAATAATGATCTTATTGGGGCTATTAATATATTTTTTAAAGGTCTTTGCGTATGCGCCCCACAAAATGAAAACAATGGGTTGCGGCGCATTATTGAGGGCACTAATAACGTCCTTAGTAAAAGCAGCATAATGGTCATTCGCGTGGGAAAGGGGTTTGTCTTTTTGCACGGTCAAGATGGTATTAAAAAGAAAGACACCTTGTTTTGCAAGATAAGTCAGATCTCCATCACTCATGAGCGGTCCGCCAATATCATCATGCATTTCCTTAAAAATATTCCGTAAGCTTGGCGGCAATTTAAAACCATGTGGAACACTAAACGCAAGCCCCATTGCCTGGCCCGGTTGATGGTATGGATCTTGCCCTAAAATAACAACCTTTACCTTGTCCAATGGTGTGAATTGGAAGGCCCTAAAAACATCCTCCTTCTTCGGAAAGACAAGCGTTTCATCCGATGTCTCAACTAGTGTTTTTATGTTCTTAAAATAGAGCGTATTTTCTAGCTCAAGAAAAAAATCTTGCCATGTCTTAACTTGTTTCATAGGCTCATTATACACGCTCGATATCAGAGAATAAAACGATTAAATATTGTATAATTGAAGATATGAAAATACTTTTTGTTTTTAATCATCCGGCCCCTTATAAGGTCGCTTTATTTAATGGTTTGGCAGACGCACATGATATCCATGTAATTTTCGAACGGTTTAGTGCGAAAAATCGTCATCATAGTTTTTATAATGAAGCGACATACAAGTTTAAACATCATACGATTAAAGGGGTCAATTTAGGTAATGAGAACCACTTGTCGTGGGGTGTCCGCACGCATCTAAAACATAATCAATATGACCTCATTGTTATGAACGGGTACTCAACCTTAACGGAAATGATTGCCCTTCGTTATTTGAAAAGAAAAAAAATACCGTATGCCTTTTATATCAATGGTGGCATTGTAAAACGTGAACCAAAATGGATGCGGCGCATTAAAACATACTTTATTCGGGGTGCATCACTTTATTTTAGTCCAGCCCTAAAAGCCAATGAGTATCTTCTCCACTATCAAGCACCTGCTTCTAAAATCGTTAATTACCCTTATTCCACTGTTTACCAAAAAAATGTTATACAGGCAAGAGTCAATCAGACATTAAAAATCGCATTTTGGGAAAAACAAAATATTAAGGCCAAAAACTTTACCATTTGTATTACCAGCTTTATAAAGCGCAAGAATAACATGTGTTTAATTAAAGCTTGGAAAGATATCCCTACTGATCATGCCCTTATCCTCGTCGGGAATGGCGAAGAAGAAAAAAACTACCGCAGCTATATTGAAGAGCACCATTTAAGCCATGTATTTATTCTCCCTTTTGCCCCGAAAGAACGCGTCTTTGAGTATTTGAAACATTCTGATAACGCCGTTTATTTAAGTAACTACGATATTTATGGCCATGTGATTAATGAAGCCCTTGCCCACGGCTTAAATGTCTTAACCAATAACAATATGATTGCAGCACACTCACTTATTGTCGATGGTAAAAACGGATTAATTCTTCATGATGGTGAAGATCTAAATACAAAGCTAAATGACCTTTTTAAAGCTGATTTCTTTAATGAAGCCATTGCTTCCGCGGCGACAATTGAAGACTCAGTTCAAGTTCACCTCAATATTTTGGAGCGACATCAATGAAAATTCTTTACCTTACAACTGCCCGGCATCCCAAGGACTATGAACGTTTTCTCTCCCAAAATCGCATTGCACCAAATCCTAGCAACCAAAATTTTCATACAAAACTAATTGATTTACTTTCTAAATTTGAAACACTCAAGGTTCTTAGCAGTCGTCCGATGAGTAAAGATCTATTTCTTAAAGAACAACAAAAGGATCACTATTTCTATCCTGCTTATGTTAATCTGCCTATCATCAAACGTGTTGGTATTTTACTCGGTGGGCACAAATTGCTCACTCGCTTCAAGCCTGACTATCTCTTTGTTGATGTGATGAACCAAACACTGCTCCATTTAGCGCGAAAGTTAAAACAATATCACCAAGTAAAAGTCATTGGAATCGTAACCGACAACCCCATTAATATTACTGGCACTAAAAAAAGTTATAGTGAATCCATTTTTAAACTTAGTCAAACATGCGATGCTTTTATCACCTTAACGGATGGTCTTAATCAATTATTCAATCCAACTTTAAAGCCGTCACTAACCATTCCGGGATTTATTAGTGAAACAATACATGAGCCATTTAAAAAAGAAGAATATGCATTTTTTGCTGGCGCATTATACAATCGTTATGGCGTTGGTGAACTAATTGAGACGTTCAAAAATAATAATCATCACCTTAAATTACTCGTTGTCGGCCATGGGCCACTTGGTAGTTTATTAACACAAAAATCCTATCCGAATATTGAATTTTTAGGTCAAGTTTCACCCGAGATTGCCTTTCAATTATCCAAAAAAGCGTTAGTCAATATTAATCCTCGTCCGGTCGATACCCAGATTGATAAGTATTCCGTGCCAAGTAAAATGCTTGATTACATTAATAGTGGTACGATTACAATCTCAACCCAAAATTCAGAAATTAAAAAGCTCGTTGGCGATGATGTTTATTGGCTAAAGGACAATTTACCCGAATCAATCAATCAAGCCCTTCAAGATATTCAAACTGATTTTGATCTTTGGACCACACGCGCAAAACGAGCAAAGCGCAATCTTGAAACATCACTTTCTAGTAAAGAAATGATCGTAAAAATTAAAGATCTTATGACAAAAATATAGAATTTATATAATTAATATATAAAAATAACCTATAATCAATCTATGCAACGTAAAGAAATGCAAGCCCCTGTTGTTTTTACACTCATCCGTAATGTCACCATTGCGCTTCTTTCCTTTATCTCTTTTCCGTTTGCCTCTCAAGCACTAGGCGCTTCAGCCATGGGGATGTATAGTTGGGCAAATACATTCGTGTATTACTTTTTGATTATCTCCCGATTAGGCATCCCACTGATTGCGATTCGAGAATGCGCAAAGGTAAAAGACGATAAAGAAGCGTTAAGTCATAAAGTTCAATCCTTCTTTGTCCTTCAACTAATAACGACGGCATTATCATTTCTATTACTAGTCATAATCATGTTTAGTGCAAAAAACACCTTGTTTGCAGGTGAGACATGGAACCTTGTATTTTTACTATCCGTCAACTTTCTCGTTGGGGTCTTCTCCTTTGAATGGGTTTATATCGCCCTCGACCGTGTCTTCTATATGGCGACGAGAGCCCTTGCAACGACAATCTTAGGCACCCTCTTAATTATTATCTTTGTTCAGAATGATCATGATCTCTATCTTTATACCTTTTTTAATTTACTAGCGACCGTCATCACCGTGACGCTTAACATCATGCTCTTAAGAAAAGAAGGGATTCGTTTTTCATTGAAACGAAAACTCGACTTAAATCACTTATCGCGCTCGCTCTTATTTGTGTTTGGTATTACCTTTTTAATAACCGCGTACAATCAAAATGATTCTTTAATCCTTGGTTATCTAGATGACTCATTCGCGACAACTGGCGCTTATGCGGTCGGGGTTCGCGGGATTGAAATTGTCATTACCATCATTACTTCACTTAGTAGCGTATTTGTAATTCGCACGACCCGTGCACTTAAAGATAATGACTTATCTGCTTTTCATAAGATCATTAGTTATAGCACAAATATCACCTTTTTCATTGGGGTCCCTGCCGTGATGTTTATGATTGGGTTTGCTCACGAAATTGTTGGATTCATTGTCCAAGGAAGCCCCTACTGGACAACCGCAGCAATTAATAATGCGGCCTTGGCGGTGATCATTCTCGCTTCATTGATGCTTACGTACTCCATTCATGACGGAATCTATCAACAAGTGTTAGTCCCTCTCAAAAAAGAAAAAGTCTATTTCTTTACGATGTTATTCAGTCTGCTCTTTAACATAAGCTTTAGTCTTATCTTTGCCCTCTTCATCTTTAAAAATAATCCATTATTAGGGGTTGCCCTAGTTACTCTGCTCTCGGAATTCATCACGCTTACGATTTTAATCATCTCGACAAGAAAATACGTATTTCGTCACCTTTTCAGTCTGAATAATCTCAAAATCATCCTTGCTTCCGGCATCAGTTTAATCATCGTTTTGATAATCAAACAATTTCTTCCGCTCTTACCTTTTTTAACGACCGTTGGACTTGGCGTCCTTACAGGTGGTATCATATACCTAACACTACTCTATTTGACCCGTGAAGATTTAGTTTACGGGCAAGTAAAAGGAGCGAAAAATGGCTAATCCACGTTTTAAGGAAAATAAGTTAAAACGATTTATTGCGAAATCATTACAACCCATTATTCGTTTGATATCCAAAAAAAAATACATTTCGCTTCAATATCGTTATATTACCGGACATAAGCTAGATTGGAAAAATCTCAACCGCTATACTGAAAAACTCCAATATTTAAGATTATATTATTATCCAAAAACAGAGGCTGTTATTAGAGCAACATCACGAATTGGCGCGAGAACACGCGTCTATTCCAAAGGTCATGAACATTTATTAATTTCGGTGTTGGGAATGTGTAATAAAGTTGAACAAATAAAATTTGATAAATTACCCGATAAATTTGTGATAAAAGCCACCCATGCCAGTGGCCTTAACTATATTTGTCTTGATAAAAATAGCCTTGATATCGTGGCTTTAAAAAAGAAACTTCGGAAGTGGTTAAAAACTGATTATGGCGCAAAGACGGTTGAACCCCACTACTCAAAAATTAAACCCGGGCTCATCATTGAGGAATTTGTTGGTGAAAATAATACCCTCCCCATCGAATTCAAAATTCATGTATTTAATGGCAAAGCACGCTATTTATACGTTGTTTCTAATCGTGGTAGGGATATTCGTTATGATAATTTAATGATCGATTTTTCAGCTTTTGACGGCGCCCAATTTAATCATTGGTCTAAAAGTGACACCCCGCCTGTCGAACCAAAACAATTCCGAGAAATGGTCACGTATGCAGAAGAACTTGCAAATGATTTATTATTTTGTCGGGTAGATTTTTTCCTTGTTAACGGGAAAATATACTTTAATGAATTTACCTTTACCCCTGCGAAAGGGACCCTCATCTTCGATGATGATCAGGCTGACTTTAAGATTGGTGAATGGCTCGATATTTCTAGCGCCAGACCGAGTAAGGGAACATCACTTCGTAAAGCATAAGGGCAAATTCATAGTCCGTTGTGTCGTTCTTAACGCCACCTGGCATTAAGTAATCATGATCGAGTAATTCATAGTTAATGGTCATACCGTTAACTCTTTTTAATGCTTCTGCTGGTAAAAGACTTGTTAGATCCATGGTCATGACGGTCGTCAAACTATTATTATCGCTACTCATCTCCGGAACATCATAAATAAGTGTATATTTAAGGGCTTCACTCGTGGTGCTCTTTTCAATAAAGAAACTGATTTTCATCCGCACATTAGCACTACGGACACTCGGAATACCTTCTTTGCCATAATCAATACTGGTGCCCCCGCGGGCGGAAATAACAAAATTGCGATAGTCTATTAGTTCATGACTAAACGTTTGCCCCATCCCGGTTTCATCAATTTGAATGCGTACTAATGACCCACTGCCATCACAAACAATTAGGGTATCGGTCAATTTAGAAAAGATGCCTTGCTTAAAAGCATTTTTAATCGTCTCACTAAAGTTGGCGCCCGTAGTCATGCTATTCAGTTCCGCATAATGGAAATAGGATGCTTTTAGGTTATCTGGTCTAGCTAAACTTTCATTAATCGCAAAAACATATTCAACTTCCGAGGCATAATCTTCAAGCTTAATGGCTTTGACTTTATCATCACCATATAGGGCAATCGCTTCATCAATCGAAGGAATATCTCCGTTTAAGACATCACTTAAGATAATGGCGTTATAAGCATTGTCAAATGGCGAATTAAATGTAACGCGACCCGTTGCATTAATAATCGTTTCGCGATAGTTATCAGCGACTAGATACTTACTTGGCGTCCCGTGATAGTAATTCAGTTTAAAATCATTCGTATGGAATTGATCTTGATCGAATGTTTCACGTACGGCGCTACAGCCGGTAATGGAAAAGAGGGCCGCAAATAGGAACCCTATATTATTTTTTTTCATCAATTTTACCTCCGTCAGATTGACTTGCTGTAAAAACATAGCCTGCAAAGAAAACAGTAATTAGGAAAAATGGTGAATTAATCAAGGGCCAAAAATCAAAGCTTAAATGTTCTTCATAAATAAAGCGATGGAAGGGATACTTAAGCATGAAACGGAAAAACATCGTTAGAAGTAACGTTACGAGACTAACCTTTAGTAATTGACTATCGCGACTACTAGCAAAATAACGAATAAGGTTATTCACAAATAAAGTAAGGAAAATGGCAAGTCCTAAAAATCCTAATAACCCATCAATCCATAATGAATCAAAAAGAAAGTTTCCGGTTGGGAAAATATCAATGGTTCCAATTGAATTGCGGAAATCGCCATAAAGATTTTTAAAAGAAATAGCTTCTTTAAAGATAAAATAAAACTTTGTCATGTACCCATTTAATAAAAGACGCCGAGTAATCGGATTACTTTGCCAAATGGTCTGAAGGTTAAAAACATTGAAGGCGGTCAAAATAAAGACGATAGCGCCAAAACTAACAACCCCTAAAAGAATACCTAGGGTTACTTTGTTCTTTAAGTATTTCATCAGGCCAAATTTCATAACGAGCACAAATAGCGCGGCAGGAATGAGATAGATGAGTTGCCGGAAGGCACCTAGCATGACAATTGTAAGAAGGCCGATTGCACTCACAACTGCTAGCGTAATCGTCTCATATTTTTCTTGCTTTCCTTTTAAGAAGAGAAGACCAAAACCAACGCTTGATAGGATAATCGCACCATTGATTAAGACGTTAATGTTTGCAGGAATAATACTAAAACCAACGAGATAACTCGCTTGTGTCGCCACGAGATAAACATCACCATTATAAAAGATTACTTTACCTGCATAGATGATGGTATGAAATGGTCCGTAATTAATAAGCGTTGCTAAAAATGAAATAAAAATAGGCGCCGCTAATCCGGCAAGAACCACAATATAGACGCTTTTTGCAGAAAATAGGCCGCTTTTGTTAACCATGTATCCTAAGATTAATACTGCCGTGATGCCAACAAGATTGATTAACTTTGTAAATAGTGAGAAGTTCATAAAGGTTTCATTGTTATAAACAACATCCATCGTGCCATAGGCTGGGGCAAGGAGTGTAATGAACAAATAAAAGACAAGAGGCATGAGTAAGATATATAATCCCTTCATCAAATCATCTTGCATCCCTTTCCAAAAATGGGGTAAGAGGATCAACATAAGCACAAATGCAATCCCCTTAAATAGGAGTCCAATTCCACCAAAATCAAAAGCGATAAATAACATTATTTCTAAGGTTAGAAACAATGAAATGAGGACAAGTCTATTATTTCGTGATTCTTCCTTCATTACCAATAACACCCTTCTTCTATATTTGTATAACCTTTAGGTTTTAAATTTGGTCGCGTCCAATGGGGATTAACAAAGCGAGATACATAGTCTCGTTGTTCCCATCTTTTCCCCATAATACCAAAAAGCAACTGGGTAGCTCCACCAGTTTGAATGGCCATTTTTCCTAAGCTCTTTATATAAAGGCAAAGTGCAGTTCCGTATGCACCCGCTCCGACAAGCGCAATATCAAAATCTTTTTTCAATATTTCAAGTTTTAAATAATCAAGTGCTTCAAACCAATTTTCAAACCGTTCATCATGCGCCTCGGCTTGACTCATCACGGATTCAACCGTCTCCAAATGGAACTCAGGAAGTATCTCTGGCTCTTGGGCAAAAAGGAGATGACGCTTCTTGTACTGTTCGGCAATTTGCTTTGCAAAAGGAGATACCACTAAGACATTTTTCCCACGAAGTAATGAGGTCCATTTACCAAGAATCGGATCAAGTGACCAATTTTGAACTGGAATTGCGTTTGGTGTTAGATTTTTAAAAAAGTAATTTTCCATGTGAACACCACTTACGCCCAAAATATCTGTCTCTTTCAAATGATTTTCAAGATATCTTGCATAATGTTCAATAATCTCGTCAGTGGCCGGAAACACCCCTGCATTATTTTTAATACTGTAACGTACCGACTTCTTATATCTCCGACTAAAGCCAAATCGGATTTTTTCATAATTATTGATGGCGCTAATTTCGACCGCGCCAAACCGGATTGCGGCAAAAGGTTCGCCTTTTAAAATCGCGTCTTCAATGGCGCGACTTCCTTTTTGCATTGTGATTTCTTTATATTTCCCGATTTGGTCGGTTCTTGGTTTTATGCGGAAAAACTTATACCGCAGTACTGTCCATGAACTCTTAAAGAATTCCCAAAGATAGGCTCGTTTTGTCCGTTTCATATAATATAATCATACACTATTTGCTTATTACATTTTTAAAAATGTAACTGGCGATTGCTAACCCATAGGCTGGTGGAACAAATGGCGAACTACCCGGACGAACACCAATATTATCTAACGGTAATTCCTTTGATGTTACGACCATTAATCCAGTTAATTTTTCTTTGCGCAAAACGTATCGCACCTTCTTTGCCAATGGGCATCCTTCTGTTTTTTCTACTTTCGTCAAATAGACTTGTGTTGGATCAAGGCGATTACCTGCTCCCATAGCACTAATGATATTTAGATTATGACGCAAGCAGTATATAATAAGGGCCATCTTGTCATCGAAACTATCAATCGCATCAACAATATAATCGAATGACTCTAAGTCAAAATCATCGATGTTTTGGGCGTTAATTGTTACAAAAAGGGGGTTAATTTCACACAGTGGATTGATTGATATCATCCGTTCCTTTGCAGCCTCTACTTTTGATTTACCTAAATTATCACTTGTGGAAATGAGTTGTCGATTGAGATTCGAAGCTTCAACGACATCATGATCCACAATCGTGATATGGATGAATCCAGCTCGCACGAGCGCTTCAAGGGCTTGACCTCCGACACCGCCAACACCAAAAATGATGACCTTCTTATCTTTTATCTTATTAAAATTTTCATCACCAATAATTTGGATGGTGCGAGAATAGCGGATATCATTCATTTAAAAATTCCTTTACTTCCTTCGTATATAATGCCGGATTTAGCAAATATGATTCACAATGGGCAGCGCCTTCAATGCGGATTAACTTCTTGGGTGCCGGGGTTGCCTTATAATTTTTCACTGACATATTATAAGGCACAAAGACATCGGCGGAGCCATGAATAAATAGAATCGGTATTGTTTTATTTTTCTTAAGTTCTTTGCTTATTTTTACTTTGTTTAAGTTAAAGCCTGCAAAGAAGCGAGCAAATAAATTAATGCCCATATAAAGAATTTTAGGTCTAATCTTATAAATGCGTTTGCCGGCATAAAGTAAGACGCCATTGGTCCGTGAATAACCACAATCGGCGATGACGCCTTTAAATGAACGCGGGAGTCCGTTTAATGCCGTGACGAGCAAGCTCGTTGCAGCACCCATCGACACACCATGAAGATAGATATCCTTTTTACCGTTGAAACGTTTATCAATATAGAATGTCCATTCTCTAATATCGAATCTTTCCATCGCACCTAATGTTGTATAAACACCTTGACTCGCACCATTCGCGCGTTGATCAATGATCAGAAGCGACACTTTTAAGTCTTCGTATAGTTTACCTAGATACCCGATATCTTTCATCCCTGAAGAATAGTAACCATGGACAAAAATAACAACCTTATTGCTTTGTTTGTTCTCAAAAAATTTCCCTTTTAAGCGAAGGTTGCCGCTCATGATCGAGACCTCTTCAAAAGGACGGGCAGCAATCAATCCAATTTGATATTTGATTGTATCTAAGTGACGGATAAAATCCTTTCCGAATAATGGTTTGAGATAAAGTTGTTTTTGGGTCAATGGTCGACGAAATAAGACACCAAAAGTAAGCGCCACAACCCAAGCATAGGTGGAGACGATGAGAAAGGCTAAAATGCCAAGACTAATAAATACCCATTTCATACTTTTATTATACCGATTTATTCTAGTAAAAAGGCGGGTAAACGTCTTGTTTTCCCGCCTATCATCAACTTAATTTACTTACTTAACTTTTACTTTTTTTAAGACTGTGTATTTGGTGATACCGCCATCATACTCAAGCTTAATTGGTTTTTCAATAAGTGGTAGTAAGTATTCACTAAATAATTTACCGCCATGATTGACGTCATGAATAAGTTCTGGTGACATCATGTGTTCAACGTTAGCAATTCCGCGTAAGTTTTTAAGTTTATAACTCACTTTATATTTAGGTCCTGGTTTCCGTTCAATGATGACCATAACGCCAGTTTTACCTGTGACGATTTTCTTAACGGCCATTGCAGAGACTTTAATGGCCTCTCTTTGGTCGGTTTCTGTAATCGCGAGCGTACCTGCTCTTTGTAAAAGACTAAATTCAATGGGTCGTGTGCTATAACCTAAACGTTCTTGAACAATACTCGCGAGTTGCGCACAAAAGCCGCCCAATTGCATGTGACCAAAAGAATCAACTGCTTTATCTTTAGCAGGCATTTGCGTTTCAATCCCTTCGCTGACAACAAAGAGGGCCCGTTTTTTCTTTTCATAAACTTCTTTCGCTTTTACAAGGAATTCTTCTAAATCAAATTTTTCTTCTGGTAAGTAAATGTAATCCGGTTTAAGTTCTGGATCTTGAATCACACTGGCAGCGGCAGTTAACCATCCCGCATGACGACCCATTACTTCAACGATGACAAATTTTGATTTTTTGTACACCTTATTATCGAGGGCGATATCTTGAATGCTTTGGGCCACATACCGGGCTGCACTAGGATAACCTAAGCAGTGATCGGTGAAGGCTAAGTCATTATCAATCGTCTTAGGAATGCCTACCACTTTGCAGTCAACATTCGCTTTACGGAAGAAAGTTGATAATTTATAGCATGTATCCATTGAGTCATTGCCACCGTTAACAAGCATATATCCGATATTGTGTTTGCGAACCGTCGTGAGGATTTTTTGATAATCTTCATGATTGATATCACCCGATAATTTATAACGGGTCGTACCAAGCGCGGCTGCTGGGGTTTGTTTTAATAATTCGATTTGGGCTTCATCTTCTTTACGGAGATCGATTAAGTTATCGTTTAATAACCCTTCAATCCCATTGAGACTGCCATAAATCCCATCGATATGTTCGGTTTGCCGTTTGGCTTCTTTGATAACACCATAGAATGAGGTGTTAATAATAGCGGTTGGACCGCCGGATTGGAAGTATACAAGTGATTTTTTCATAATAGCTCCTTTTTTACATTTGAAATTATAACATGTGATTTAATTAAAGACTATCAATAGCACGTAAATTTTCTGTCAGCTTGCTCACTCGTTTCAAGGCTTCTTCTTTGCTAATTTTTGCGCTTAGAAAGTCGTGAATGATGGTCGCTGTTTCAATGGTTCCAGCTTTATCTAACCCGCGCGTTGTGACAGCTGCAAACCCCAAACGGATTCCCGAGGTTACATTCGGCCGTTCATCATCATTGGGAAGCATGTTCTTGTTGGTTGTAATGTGAATATCTTCGAGCATCTTTTCGGCATCTTTACCGGTAATCCCATATGACTTTTTTGTATTGAGTAAAAATAAATGGGTGTCGGTTTTACTCGCAATCGCGCCGAGTCTGATGAAAGTTTCAGAAGCGGTTTTGGTATTCTCAACGACTTGCTTGATATAGGTTTTAAAGGAAGGTTGTAGTGCTTCGTAAAACGCTTGCGCCTTTGCACCAATAATATTTTCAAGTGGTCCCCCTTGCATGCCAGGGAAACACATGAAATTCACTTTTTTGATAATTTCTTCGCTGTTTGTCAAGATGATACCCCCCCGCGGTCCACGAAGTGTTTTATGCGTCGTGGAGGTCACGATATCCGCATATAGAAATGGACTTGGGTGAACGCCGCCAGCAATAAGGCCCGCAATATGGGCCATATCGACCATAAAATAAGCACCAACCTCTTTGGCAATTTTCCCAATTTTTGCAAAATCAATGATAAAGGGATAGGCGGAAAAACCCGCTAAAATGAGTTTTGGTTTAATTTCATGGGCAGTTAAACGTAAGGCTTCGTAATCAATGGTCCCGTCAGCCTTTAAATGATAGTGGGTTACTTGATAGTGTTTGGAAGAAAAATTAACAGGACTACCATGGGTTAAGTGGCCTCCTTCATTGAGGGAAAGCGTCAAGATGCGGTCGCCTAATTCGAGGATACTGGCATAGGCAATCATGTTCGCACTACTGCCACTATGAGGTTGAACGTTTGCATATTTAACATCAAATAGTTTCGTTAATAAATCGATAGCAAGTTGTTCAATTTCATCAATGTAATGACAGCCACCATAATAACGTTTACCAGGATATCCTTCAGCATATTTATTCGTTAAAATCGAACCCGCAAGGGCGCGAACTTTCCCACTTGTAAAGTTTTCACTCGCAATGAGTTCCAAGCCTTCATTTTGTCTTTTTGTTTCAAGTTTAACTAATTCAAATAGTTGATCCATTCGTTTTTCCTCCCGTTTTCTAATAAATTATAAACCATATCACCCTCATGAGGGCTCAGCATTGACTTTTAGAGGTGATTTCGTGAAAATAAATACATGCTTAATAAAAAACACCCTATTTTTTCGGTCGCACTCGCGCACCGTGGTCTTCACGACGACCAAACTGATGAAAATTCTATCCCCGCCTTTGAAAAGGCCATTGAAAAAGGTTACGGCATTGAACTCGATGTTCATATTACAAAAGATAATAAAATTATCGTTATGCATGATAAATCGACCTTGCGAACAACCGGTGTTGATTTACTTATAAGTGATGTGACACTCAAAGATCTTGAAGCCCTTTCGCTAAACTTGACCCATTCAAAAATCCCACTACTCACCGATGTCCTTGACCTTATCAACGGACGGGTACCCTTACTCATCGAATTGAAAGCGGAAAATGAAGTACCTTTAAATTTAGTGCCTGAAGTTTTAAAGATCGTCGCCAGTTATCCATATCAAGAAAGCGTTGCGTTGCAATCCTTTAATCCTTATGTCGTCAAAGACCTGAGGAAGGCAAATACAGGGATGCCAGTAGGGCAATTATTAAGCGATAATCTAGCAGGCCAATCAAAATTTGTTCATTTCATGTACCGCTCACTTTTAATTCTTAAAATATCTAAGCCCGATTTCTTTAATTATGAGATAAAATTTATACATAAAAGAAAAATTCAACGGAAAAGACGATCTTTACCACTTCTGACGTGGACGATTGATAATCCTGATAAATTAGCAAAAGCTAGTACGCTCGCCGATAACATTATTTTTGAAAAAATAAGATTATAAAGGAGTATTTATGAATCTGAAGTTTAATCAAAAGCGAACCTATCTTGTTGGTTTTGCTTTCATGTCCATCATGTTATTTTGGACAGTCTACGATCTTCTGATTGCCAAGATGTTAGTGGATAACTTTGGTCTTGGCCAAACCGCTTCCGGTTTTGTGATGGCGCTAGATAATATCTTAGCGTTATTCTTATTACCCCTCTTTGGGAAAATAAGTGACAAAACACGGACGAAATATGGGAAACGCACGCCGTTTATTATCATCGGTACGCTCATTGCGGCAATTTTATTTGTTGGGGTGGCATTTTTTGATTTAGCCCAACAACTCGCAGTGACCAAATTTGGATATAGCGAGATTCTCTTTGATGAAATAAACAACGTGTTCTACTATACAAAAGATGGAAACTTGGTAACGGGAACCCTGGAGGTTACAGGTAACCTTGTTAACATCCCTAATATTGTAAAATCCTATGTCGCTGAACATCGCGCTGCCAATATATTTTCCGATATTACGATGGAAAGTCCCGGCTTACTAATTGGCTTCATCGTTGTCTTATTCTTCGTTCTCGTGGCGATGGGTATCTATCGGAGTCCAGCCGTCAGCTTAATGCCTGATGTCACCCCAAAACCATTACGTAGTAAAGCCAATGCCGTGATCAACCTTCTTGGAACAGTCGGTGGCGGTGTTTCATATTTATTAGTGGCCCTTCTTGCATCGGGCCCAGTCTTTGATAAAACTGGTTATGTCACTATCTTTGCCCTAACCGGGGTATTCATGATTGCTATTATTGCCGTCTTCTTCTTCACCGTCAAAGAAAATAAATGGTCGGAAGAAATGCTAAGCATTACGAAAGAATACAACCTCGACTCCCTTCAAATTGATGAGGAAGGGGTCGATATTAAACAATATACGGCAGATGAAAAGATGCCGAAAGATGTGCGTCGGTCATTTATTCTTATCTTAGCCGCTGTGGTCTTATGGTTTATGGGTTATAACGCTGCAACAAGTAAATTCTCCGTTTATGCCTTTAACCACTTAGGTCTTCAATCCTTTAGCTTGCCGCCACTCGTCGGCACCGTCGCTGCGGCCATATCCTTTATTCCGATTGGTCTACTCTCACAAAAAGTCGGTCGTCGGCGTATGATTTTAGTCGGTATTGTCTTCTTAACACTCGCCATGGTTGGTGCCATCTTTATTACGGCAGAGACCCAATTCTTAATGTATGTCATTATGGGCCTTGTCGGGATTAGCTGGGCAACGATCAATGTCAATAGTTACCCAATGGTTGTTGAGATGTCTAAGCACGGAAATATTGGTGTTTATACTGGTTACTATTACACGGCGAGCATGGGCGCTATGATCGTGACTCCGATCCTATCTGGTGCCTTAATGGATATTACGAAATACTATCCATCACTCTTCATTTATAGCGCAATCTTTATGGGACTTGCTTTCATTCCAATGTTCTTTGTCAAACATGGTGAACCGGTCCATACTGAAGCAATCGCTGAACATGATGTTACGGCTGCGGAATAAACATGGCCATCTCGTTTAATCATTCAAAAAAGCTCTTTCTGCTTGATCAAGACGGTACACTTTATAAGGGAAGAAATCTCTTCCCTTTTACACTTTCCTTCTTAAATAAGATTAGGGAGAGTGGGGCAGCTTACTTATTTATCACGAATAATTCATCAAAGACAATCGCGGAATACGTCACCAAAATGAAGCAATTTGGAATATCCGCTACAAGTGATGAATTTTATACCTCGACAAGCGCTACGATTGATTATTTACATAAACATCACTCACACGAGAATGTGTATCTCGTGGCCACTCCGGCTGTCATCGATGAATTTAAACAAGCGGGTATCAACGTCCCTGTTAATCCGAAGGAAGCAACAGTAGTCGTTCTTACATATGACACAACCCTTGATTATAAGAAACTCACAACCCTTTGTGAATTAGTCAAAGATCCAAAGGTCACGTATTTAGCGACGAATCCTGATCTTGTGTGCCCGACGGAGGATGGTTATCTACCCGATTGTGGAAGCTTTGCGATTATGGTTTTTAATGCAACCGGTCGCAATCCGCTTTATTTAGGAAAGCCGCGTGCGCTATTTGTTGAAACTATTTTAGAACGTTTTGGCCTTAAGCGAGATGACGTTGTCGTCATTGGTGACCGTCTTTATACTGACATTGCCTTAGGTGCCAACGCCCTCGTTGATACAGTTCTTGTATTATCTGGTGAAGCGACGAAAGATGACTTAAAGACCTCATCCTTTACCCCGACCTACGTGGTCAAAGATGTCAGCCAAATCATATAATCACAATTGATAGACCAAAAAGGGGCACACGCCCCTTTTTATGTAATACATACTTGCACTATTAATTAATGTTATAATAGTCTTTCGAGCGAGGTAAAAGCTATGAAAAAGAAGAAAACGATGGTGAGTTTGTGGGGTGATCATATAGTCATCTCTTCACTCTTTATTGGTTTAGCCATTAGTTTATTACTTGTGGCCATCACATTTGTGGTGATTGAACTACTTGCCCATCAATATCCAGCCATTGCGAGTAATAAGAAAGACTTAATTTACGGATTCGGTACGCTTGCCGTACTGGTCGCGTTTATTATTAATAATATGTGGATTAAACCACAACGCACGATTCTTACGAGATCTGATCAAGATACTCCCGAAAGTGAGGACCCAAAATAATGACTATCACATTATCCTTACTTCTTCAAATGGGCGGAATTGCCCTTTTGATGACCGTCTTATATGTCATCATCGGGATTATCCCTGGTACTGATGAGACGTCTGTCCTTGTGCCAATGACCGTTATTCTCGTGTCGTTAAAACTGAATCCGCTTTTAATTATGTCGGCCTTCATTGCCGCCGTTGTCACTTTAAATATCACGGACTCTATTCCAACGGCAATCACATCAATCCCTGGTGGTGTGATGTCCACGCCTTTAGTCGGACCAAGTCAAACCTTAAAAAAACATGGCTATACATCCTATAGCGTGCAATGGATGATGCTCGGTTCATTAATTGGCGTCTTGGTAAGTTTACCCATCGCCCTTGCATTTTGGGGTTTATTTGAATTTATATCTGTTCAAACCGGTTTACAAATTAGTAATTTCATCAAAAGTTACAATGAATATATCTTCCTTGGTGGGGCCGTCTTGATGAGTCTTACAAGTAAGAAAAAGCTAGTTGGTTTATTAACGATTATTCCTTTTGGTTTCGCCACGGCCTTTTTAAGAAATCCTAATTTAGTCATTAATAACACCCTTTTAAATGTTTTAATGGATGGTCACAAGTTATCGATGACGCCTTTCTTTTTAAGTATCACCACTGGACCCCTTGTCTATGGTCTCTTTGAACTTCTTTTCCCCTCTGTT
The DNA here is from genome assembly GCA_964410505.1 of uncultured Staphylococcaceae bacterium. Lineage (GTDB taxonomy): Bacteria > Bacillota_I > Bacilli_A > RFN20 > CAG-826 > UBA1361. Next base: position 101,161 of record CAYPGR010000001.1, read on the forward strand.
TTCCAAAAACAACAAGTCGAGGGCAAGAAAGTTGTCTTATTAGAACAAGATGTTAAACGAGTAAAAACGGGCACCAAGAAAGTGGTCAAGAAAACCGCAATTGCGAGTGCTTTAGGCAGTCTATTATTCTTCCTTTCACCTGTTGGTGTCACCATGATGCTTGGCGAATTCGCAACGCGAGACGAAAAAGATGAAGTCCAAGAAGCACTTCAAGGTGTGGCCGTTGTCAATGGTCTCTCAAGTGCCACCTATCTCGCGGGGATTTTAATTTCGCTCTTTGTGTTTGCTTTCCCGATTTCACCAGCGGCCCTTGGTCCTGGTTCAATTATCTTCAATAGTGGGGCAAATGGTCTTGATGGCACGTTTATTAAATTTGGTAATTCAGGGTTAACACTTCCAAAAGGTCAATTATTAGTCGCAATTCTCATTGGCCTTGTTATCGGGGTCAGCATCTCGGTCTGGTTAGGTATGAAATATTCTAGAAAAATGACGGAAATTGTCTTTAAATATATTTCGCAAGAAACCGTCCTTATTTTCCTTTTCTCAATTATTGCCCTTCTTTCCTTTGCGGAAGCTGGGGTTTATGGACTAATCATAGTCCTTGCGGTTGGTCTTTTTAGTGGTTGGTTAAATCGTAAAGGTGCGGGTTATGGGGTCCAATTCATGGCCTTGTATGCCGGTAACCTCTTTATTACCCTCTTGAAGATGGTCTTTTAGGAAATACTTATGGATGGATACGGATTAGCCAAGATTATTTTAATCGGGGAACATAGTGTCGTCTATGGACACCCTGCAATTGCAATTCCATTTTACGCTTTGCGAAGTGAAGTTATTTTAACGCCTCATGACCATTATGCTTTTGAGACCAAATATTATAACGGTCCAGTTACGGGAGCAAGCGAGGAACTCCGCGGGTTAAAAGCCCTCGTTGAAAAAATGGTTGAACTTTATACTTCCGTGACGCCGGTGACGATAGCAATCCGCTCTAATTTACCAGAAAAAAGCGGGCTTGGATCAAGTGCCAGTGTCGCAAAAGCCGTAATTGATGCTTTTAATCACCATTTCCATTTGGGGTTATCAAAAGATGATTACTTCACCTTACTTAAAATATCTGAAAATATTTATCACCAAAAGGCAAGTGGAATTGATGCCTCTACGATTGTGTATGAAAAGCCAATTGTTTATCAAAACCCACATATGACACCAATTAAAATCAACATGGATGGCTATCTCGTCGCCTTTTATTCAAACACAAATAGTGCGACTCGTGATGCCGTTATTCATGTGAGTAATCACCCCCACCGTGATATCCACATTAATGGGCTCGGCGCGATTACGGCAAATGCCAAATGGGCGCTTGAACACAATGACATCGAACTTTTAGGGGCCATGTTTAATGCTAGCCATAGCCATTTAAAAGCGCTCGGCATTTCGACACCTGCCCTTGAAGACTTAAGAGATCAAATTCATTACACTGGCGCAGTGGGCGTTAAAATTACAGGCGGCGGTATGGGCGGATGCCTAATCGCACTCTATCGAGATGAGAAAACCGCGCTGAATGCACGGCTTACCCTTGAAAAATACCCATCTTGGGTGATAAACTTAAGGGAAGTATGATGAACTATAAACGCGCTAATATTAATATTGCACTTCTAAAATACTGGGGTAAGACTGATCAAGTCATCAATCTCCCCCAACAAACAAGTATCTCGGTTACAGCTGATATTTTTTTTACCAAAACAAACGTTACCATCGATAAAAAACTCCGTAAAGATAAAGTCATCCTTGATGATGTTGAATTAACAGGTCTTGCCTACACTCGTGTCGTGCAACACCTTAATACCTTACGCGAAAGATTTAAACAAAAAAGTTTTTGTGTCGTCACTTCTTTTAACAATGTCTTTATTCGCGCCGGTTATGCCTCAAGCGCAAGTGCATTTGCCGCATTAACCGCTGCCTATGTGTCTGCCATTGGTGAAAAGGTCGATGAAAAGGAATTATCTCGCTTAGCCCGACTCGGCTCTGGCTCTGCCGCTCGCTCCATTCATGGCGGCTTTGTCATCTGGCATAAGGGAACCGATCATGAATCAAGCTTTGCTGAGAAATTGCCGGTTGAATGGCCAGAATTCCGGATGCTCTTTACCGTTATTGATGCAAAATCAAAACCGATTTCTAGTCGGATTGGGATGCAATTAACCGTTGAAAAAGCACCCTCATATGGCCTTTTTGTTCAAGAATGTCAAGATCTAGTGGACCCAATGATTAAAGCCCTTAAAGCGCAAGAGATTGATACGGTTGGCAAATTATCAGAACGAAGCGCCGAGTTAATGCGTAATGTGATGCTCGAAGCGGGCATTGAATATCATGTCCCAGAAACACAAAAATTAATCCAATCAATCAAAGCAATACGATCAAAGCATCATATTCCTGTTTATTATACATTCGATGCTGGTCCAAACCTCATTTTACTGACATTAGCAGACCATGTGGATAAAATTATTGAACTAATACCAGGAATTAAAATTGAGGTGAGCGGTGTCGGGGGTGGCATTAGTGACACGACTGCATGAAAAAGTACCCGGTAAGCTTTATATCATTGGTGAATATAACGTACTAAAAAGCGGTCATGGTGCCCTCATTGCCCCAGTCAACCTTTTTTTACAAGGAACCCTCATTGAAAATCATAAAACGACCATTACGGAAAATGATATTTCCCATGATTATGAGGATATCCTAATCGACTGTCCACATCAATTAAAAAATACGGTCGCAACGATTACTTTTTTTCATGAATATTTAGCGCTCAAAAATATCGCCATCCGACCGTTCCGCTACACAATTGAAAATAACCTCATTAGTGATGATCAAATAAAATATGGGCTTGGGTCAAGTGCGGCAAGTATTGTTTTAACTTTAAAACTTTTGAATCGACTCTATCAAACCAATCTATCACCACTTTTCTTATTTAAGATGGCCGTCTTAATTCAAAGACGACTTGGAAATTTGAGTTCCGGCGGTGATATTGCCTGTAATATTTTTGATGTCCCACTCTATTATGTTCGTTATGATGTTGAATGGCTCTTAAGTGAAAAAAGAACCTTTTCACTATTAGAAATGGAATGGCCTCTCCTGCAAATCAAATTGTTAACCAAGATCCCTAATTTTATTATTGGGTGGACAAAAGAAAACTTTAAGCCTGATACCAACGGCGATATCGACCCATCATTTTTTGAGACGGCCTCGAAACTTGTCCATAATTACCTCAGCACGTATGACGCGATGTATTTGACGCAGTATCAGCAGCTACTAGAAAGCCTTTCCCTTGTCAAAAAAGGCCTCATGACGCCTAAGCTTGAAAAACTGGTGGCGCGTGCAAAAGACCTTGATATCGCCGCTAAAATATCTGGTGCAGGTTATGGTGACTGCGGCATTGCACAAGTAAGTGATGCATCAAAAATAAAAGAATTAACACTTTTATGGGAAAATGAAGGTATTAAAGTCCTCGATATTTGGAGAAATGATAATGAGTAGTAATCGCAAAGATGATCATATTCAATACGCTAAAGGTTTAGAAGCTGCGACAAACGATTTTGACCTCATCAGATTCAAACATCATAGTATTCCCTCATATAAGCTTGACGATATTGATTTATCAACCACCATCTTAGGGAAAAAGTTTTCGCTTCCTTTTTACATTAACGCCATGACGGGCGGTAATCGCCTTGGAAATCAAATCAATCTAAAACTTGCAGCCCTCGCAAATCATTTTGGGATACCATTTTTCATTGGTTCACAAAGTCTTGCTTTTAAAGATCCTTCCGCAAAAGATGCTTATCGTCAGTTACGTCACGATTACCCCCATTTATTTATCGTCGGTAATGTCAATCCTAACTTCACAAAAGAAATGGCGCAAGAAGCAATTGATCTTGTGAAGGCAAACGGTCTTGCCATCCACATCAATAGTATCCAAGAACTCGTGATGGGCGAAGGCGACCGCGACTTCACTGCTTGGGCCGATCATATCAAAGCCATTCTTGATCATGTTGATGTACCCGTTATTATCAAAGAAGTGGGCTATGGCATGCATGAAGAAACTTTTAAACTCCTCTCTCAACTTGGTGCGCATTATGTTGATGTTAGTGGTGCAGGTGGGACCAGTTTTACAACCATTGAACTGCGGCGCTTAGGAAAAGAGTCCTCACCCCTCCAAGACTTTGGAATTTCAACAATCGAATCTCTTAAAATTGCCCAAAAATATAATGAACTAACCGTCTATGCTAGTGGTGGTATCATGAATCCCGCCAGCATCCTAAAGGCATACGCCTTTGGGGCCAAAGCCGTCGGGATGGCTCGTTATTTTCTTACACTAAGTGAATTGCCACTTGAAGAAATGATTACGACAGTTGAAGAAATGATCCTTGACCTAAAAAAAATCATGCTTCTTCTTAATGTCAAAAAACTAGAAGATATCTCCATCAATCATTTATATATAAAGTAACCTTATAAAGGTTTTTTTAGGCCCTGATGAGCGACTGGTTTCCATTCAATTTTTAAGAATGGGGCAATGATCAGCATCGGGATATATGTTAATAAAAAGATAAACGCAATAAATGGATAAACGAGTTTTTTAAAGACCGACATTTTGATCCTTCGCCAATTTGAAAAAGTAATCAAAAGACTCATCACCGTTGTAAACAAAAAGAGTGAGAAGGTAAAATCAAATAAGGTGAAAAGATAGGTTTGGATGAAGAAAGCCATATTGCCGGTAAGCGCTAAATTAATGATCGAAAGCAGGCCATAAAAAGTCAACCAATAGAGCGTAATACTTGGAAAAGGCGTCACAAAGGTAAACGCCTCAAAGGATGAAAAACGTTGCTTTAGCGTGCGATTACGGGCAAATATTGACTTGAATGTTGGGATACTATATCCCCTTGAAACTTGAAATAACCCCTTTACCCAGCGCATTCTTTGCCGCCAACTATCAGCGAAGCTATTTGGTTGCTCATCATAAAAGATCGCATCATGAACATATTGAATATTCCCCCCTTTTGCGACATGGTCTGCGGAAAACTCAATATCTTCAATTAACCGATGATAGGGCCATCCATCTAGTGATGCCATTTTTTTCTGACTCACAAAAAAGCTTGTGCCAGAGACATATGAGCTAACCCCTAGATTTTCACGTGTTTTATGTAAAAGGCTACATTCTCTTAAAAAAGAATACCCGGTCCCAAAAGTCCAGAGCGATTGCCCCATATTGGTACTACTGCGGTAGGCGGCGATAATGTCACTTTGTCCATTTTGAACTGCTTTGTTCATTTCAGTAAGATAATTTGGATCCAAAACGTTATCGGTATCAATAATAATGTAACCCGCAAAATCGCGGGGAAGTTTAGGCCTTTTAACAATTTTAAAGTAAAAATTAAGGGCATGACTTTTTCCAATCATCTGCTTGTCTTCACGTTTAAAAACTTTTGCTCCTAAACGCTCGGCAATATTGCTTGTCTCATCATCACAGTTATCGGCGATAACATGAATGGCAATCTTATCTTGAGGATAATTAAGGGCTCTGATCGAATGAATGAGTTGGGCGATTACTTTTTCTTCATTGCGGGCACTCGTTAAAAAAATGTAGGCTGCTTTCTTTTTGGAATCGGGAAATTTCTTACTTTTGATGATGACTGAGGTAAAACTAAAAAGAATTTGATACGAATAAATTAAACCAAGAATTGTCAAAATAACGGTATTAAGATTAACGATGATATCTCCGAAAAGACTTCCTTTAATTTGAGCAAACTCACCAAATATTATTTCAAAAATACTGATTGTAAAGTGGGGTACTATATTTGGTATTTCCATCATATGTTAATTATATCTTTTATAGGTAATTTTTATAATATTAATGATATTATAAGGGTGGCCTGGCCAAAATAGTCATGAAAAAATTAGCAAATATCCACACTTACGAGTATCTTAAAGCAACCTACCTCGTCCGCTTTCTCGGCGATGCCTTTTTTTATACCTTCCTTTATGTCTTCTTAACTAATCAAGGCTTTTCTACGAGTCAGTCAGGACTTGTTTCGGCCCTATCGCCTTTAGCGGCTTTAATCGGCAATATCGTCTTTCAAAAGCTGGCAAAAAACCTTGATGTTAACCGAACTTTAATGGTTATTTTTGGTTTTATTGAAATGTCCGCTGCCTTGCTTTTCGGATTAATTACTGATCAGCCTTTTATTTATTATGCAATTGTTGTAACGATCGTCAGCTTATTTAACGGCCCCTACTATTCATTGCTTGATGGCTATAGTGGTACCTACATTAGTCAACGGAATAAACAATATTCATCGATGCGCCTGATGGGAACCATCAGCTATGTGATTGGACCTTTTGTCGGCGGTTTAATCATCGGGACAACGAATATTGGCTATAACGCCCTCTTTATCACCTCGGGACTCTTTTTCTTCCTCGCAACCATCATGAGCTTTTTTCTTCCAAAACAAAATATCGAAATTAACCGAGACATCTCCCCTGAAGAAAAAACAACGATTAAACTTAAAAAACATCCTGATTTAATCATCTACTTAATCTTTTGTTTTTTTGTGCTGTCACTCTCGATGGTTAGTGATAACTTTTTTAGTATTTATTTAACGAATGAACGTGGTCTATCGACCGCTGACTATGGATATTTAATTTCAGCGACGATCTTACTCGAGGCTCTTTCTTTTGTTTTTATTATCTTCCGTAAAAACATGTTTAGAAACCCAACTTTTGCTTATCTGCTCATGGGCATTTTAGTCATGAGTCGGCCTATAGGTGTGGCGTTTAACTTACCGTTGCCCTTCATTTATATCTTGGCAATCATGCGCGGGATTGCATGGGCTTATTACCTCGTCTTTAACGTCAAATTTTTAGCCCGGATTATTCCGCTTAAGCACTTAACAAAAGCCCTATTTATTGTGTCAATATCATTAACAATGGGCCGGATTATTGCAAGCCTCTCTATTGGTGAATTTTTAAAAACAACGTCATATCCCGTTGTCTTCAGTGTCATCACAGGCATCATGGCATTGGGCACCATCTTGTCAGCCGGACTAGCGGAAGGCTATAAGCGCAAAGAAAAAAGAGCGGATAAAGCCGCCCTTCTTAATGAGCCGAAATAGTATTTTAGTTTAAATCATCAACTAAATTAATCGAGTAACTGACCACCTCATTTACGGCGGTACCATTATAATCATCATTATTTTCAAAAACAAACGTCGCGCGGAACTTTTTGCCTGTTAAAGCAAGTTCCAACCAATATTTATCATCGTCCCACATCTCATCAAGGGGCACTTGATCAAAGGGGAACCAATGCGGAAGCATTTCATCACTCTCAGTGACATCACCTTCCCATTTCGTGCATACATATAGATGCATCCGTAAGGGATAGCTATCCGCAAAATCAATTTCAGCGGCTTTATAGTAGTCAACCATTGTGAGGCCAGCTTCTTCCTGTGCTTCACGAATGGCGGCTTGTTCAATTGTTTCGCCTGGCTTTAGTTTTCCACCAAAACCATTATATTTTTGAAGTCCGAATCCGCGTTTTTTATAACCAAGAAGCACTTTATCATCTTTGATAAATAGGACATTTGTTACATCTTTAATTTGCATATCATCGATTCACTTTACTAGTGGCGTCGCCACTTGGTTAATATACGCTAAAAAAGGGAATAATTCAAGAAATAGAGGAAATAAAAAAACACACTGGATAGTGTGTTTTAGTTCAGTAAAGTATTAAGTTAGGCGAGTAAGACGTAATCTTTATTAAGAATAAGGGTGACGACGTCAATGACCCAACCAACCACGAAGAATCCACCGGTGATGAAATAGAGAATTCCCCACACTAATTTGTCGCGCTTAATCCGAATGATTGCGCCCCATAGTGGCCCAACAAAAATTTGTAAGAGTATATGTGCAAGCCAAGGCAGTCCAAATTCTTTAACCATTTTATTTCCTCCTCATGGTCTATATTTATATTATACAATTAGTATCTAAAATAACAAAGAAAGGACACTTATAGAAAGCGATTCAGTTATTAAATTTAAATTACACAATCACTAAGAAAATACTTCATATTGAATCATGCGTGATAATCCCCGCTCGTCTTTACTTCTCTTCTTTTCGAGAATAGCAAGCGCGATTGGCCTATTTTGCTCAAATTTCATTTCAATGATTGATGCATTAAAAGCTAAAATTTCCTTGAGTTGGAAAACATCATTACATTTAGTAAGGGTCCGCATGAGGTAATTGTCACTTGATTCTATATTTTTGGTATGAAGCGCCATATAACTATAATATTGCTTGATCTTATCTCGATAATCTTCAAAGTAAGTGATGAACTGATGGTTGTTCATTAGTTCATTGAATTCAAATTCACACATTTTTTTAATTTTGGTCTTAATCTCTTCATTTATAGTCGAAGTTTCAATACATCTTCCATTAATATAGGCAAGTTCATCAATTGTTTCTTCGGAAAATGAAGCGCCTTCATTATCCATGACAGTCGTTTGAATTCGTTTTGATACTTTGTGTCTTTCTTTAGAAACAAAAATAACTTTTGTGGTCGTTTTATTCGCTGTTTCAATGGTCTCAATAATTTGCAACCCATTAATATTCAATTCAGTTTCATCAATCTCAATCAAGGGAAGCGATTGACCAGTAACAGGTCTCTGTAATATGCATCCCGCCAAAAGCAAACTGGTTGGCAGTGTTATTTTTTTGGCCATAAAGTCTCCTCATTAGTAGATTAATACTTAATTTTCACACGAATATTCAGAAAATATATGACCAATTTGTCCCATTTCCCTTGCTTGGTAAATTGGATACCCCGATTACTTAATTTAACCTATATACTATAATAAATGGCAATTACTGAATTTGATGTGATTAGAATGCTCGATAAAATGAGAGTGGAAAAAAACATCACAATCATTAATTTTACGAATGGTATTATTTCAAGGCGAACTTATTCACGTCTTATTTCAGGTGAGGCAAAAATCGGTTTGACAGAGTTACTGCGATTTGTTGATCGCCTAGGCGTTCCACTTCTTGAATTTTTGACGCTTGCCCATAACACTGTTTTTTTGGAAAATATCCATGAATATGAATTCCAACAACTCATTTATGATCACCGTTTCAAAGAAGCTTATGACAAATACTATAATAAAGTAAAAACCGCCACCCTTCGGACGCCATTTTCTGCCGGGTTTCCTCTTTCTATCCCTATTTTAGAAGAAAAAGTCGGCATTATTACACGGAATGAATTAATACAAATTTTGCACGAAAAAGTAGATTTAAACGCTCTTTTATCGAATAATTTGTTGACTGATGACACGATTGAAGTATTGATTTATTTTTCGCCATTCGCGACCAAGAAACAAATAACATTAATTGCTGATTACCTCTATGATGTTCTCATCAATGCGAAAGGGATCATTATTGGTTCCAACCTTGAGCAATGCACGATGAAAACCTATACCCTCCTTCTAAATTTATTACCCGAAACCACAACAGACAAAAAACGTGTTTTTGAGTGTGTAATTAAAGCTCTTAATTTTGTTTCAAAGGCAGCTGTAATTCCTGATGATATCGATTTATTATATGAGGTGAAACGCATTCATGATGTATATAAATTTAGTGATTTTGTCATTCTTCACTTAATGTCTGCCCTTAAATGTGTTGATTCACCTCGTTTCAATAAACATAAGAAAGAACTATTCATAGAGAAAAATGTGACTCTTTTTATTAATCAATTAAGTATTGACTTTAATGGCAATCATCGGAAACCACTTATACAGGAGATTATTGAGGATGCCCAAAAAGTATTACGAAGCGCTTGAAGAACTTCGCATCATGAATAACATTACGGTCAGTGATCTTTGTGATGGGGTCATTGATGAGCGTTCTTATTATCGTTACCTTTCAAATGATCGTGATGCTTCACTTAAAGTATTAATGCGTCTTTTAGAAAACATCAAAATTCCAATGATATCTTTTCTTAACTATACGACTCATAGCCGCACGAGTGATGGTTCTGCAGATTCAATTAGATTCATCTATCGCGCGCATGTGAGGAAATATGATGACATCGAAGTTCACTATTCAAATGTCAAAAAGGGTGTGCGTCCAGACAAACCTTTTAATATTGTGATTTGTGCATATATCCTACACTATGAATTCAAAATTAACAAAATAACCCTTGAGGATTATTCGAAGAGGTCATTAGCCTTGTTAAAACTGCTTCCTCCTGAAAATGATTTATTCACACTTCCGCCCCGGCTCTTACATTACTTTAATACTAACCAAACCGATCTCACTATTTTGACTGAGTATGGCACTAGTATCAGAGATCTTGACTTCAGGCTACAGCCTTTATTTGCAATGAATATTTATGAACTTTACCTACGAATTGCGGCTTTAAATCATCAATTTAAGGTTCCATATACCTTCGAAATATACGATAAGCTCAACACACTATTAGGTTATTTTTTAAATCGTTATTACACTGTTTTCGGTTATGTCTATGGTTCATATCTTGAGTATAGTAAAGGGAATAAAGACTACTTAAAACCCCTTCTTAAATATTTTCATAGTATCTTGATACTTACTGATACTAGAGAAATAAAGGAAACTGCGGATTTTGTAAAACTTGTTTTTAATGTGAATATATATGATCTATTAATTGAAGACATCAAAACAACCGATTTTAATCGGTAATTTATAAAGATATTTTGTTCAAGATAATATGAGAGTACTCATAAATCAAGGAATGATATTATCATATATATGAACAATAATTTTAGCATTAGTAAACTTGAAAAATGGTACCAAGAAAACCATCGAAACTTGCCTTTTAGAGAATCACATAATCCCTATTACATATGGATTAGTGAAATTATGGCTCAACAAACCCAAATGGAAACGGTAGTTCCTTATTTTGAACGTTTTATTCGTCGTTATCCGACCGTTCAAGATCTTGCAAACACAGATAGTGACACCCTCCACAAAATGGTGGAAGGGATCGGTTATTATCGACGGTTTCAACATATGCATGAGGCTGCTAAGGTCATCGTTTCAACCTATAAGGGCATCTTTCCTACGACCCATGAAACGGTTTTAAGTCTCCCGGGGGTTGGGGAATATACCGCCGGCGCGATTATGTCGATTGCGTATAATAAACCTTACGCCGCCACCGACGGCAATGTCATTCGCGTCCTCAGTCGCTTTTATAAAATATTTGATGATATGCGAACGCTAAAAGCGAGACGAATCATTGCAGAACTTAATCAAAAACTAATCAATGAGGCAACCCCTCATATTTATACCCAGGCGATCATGGAGCTTGGCGCCCTTGTATGCCGCCCACAAAATCCCTTGTGTGAATCATGTCCCTTGCGCTCATCTTGTGCCGCATATAAAGACCAATTAACCGCCGTTTTGCCGGTAATATCCCCGCAGAAGAAACCTAAAATCATTCATTACACAACATTAATAATTGAACATCAAAATAAAATTGCACTTTTAAAAAAAGAAGAAGGATTACTAAAAGGCATGTACTTGTTCCCGCAGTTTGAAGATCGTTCAATCGAAGATATTGGTCAATATCTCAAAGCATCAGGCTTTCGAATTAATGAGATAACCAAATTGAAAAACTATCGCCATGTTTTTACCCATACGATTTGGAGCATGTCAGTTTATAAGATCGGTATAAATGAAATTCCTGATGGTTCTCCTTACACCTTTTTTGATGAGATAACATCGCTGCCAATGGCAATTGCCCATCGCAAAATTAAGTTTTAAATTGAAGATTGTGGTTATAGCCTGAACTTTACCAGACGTTTCGTACTTTTTCCGCAAAACCAAAGCCGCGTTCAAGTGTAACCGTCGTATCTGAATCAAGTTTCATCGTGCCACTAAAATAGCCAAATACTTGATGCGAGTTTTGACGAATTAAAATAACATTAGTCTCATTAAAATTATCATAAATCGGTGTAAACGTAAGATTAATGGCGCCATCTTTACTTGTAAAATGCCATGGGTCAGTAAAATTATCTTTCGGAAGGCCAAAATCGACATCGTTTAGTTTATAACTCTTCCCTTTATAGAAGGCCATATTTTCACTTGCTGCGCTTGTGTCGCCAAACCCGTAGCCGAGGTTAAATCCAAATAGTGATCCATCGTCAAGGGTTGTTGACAGAGAACTCCAATACCACGTGTTATCACGAGTCCACACGCCACGCCCCCAATCAAGGACTCCTTGCATATGATCAAGTGAAATAGTTTGACTACCAAATGAGGCGCGCCCGAAACTGACAAGATTATTAATCTTTTGATTGTAATAAAAGGCTTTCTTATCTTCAGCGTAGGGGGTCATAATGACCAGTGAATCCTCATTTTGAAGGTTCACTTTAGCATCAAAAGCGAAGTCTTTGTCCTTATTAAAGTGCTTTATCTTTATCTTGATATGGCGTGCTTTATCAATTAGCTTTACTTCAAAATCAATTTTCTTATCTTGGTAGTCTATGTCACCCTTTTGGGAGTCGGTGGGGAGATTGAGTTTTCCGAAAGTAAACGGAATGATTTTCTTAAAGTCAAAGCGCTTCTTATTCGCAAAATCTAAAATGACAATCTGAATAAGTCCTAGATAACTAATGTCGGCGAAGGTAATGCCAAATCCGAATTGGTCGTTTCCAAAGAAGTAATAATCCCACTCTTTAATTCTACTTTTATGCGCTTTTACTTGATTTCGATGATATTCAAGGACAAGGCTTGTCGCGTATCCGGGATGCTTAAGATGACCACTTTCATCGAGCAAAGTATCCTTTATCGTAATTCTTTTTTGATTCATCATGGTTCCCTCAATCATTAATTTAGTATCTTTATCTTATATTACTTTACTTTACTTTTGGGCTAAGGAGACTTGTTTATGAGGCAAGAGCAGATTAAGTAGCAGTAATAAATGGCTAGTAATGACCATCGGAACAGAAACCAGAAACAATAAGGTCGGCAGCAATGAGAAACCGCCAACGTTAGAGGGTGGTTCTTCATTGACACCTGTGTAAATAAATAGACAAAATAAGATGGTTGAGAAAACCGTAAATATAAGTAAAACTAATCTTTTCATATTATTGGTAAACCCATACAGTAAGTTAATCAAAAGCGTGAAAAGTGAAACAATCCAAATCGAAGTGTAAGAGAGAAACTCTAACTCAAAAAAAGCATATAGAAAAATGATAAGCGAAAAGGCCGTCAACACTAAAACTCTGTTTCTTTTCGTATGATTAATTACCATATAAGCTAATATTATATGATTTCACTTCCTCTTTCAATATAAGAAAACAATCACTATCTATTAAAAATCCCCAAAATTTTGACCTCTTCAGTCAGAATATGGGGGCGATTTTTAATTGATCAGTAAGATACTACCAATTTTATTACAAACTACCATCCAATGCGAAGATGAATATTACCAATCATGCCCGATATCGAGTTCAGCTAAAATTTCTAAAAGTAAAATGGAATAACCTTATTGTCACCAACACAAGTTTTTATAAGTTTTAGCGAAAGTGTGTACCTTAATGATTTTTAATTTTGATTATATTTCATATCGCTGCGCGCTATAAAAACATAGTCATGTAATCCGGTAAGTAAATAATCTCATCTTTCGTATGAGTGATGTATTTTTTACCCGGTTTGTATGAAAAAGGCCTAATACTGATCGTATCAGACCTATGTTCGTTTAATGGTGGAGATGCGGAGAGTCGAACTCCGGTCCAAAGAATGACCCACAAACACTTCTACAGCTTAGAAGATATTGTTGTTTAACATTCGGCTACTATATCAACAAAAATAGAGAATGCGAGCCTATTTAATTTCATAACCACTTATAGACATCATGATTACTAGTCCCTTTTATGGCGCTCGTTAGAGAGTTGGGACCCCACTCTAAGTCGCGCTCCTATCTAATTGTTATTAGTTGCTATTAAGCAAAGGAGTAGGATAAATTACTGTTGCCAGTTATTTATAGATTTGGTGTTTACGTCACCACACGGCTGCTATGTTTGCCGGACACTTCCCTGTCGAAACCATGCCATCCCCGGTTTATCCATTATAGAGTGAATAATAATATTATTCAAGAACAAATGGCCAATTGTTGAAAATGAGGGTAAACTAATATATACTTACAAGGATACATTTCGAGGTAATAAAATGAGTAATAAGAAATTTAAACAAAAGACCCAAAAGGTGAAAGTTGAACGCGTCAAAAAAGAACCAAGCATGGCCCGTCGCTACTTAGTGGGTTCTTTAATTAATAACCGCGCTGCTTATGACGGTGGTCGCAGTCAAAAATGGTACCTAGCCGTTATTCTCTTTATTTTTAGTATTGTGATTGCCCTTGTGCCACCTATGGTCCAAATTAGCCGCACCAAAGGCAGTGACACCTTTAACGCAAATCTTTACCACACCGATGTGGCGCTTGTGAAATTCGCCCAAAAATTAGATGAACAAAATGTTGATCTCGTTGTTAAAGAAGTAAGCGGTGAAAAAGTCTTTACAGATAATGGGACAAACTTCGCTACGTTAGTTGCAACGGCTAACTTCACCCTGACCGATACTTTATCAACCCAGTGGGTTCCTTACTACTCCTTCACCCAAACCCGTGAAGTGACTGTCCGGAACTCAGCAGGAGAAATTGTCACCGAAGAAATCGATTTTGAATATCTCCGTGTTTATTACACTGCGAACATTGAAACAACTTTTATTTTTAACAATAGTACGGGTGATGCTGGATCATACCTAGCTACCAAACTGCTTAACCTTGAAGGCGAAGCCGCTAAAGATAATGTCACTTCCCACATGATTATTGGGAAAACCAAACTCTTTACCCGGATTTATGATCCGAACAAGTTAAGTGATCCAAAGACCCCTTACCGGAGCTTTGAAGGACGTACTTCAACTTTACCTGTTGATTTAAACATCCGTAACTTTGCGACTAAAAACATGGCCGGTGATGCCTTGCTTGTCACCGATCCAAACTATGCTACTAAAGTGCTTGATAACTTTGCGGCCCTCCAAGACTTAGCCTATAAAGCCGTTAAACCCATGACCTTCTGGCTTCAAACGGGCATCTATGCCGTCATCTTTACACTGATTGGCTTAGTAATGGGTCTTATCATCTTTATCTCTACTCGCGGTAAAATGAATCCTAACCGTGATCTTAAATTTATTGAAGCGATGAAAGTCGGAGCCTGGCTCTTACCTACCCCTGCCTTACTCACGCTTGTGCTTGGCTTTATCTTACCCGCCCAATACTTCCAAATGATCTTTATTATGGCACTTGGAATGCGGAGCGTGTGGTTAACCATGCGAACACTTGGACCCCAACAACAATAAAAAACATCGATCAATTAATCGATGTTAGCCGTCAGGGAAACTTGACGGCTTTTTATATCGCGTTAATGATATATTGAAGAATCGCTAATGTTAAGTTGGGACCACCGAGTTTACTAACGGCCACGGTCCGCATATTCGAATTAACTTCAATCACAACGGGAGTTCCATCGGCCTCTAACATGAGGTCAACCCCTGCAAAATGGGCATTAACGGCCTTTGTTGCGGCAATGGCGACTTCTTTCATGGTTTGAGTTGGTTCAATCAAAACGGCTTTCCCGCCTTGATTGATGTTACTTCGAAAGTCGTGATCGTTCTTGCGTTTAACAGATAAAATCACATCATTACCAACGACATTTAGGCGATAGTCTTCACCACTATTAAAGGCAATAAACGCTTGAGCCAATAACGGTTTCGTCCCATGTTCTCTGATTAATGCTTTGAGTGTCTCTTCGTTATGCGCTAAATAAACTTGCTCTCCAAATGAACCAAAGCGTTCTTTGAGGACAAGTGGAAAACCAAGCGCTAAAAGTGTTAACTTATAGGCTTCATAATGCTCATAAATATTCCCGTAAAAATGAAGCGGGAAGACAAAGTACTTTGGTTGAGGCACGTGTGCCTTTGTTAAACGCATCGCCGTCAGGGCCTTATCGTCACAAAGGTAGATGGCTTCGGGCCGATTAAACACTTTTATGCCGCGGTTTTCAATCATCGAGGCAAGATAGATATCCTTATCCCAAAATAAACAAAAGTCGGGTGTGTTTTCTTCTAAATAAGTTAAAGTGTTTTCATTTTTAACTTCAATTAATTCAAGATCCTTAATGGATTTGCTTTTGATTAAGAATTCATCAGTTTGCGCCCGATATTTACCTTCATTATGACCAATGTTCGTCACAATAATCCCTTTAATCGCCATAATCACTCCCGCGCGAAATATCATCAAACTTGAGTTCGGCTGCTTCAACGACTTCCGCAATCTCAATATATAGATAAGCGTCATCTTTAAAAATTGGGTCGTGAATGTCACGGGTAAATAAGACATTTTTTCCCTTCGCAGCTAAAATCCAAAGAGAAGCCAATATCCGTTCTTTTTCTTTTGGGAAGCGTTCAAAAAGCCTTGTTAATTGGGTATAAAACCAAGACTCAATATAAAAGTGTCCGTCATTAAAATAATACCCTCGGGCAAATGCCGTTCGTGGACTTTCAATGCGGGTTAAATGAGAAAATTCTTCATAGTTCCATTCGGGAACTAAATTTTCATAAATGTGATCGTAATCTTCAATATGCATATATGGACCTACCTATTTGTGATATGTTTCGTGATAAAGAATTTTAAAAGCACGGAATATTTGCTCAAGCAAAATAACACGGAAGAGTTGGTGGGGAAAAGTCATTTTACTCAGGCTAAGAATCATGTTTGCGCGATCATAAACACGTTTTGTGAGGCCGTGAGAACTGCCAATCACGAAGTTTACGCGACTTTGACCACTCGTAAACGCGGCGTCTAGATGGTCGCTAAATTCAGTGGAAGATAAGTTTTTTCCCTCAGGCGATAAGACATAAACATAATCCTTATCCGCAATCCTTTTTAGAATCAAGTCCCCTTCTTTCGCTAACGCTGCTTCAATTTGGGCTTCACTTGCCTTTTGGGGGATCAGTTCTTCTTTTATCTCAGTAATTTCAAGCTCCGTATACTTTGTAATCATCTTGGCGTATTCTTGGACGCTTAAAAGAAGATTCCCCTTCACTTTACCAACGGCGATGATATTAATCCGCATCAAGGTCTCCAGAAAGCGGGATATGTTGTGCGGCCGCAACAAGTTTAAAACTTCCTTGATCAATGCCAAATTTACGAAAGACTCTGTCCATCGTCGCTAAGGCTACTTCTGGCGTATTTGCTTGTTCGCTTAAGTGGGCAAGGACGATGGCCTTTGTTTGAGGACCAATCAGTTCCGCTAAATAGTGGGCGCATGCTTCATTAGATAAGTGTCCGGTATCACTGAGGATGCGCTGAATTAAATCAAAGGGGCGGTTCGTTTGTAAAAGCATGGTTGGACTATGGTTAGCTTCAATTATATAAAGCGAGGCATTAGCCATCAAGGAAAGGTTGCGAGTACTAATATAACCCGTATCAGTCATGTAAACGACTTTGTGACCATCGGTTTCTAAAATGTATCCGACAGAATTGGGGGCGTCATGACTTGTTGGTAATGGGGTTACTGTAAATTCATTGATGGTGAATGGCACATAGGGTACCACTTCATAAAAGGAGGCATCTTCCGGTAACGTCTCTTTAGGTGCAAAAATATTACCATTCGCAACGCGCGGAAATTGGGGCGTTAAATGATCAGAATGTTTATGCGTATATAAAACCGCATCTACCTCGTTTTCATCAATATTAAAAAGCGCTAGGCGATTCCGATATTCGCGTAAAGAAAGGCCTAGATCAATTAATACGGATGTTTTAGGTCCTCTAATTAAGGTGGCATTTGCCTTTGATCCGCTCGCTAAAATGTAATATTTCATCTTATTGTTTTCGTTGGAGTTTCTTTAATAATTCTAGGGTGTCAGTATCTGGATTTTCAAAGCTTGAAATGGCTTTAAAGAATAACAGAGTAATATTGGCGGTTTCACCATTACGGTTTTTCACTAACATAATATCAACGGGTGATAAGTTATTTTCTTGGGGTGTGCCTGCAAGGGTTTCGTAATATGGTTGATAAACCGCATTGACGGGTTTAATCGAGCCTTGATTCACATAGTAGTCTTCGCGATACATCAAGAACACTTGGTCAGCATCTTGTTCAAGACTACCTGATTCACGTAAATCACTCATTTGGGGCCGTTTATCGGGACGAGCCTCAACGTTACGGGATAATTGTGACAAGGCTACCACGGTGATTTTAAGTTCCCGCGCCAGCGCCTTGAGGGCCGCACTGATTTCACTTAATTCTAACTGGCGACTTTCCGTTTGACCACTCGTGGTAATTAAGCCAATATAGTCAATAAAAATCGCACAAAGATCATCGTTTTCCCGTTTTAATTTTCGGGCCTTGATAACAAGATCATTAATGTTGATACTTGGCGTTTCGTCAAAATAAAGTTTGACGCGTGATAAATTATTTAAAGTTTCATCAATCTTGACGCGTTCACGTTGACTTAAATTTCCCTCGGTTATTTTCTTATGGGGAATATTTGAGACTTTGGAAAGGAGCCGTTGCATTAATTGCCGATTGGCCATTTCCAAGGTGAAGAAACCAACCGTGCGGTTATTTTCAACCGCCATGTTATACGCAAGACTCATCGCAAAGGCGGTTTTACCAACTGAGGGACGGGCGGCAATAATGACATAACTATCTTCTTGGAAACCATGGGTATAATTATTGATTTCAATAAAACCAGTTTTACTGCCGGTTAATTTGCCGGTCCCTGATTCTTTCATCGTATCAAGGTGTGCTTTAAGATCTCGCGAAATTTGACCGAGTGATTCAAAATCCATAATCCGGCGTTCTTCCGCAACTTTGGTAATTTCACGGGTTAGATCGCTTATATAATCATTGATATCGCCAGTTCTGCCTTGTTTATATAAATCGAGATTCGCATCAATGACTTTTAAAGTATTACGAAGCAAGTTTAGATCTTTTAGTTTTAAGCAGTAATCTTTCATCGCCGAGTAGGTAATGGCTTCTTCAGCAAGGGCTGATAAATACGCAATTCCGCCGACCATGTTCGCTAAACGTAGTTCTTTAAGTTTTGTATTGACCGTGATGATATCAATCGCGGTTTGGGCTTCATGGAGTTCTTTCATCGCATAGAAAATAGCGCGATGGTTGTTGTCAATATTGGGAAAATAAGAGGGTTCTAAGTACTGCATCCCGATTTCCACACTATCCGGAGATGTCAGCATGAGACCCAGAACAGTTTTCTCAATCACCAAATCATGTGGGATTGCAATTGACTTATCGTTCAGAGTAAAAGGATTGTTATCGATTTTCATAAGTTTAGGCCTTATCTTTGACCATGACTCTCACTTGGGCGACCACATCTTTATAAAGTTCAATTTGAATCGTTGATAACCCTAAGTGGTTAAGCGGCGAAAAATTAATGAACTTTTTACGGTCAACATCAACTTTGAATCGGGCTTTAATTTCTTCTTCAACTTTTTTGGCTGTAATCGCGCCGAAAGCTTTTCCGCTAGCGCCAACGGCTAAAATAAAGACAAGTTCTTTTTCTTCGAGTTTTTGTTTATTTTTAATGGCTAATTCTTTATTTTGTTTATCGGTTTCAATTTTACGGGCTTGATTGGCTTCTAATTGGGAAACATTACGTTCATTAAAAGGAATGGCAAGTTTCTTTGGAATGAGAAAGTTCGATGCATAACCATCGCTAACTTCAATGATTTGATCCTTTTTTCCTACTTTTTTGACATCTTGCAATAAAATAACTTTCATTTTATACCGCCTTCTTTCCGCCAATAACTTTGGCCTTGCTTAAATTTTGATTAACGACATCTTCAACTAATTCTTGAATTTCTTTGATGGTTTTGTCATTAAAGACCGCCGCTGCACTTGCTTGATGGCCGCCTCCCCCAATTTTTTCTAACAAGAATTGGACATTGACATCACCATCACTACGGGCACTTACTTTGACTTGTTTTGGACCTGTATAACCAATCACAAAGGCCGCTTGAATGCCTTTAATCCGCATGCTTTGGTTCGCCACTTTGGACAAGGTTTCCGGCGTCACTATATCGGTCTCATCAGCTTTAAGGAAAACGATTCCGAAGCTAATAGTCGTCATACTAGACATAATCTTAGTGATGAGGGCGTACTCTTCAACGTTATCTTTCAAGAAATCGTCCGCGGTCATGACATCCGCTCCCCAATCTTCTAAGACCATGCTGGCAAGGAAGGTGCGTGAACCCGTTGTTTTGGTACGGAAGTAATTGGTATCAAGATAGATTCCTGCAAGCATAAAGGTTGCGAATTTACTTGGTAAAACAAAATTTGGGGTATTCCCGTAGTGGAGTAATTCAGTGATAATTTCACAAGTTGAACTAGCCGAAGTCTCGATATAATCATATAAGCGTTGATCAATAAATTCATCCGTCCGCCGGTGGTGATCAATAATCATTACCTTATCAACCCGTTCTAATAGTTTTGGGTACAGGGTCAGCGTAGGTCGCGAGACGTCAGCAATAATCAGAAGTGTTCCCGAGCTAACAAGGCTATTGGCTCCTTTTTGCTCATCAAGTTCTTCAGGGGTAATAAACATTTCACCGATTTCACTTTTTGTAAACATCCGATTAACGGCCATCTTCGTTTTAAGCTCTGTTAGATTTGGATTATACACAATCCGCGCAGGCTGAAATTGGAACTTAGATCCTTTTTGTGTTTTTTTGACATAGTCTGCCATCGCTTTTAGACCAAGAGAGGCTCCTAATGCGTCTAAATCCGTATCTGAATGGGTCATGATTAAGATATTCTTTGCTTCCCTAATATGGCGGAAAATCGTATCCGCATAAAGACGAATTGCAGTTTTATTCCGTTTCTCTGCTTGCGACGTCGCACCGCCAATAAATTCACTTTCTTCACCGTAGCGGGCAATGACGACTTGGTCGCCACCACGAGCCATCGCGGTATCAATCGCATTTAATACCAGTTCATTAAGTTTTAAAACATCAGGGAAATTAAGTGCAAAAGCAACCGATAATGAGAGTTGGTAGTCTAAATTAGCTGTACCGTCTTTGATTTTTTGTAATAGTGAGAATTTATCTGCATAGAGTTTATTAAATGATTGGTTATTTAAAATAAGGAGGTAGCCATCATCACGATATTGGCGCATTAAAACACCAAAACTCGCCAAATAGTCAACAATAATCCCGTTCGCAGTAGCAAACACGGCATTTGAATGTTCGCCTTTAACCACGATATCAACATAATTATCAATGACAATTAAACCAAGCACGGGGGCGTTGGATTGATTGCTTTCGAAAAGATATTCAAACTCAGTAATATCTTTGAATAAGAAAAGACCGGCTTTACTTAAATATTTAACTTCATAGTTCCGAGATTCAATTTCAACCTTGATGGTGTCATCGACATTATCCGCCATCGCTTCACTAAGTTCAACGAGGCGTGTTAATTCTGGTTTCCAGGTTAAGAGGTTTTTATCAATAACATGGAGTCTTCTTTCTTTAAAAAGCTCACTCGCCCATGTGACATTAAAATCTTGATCAACCACGATCAGGCCAAGCATACCAAAGTTATAAGCTTCTTTCACATCGCCACCAAGAAGCGTGACCAGTTCAAAGTTTGTTTTCTTTCTAATTTTGCTAATGTGGAAAGTCAGAAGAATAAACACAACTAAATTAATGAATAAAATAGCGCATGAAAAAACGAAAACAATGATTGGCGTAAAGAACTCTCGTGTTCCGAAAAGATCTAAAAAATAGGCCAAATTAATGAAAATAAGGGCTATTACTTCAATCACGACCATAAAGATCGCGCGACTTCGCAATTTAATAATGGCTCTAATCATCCGGAATACCTCGCTATCTTAGAGTAATTATACAATAAAAAAGGTATTATTAATACCTTTAGAGAAACGTGATTGAAAATTGATAACGTAATTAAAACATGGCGCCGGCAGCCGTAATATAATCCATAATCATTTGCCAGATAGTTCCAAAACTACTTGAAATTTGAATAAGCGGTATGGCCGCTAAAGCAATGGCGGCAACATTTAAAAATAATCCCGTAAAAAGAGGAATTAAAGCGAACCTTCTAATCTTAAATAGACCGGTGAGGCCCCAAAATAGTCCTGGAAGTGCAATTAAAATGGCACTGATCGAAAGTAATTTGTTGTAACGCAAGGCACCAAAAGCAAAAGCTACCGCAAAAATACCAGTCACTAATCCTGTATATTTAAAAATAAATAACCGATGATAAAAACGTAGTTGTTTCCGATTTTCTTTTTCGGGCAGAAGTTCATATTTTCCGCGGTAACGGAGTTTTTGTTTCAAGGTTTTCTTCGGTTTTTTAACTGGTTTTTCATCCGCCTCTTCGATGATAGGCGTTTGTTTTACCTCGACATTATCTTCAAGAAAATCTTCACCTGTAAAGAGTTTATTACTGTCGCCTTTTCCCTTTTTTTCTTTTCGTGACATATTTTTATCCTTACATCCAAGTTAGCATAAAAATGTTAATTTTAAAAGATTTACACGCCTAAATTAGCAGTCGCCACCCTTACAATCACTTAAGAGGCTATCGCCCCATCCAAAGATAACGCTTAAGGCACCAAGGATGGCAAAGGGAACGCTTAAGATCAAACCGACCACAAAGATTAATAAACTGAGTTCGCGTTGCCGACGAGCGCGGAATAAGAATATCATCAGTAAGATACCTTGGAGAATGAAAATAATCATAACCGACAAAACAAGAATGAATAAGACAACAATTGCGGTTAAAAGTCCTTCATCAAGCGGATTACCAAGGAAGAAGAGTGAGGTAAGTGCTAATAAAAGACCCCCTAAGAATACATAGGCTGTCACTTTTGGTAAACGGAAATATAATCCTGAGAAAGGTCGATTATCTACAAGTTCAAAAACATATTTTAGAACAAGATGAATCAAAATATGTGTCAATAAAACTTCGGTAATCGCTAATGAGATGACATAGGGAATCACACTATTTGCAAAGATTACCCCAGCATTTTGTGCATATATTGAGTTATGATTCAAACTAAAGAGAGTCAAAAATCGTTCAAAATAATGTGGAAATTCAATGTTAAATGCAAAGACTGGATCTTTCATAAAATAGAAGACAAGCGTCGTTAGGGCACCAAGAAAAATTTCCGCGGCCATCACGATTAATATTTCACGAAGGTGACTCATTTTAATCTTACTTAAAGAACCATGAAGGAACCCAATCGTAACGGCCGTCAACATCATAAAGACACCGCGAACCCAGCTACCCCCACCAACCGGCAGAAAATGGGTAATTATCGGTGCGAAAATCATTAAGATAATAGCTGGTAAGATACCATCCTTGATCCGATATTTAATTATAAAGACCGCTAATGGGACAGGGAAGATAAAGGCAACGCCATGTTGTAGATGCGGAATTGTCAAAGCCGCAAAGGCGATTAAGGTAAACAGCACAACCATCGTTAAGTGAAAATAATACTTTGAATCTTTTCGCATAATCTTACTAATAAACCCTTCTTGTGTTAATGCGTTATTCAATCATCAATCAGAGGAATTTATCGAGTTTTTTGCGCTTATTCGGTATTTTCTTCTTTATAAATAAACAACGCCGCACATAGATAATATCACTTGTAAAAAAGTAAAGCAAAGATTTAAGCACTAATGCTTTTATCAAAGATAAATGATAAAGAATTTTGATAATTGAGGACCACAATTTTCAACAATATATTTAGCAAATTTACTTACCTGTGTAACGGTATGACGGGCGCGAAAAAATATATTCATTTATTTTCATTTTCAATTAGTCTTGATAAAACATGCAATGATAGGAAACTTTTTACAGAAAGCTCAAATGACAAGGTATTGAGTTATTAAGGAAATAAAAAACACCCTATATTTCAAGGGTGCAATTTGTTAATAAATCAGAATGTGATTAGCTAACGTAGAATGGTAATAAACCCATTAAACGGGCGTTTTTAATTGCAACTGCAAGTTCACGTTGATATTTTGCAGAAGTTCCGGTTACACGCCGTGAGGTAATTTTACCGTTAGGGGTAATGAATTTCTTTAGTAATTCAACATTTTTATAGTCGATTTCCGTAATTTTGTTTTGCTTAAAGTAGCAAACTTTTCTACGTGGTCTACTTTTTCTATATGCCATTATAAACTAATTCTCCTTTACTAGATTAGAACGGAAGATCGTCATCAGAGATATCAACTCCAACTGGGTCAGCAGCAGGCGTCGTATCAGCTTGATAACCGGCTTGAGCAGGACTTTCGCTTTGTCGTGATTCGAGTGATTGGACTGAGTCCGCTACGATTTCAACGACATTTACTTTTTGTCCAGCTTGGTTTTCGTAATTTCTTTGTTGGAGGCGTCCGTCAACGCCAACCAAATTACCTTTTTTCATATATTGGGCCACAAAGTCCGCCGTTGATCCCCAACAAACAACTTGTAGGAAACTCGTACTTTTTTCTTTGCCGCGATTGTCGACCGCGACTGTAAAACTTGTGACTGATTGATTCGAAGGGGTCCGCCGTGATTCAGGATCACGCACTAGACGACCAACGAGGACGACTCGATTAACCATTTGTTATTCCTCCTAATGATTGATTATTTAGCGATAACAAGATGACGAATGACTCTGTTGTTTAATTTTGCAAGACGTTCGAATTCTGCGATTGCTTTCACATCGCCTTCGACCATAATAACGACATAGTAACCTTTTACTAAGTCATTAATTGGATACGCAAAATCACGTAATCCCCAATTGTCGGTATCAACACTTAAAACATTACCGCCTAAGTCAGTAATAATTTTGTGGAGACTTTCAATTTCGGCTTTACGTTCTTCTTCGCTTAAATCGGCGCGAAGAATATACATGATCTCGTACTTTTTCATAAGCACACCTCCCTCTGGACTAATTTCGGCTATTGCTCACCAATAGCATGGAGTTATATTGAGCCTGTCAATATAGCGTTGTAATTATATTACAATTACTAGCCTTTGTAAAGGCGCACCTTCTATCGCTAGTAATAATTACATGAATAATTTATTTATTGTCACGCATCGTTGGGAATAAAATGACTTCCCGAATCGATGTTTGGTTCGTTAAAAGCATAATTAGGCGGTCGATCCCGATCCCAATACCACCGGCTGGCGGCATGCCATATTCAAGTGCTTCAACGAAATCATCATCCATTTCGTTCGCTTCTTCATCCCCTAATTCACGGGCCTTTAATTGGCTTAAGAACCGTTCATATTGGTCGATTGGATCATTTAATTCCGTGAAGGCATTCGCGAGTTCGTTAGCTTTCACAAAGAGTTCGAAGCGTTCGGTAAAACGGGGATCTTTCCCTTTTTTCGCGAGCGGCGAAATTTCAATTGGATGGCCATAGACGAAGGTTGGTTGAATGAGGTCTTTTTCACAAAATTCTTCAAAGAAGGCATTTAATATATGGCCCACACCCGTCCAATGTTTTTCAACATAGACATCGTGTTTCTTTGCAATGGCTTTTGCTTCTTCAAAGGTCATTTCATCTCTAAAATCGACCCCTACTTTTTCTTTAACAAGATCAACCATGGAGACGCGACGGAACGGAGCACCGACATCAATCATGACATCGCCCCAAGGTAAGGTGGTGTCCCCTGTGATCGTTACTGCTAAGTAACGGAATAAGTTTTCACAAAGATCAAACATATCTTCAATATCAGCATAGGCTTGATACGCTTCAATTGTTGTAAATTCTGGATTATGACGGGTACTCATCCCTTCATTTCGGAATAAGCGACCAATTTCATATACTTTTTCAATGCCACCGACTAATAATCTTTTAAGTGGTAATTCCGTGGCAATTCGTAGATAAAAGTCACGGTTAAGCGTGTTGTGGTGGGTGATAAATGGTTTAGCTGTTGCGCCACCAAGCACCCCATTAAGCATACTGGTTTCAACTTCAACGAAACCCTTTTCATCAAGGAATTTTTGAATCGCACGAATAATTCGGGGTCTTGTTAAGGCGACCCGCCGAGCGTTATCATTAACAATTAAGTCAACATAACGGCGTCGATAACGTTCTTCAACGTCAGTTAATCCGTGGAACTTTTCTGGGAGAGGTTTTAAAGCTTTAACAATATGGGTGTACGTTGAAACTTTAACAGTGACTTCACCCGTTTTTGTACGCATAATATGACCCTCAATCCCAACGATATCACCTAAGTCCGCGGTTTTAAAAAGATCGTATAACTCTTCACCAACTTGTTCTTTACTTATAAAAGCTTGGATTTGGCCAGCTTGATCTTGAATTGTGAAAAAGCTTGCTTTCCCCATAATCCGAATAAACATAACACGGCCGGCAGTCTTAACATGAAGATGTTTTTCTTCAAGTTCTTCTTTGGGGGTGTCGCCTGCTTTTTGTTTGATGGTTTCACTGGTATCGGTACGGACAAACTTTTCACCAAATGGGTCGATCCCCATTTCGCTTAAGCGTTCGGCTTTACCGCGTCTTACTAATTCTTGATCACTAAATTCTCTTGGCATAAAAATCTCCTATTTAACCCGCTTATTCTATCATTAATTGACTATGTAAGCAAAGCCCGTTCCTTGATTGCCTCTATAATAGAGGCTAATTCTGCTAAAGTTCGCATTTGCGTCATTTTGACTCGGAATTCTTTTACTGAAGGATATCCTTTCAGAAAATGAGGTCCAATCCCGCGCATCGTGAGCATGCCGTGATGTTCACCTTTTTCCGCAACCATCATCGTTGCTAACCGTTTTAAATAGTCAAGTTGCTCAAATAAAGTAGGGTTTGGTAGACGTTCTCCCGTCTTAAAATATGTCTCAATTTGGGTTGCTAAAAATGGATTTCCTAGTTGACCACGGGCGATCATAACGGCTTGTGCCTTCGTAACTTCTAGGGCATTAATCGCATCATCAAGGGTAAAAATATCGCCACTGATAACGAGCGGAATACTAATTAAATCTTGTATATTTTCTGCTAAATCATAGCGGGCTTTCCCGCCATAAAGTTGGGCGGTTGTCCGTAAATGAATGGCAATGAGAGCTACCCCCGCTTTTTCTAAAAGAGGAAGTAACACCTTGAAATTAATCGATGCTTCGTCCCATCCTATACGGATCTTAACAGTCACAGGCTTGCTACTCGCAACGACAACAGCTTCAACCATTTTAATGAGTTCTTCGGGGTATTTAAGCCACGCCGAACCACCATTGTTTTTCGTTACTTTAGGGACGGGACAACCGAGATTAAGATCAAGAAAATCGTAATTCGACGTATGGGCCTCGATCTTTTTGATGGCCGCGACTAGCTTTTTGGGGTCCCCACCAAAGAGCTGAACTGAGGTTGGCCGTGATTCATTATCTTTAGGAAGGTAGGTATATGTAATTTCATTATTAAAAACAAGCCCACTGTCACTAATCATTTCTGTATAGCATAACGGCGTCCCAAAAGAGCGCATAAATTCCCTATATGCATATGTTGTAATTCCAGCCATTGGAGCGAGAATTGTCTTGCCTTTAATCTCGATGTTTGCGATTTTCCACATAGTTTTAAAAAGCCGAATTGCTTCGGCTTCCTTTTCTTAATTTATTCTTCCGTTAACGGCACATTGTCAACTTTAGGTTCTTCCATTTCGACATTGCCGATACTTGCTTGTTTAGGTTCATCGAGTTGCCGCTCTTTTAAGAGTTTATCGATTTGCTCCGCGGTAATGGTTTCCCGTTCAAGAAGGGTTTCCGCAATAAGGATGACATCTTCGCGATGTTTCATGATGAGTTCGCGAGCACGGTCATGAGCACTTTCAATAATACGGCGTACCTCTTTATCAATTTCAAGCGCAACTTGTTGTGAGAAGTTCTTTTGACTCGAGGTATAATCCCGGCCAAGGAAAACACTACCGGTATCGCGTTCATATTGAATTGGACCAAGGTCACTCATGCCGAATTCAGTGACCATGAGACGGGCAATTCTTGTTGCAACTTCAATATCATTTTGGGCACCAGTTGAGACATCTTCAAAGAAGACTTCTTCACTCGTACGACCACCAAGGTAGCCGACGATACGGGCGAAGAGTTCATTTTTTGTAACCAGGAATCGATCTTCTTCTGGCGTCATTAAGACGTGACCACCTGTTCGACCGCGTGGGATAATCGTAATCTTTTGAACTTTATCACTATTAGGTTGGTTAAGACCAATCACCGCGTGTCCCGCTTCATGAAACGCAATGACTTTACGTTCGTGTTCATTAAGGCCTTTGCTCGAACGCGCTGGGCCCGCAATCCGACGATCAATGGCTTCATCAATGTGCCGGAGTAAAATTTTATCTGCTTTATCACGGACTGCTAATATCGCGGCATCGTTTAAAATACTTTCAATATCAGCACCAGAGAATCCAACAGTTCTTTTGGCAATCGCGTCAAAGTCAATGTTTGTATCAAGTACTTTTCCACGGGCGTGGACTTTAAAGATAGCCGTTCTTCCGGTCCGATCTGGTAAGCTAACCGTAATTTTACGATCAAATCGACCTGCTCTTAAAAGGGCTGGGTCAAGCACATCATCACGGTTAGTTGCGGCCATGACCATAATTCCTGAATTATCGGCAAAGCCATCCATTTCAATCAGTAATTGGTTTAAAGTTTGTTCACGTTCATCATTACCGCCACCAAGGCCTGCGCCCCGTTGACGACCGACTGCATCTAGTTCATCAATAAAGATTAAGCAAGGTGCCGTTTTCTTGGCTTGTTGGAACATATCACGAACCCGTCCGGCCCCGACCCCAACAAACATTTCCACAAAGTCTGAACCTGAGATGGAGTAGAATGGCACATTAGCTTCACCTGCAACGGCTTTTGCAAGTAAGGTTTTACCAGTTCCCGGTGGCCCAACAAGGAGCACACCTTTTGGTAATTTGGCACCAAATTGTGCATATTTTTTAGGATTTTTAAGATAATCCACGATCTCCATCATTTCTTGTTTTTCGGCATCAGCACCTGCCACATCAGCAAAGGTTTTCTTCACTTTTGTTTCAAGTCGGGCGCGTGAACGATTAAATTCCATGGCTTTATTGTTTGAACTACCAACAGCTCCCGCCATTCTTGAGTATAAGAAGATCATGACAACGACAAAGAGAACTAAGTATATTAAGTTTGGTCCAATCGTATTCCAGAACGTTCTTTCAAAGGCGTTCACAATGGTGACAATATAAGGCGGGACGTTACCGCCTCCAGCACCATAGAGGAACGGAATCAGGATGGTTTCATAAAAGACATTGCTAACAACGACAACAAATTTATTACCATCCGCAAGAACGCCGGTTATTTTAGTGGTGGTTTCGGTTGTCACAACGGTGATATTTTTGATGTTTGCGACATTCGTAGTTAAGAACTCAATAATACCGTTCTCAGTTAAGGTTGTAGTACGGACGGTATCCGTAAAAAACGCTAACCAAATCACGACGCCAATGACGGCGAAGAGAAGGATATAGGGTAACATCGTTTTAAATGACCGTTTGGGGGTCATCATTCTTTGATTCGGACGACTATTCGGGTTGCTCATTAAGGCCTCCAATCTAATGAAGTCAATGTCGCTTTTTCTCCGACAAGACTTTTCAAGTAATTATACATAGTATAAACCTAATTATCAACATTTGCGGACTATAATATTTGTTTCATAATAAATAGGTCGTCTGGCCGTGAGACATAGTCTTTTCGATACCTTGGGACGTATATAACCTCACCATTTTTATTTTTGACTACCGGCCAAATAAAGCGTAGATGGCGCGGCATCTTCATATCAATATACATTCGGTTAACCGCTTTTTTATATGTTTTAATTTTGTAGGTATCGCCAGCCTTTGCTGGAGAAATAGAGAGCGGATAATTATCCAATGCAAACCGCTGATTTGCGCCTTGATTCTTTAAATTAAGGGTGAATTGCGGTGTTTCAAGTCTAGTTGGTGCTTCAATTCTGTAGTGATATGTTTGATACATGTTCATATCAATGAATGAAAAATATGACTCGTATTTGGAGAAATAAATGTGCTTGTAGACCTTCATGAAGATTGATTGGCGTTGGCTGCTTACAAGCGCTAAAATCGCTAGTGCTTTATTCTTGGAAAAGTAAGTTTGGATATGATGATCGGAGAATATTAAAAATAGTAACGCTTCTTTTTCATTGAGATCTAAAGAAAGAAATAGGGGGATATCAATTTTCCTTAAGTCAAAGATCGTTAATAGCCGTCTTTCGCGTGCGTTAATTTGCGCGTTCTTTTGCGAAATTTCTGCATATAAAAGTTCTTTTTGTTGACGGCTCATATTAGCCAGTTTTTGATGTCTGACTTTATTACGTGTATATGTTTCTGTCAAATTCGATTGATCAATGGTGTAGGGAACGGCATTTTCAATACAGTATTTGACAAGGTCTTCTTTGTAATCACTTAAAAGTGGCCGAACCACCTTGACGCCATCAAATTCAATCTCGGCTTTTATCCCATAATAAAATGATTGCCGCCGGCTACTTACTTGCATAAGATAGGTCTCTAAAAAGTCATCCCGATGATGGGCAGTTAATAATGCGGCATGACCATATTTTTTAATGAGTGATTGAAAAAAAGCATAACGGACTTTACGCGCTTCAGCTTGAAAATTACCCCTAAATTGATGTCCATCGACATACATGACATCAATATTAATATTGTGTTCTTGACAATAAGCAATCAAATCTTTGGTTTCTTGTTCACTTGCCGCCCCACGCATTTGATAGTTTACATGGGCGACCCTAAAGCGTATTTTTTCCTTGAGTAATAACCCAAAAAGGGCCATTGAATCCGGGCCATAACTACAGGCTAAAAGATAGGTATTGTCTCGATTTAGATTAGTTTGCATTCAAACTCTTTTTGATAATTTCATAGGATTTATCCGGATATAGTTTCACTAATTTTTCGTCAATTGATAAAACCTTAACAATCATAATAAATTCACCTAAATAAATTTCTAAAATATCACCAATTTTCACATTGTATGAAGGTTTTACAGTCCGTTTATCAATGATTACTTTTCCGGCTTCACTGATATCTTTGGCTACGGTCCGCCGTTTAATGAGGCGGCTTAATTTTAGAAATTTATCTAGTCTCATTTCGGTTATTTATGGTATCCCTCACAATCGCAACGATGGTCCGGACCAAGGTTGCATAAGCTTGGAACCAATCTCCTTTTTTAATTATTCTTACCTTAATTTTACCACTTGATGTCATAAATCGAATATTCGTAAAAATCGTCCCAATGCGGTTACTAAGACTGACGGCCGAGCCCGGAATATTTAAGAAAGCTTGTCCGGGAACAATGTCAATAAAGGTATCACCATCAATCACATCCTCAACATAATTGACTTTACTGTTAATCATTAACTCAATTTGGCGTTTTAGAAACAAAATTTGGAGTGGTTTTGGTAGTTTCCCGTACATGTCGGTTACCTTTTGCTCCACTTCTTTTAAGGAAGTTAATTTTTTACTTTGTTTGATTTCTAGATACAAGTCGAATTTATCTGTTTTACTGGCGAATTGATCGGGAATATAAGCTTCAAGTCCGCTGATGTTGATGCTTCTTTCAACTGGTTCGCTACTAAGATTATATTTTTTCTCATTAATCGTATCTTGAAGCATTTTTAAATACATATCAATCCCAACACTATCAATAAAACCTGATTGTTCCGAACCAAGAATGTCGCCTGCCCCGCGAATCATGAGGTCGCGTTGTGCAATTTTATACCCACTCCCAAGATCCGTAAATTCTTGGATTGCTTGGAGCCTTTTTTTCGCGTCATCATTCATTATTTTTTGCGGTTGATATAAAAGATAAGCATACGCAATGCGATTACCACGACCCACTCGTCCTTTTATTTGATAAAGCTGTGAGAGTCCAAATTGATCGGCGTTTTCGACAATAATTACGTTCGCATTGGGGACATCAATGCCATTTTCGATAATAGATGTCGCAACCAAAACATTGAGTTCATTGTTGTAAAACTCATTCATGACATCTTCGACTTCATTCCGATCCATTTGGCCATGAATCACACCCACTTTAGCGCCCGAGACCAACTTCGTAATACGATTAGCAACTTGATAAATTGATGCAATACGGTTATATAAATAAAAGACTTGGCCACTCCGACTAATTTCCCGCTCAATTAATTCCTTGATGACATATTCATCGCGTTTAATGACATAGGTTTGGATGGGCATCCGCTCTTGAGGTGCGGTATTAATTTGACTAAGACCACGGATACCTAGAAGTGACATCTGTAAGGTGCGCGGGATTGGGGTGGCGCTGAGCGTTAAAACATCCACTCGTGCTTTCATCTTCTTAATAATCTCTTTTTGTTCAACTCCGAACCGTTGTTCTTCATCGACGATGAGTAAACCGACATTTGATAATTCAAAATCAATACTGAAAAGGGCATGCGTTCCAATAAGGAGATGGATCTCTCCATTTTGATAACGGTTTATTATGTCCGTCTTCTCCCGTTGGGAAACAAGACGAGATATCATCGCCACTTTGACGCCAAAATTCGCAAACCGTTCTTTCGAAACTTCAAAGTGTTGACGGGCCAATAAAGTAGTTGGGCACAAAAAGAGAACCTGTTTACCACTGCTAATGGCTTTAAAGGCAGCACGCAGCGCAATTTCTGTTTTGCCAAAACCGACATCACCAGAAAGTAAACGATCCATAATAATAGGCTGTTCCATATCTGCTTTTATTTCCCGTAAAGCAATTTCTTGATCTTCAGTCAGCTCATAAGGAAAGCCAAGTTCAAACTCTTTTTGGAATTCATCATCTGTTGCAAAAGCGTAACCTTCGGTTTTCATTCGCGCGGCTTGGACTTCAATTAAGGCGTCCGCAATATCATTAATCTTCTCGTTGATTCTTGCTTTCGTTTTTGTCCATTCTTGACCACCAATTTTGTGAAGTTTAGGGGCGACTCCTTCGCGTCCGCTATATTTTCTAATCAGATGAATTTGTTCAAGTGGAATCGATAACTCTTCATTACCGGCATACTTAATTTTGATATAATCTTTTAACACGCCAAAAGACAAGAAACTTTCAATGGCGATATATTGCCCAATCCCGTGGTACTCATGAACCACATAATCGCCAGGCGTTAATTGTTCATAACTACGAATGACACTCCCGGCCTTAAATCGCGCATTATAGCGCATCTCATTGCGGGTAATATTAAAGAGTTCTTTACTTGTAAAGATTGCCTTTTTGTAGGCATTTAACGCAAATCCGTGTGGGAAATACGCGTAGGTAATCACGATGTTACAAGCGCAATTTTCTTCTTCTAGTTTATAGGTTAGTTCAGCACTTTCTAAAAGTGTTTTCACTTGTTCTAACTGGGTATTATTATTAATTGAAAAGTAGATTTCATAACCGTCTTCTGCCATCTTCTTTACTTCGTAAATGAAATCATCTTTTGACCGAATACTTGGAATTGGACTAATCCTTAACTCTGTTTCTTTACCATCTTCACTAAATTCTTTGGTCATGAAATTTGAATAAAGCAAAAGACGATCGTAATCTTGATAGAGTTTTAGATCGGGCAGTAAGTGATGTTTACGAACACTGTCGTGGACGAAGTGCTCAGCTTGTGACGTAATCAGCTCATAGGAAGCATGGAGTTGCGGTTCATTGGCAAACACAACTTTAGGATCTTTGATATAACTTAAAAAGTCATGTCGAAAATGCGGATGGAGCAATAAATATTTGCTGAGGGCGCTTTCGTCCCCGTCTAAATAAGTAGCGACTTGATGATCTAACCCAAGTCGAAAGAGTTCTTTTTCATTTTCATCATAGCCCTTTAGACTTTCATCAAAGAAGCGATTAATTTGTGAAAGTAGTTCTACTTTTTCTTCCTTACGGAGAACGCTTTCGGTGGCAGGAAGAATCGTTATCTTATCAAGTTGTGCAATCGACACTTGGGTACTTACATTAAAACGACGAATAGAGTCAATGACATCATCAAAGAATTCAACCCGTACCGGATAATCTTCGTTCGCACTAAAAAAGTCAACAATATCACCACGGGTCGCAAATTGCATCGTTTGTTCAACATTTGCAACATTTTGGTACCCCATTTCGACAAGATGGGTGATAAACCGATTAATCGTTAAGGTATCACCGACTTTTAAATGTTTGATGAAGTTTGAAAAATAACTTGGTAAGAGTGTTGGTTTAAGCGCTGCTGAGAGATTGGCAACATAAATGTATTTCTTTCGGCCTTCAAGGGCTTTATATAAGGTGAAGATCCGTTGCGCTTCAAGTTGTTTGGTCGCAGTTAGGATTTCCGTGAATAAAAGATCATCATTTGGATAAAAAAGAATATCATCGGGATTGACAAACGTTTGCAGCGTCGAGATCAGTTTTTGGGCATTATAAAGATTATTCGTAATAATGACATAGTTCTCAGGCGCTTTCATGAACGCTTCCGAGACAAGGAGGGCGGTTCCTACGATTTCCGACGTCAAAAAAACCTTGTCTTTTGCAAAGAAGGGGGGTGTATGCGGTTTAAAAATGTCATTGAAAATCTTAATCACTCGATTTTAAAACTTTCTCCTTCTTGTTATATTTTTTCATGACGGTATTAAAGTCGTGGCTTAGTAAATCACGAAGCGCTAAACTCGCTTTGGTAACCCCTTCTAAAAACAAGGTTCCTTCCTCGCCAGTTGGAACTTGAAGGACATGATCAATCCCATTGTAAAGTGGTTTTCCAATGCCAATTCGAATGCGCTTAAAGTTTTGACTACCAAGAAGATCAATAATATTTTGCATCCCATTTTGACCGCCAGAAGAACCTTCTTCTTTAAGCCGAATATTGCCGGGGGATAAATCCATATCATCATAAATAACAACGAGATCTTCAATATTTACTTTGTAAAAATTCATAACTTGAACAACCGCTTGCCCTGATAAATTCATAAATGTTTGTGGTTTCACAAGAATAATGCGTTCGCCTTCGTAGACAAAACTTGTGTATAAAGACTTAAAGTCACTCTTATCGATTTCAACCTTGGCAAGTAGCGCAAAAGCGTCAAGCGCTAAAAAACCAGCGTTGTGTCGCGTGTTGATATACTTTGCACCAGGATTCCCTAAACCAACAAATACTTTCATAATTTAATCAATAAATTATATCATTAATTTATGGTATTATTTGAGTTATGAATAACTATATAAAAAGATTTATACAAGGCCTCCTCTTAGGATTTGCCCTCATCACTGCGATCGGTGGTGGCACCATGGCTGTCTTAATTGGCGTCTATGACGATTTAATCAATGCTGTTTCGGATTTTAAAAAAGACCCGAAAACAGCATTAAAACTACTTGTCCCGATGGGACTTGGTGGCATCGTTAGTATGGGTGCTCTCTTCTATCCAATCAAGTTGTTATTAGAACATTATCCCTTTATCACTGTTTCCTTTTTTGCAGGACTAACCATAGGCGGTCTTCGGACTTTTAATCAAACCTTGAAGGGAAATTTTAACTGGAAAAACTTACTCCTCACTTTAATCGGTTTTATCTTTGTTTTTAGTCTCGGTGCTTTTACGTGGTTCTCCACCTTACACGCCGATCTCGTTAACATTGATATTCTCCAAATTATCCTGTTCTTCTTTGTCGCTTTTTTATCGATGGGCGGTCATGTCTCGCCAGGTATCTCGGGAACCTTTATTCTGATTGCTTTTGGGTATTACGAAGAACTCATTGATTTTATGTTCCGGATTGTTAAATTTGACTTTGTAAATGTTGGTTACGATTTAGGCGCTGGCTTTGCTTTTGTCATCGGATCACTCCTTGGCCTAATCGTGATTGCTAAGGTCTACAAATATTTCTTTGCCAAAAACCGTGTTAAAACAAACTTTACGATCTTGGGATTTATTATCGGTTCAATCACGATTGCATACTTTAATGGCAAAATTAAACCGGAATACGCAACCCTTAATGGCTTTGATATGCCAACCCTTCTTCTTTGTGCTGCCTCACTCCTTATTGGGACCGCAATCGCTTATGTATTATTTGGACTCGTGAACAAAAAAGAGCAAGCCGCTCTCCCTCATGAGAAAGATAAAGTAATCAAAAAGGCGGAAGAAAACCATGATGCTTTGGGAATATAGTTTTTTACGTTGGATTATTGAAAATTTACAGTCTCCTTTTATCTCGGAAATCATGAAAGTGATTACCGTTGCCGGTGAAGGCGCTGCCATCTTCTTTTTGATGTCGTTTATTATGCTTTTTTTCAAAAAAACAAGAAAAACCGGCATAGTTAGCATCATTGCGCTTATCCTAATCGCTGGGTTTAATAACTATGCGTTTAAATACATTGTGGCAAGACCGCGTCCCTTTTTACATCCCACGCTCAGCGCAGATGCCTTATGGCTAAATAATTATGTGCTCAATGTCTTTCGTCCTCAGAGCGCCTTTAATGATTTTCTGGTGCCTTCTTCTTATGCCTTTGTTTCTGGCCACACTTTAAGTGCCTTTATATGGGGTTTTATAGTCTCAATTTATCATAAAAAAGCAACGGCTTCTGCCCTTATCTTTAGCGCCTTAATGGCGTTTTCTCGGCTTTATCTTGGTTTCCATTATCCAACCGACGTTATCGCCGGTATTTTATGGGCATTGGTGACCGCTTTAGCCTTTACTTATGTCGCAAATTACAATGAAGAAAAAGTCGTCACCTGGTGGAAAAATAGACGGCATCAAAAAACTAAATAAACCGTCATGAGATTAGATCGCTTTTTAGCTAAAACCTTAGGCCACACCCGAACTGAAGTAAAGAAACTGATTCGAAATGGTCGAATCATGATCAATGGCACGGTTATAAAAACCGATGGCTTTCAAGTGCAAACAGCGGTTGACATCGTCACATTTGGTGATCAAGTTCTTGAGTACGAAGAATATCAGTACTATCTGATTAACAAACCAATGGGTTATGTCTGTGCGAATGAAGACAATCTTCATCCGACTATAATTGACTATGCCCCCGAATTTATCACTAACAAACTTCATACCGTTGGACGTTTAGACAAGGACACAACGGGTGCGCTTATGCTAACTAATGATGGTAAATTAACGCACCAACTGATTAGTCCAAAAAGTGAAGTACCAAAAGTTTACATGGCGACCCTTGATGGCAAAGTGACCGCCGATCTTATCGCTCCTTTTGCAGTCGGTTTCACGATTAACGATGAGTTTGTAACGTTACCCGCTACCCTTGAAATTATCGATGACAACACTGCACGTGTCAGTGTTATTGAAGGAAAATATCATCAAATTAAACGGATGTTTGCCGCCTTTGGGCTCAAGGTAATTTCTTTACACCGTGAACGATTTGGACCGTTAGACGTTTTTGATCTTAAAATTGGCGAATACCGTAAACTCACTAAAAATGAAGTGAAGTTATTAATCAAAGATTAATTCATATCTTTATAGACCCTAATTTGCTATAATTTGATACTAGGAACTAGGGTAGGAAAAGTAGATATGTTTAAAGAAATAGAAAAAAAACGCACGAAGAAGGATGATATTTTAGATGCTGGCATCCGTCTTTTTGCACGTGTTCCTTTTACAGAAATGACGATTGCCGCGGTAGCTCGTGAAGCTGGTTGCGGTCATAGTCTTGTTTATCACTACTTCCGTAATGTCAATGTCCTTTATGATGAAGGCGTTAATCGTGTTTCAAATCACTTTCTGACGGTGATTAATCGCGTCGTTGCATTAAATGTCCCCGCTGAATTAATCTTCGTCGGCATTGTTTCATCATTAGTTGAAGCCCTTAAAAAGCAACCTATGACTTTTTATTATGTCAATTTGATCGCCTATCGCCATGATGCGACTCCGCTTAATCCTGCGGTGGCGGCAGTCCAAGAACAATGGATGTCGATGCTCTTAAATATCGTCCGCAAAGGACAAAAAAATGGGCGGATTATTAGTATTTTGACTGCTGAAGAAATCATTCGTGGCTTACAGACCAATTTCCGTGGGATTGTGAGTTCACAAATTCTCAGCGTTCCTGAAGAAAAAAACACATTCAAGGCATCTGATGTCTATTTGCCTTACTTGAAAGGAGTGCATTAATGTTTAAAATATACAAATTAGTCATCAAAAACTGGTGGCAATTATTAGTGATTGTTTTACTCGTCGCGGGTCAAACATTACTTCAACTTGAACTACCAGCTTATATTACGAATATCCAAAATATCGTGAATGCGGCTGGACCAGACGGCTTAACCATGACCCAAACCAATGAGATGTTGAAGGTCGGAGGTCTCATGGTGGGATTATCCGCGATCATCTTTCTTCTAGCTGCTGCCCAAGGTCTTTTAAATTCGCGCTTTGTGGCGATTCTTGGTAAAGAGGTGCGTAAAGCAACGTTTGTGAATGTTGAAAAATATTCCTTAAGTGACCTCAATGAATTTGGCACTGCAAGCTTATTAACGCGTATTACCAATGATACACGGGTGATTCAAAACTTTGCCTTTATGATTAACCGTGTCTTTGTGATGTCCCCAATCTTCTTGATTATTGGTTCCGTCAAATTATTACGGATGGATCCGGTTTACTTCTATATTGTCTTAATCGCTTTACCCATTATTTTACTTATCATGGTCGTCACGTTTATTATTGCGTCCCCATTATTCGTGCAAATTCAACAACGTTTAGATTACGTGACCTTGCTTTTACGTGAAGGACTAACCGGCGTCCGTGTTATCCGTGCTTTTAACCAAGAAGAACGTGAAAAACGTTTCTTTAAGAAAGCCAATAAAGATATGACGGATATCATCATTAAGGTGAACAACGTGATGGCGATTGTCCAACCAGCCATTAATATCTTCTTTAACCTCGCTTACTTTGCAATTTACTTTGTGGGCTTTGTGGTCCTCAATAACATGCTTAAAGGCGTCACTGCTTTTAATCCTGAAGTCCTTGGCCAAACAATGGAAGCCTCAATGTATGTTCAAAACATCATGATGTCTTTCCTCATGCTTAGCTTT
Source organism: uncultured Staphylococcaceae bacterium (assembly GCA_964410505.1). Taxonomy (GTDB): domain Bacteria; phylum Bacillota_I; class Bacilli_A; order RFN20; family CAG-826; genus UBA1361. The sequence goes on from CAYPGR010000001.1 coordinate 140,355, forward strand.
ACTTTTATTATGTTCCCACAAGCGTCCGCCAGTGCGAAACGGATTAACCAAACCTTAGCCATTAAACCAACCATTAAAGATCCAGAAAACCCACTTGATATCCATGTGATTCAAAATAGTGAGGTGCGGTTTAATGATGTCAGTTTCACTTTTAGTGATCTCGATCATCCAACCCTTAAAAATATCAACTTTACGGCTAAACCCGGTACCGTGACCGCCATTGTCGGCTCAACTGGTTCTGGGAAAAGCTCCATTATCAATTTATTACCACGCTTCTTTGATGTTTCTAAAGGTGTCATTACCGTCGATAATCAAGATATCCGTCAGTTCAAAACAAATGACTTGCGAAGTATTATTGGCTTTGTTCCGCAAACGGCTGTCTTATTTAGCGGTACAATCCGTGATAACTTACGTTTTGGAAAAGATGATGCCACTGATGAAGAAATTTGGGAGGCCCTGCGTGTTGCCCAAGCGTATGACTTTGTTTCTAAACTTGAATTACAACTGGATGCACCCGTCGCCCAAGGCGGAAAAAACTTTAGTGGTGGTCAAAAACAACGGTTAGCGATTGCCCGCGCTCTAGTCCGCAAACCAAAGATCTATGTTTTTGATGATTCCTTTAGCGCCCTCGATTTCCGAACCGATATTCGCTTACGAACTGCGTTACGCACGTATGCTAAAGACGCGACCATCTTCGTGGTCGCCCAACGAGTAAGTTCGATTATGGATGCTTCCCAAATATTAGTCCTCGATGATGGGGTGGTCGTAGGTTTAGGTACCCATAGTGCCTTACTTAAGAATTGCCCTGTTTATCAAGAAATTGTGTCCTCACAACTGGATGCTGATGAAATAAAAAAATCGCGCGATATGGTTAAAACCCTCGCGACGGAAGGAGGTAACTAATGTCCAGACCACACGGTGGCCCAGGCGGCCGGGGCTTACAACGTCCGAAAAACTTTAAACTTGCCTTTAGAAATCTCCTCAGTGAATTTAGATCGTATCGTCTACAATTACTCATTATTCTTATATTGTTAATCGTTTCTAACTTAGCGGCTATCTTCGTCCCCCTCCACTTACGAACCATTATGAGTTCATTTGCGGAAACAGGAAGTCGGGCGGGCTATTATTTCGTGGATATCCTTAATCCATCGCTAGGCCTTAACTGGACCAAACTGTTCATTGATTTTGGGGTTATCTTAGGGCTTATTCTAACGAGTGCAATTCTCACGACCATTGCCCAACTCATTGCCATTAAAATATCAGGAAAATACGCCTATGTTTTACGCAATAAGGTGCGGGACAAAATTGATGCACTTCCCCTTTCATATTTTGATAAACACCCCTATGGCGAACTGCTTTCCGTTGGCACGAATGATGTTGATGCGATTGCTCAATCACTCAACCAAGTCGTCGTCACAATTGTGAGTTCGATTACGATGTTTATTGGCGTTTTAATTGCGATGTTTGTCGTCAACTGGCGCTTAGCCTTAGTGGCCTTAACCACGTTGCCGTTATCAGTACTTGTCACGATTATTGTGACCAAGAACTCACAAAAACAATTTGTGACCCTCCAAAAGAAAACCGGCAAACTCGAAGGCATCGTCGAAGAAAACTTTGCCGGGCTTCAAGTCGTTCAACTCTTTAATCAACAAGCGAAACAATTTGACTTATTTAAGGAAACGAATGATTCCATGGCAAGTAGTAACTTCTGGTCCCAATGGCTGAGTTCATTTATTTTCCCGTCAATGCGTTTTATTAGTAACCTTGGCTTCGTCGGGGTCTTAATTGTCGCTGGGGTCACAAATGACATTATTAGTCTGGCCCCATTCCTGATCTTTTTAAACAACTTCTCACAACCATTCTTTAATATTGGCCAAATTTCCAATACCATTCAAACGACCCTTGCGGGTGCCGAACGGGTCTTTGGGTTACTTGGTGAAAAAGAAGAACAAAAAGACTCACCGGTCGCTGTGAATACAAACGACAATATTCAAGGTGAATTTAACTTTAGTGGGGTCGACTTTAGTTACTCCCCAGACAAAGAACTCATTAAAAATATGAATCTGCATGTGGAACCAGGTGACACGATTGCAATTGTGGGCCCAACTGGCGCAGGGAAAACAACCCTCGTCAATTTGATTATGCGATTTTATGAAATCAGTGCCGGAAGTATTACACTCGATGGCATCGATATTCGTGACTACTCTCGAAGTGCCCTTCGCCGCAGTGTTGGCATGGTCTTACAAGACACCTGGCTCTTTAATGGTTCGATTAAGAATAATATCCGTTATGGGAACCGTGATGCGAGTGACGAAGAAGTTATCGCCGCTGCTAAAGCTGCGAAGGCTCACCACTTTATTACGACGTTACCGGGTGAATATGACTTTATCTTAAATGAAGATGGCACGAATATTTCCCAAGGTCAACGTCAGCTTATTACCATTGCCCGAGCGATTATTTCCAAACCTAAAATATTGATTCTTGATGAAGCAACCAGCAGTGTCGATACCCGCACTGAATTCGCCATTCAAACGGTAATGGATGAAATTATGCAAAACCGGACAACCTTTATCATTGCCCACCGGCTCAGTACGATTCGGAATGCGAAAAAGATATTAGTGATGAATAAAGGTCATATCATCGAAATGGGCAACCATCATGAATTATTAGCAAAAGATGGTTTCTACGCGAGTTTATACAATGCACAATTCCTTGGTATTGATAATAGTGTTGATGTCACCGATTAGTATCAAAACGCTACAAAAAAGCCCTCGTTTGTTGATGAAGCCTTTTCTAATTTATTTATAATCTCTTAGTTTCTTGTAAATTGATTTTAGTTTTGGATATAGTTTTGCATAGACATCTTTATAGATTTCTTGATACATTTTGGCGTCTTTAGTATTCGGTCCAAAAGTTTTTCCAATGTGGACCATTTTTTCCGTTGCTTCCTCTAACGTACGAAAGACACCAAGATAAAAGAAAGTCACAAGCGCCGTCCCGATGGTTGCGGTCTCATACGTTTGCGTTCTTTTGACGGGGATGTTAAAAATGTCCGCCGTAATTTGGCAGATGGCATCGCTTTGCGAACCGCCGCCAGATATTCTTATTTCTTTCACTTTATGATGTTGCCGTCTTTCGATTGATTGGAGACCTTCTTTTAACCCAAAGGCAATCCCTTCAATAATGGCACGATAGATATGAATCCGCGTATGGAAATCACTAAAGCCAACAATCGCCCCACGTGCTTCAGGTCGTTTCAGTCCTGGTCCCCAATAAGGTTGAAGGACAAGTCCTTGCGATCCAGGTGGGATTTCTAGCATTTTTTTATTGAGGACTTCTTCGGTCGCAAGCGCCTCAATTCGCGCTTCAAGCGTTTCGTCCGCCCCGAATTGCTTAATAAACCATCCCACAGTCCAATACCCACGATAGATTTGAACCTCCATGTGATAAAGGCCCGAGATCGGTGCATTATAAGCAGGCAAGAATAGTTCAGGTTCAATATATTTTTTATTGGCAACCGCGATCGAAGACGCGGTCCCGTAAGATATTGAGGCAACGCTTTGATGGTACGCCCCTGTTCCCAGAGCTTCACTGCCTTTATCGGTGCCAGCAGCAATGATCTTAAGACCGACCGGAAGGCCCGTTTTTTTACTCACTTCTTCGGATATTGTACCCATCACTGATCCTTGCGGGACAATCGTTGCAAGCATGGTATTTGGTATTTGGAAAATATTTTTAAGGGCGTTGTCACCGTACCATTTTCCTTTTTTAAAATGGATTGGAAAGTGACCCGTTTGATTCGCGACACTATCAATTAAAAGCCCCAAGAGTTTGTAATTGATAAAAGTTGAAAAATTGACATAATATCTTGTTTTTTTCCATACTTCTTTTTCATTTTCTTGGACCCAAATGGCTGGCGTACGCTTCATATTTAAAAGGACCGTTTCCGTCATCCCGACAATTTTAAACGCTAGTCGTTTGAATAAACTTAATTTTTTCTGAAGCGCAGCTTGACGTTGATCAAGCCACAAAATCATGGGCCGCGTTTGTTCAAAGTTTTCATCAAGGAAAACAGGACTATCCCGGAAGGTTGTCACACTCATCGCCATGACATCTTCAAGCAAGACAGGATGACGCTCTTTTAACTTTGTTGTTGCGTCACATAGCTCATGCCAATAATAGTTCACATCTTGTTCGGCAAATCCCGGTTCATTACTAAAATAAGCATCATTATATTTTTTCTTGATGATGGCTTTGATTTCCCCTTTAGCATTTACGATTGAAACACGCAAGGATTGCGTGCCAAAGTCCACCGCCAGAACTAATTTTTCTTCTTCATTCATTTTTAATCATCCTTTGTCTCTTTTATTGTAGCAAATAATGAACCGCACGCGACGATCTTGAGTCAATTGGAAAAATGGTGTCTTTTCATTCCTTATGCAAAGAGGGTCAATTATAACCAAAAATCGTCCTTTTGAGTGAATATTATTAGTTTTCCTTAATATCTATGATATTATATTTATCGATGGTATGTTAAATACTGCTAGAGAAAGAAGGAGGAAAAATATGGCAGAAAAGAAATATGTCTATTCGTTTAAGAATAAAGATGCCCATAAACTTGGCAAAAATATTCTTGGCGGAAAAGGTGCTGGTCTTGCTGAAATGACCTCAGTTGGCATTCCGATTCCGGAAGGCTTTACTGTGACAACAGAAGCTTGCAACCTTTATTACGCTGAAGGTAAGAAATTACCTGACTACGTTATTGAAGAAATTTATGAGGCGATTTCCAATCTTGAAAAAGAAACAGGAAAAACCTTTGGTGGAAAAACAAATCCACTTCTCGTCAGTGTCCGCAGTGGTGCACGTGCATCCATGCCTGGCATGATGGATACAATCTTAAACTTAGGTTTAAATGATGAAGTCGCCGCCGTCATGACAAAAGAAACCGGAAACGAAACTTTTGCTTATGATAGCTATCGCCGTTTTATCTTAATGTATTTCAACGTTGTTCGTAACCAACCAAGAGTTGAAATGGACAAAATGCTTGAAGACATGAAAGTTAAAGCTGGTGTTAAATTAGACTCAGAATTGCAAGCTGTTCACTTAAAAGAACTCGTTGGTCAATTCAAAGCCCATTACAAAAAAGTGCTTGGTGAAGACTTCCCAGTTGATCCACGCGTCCAATTAATCCAAGCGATTACCGCTGTCTTCCGTAGCTGGGACAACGAACGTGCGAACGTCTATCGTAAAATGCACCACATTCCATACGAATGGGGTACTGCCGTTAACGTTCAATCGATGGTCTTTGGTAACAAAGGCGAAACAAGCGGAACAGGCGTTGCCTTCTCCCGTTCACCAGCCACTGGTGAAAAACACATCTTTGCGGAATATTTACCAAACGCCCAAGGTGAAGACGTTGTTGCCGGTATTCGGACCCCTCTTCCAATCTCTTGGTTAGATGAAAACATGCCAGCCGTCTACAAACAATTCGAAGAAACCGTTCACGCAATGGAAAAACATTACCGTGATATGCAAGATATGGAATTCACCGTTGAAGAAGGCAAACTTTACTTCTTACAAACAAGAAACGGCAAAAGAACAGCCAATGCTGCCCTTAAAATTGCTTGTGACTTAATGGATGAAGGTTTAATTACCGAAGAAGAAGCCGTCTTACGCGTTGATCCAGGTTTACTTGACAGTTTACTCCACCCTGGATTTGATCAAAAAGTCTTAGCAAAAACAGCGGCTGTTGCCACTGGCTTACCAGCCTCACCTGGCGCCGCAACCGGAAAAATTGCTTTTGATGCTAAAGATGCAGCCGCTCGTAAAGAAGCTGGCGAAAAAGTCATCTTAGTCCGTAGCGAAACTTCACCTGAAGATATCGTTGGGATGGTTGCCTCAGAAGGTATCTTAACCGCCCGTGGTGGGATGACCAGTCACGCTGCCGTCGTTGCTCGTGGTATGGGTAAAACCTGTATCGTCGGTGCCCACGACATTATCATTGATGAACACGCCCACACCATGAAAATTGGTGATAAAGTGTATGGCGTCAATGATATCATCAGTATTGATGGTACTACTGGTAAAGTCTACGAAGGAAAATTACCACTTGTTGAACCAGTCTTAACTGGCTACTTCAAACGGATTATGGACCTCGCTGACAAACACCGTCGCTTAAAAGTTCGCGTCAACGCCGACACCCCAAGAGATGCCAAACAAGGGCTTGACTTTGGTGCTGAAGGCATTGGCTTATGCCGTACCGAACACATGTTCTTTGATGCCGAACGGATCTTCTACGTTCGTAAGATGATTCTTTCAAAAACCAAAGAAGAACGTGAAGCAGCTTTAAAACAAATTCTCCCATTCCAAGAAGATGACTTCTATCAATTATATAAAGTCATGCTTGGCATGAATGTCACCGTTCGTTTACTAGACCCACCGTTACACGAATTCTTACCACAAGAAGAAGAACAAATCGTTGCTTTAGCAAAAGAACTCAAAATTGAAGTTTCCCAAGTTAAAGAACGGATTGAACTCCTCCACGAATTCAACCCAATGATGGGCCACCGTGGTGTCCGGCTTGACGTTTCTTACCCAGAAATCGCTGTCATGCAAACAACCGCTATTATTAATGCGGCCTTACGTGCTCAAAAAGATACTGGTAAAGACATTCACCCAGAAATCATGATCCCACTTGTCTTAGACGTTAAAGAATTAAAATATGTCAAAGACATCGTCGTCAAAACCGCGGAAGCATTAATTGCGAAGAGCGGTCAAAAACTCCACTACCACGTTGGAACAATGATTGAGATCCCACGTGCCGCCTTACTGGCCGAAGAAATTGCCAAAGAAGCTGAGTTCTTCAGTTTCGGTACGAATGACTTAACGCAAATGACATATGGCTTTAGCCGTGATGACGCGACAAAGTTCATTCCTGATTACTTCGAAGCCCGTATCTTTGAACAAGATCCATTCCAAACCATCGACCAAGCTGGTGTCGGTCAATTAGTGAAACTTGCGGTCGAACGCGGCCGTAAAGGAAACAAAGACTTACACTTAGGTATTTGTGGCGAACATGGTGGCGACCCAGTCTCTGTTGAATTCTTTGATAGTGTTGGCCTTGACTACGTTAGCTGCTCCCCATTCCGGATTCCAGTTGCACGTTTAGCCGCTGCCCACGCAAACTTAAAGAAAAAAGCAAAGTAAGTCATCTTATTGATTCACTTAAACCCTTACTTCGGTAAGGGTTTTTCTTATACAAAAAAGGCGCATTTTGTGCGCCTTTAGAGATTTAGTCGTGCAATATCTACTTCTTTTTAATCTTTTCACGAATCTTATTGGCATAACCCAGTTTTGTTTCTTGGCGGCTTCGGGCAATGCCGAGTGAGTCTTTAGGGACATCCTTATTAATCACCGAACCAGCGGCGATATAGCTTCCTTCTTCAATCACAAGTGGGGCGACGAGGGTGGAATTCGAACCAAGGAAAACGCTCTTTCCAGTGACAGTTTTTGATTTATTAACTCCGTCATAGTTGGCGGTAATCGTACCCGCACCAACATTTGTTTTTTCACCAAGTTCGGCGTCCCCTAAATAAGCGAGATGGCCGGCTTTAACACCTTCATGAAAAATACTTTTCTTGAGTTCAACAAAGTTCCCAACTCGTGAATGGTCTTTTACTAAAGAATGTTCACGCATCCGGGCGAATGGGCCGATTTTGACATCACTGCCGATTTCACTATCCACTAAATGGGCTAAGATAACCGAACTATGGTCACCAATTTTCATATTCTTTAAATAAACATTCGGTCCGATTTTGGTATCAACGCCAATCACGGATGTACCTAAGATTGTGGTCCCCGGCGCAATAATGGTATCTTGGCCGATTGTAACATCCGGACCAATGTACGTGTGACTTGGATCTTCAATGGTCACCCCATTTAACATGTGCATCCGATTGATTCGTTTTTTGAGGAGTTCGGCTGCTTCAGCGAGTTGGACACGGTCATTGGTGCCAAGCATTTCATCTGGATTACCTAAGACATACGCGCCCACTTTATAACCTTTTGCTTTAAATAGGGCAATAATATCCGTGAGATAAAGCTCACCTTGTTTGTTGTTTGGTTTTAAATTAACAAGTTCAGCGAATAATTTTTGGTTATCAACTACATACATGCCGGCGTTCACTTCGCTTGTATCGCCCTCATCGCCAACGAGATCTTTTTGTTCGACAATCCGGGTAACTTCGCCATTTGCAGCCCGTAAGACCCGTCCATAACCATAGGGATCGGTTGGTTTTGCGGTAATGACAGTTAAATCAAAATGACCAGCTTTATGTTGTGCAAGTGCTTCTTTAATCGATTGTTCAGTAATCAGCGGGACATCGCCACTTAAGATTAATGTATGACCAGCTTCTTTTTCAAGAAGCGGGGCTGTTTGCATAATGGCGTGACCCGTTCCTTTTTGTTCATGTTGCCAGGCAATTTCTGCTTTGCCTTCCACTAGCTTCGCGGTATAATCACCACCAAACCCAACGATGACAACCGTCCGGCCATCAACCTCATTTTTAGCAGCATCTAAAACCCATTTAATAAGGGGTTTTCCTAATACTTCGTAACCAACTTTAGAGATTTCATTGTTTAAGGACTTCATCCTGGTTCCTTTGCCAGCGGCAAGGATAATTGCATTTAATTTCATAGTGTTTATGTTCTCCTATTTACATATTTTGGTAAAGACGACTTGATAACGCTGTTTGCGATATTTATCTGCTATATATTTTAGCAAGTTTCGGTCATGGCTTAATGCAAAAATTGTCGATCCCGCACCTGCAATGCCGGAAACTTCTACTTTCATACGTTTTAAATCAGTTAATACTTCTTGCAATTCAGGGATCTTTTTAATCACGATCGCCGCTAAGTCATTGAAGACTTCTTTTCCTAAATCTTCTAATGAAGTGCCTTCTGCAACATTAACGACGGATTCAATTGCTTTTTGTGTGATTTCACCTTGATCGGTAAATGCTTCAATAATCTCTTTCTTTTCAATAATTTGTGGGTGAATGAGGAGTAATACGTAAGGATTAAGTTTTAACTTAATTGGCTGAATAATTTGATTGTTGTGGTCATAAAGGGACGGTACGTTTTTGGCAAAAAAAGGCGCGTCTCCCCCAATTTTTTTTGCAATCATGAAGAGATTTTCATCATCAATCTTTATTTTTTCGAAACGGGCCACCGCTTTAATCACTGCCATGGCATTACTAGCACCACTCCCAAGACCATGACCAGTTGGGATGTTTTTATAGATTTTTACACCATATGTTTTTGAATAGCGATAGTGGTCACGCATTGTTTTTAAAGCAATATCAACAATCGGTTTCTCACTTATATGAATCGAGGGGCTAGCGTAATGAACGATATCCATAAATGCCGTTCCAAATTGTTCAACCACAATGGTATCTTGAAAGCATATTGGCAAAATGACACTCGTTAAGTCGAGCGCCCCTGTCAGTGGGTTAATTTTTATTTTTGTGCTTATGACAAGCCGCGCATTTGATGTAACAATCATACTTAAATAATACCAAAAAAGAGAGGGCCTTAGGTGTTTGCTTCTTGGTTAGCCGCTAAGCTGATAAAAAGACTAACAATAACATCCGGTCCAAGCGCTTCGACCCGTGTATCAAGACTAATCCCAAGTGTTTCAAATGCTTTAAGGATCACGTCATCTTGATAACGGGGTTTTAAATTATTCCGCAACACTTTACGACGATTCAAAAAAGAAAATTTTACGAAATCATAAAAAGCCTTTATGTCAAAATTGACGGGTTTTCGCTTAAAGCGGAAAACAGCGGAATCCACATTGGGGGCGGGATAAAACTTATCTGCAGTCACCGTCATTTTTTCTTCAAGTGAACCTGTCACCGCTAAAACAATCGCAAGGGGACCATAGTCTTTAGAATGTGGTTTAGCAAAAAGGCGCACTTTTACATCTTTTTGGGTCATAAAGACAAATGTTTTGAGATTTGGGGTATCCGTTATTACTTTTTCAATGATTTTTGTGGTGATGTAATATGGAATATTACTAATCACGGTTGTTGTTTCACGTGGAACATTATATTTTAAGAAATCTTTTTCAATAACGTCAAGGTTTGGATAGGTTTCTTTTAGATAACGAATAAACCCGCGGTCAATATCGAGTGCAATAAAATGGGGTGTCTTCATCAGGAGATACTGGGTTAATGAACCAAGTCCTGGTCCAATCTCAAGCACCGTTTCGCCTTGGGCATTCAGAAGATCAACAATAACCCGACTCACATCGGTATCAATTAGAAAGTTTTGGCCCTTGGACTTTTGTGGCGCAAGTTTTAAGTTTTGAAGAATCGACATTACTTTTTCTTTATTCATGGAAGATCTCTTTTAGTTCTTTAAGTGAAATATTTAGTAAGTGGAGTTGGGTTAGTATGCCCTTCAGCGGCATCTGAATCAGTGGTAATTTTGAATAGAGTTTTTTCTTCTTATTCGAAGACCCCTCACCCATCAGTCCTAATAAGAGAAGATCTTGATAAGTTATATCGGAAGTGGTAACAAAAGCCGAAGTGAGATAAGGGGCGATAAGATCATGAAGAACAGTGACCTTGGCGTTTTCGACTCCGACTCGGTTTTTCGCAATCGTTTCTTTCTTTGGAATCCTCAGCATGATTGGTTGGCTTAAAAAGTTCATTAACTTCTCTTCGATATAACGTCCTGGTTTATCAGGGTCAGTTAAAATGGCGATGGTATGATTTATTTCTAACGCTTTTAAATGATTCATTGTTTCACGTGGAACTTTTGTTCCTTCGGTAATAACAACATAAGAAGCGCCAGCTTTCTTTAATTTTTCCGCGTCATGATGACCTTCCACAACAAAGATGGTGTTAAGCAATCTGTCACTCATAATTTGAATAACCGTTTAGCGTTACTGGTGGTTTGATCAGCCAAGACATCGAGACTAACACCGCGAAGATCAGCAATCACTTGTCCAATGAGAGGAACACGCGCACTTTCATTCGTTTTTCCTCGAAAAGGATGGGGTGATAGGTAGGGGGCATCTGTCTCTAAAAGAAGACGATCAGTAGGGACAACTTTTGCGACTTCTTTTGGTTCTTTAGCGTTTAAGTAAGTAACGGGACCACCAAGACCAATATGCATGCCGAGTTTTACAAACTTTAAAGCCATTTCCGATGAACTACTAAACGAATGAAGAACCCCACCCATGATGGGTTTATGATTCAGTAACACTTGATAGGTGTCCTCAGTCGCGTCACGCATATGAATGACGATCGGTTTTTGATGTTTATTTGCGATGTTTATTTGTTCGATAAAAAACGTATGCTCTCTTTCCCGTTCAGCTGCATCTTTGATCCAATAGTAATCAAGACCAATTTCACCAAGGGCTACGACCTTTGGATGCGAAAGCATCTTTTCAATTTCTATTAAATCATCTAAATTCGTTTTAACCGCATCAACGGGGTGGACGCCGACAACGGCATAGACATTTGGGAAAGTCTCCGCTAAATGAATCGCGACTTGACTTGAGATAACATCCCAACCAATGACCAGTAATTGATTGACCCCTTCATTTTGGGCACGTTTAATATAACCCTCTATATCGTCTTTAAAGCGTTCGTCATTTAAATGGCAATGGGTATCAATAAACATATTACTTTCCTACACAGAAGCGCGAGAAAATTTCTTTACTCAAATCATTATCAATATTTTCTCCCAATATTTCTTTAATCGTAAAGAAAGCTTGGGCGAGCGAAACACTCACTAAATCGATACTAATTTCATCGATGGCTTCTTGTTTGGCTGTGGCAAGTTGATCATGGGCTTTTTTTAAGAGTGCGAGTTGACGAGCATTATTGAGGCTCGGCCGTAAGTAGCTTTCTTTATCGACCCCAACCGCAAGTTCAATGGCGTTTTCAAGGGCGGTTAAATCATTTTCAAGAGCGGAAATATAGAGTTTATTAGGATCTTTGGTTTTGACCTTGTCTCCTTTATTAAAAACCGTAATGACTTTTTTATTTTTAATGAGTGCTTTAAAGCCATCATCTTCATGGGCGTTTAAGGCATCCATCACATGAATCACAAGATCAGCGGCTTCAATTGATTGTTTTGATTTTTTAATCCCAATATTTTCAATCAGATCACTACTTTCACGAATCCCAGCGGTATCAAGCAGCAAAAGTTTTAAACCGCGAAGGGTAATCTCACCTTCCACCACATCACGAGTGGTACCAGCAATATCGGTAACAATCGCTTTATCTTCTTTAAGAAGGGCATTGAGTAAGGACGATTTCCCGACATTCGGTGCACCAACAAGGGCCACTTTGATCCCCTCTTTAATGATTTGCCCTTGGCGGCCTTCATTAATGAGGCGTCCGATTTCTTGATTAATGTCCGTGACTTCACGAATGACTAACTCATAACTCGCTTGTTCAATATCTTGATATTCGGGATAATCAATATTCACTTCAATAAGGCTTAAAATATCGGATAAACGTTCGCGAATTGGATAAACGATTTTACTCGTTTCCCCAATAAGTGATAAAAGTGATAATTTTTTGGCTTCTTGTGTCGTGGCCGTAATCATATCATTGATGGCTTCGGCTTGGACTAAGTCAACCTTACCGTTCAAATAGGCACGATTGCTAAATTCTCCGCGAACCGCAAGACGTGCCCCATTTCTAATCATTAAGGTAATAATTTCATTGGCAATTAACATACTCCCGTGGCAACTAATTTCGACCACATCTTCTCCCGTAAATGAATGCGGCGCCACAAAACAAAAAGCGACAACCTCATCGACAAGATCTTCGTTATCTAATAATTTGCCGTAAACAATGGCTTTTTCTGTTAATTTGGTGAGGTCTTTCGTAAAACTTTTGGTGACAATCGCAAAAGCTTCGGGACCAGAGAGACGAATGACGGCAAGGGCCCCCATCATCGGTGGAGTTGCTAAAGAAACAATGGTATCTAACATACCTTAATTCTAACATAAAGCGCGTAAAAATAAGAAAAAACCACCTTATAGGTGGTCTTTAATTTATGGGTTTTATTCAGCTTTATTGACTTTGCGGAAACGAATCACAATTTGCCGTTCGCGGCCGGTACCAATTGATTCCGTCGTGACGTTGCGGTATTCACTCAGCGCATTATGAATCGCGCGTCGTTCATCACTTGGCATCGGTTCAAGGGTGGCATCTTGCTTTGTTTTAGCAACTTCGCCGGCCACTCTTTTAGCGATGCTAATGACTTTACGATAGCGTTCGTTTTTATAATCATTAATATCAAGTAAGACACGAATCCGTTTCTTAAACTTCGCGGTCATAGCAACGGAGACGATTTCATTTAGCGCCAGTAAGGTTTTACCGTTTTTACCAATGAGAATGGAGTTATGGTTGGTGCTCATTTCAATTTTGATGACATCACCATCAAGTTCGGTTGAGAATTCAGGGGTGAAACCTAAGGCTTCAACGACTGTTTTAAGATATTTAACGGCGTAATCAACATAGTCAGCCGTTTCATAAACACTGATTTTAATTGAGGATTTAAATAAACCCTTCTTTTCTTCAAGGATTTCATAAATCACTTCATCCACTGCCACTTCAAGATCTTCGCTGGCAATCTTTAAGACTTCATCAAGATTTTTTGCTTCAAAAATACGCATCTTATTTTTTTCCTTTCATCGTGTAATGAACGATTACGGTTTGGGTAATACTAATTAACGCACCCACAAACCAGTAAACACCCATCGCGGCCGGTAAGGTAAATGACATAAAGATAATCATAATAAACATGATATTCATCATCATTTTTGATTGTTTTGCTTGTTTATCAGCGGCCGGATTAGCGGTCGTTTTAATCACATCTTTTTGTTTGCTCTTATTTAACCAAGTGGAGAGTTTCGTGCTGACAAATTGGGCGGCGGTCATGATTAAGAATAAAACCCATGCTGTCCACCAACCACTTGAGAACCATCCACTAATCATGGAGCGGCCAAGCTCAGCGTTTAAGTTAAGACCAAGCACAGCGTCACTTGCAAGACTTGCGGATCCTGTCATCGCTCCCCAAACGGCAATAAAGATTGGGAATTGAAGCAGCATCACAAGAATCGAACCAAGTGGATTAACCCCATGCTTTTTGTAAAGGGCCATTTGCGCTTGCGCCATGGCTTGTTTTTCATATTGATTTTTGTCAGAATTTGGATATTTTTGTTGAATTTTTGCAAGTTCGGGTTGGAGGGCTTGCATTTTTTGTGCACCAATCGTTTGTTTGAGGGTCGCTAAGATTAAGAGTCCCCGAACGGTAACGGTAGTAATAAGAATCGCCCAGATTTGACCCCAACCGCCAGCCCCAAAGGCTTTGGTTAAGATTTCAATAAAGGCGGCAATTGGATAAACGAAGAGCCCTTCGATTAATCCTTTATTAAAGGCATCCTTCCAAGTCTTACCTTGGACGGGAACTTTATGTTCATCCGGTCCGTATTCGCCATCATATAGGGCAATACAAGCACGGTTCGCTTTGATCTTGTTATAAATTTGAGTCTTATAATAATTACCAAAGTCACGGTCAGGCACATTTTCAATGCCAATTTCTTGGGCGATTTCGTTGTTCCATAAAGTCCAGTTACCCCACAAGACAATCCCTGTGGTTGGGACTAAGGAATCCTTATCTCCCATGAACTTAAGATAGCCATATTTTTTAAGAGCTGCTTGACTTAAGGCATCTCCGGTTAAGTCGCCTTTTTCAGCATCAAATTTTTCAAGTGCGAAATTAAGCACTTTTTCATCTAATTTTTCGTAATAGGTGAGACTTGGCACCGCAAAACCTTGGCCTTCCGCACCGGTAATGATTTCTTGAAGCGTCGGGGAGAATGATTGTACAATTTCTTCATCCACAACTTCTTGACGAACACCATTGTCTTGCATGTAAAGCATGTGCCCGATATCGGTTGGTGAGCAAAAGCTCGCCGTACAGGCGGATAGGACAAAAAGCCCGGCGGCTAGCGCCCCGAACTTTAATATTCTTTTTTTATTCTTATTCATTATTTTCTCCGTTTTTATCGAATATCGATGCAACTGCCTTCGTTAGATCCGCAAATGAATAATTAAGTAAATCTTTCTTTGCAACAAAAACGAAATCCCCGACATGCGTTTCCACATATGGTCTAACAATTGCCCTTAACTGGCGTTTAATCTTATTACGAACGACCGCATTGCCTACTTTTTTACTAACAGCAAAGCCGACCCGTAAAATATTGAGGTCATTGCGGAGGTAATAGCCATAACAAAGGGGGGTACGGATGAGCTTGCCTTTACGATAGATCGTTTGGAATTGCTCATTTTTTAATAATCGGTGTTCCCTTTTCACTCCTGAGCCTCAATAGACTTCGTTAAAGTTAGACCGTTAAAGACGCGCGGCCTTTGGCACGACGACTACGTAAAACATTGCGGCCACTTGGGGTGGACATTCTTTCGCGAAAGCCGTGAACACGGGCTCTTTTAATTTTACTTGGTTGTAATGTACGTTTCATAATACTCTCCTTCAATCCCAACTTAAAGTTGTTCGCGATTAATTTTAGTGGTTTACATAGTAAAAGTCAACCAATGACTATTTTTATTTATTATAAGGGGTTTTTTAGTTCATTTTGCCATATTTATAAATCGATGTTTTTGTCCCTCTTTGACGCCTTATTGCCCGTTTTGCTTAGTGTAAATACCAAAAAACACACAATAATGTGGAAAGTCATAAATATCATGGGAGTAACAAATATAATATTGATTACATGAGATGAAATAAGTGTTGATAATTGTATATCAATGTGGATAACTCCAAAATATATCCACATTGTCCACAAGGAAAAGGTTTTCCACGCAGTTATCCACAGTTGCATTTTGTGGATTTGGTGGATAACTACATATATTCGCTATTTTAAAGGGGCTTAAATGTGGACAAATTAATCAATCCCCAATATTGCTTTTTTTTATTCCCAATTATGATAAATTATCTATATCAATGCGGAGGCATATAGTTTATGAGTCGAACAATATCAGAGATCACCCAAATCTGGGATCGCACCCTTGCTAAATTACAAGAACGCCTCCCTGATCGTCATGTTTATAGTGCTTTTTTTCCTGACACCTACATTCATTCAATTAATAATGAAGTCATTACTGTTATCGCTAATTCGAGTCTTGCTAAAACCATGCTAAATACGAATTATCGTGATCTTATTGAACAAACCGTTGGTGAAATTACCCAAACCAATTATCAAATCAACTTTATTGAAAAAAATGAAATTCCGCGGGTGAGTGAAATTATTACCGAACAAAAGTCGTCTTTTTTCAAAAACGCTAAGGTGAATCCCAATCTAACGTTTGATAATTTTGTGGTTGGTCAAAATAGCAACTTACAAGCCTATCAAGCCGCCATCGTTGTCGCTAATTCACCCGGCAAACTCTATAATCCTTTATTCTTATTTAGTTCAAGCGGACTCGGAAAAACCCATCTTTTACATGCGATTGGCAATCATGTTAAACAAAACAATCCAAACTTGAAGGTCCTTTATGTGACCACCGATGAATTCACAGATGAATTTATCCGTTTTGTACGTGAAAATCAAGGCGAATCGATGAAAGATTTCTTCCGCACCGTCGATGTTTTGTTAATGGATGACATTCAATTCCTTGCCAACAAACAAATGACGAGTGAAACCTTCTTCCATCTTTTTAATCTACTCGTGAACGCGGGAAAACAAATTGTTCTTACGAGCGATCGTCATCCGAGTGAACTTCAAGGACTTGAAGACCGACTTGTGACCCGTTTTAACTCCGGACTCCAAATTAATATCACAACCCCTGACCTTGAAACGAGAAAAAACATTTTACGCAAGAAAATATCCTTAAACAATTTAGAGATTGAAGATTTTGATGAAAACGTCATTACTTTCTTTGCGGAAAACTTCCCAAATAACGTCCGTGAGCTTGAAGGTGCCCTTAATCGTTTACTCTTCTATGTGATTAGCATCGCCCCAACCAAGCACGTGACCATGGAAGTCGCCCTGAATAGTGTTCAGTCCTTAATCAACGTCAAAGATGCGGTCACAAAATTAAGTGAAACCAAGATTATTAATGTTGTCGCCGATTACTATAACTTAACGCCAGCTCTCATTATTGGCCGCAATCGGACTGGGCAAGTGGCCCTTGCGCGGCATATCGCCATGTACTTAACACGAGAGATTTTAGACCTTCCTTTCGTCCGGGTTGGTAAGGCTTTTGGGGGTAAAGATCATAGTACTGTGATTAACGCCATCGTAAAAGTGGAGAAACAGTTGAAAACCGATCCCGCCTTACTCCAAGCGATAAATGAAATAAAAGAGCGTTTACAGTAGTTTTATGTAATAAAGCGCCCGGGTATATGGTAAAATATACCAAGTTAAAAGGTGCCGAAAGTATACTTATCCACACTTCCCACACCCCTTATTATTATGATTATTTATTAGAAAGGAATTAAATATTAATGAAATTCAAAATTAATCGTGAACAGTTTCTCAAAGGCTTAGCGGTTGCATCAAGACCCACTTTGACAAAATCGCCAATCCCCATACTCGGTAACCTCTATCTCACTTTAAATGAAACAGGCTTAACCCTTCTTGGTTCCAGTAATGAACTGGCAATCAAAACCCACATTCCGATGCGGGTGAATGACCTAGAAGTAATTCGGATGTTCGCGCCCGGAGAAACCTTAATTTCAAGCAAAACCTTAAATGAATCGATTCGTAAAATGGAAGGCAATGAAATCAGCGTTGAAATCATTGATCGCACCATTGCCCAAATTAGTGATGGACGGACCGAATATCGTTTAGGAGCCATCGACGCCAAAGACTATCCTGATCTTGATTTAAGTAAAAGTGGCACTTCATTTGAAATTAACACGAAAGATTTTATTAAACTCGTTGAACAAACGAGCTTTGCCGCAAGTACCAAAGAACAACGACCCATCTTAACCGCCTTAAACCTCAACGCAGTCAATGGCACCTTAACGGCCGTCGCCACCGATAGTGCACGCCTTGCTAATAAAGTGGTTGACTTAAAAGACAATGTCAGTTTTGTCGCCAATGTTCCAGCTCGTATCATGGGCGAAATCGCAAAATTACTTGAAGGAACGGTTAGCATTGACACCATCGAAGTAACCGCCTCCGCAAACAAAATCAACTTCGTGTTTGATGATACCTTGGTCGTGAGTCGTTTAGTGGCAGGAGAATATCCGCCAACACGGAGCATTATCCCAAAAACATACGCGAGCTTCTTACAAGCAAACGCGAACGAATTATTGAAAGCCATGGATCGCGTCTCGATTCTTTACGCCGCGGAAAAAGACAATATCGTCAAATTATCCTTAAGCGCTGAAAGTGTCGTGGTCTCGGCCCGATCAACCTTTAGTGCCGAAACGGCCAAAGAAGAAGTGCCACTATGTAAATATGTTGGCGAGCCACTAGAAATCTCATTTAACTACACCCTCGTCGCAAGTGCTGTAAAAGCCACCCAGGCTGAAGATGTCACCATTGGATTTAACGGTGGCCAAAAACCATTTAGCATTCGGGTTGCGGAAGATGATTCGCTCGTTCTCATTGTCACACCAGTCCGCACTTAATCATTTACGGGCTCGCTGGCGCTAAAAAAGGCGGCAACCAATCAAAGTCTCGGCAAGTGAAAAAATCTCGCTAAAATCGCCGCAAAAGTATAAAAATAAGGGAATATTTATATTCCCTTTTTTCGATGTATGGTATAATAGTCTTATAGACTAAAGGGGTGGCCAAAATGAGTGAAGAAAAACCATATATCACTTTACAACAAGCGCTTAAAAAATATGATTTGATCGACTCTGGTGGTCACGCTAAGCTCGTTATCCAACAAGGGGAAGTAACCGTTGATGGCGTCGTTGAAGTTCGCCGGGGCCGTAAACTCTATGGCGGTGAAGTCATCGTCTATCAACTGAAAACGGCAACTGTCGGCGATGTTAATTAGTAACTTAGAACTCTTAAACTATCGGAATTATCCGTCCCTTAATGCCATCTTCACGAGCGGACTTAACGTTATTGTGGGCCATAATGGGGTTGGAAAAACGAATGTGGTAGAGGCGATCGATCTCTTCGGCTTCGCCCGTAGCTTCCGTACGAATGAAAGTAAGGCATTAATCCGTCATGGAAGCCCGAAAGCGATTGTGACGGCGATTATTCACACCCCAAGTCGCGTTGAAATAAGTGTAGAAATCAATCCGCGAAGTAAAAAAGTCTTAGTGAACGGGAAAGTGCTCCCCAAACTAAGTCACCTGAGTCGTTATGTTAGCTGTACAACCTTTCGTCCAGAAGACGTCTTGTTCTTTGATGATAGCCCCGCTAAACGTCGTAAATTTATTGACACTAACATTGTTCGCCAAGACGAACTTTATTTCGCGGCCATTTCTCGTTATGAGAAGTTTTTAAAAGAAAGAAATGCACTTTTAAAGACCAAAGCCGACGAAGATATGATGCGATTAATCGATGAGCCGTTTCTCAAGGAAGCCGCCATTGTGGTAGAGAAACGCGCAAAATTTATTAAAGAACTTAATCGCCACGTCAATGAAATATTACGCATTCTAAGTGATGAATATCTGATACTTAAATTGCAATACAATTCATCGATGGGGTCCCCTGAACATATCTTGAAAAACGGTCTCCAAGATTTGAGCCGGGTCCGACAAAAAGAATACATTCTCGAGTCGACAACGATAGGTCCACATCGTGATGATCTGGTTGCGATCTTAAATGGCCAAAATGCTAAAGAGCACGCTTCGCAAGGACAAAAAAGACTCATTGCGATTGCCCTGACACTTGCCCCATATTTTATGGAAAAAGATGATATCAAAAAGCCGATTATCATCCTAGATGATGTCTTAAGCGAACTCGACGCTAACCATCAAGATCGTCTTATCCAGTTGCTACTTAAATGTAATCAAGTGTTTATCACCGCAACGGAATACAAAAATTATGCCCATGCTATTTATGAAATTACTGAGTCGAAAGAAATGAGGAGGATCAGTTAATGAGTGAAGAAAAGAAAAAACATGTCCATGTCGTGGACGAGGAATTAGAGTCCGCAAAAAGAGAACTCAAAGCACGTGAATCTTATACCGCCGATGACATCGAAGTTCTTGAAGGACTTGTCGCCGTCCGCGAACGGCCAGGGATGTATATTGGTACCACTGGGATTGCCGGACTCCACCATCTTGTTTGGGAAATTGTCGATAATGCGGTTGATGAAGCTTTAGCGGGCTTTTGTGACACCATTATTGTTTCTTTAAATAATGATGGGTCCGTCACCGTTACCGATAATGGTCGTGGGATGCCAATTGGCATCGTTTCAAAAACCGGAAAATCTGCGGTTGAAACCATTTTTACGGTCTTACATGCCGGCGGAAAATTTGGAAAGGGCGCTTATCAAGTCGCTGGTGGATTACACGGCGTCGGCGCTTCCGTCGTGAATGCCCTTAGTGAACGGGTTGAAGTCACCGTTTATAAAGAAGGTCAAGAATACTTCTTGGCATTTAATAATGGGGGTCGCGTTGAAGGTCAAATCGAACGGGTCGGCACGACCACGAAACGCGGGACGCGCGTTAAATTTAAACCAGACGCGCATATTTTTGTCGAATCGGTCACCTTTGACTACAAGACCATTAGTAATCGTCTTCGTCAAATGGCCTATTTAAATCGCGGAATCAAAATTATTATTGAAGACTTACGTGAAGGCGAAACTAATAAACGCGAAGAATTCCATTATGAAGGTGGTATTGCCGAATATGTCACCCATATTAACAAAACTAAAACCCCAATTACCGAAGATGTCATTTTCATTGAAGGCAAAGGTGATGTTGAAATAAACGGGAATAAGAGCCACATTCTTGTGGAAGTGGCCATCCAATACACAACCGAATATAAAGAAACAATTTTCTCATTTGCCAATAACATCCAAACCGGTGATGGTGGGACCCATGAACAAGGATTTAGATTGGCCGTTGGTCGTATTTTTAATAACTACGCCCGCGACAATAAATACCATAAAACCGAAGAAGATAGATTCATTTATGAAGACGTCGCCGAAGGGATGACGGCGATCATTAGTATCAAACACCCAAGCCCACAATTTGAAGGCCAAACCAAAGGTAAACTCGGGAATACCGATGTACGGAGTGTGGTCTCCCAAGTGGTCGGCGATAAACTTGATGAATACTTGATGGAAAACCCAACCGAAGCCAAATTAATTTTAGATAAAATTATGCTCTCAAGCCGCGCTCGGAAGGCCGCGACATTAGCTCGCGAAGGGATTCGTCGTAAAGACGGTATCGAATTTACGACCTTACCTGGTAAATTAGCGGATTGCTCAAGTCGTAACCCGGCCGAAGCAGAACTCTTCATCGTTGAAGGAAACTCCGCGGGTGGGTCCGCTAAAAACGGACGCAACCGTCATACACAAGCAATCTTACCATTACGCGGAAAAATTTTAAATGTGCAAAAAGCCCAAGAAAAACGAATCTATGAAAATGCTGAAGTTGGCAACATGATTCAAGCAATTGGGGCCGGAATTGCAGAAGAATTCGATATTAGTAAAGCTCGATATCATAAAATTATTATAATGACTGACGCGGACGTTGATGGTAGTCATATTCGCGTTTTACTCTTAACCTTCTTTAATCGTTTTATGCGTCAATTAATTCAACATGGCTACGTCTATATTGCCCAACCACCCCTATATAAAGTGGAATATCGCGGCAAACAATACTATTGCTATAACGATGAACAACTTGAGCAATTAAAACTTGATCTTGACTTAAGACCAGGGTATCCGTTCCAACGCTATAAAGGGTTAGGGGAAATGGACGCCCAACAACTTTGGGAAACAACGATGGATCCAGCCCATCGGAAACTATACCGGGTACAAATCGAAGACGTGATTGCGGCCGATACAATATTTGAAGAACTTATGGGCGAAAAGGTAGAACCTCGCAAAGATTTCATTAATGAAAATGCCCTCTTTGTGAAGAATCTCGACATTTAAGGAGGCATTATGGCAGAAGATATTAAAAAAGACGTCACCATCGAAGATGATAAGCACGAATTAGAAGGTATTGATTCAGGCATTCACCCAGTTGATGTCGTTGAAGAAGTAAAAAAATCATTCTTAGACTACGCCATGTCGGTCATTGTGAGCCGAGCGATTCCGGATGTTCGTGACGGTTTTAAACCCGTTCACCGGCGGATTGTTTATGGCATGAACGAAACGGGCATGACGCCTGATAAACCCCATAAAAAAAGTGCACGGATCGTTGGGGACGTCATGGGTAAATATCACCCCCATGGTGACCAAGCGATCTATTCAACCCTCGTGCGGATGGCCCAACCATTTAGCTTGCGTTATACCCTCGTTGATGGCCATGGTAACTTTGGCAGTATTGATGGTGACGAAGCAGCCGCCATGCGTTATACCGAAGCACGGATGAGCAAATTAGCGCTCGAAATCGTACGTGATATTAATCTTAATACCGTTGATTTTGTTGATAACTATGATGGTAGCGAAAAAGAACCAGAAGTCTTACCATCCCGGTTTCCAAACCTCATTGTAAATGGGAGTGACGGGATTGCGGTTGGGATGGCGACCTATATGGTCCCTCATAACCTCACCGAAACAATCAATGCAATCAAGATGGTTGCCGAAAATCCTGAAGTCACCCCGCGTGAAATCATGGAACAGGCGATGTTTGGTCCTGACTTCCCGACTGGCGCGACCATTTTAGGCCGCAAAGGAATTCTTGACGCTTTTGAAACCGGTGAAGGAAGTATTATTGTCCGGGCAAAATCACATTTTGAAACCAAGGGTGATAAAACATGGATTGTCATTACCGAACTCCCTTATAAATTAAATAAAGCCTCCACGATTGAACAAATTGCGATTTTAGTTCGTAATAAAGAAATAGATGGCATTGTGGATATTCGTGATGAATCAAATAAAGAAGGGATTCGCGTCGTCATTGAATTACGGCGGGATGTGGTCCCTGAAGTTGTTTTAAATAATTTACTCAAGCAAACAAGACTACAAACGTCCTTTAAAATTACGAATTTATGCTTAGTAAACAAAGCGCCGCGTATTTTAAATATGAAGGAACTTTTAGTCGAATACTTAAATTTCCAAGTCGAAATTATTAGACGGCGGACGACCCATCAACTCGCCCAAGCCGAAGCCCGTGATCACGTCGTTGAAGGTTTACTTTTAGCAATTGATAACATTGATGAAATCGTCGCCATTATTAAAGCAAGTGAATCTGGTGAAGATGCGGCCCAAAAATTGTCGGCCCGCTTTGGCTTCAGCGACATTCAAACCCGAGAAGTATTGGGGATGACACTCCGGCGCTTAACTGGTTTAGAAAAAGATAAATTAATCAAAGAACGGGACACTTTACTCGCCGCCATCGAACGCTATCGCTTTATTTTATCGGCACGCAGCCATATCGTTGATGTGGTCATCAGCGAACTTGAAGAAATCAAAGAAAAATATGGTGATGAACGTAAAACCGAAATCAGCGATGATTTAGCCGATATTGATAATGAAGATCTCATTCCAGTTGAAGATATCGTCGTTATCTTAACCAAACAAGGTTATGTCAAACGCGTCGATCCTGAAGAATTTAGAATGATTAAACGGGGTGGCGTAGGGGTCAAAGGGATGAAGACCAAAGAAGAAGACATTGTTGAAATTATTCTTCACACCAATACCCATACCGATATCTTATTCTTTACCGACAAAGGAAAAGTCTATCGTAAACGCGGGTATCAACTCCCAGCCTTCCGCCGTGAAGGAAAAGGGTTACCGATTATAAATCTCCTCGGATTTGATAAAGAAGAATCCGTGCGGGCGATTGTCAGTGTTGCCGAATATGATAGTGAACACTTCTTACTCTATGTTACCAAAAAAGGTGTGACCAAACGGACGTCCCTCAACGAATTCTCACGCATTAATCAAAGCGGAAAAATCGCGATTGATTTACGTGAGGGCGATGAATTAATTGACGTTAAAGTGACCGACGGCACCGCGCAAATCGGTATTGGTGCAAGCAACGGCAAAATGGTTCGTTTCAATGAAAATGATATTCGGGCCATGGGTCGTAATGCTGCAGGTGTGCGGGGGATTAACTTAGCTGAAGGTGAATATGTTGTCGGTGTGACAACGAGCCTGGAAGGTGATTTAATCTTCGTGTTATCCACGAAGGGTTATGGTAAACTGACAAAATCAGAAAGTTATCGCTTAACCAAACGTGGTTCTAAAGGGGTTATTACCATTAAAGAAAGTGAAAAAACGGGCACTTTAGCCGGGATTCGCGCGATTAAAGGTGATGAAGATCTCTTTATTACCACCAACTCTGGGATGATTGTTCGCACCAACTTCACCGACATTAGTGAAACAGGCCGAAATACTTTAGGGGTACGGGTCATTCGTCTTAAAACCGATGATATTGTCTCAAGTTTCGCTGTTGTCGAAAAAGGGGTCGGCGGTGATGATGTCGAAGGGGATAGCGGCGAAGAGTAGGCCACCACTATGAAAGTATTGATCTACTTCCCAAGACGTAAGGTTGATATCTTCTTTGAAGGGGCAATGCTTGAGCAACAACTCCGGCGGGCTTGTAAACGAGAAGACGTTACCGTCGTTGATAAATTAACGCGTGACGTTGATATCGCAAATTTTCTAAATTTAAATGCGTCCAGTAGCGTGGTGATTCGCCACGCTATTGGTCTTAGCATTCCAACAATTCTATGGGTTTTTTTCGCCAACAATGATTATGACGCCCGCCTTATTGATTATAAAAAAGATGGGAAGATGCGCATTAGTAGTGCAAAACTTGAACTCATTAACATGATGGATGCAGTCATTGTACCGTCAACTGAAGGCAAGTATTTCTTGCGGACTTTAGGCGTGAGAGTGCCCATATTTGTGATTCCTGGCGCGTCAGACAGTCGTAATGTTGATGATTTAGTCGCAAATAAAACGGATGTTTTCCGCCGTTACTTCCGCATTAAACCATCGCAAAGATATACAATGTCAGTCCTTAATGTTGAATCAAAATATGAGATTGAACAGCTTAATCTTCTCGCAAGTGCGGTGCCGGAGGTGCAATTTTATGCCTTCGTAAGTGCCCGTAATGGTGTCGTAGACCGGTTACGTTTAAGGGCGCTTGATCGTAAAACAGCTGACAATTTAGTGATTACCAAAATCATTCCTGAAGATGTCTTTCGCTCTGGACTGATTAATGCGAATTACTATATTGATCTTGGTCTTGAGAAGATGTCAATCATGACCACGTATGAACCCATGTATCTCAAAGTGCCCATGATTTTCAGCAAAAAGGCAGTATTTTCCGATATTATCGACAAAAATAAAGCGTATATTGTCAATGATTTTAATGGGGCGGCCTTTATTATTCGGAATGATATGGAAGATGATAGGCTGAGTGACAATGCGGCGGTTTATACCGATTCGGTCAATACCCAAACCTTTGGTGAAGCGATCTATAAGTTATTTCATAAAATCTACACGCGCTAATTGATTAATTGTCGCGTTCAAAGTAAAATAAACATGTTCAATGACAAAGACTAGTAATGAGGCGCTATTACCAAGTGACTCGCTGAGAGTGTGAAGGCGAGAAATAGTTCCTGATGAATTCCACCTTTGAGAACAAAAGGTTAATCCCTTCGCTTGTCGCGTTAAAACTAAAAGAGATACAAATAAGTTGTATGAACTTAGGTGGCACCACGTTATATAACGTCCTAGATAGGGCGTTTTATTTTTAGCTAAAAGGAGAGAAATATATGTTAGATATCAATTTAATTAGAACCGAACCGGAAAAGGTTCAAAATTCACTGGCCAAGAAGGGTTGGAAATTCGATCCGCAAGAACTTTTAGCGCTTGATGAAAGAAGACGTTTAATTCGCGTTGAGGTTGAACAAACCAAAGCCCAAATGAATAAGTTAAGTGCGAGTGTTCCGCAAGTTAAAAAAGCAGGTGGAGATATTAATGCTCTTTTTACTGAAGTCAAAACGCTCAAACTATTAAATGAATCAAAAGAGAGTGAACTCAAAGAACTTGATGATAAAGTGTTTGATATTTTAGCAGCATTACCGAATATGCCGGATGAGGACTTGCTCCCAGGGGAAAAAGAGAACAATAAAGTCGTCCACACCTTTGGAAAAATGCCTCATTTTGATTTCCCTGTCAAAGATCACGTTGAATTATGTGAAACTTTAGGTATTATTGATTATAAACGGGCCGCCAAAATTAGTGGCAGTGGGACGTGGATTTATACCGGCATTGGTGCTCAACTCGAATGGGCGCTTTTAAACTTCTTTATTAGTGAACATTTAAAAGCAGGTTATGAAATGATTCTTCCGCCCCATATTCTAAATTATGATAGTGGCTTTACCGCTGGTCAATTCCCCAAATTTAAAGAAGATGTTTTCTGGCTTGAAGGATCAGAACCCGCAAAATTCTTACTACCAACCTCAGAAACCGCACTCGTCAATCTTCACCGGGATGAAATTTTAACGGATGCCGAATTACCAAAGAAATATTTTGCTTACACCCCTTGCTACCGTAAAGAAGCGGGTAGCTACCGGACTGAAGAACGCGGAATGATTCGCGGTTATCAATTTAATAAAGTTGAATTATTCCAATACACCAAGGCGGAAGCTTCACCAAAAGCATTTGAAGAAATGGTGGTGCATGCGCAAGGATTGGTTGAAAAATTAGGGCTTCACTTCCAAGTTAGCAAATTGGCGGCGGGTGACTGTTCACACGGAATGGCGCGGACATACGATATTGAAGTTTATATCCCGTCGATGGGTATTTATAAAGAAGTGAGTAGTGTCAGTAATGCGCGCGATTATCAAGCACGGCGCGGCATGGCTCGTTACCGTGAAAAAGAAACAAACACCGTTAAATATCTCCATACCCTCAATGGTTCTGGATTAGCAACAAGCCGTTTAATTCCGGCAATTGTTGAACAATATCAACAAGCCGATGGCAGTGTCGTGGTGCCAGAAGTCTTAAGACCATTCTTGGGTGTTAGCCTTTTACAAAAGAAGGCCTAGTTGGTATAATAAAGGTGCCATCGCGATGATTATTTTTCGAACCAGGTCAGGACGGGAACGTAGCAGCCTTAAGATATAGTAGTCATGTGCGGTGGTTTTAATTTATATGGAAAAAATATTAGATATAAAATTTATGAAAGCAGCCTTAAAAGAGGCCGTGAAAGCAGCGTTAATTGACGAGGTACCGATTGGTTGCGTCATTGTTAAAGATGGCAAAATTATTGCCCGAGGTCATAATCTACGAGAAATCAATCATGATCCTCTCGGTCATGCTGAAATGGTCGCCATTAAGAAGGCAAGCAAAAAATTAAATGCCTGGCGCCTCAATGACTGCGAACTTTATGTTACGGTTGAACCTTGTGCCATGTGTGCGGGGGCCATTATGTGGAGCCGCTTTAAGCGGGTTGTTTTCGGCACTCATGATATCAAAGGCGGGGCGATGGGCCAGAGTTTTAATCTCTTTAATGAAAAAATTGTCAATCACACCCCAGAAATTAAGGGAGGGGTGCTCGAAACAGAATGTAAAGCCCTCATCCAAGACTTTTTTCGGAAAAAAAGACAATCATAAAACGAATATTTTATAATCAGGCTTTTTATCTTGTAAAGATAAAGTAAAAATTAGACAATGTATTAATAAATCCTATACAGGAGGTTTAATATGCTTGTCTTACGTGATATCTATAAAGATTATTTTGTGGCGAAAAAGCCACTTCATGTCCTCAAGGGACTGAATTTATCTTTTCCAAAACAACAATTTGTAACGATTTTAGGTCCTTCCGGATGTGGTAAAACCACGCTTTTAAACTTAATTGGTGGCCTTGATAAATATACATCAGGTGATTTAATTATTGAAGGAAAGTCGACTAAATTATTTAAAGATAAAGATTGGGATGCCTACCGTAACCACCGAGTCGGGTTTGTGTTTCAAAGTTATAATTTGATTCCCCATTTAAGCATTATTGAAAACGTTGAAATTTCATTAACCCTGTCAGGAATGAGCAGTTCCTTACGACGGGAGAAAGCCCGGGCTTCACTCCTTGATGTCGGCCTTGAGAGTGAACTTTATAAAAAACCAAATCAACTTTCGGGCGGTCAACTCCAAAGAGTGGCGATTGCCCGTGCCATTGTCAATGATCCGACGATTATTCTTGCCGATGAACCAACGGGTGCGCTTGACAGTAAAACGAGTGAGCAAGTCATTGGCATCTTAAAAGAAATTAGTAAAAAACGACTTGTGATTATGGTGAGTCATAACGAACAACTGGCTTTGAAAGTAAGTGACCGAATTATTCGCATGTTAGACGGAAAGATTACAAGTGACACGGATGAAGAAGCGTCAATCAAACGGCAAAGTGCAGCAGAGGCAAATGATTATGAAGTTAATAAAGGCACCGCGATGTCTTTTCCAACGGCCCTTAAAAGCAGCTATAAAAACATTTTAACGAAAAAAGGCCGCACGATTCTCACTTCCTTAGCTGGTTCTTTAGGCATTATCGGGATTGGTCTCGTCGCCGCTGTTAGTAATGGTTTCCAAGGCTATATTAACCGTATTGAACGCGATACGATGGCCTCGTACCCAATTGGGGTTTTTGCCCAGTCAGTTGATATATCAGGGGGCTTTAAAAGACCTGACCTTGGTGAAGAGTTCCCCGTGACGGAAGAAGTCATAACGTATGATGATAGTGAGTTCACTAATGCCCCTGTTACTATTAACCAAAATATCATTACCGAGGAATTTATTGATCTCGTTGAATCATTTAAAACTGAAGGTCTCGCCAAAAGTACGATGATCAACTATGCCTCGCAGATGAAAATCATTGCCAAACCACCCACCAATAACGCCATCCAAGTGCAACCAGCGTGGTTTAATAATTTTACCCCGCTTCCGAATGGTCTTTTTACCCAACTACCGGGTGACGAAGCGTATATGACAGAGTTTTATGATGTCATTGGTGAAAACTCACGATTTGCGCAAAATAAAAATGAAATTATGCTGGTGGTTGATAAATATAATCGCGTTTCCTTAAAAGATTTAGCGCGCATTGGCATCATTAACTACACTGATACCATGAAAGCCATCAGTTTTGACGATATCTTGAATAAAGATTATAAACTCGTCCACTTTAACGATTTTTATGTGAAGCAAAGTGGGAATACAGATGATATTGTCGTCACAGACTATTACGGCAACGATCGTTTAATAGAAAAATACCGTTATATTGCTGAACAAACCATTTATGAAAATCCTGATGTCGGCGAAATGATTACGATTACCGGTATTCTTCGACCAAAGAAAAATGTTCAATTTGAATTAGTATCTCCCGGCCTTGTTTTTACCCAAGAATTAAATGACTACATGTATGAACAAAATAAGGGCAATAACATTGCGCGGGCACAGGTGAATAACGTGGTAATTAAAGCTGACCCTTTGACGGTGACGATGGAAAATATAAAAGATGTGATTGAATTTCATTCGGTCTTTGCTGGTGCCTCAAATCCAATTTATACGTATACCGACTATTTTAATTACCTTAAATACTTTGGGGTACAAAAAAGCGACATTAATAATACGGATTTAGCCTACTCGCTGCTTTTAAATCAAGTGCTCGATGAAGCTTATTCACCTGTTGAATCAATTGCGATTTTTGCTACTGACAGTGCGAGTAAAAAAGAAATTAAGGTTCGTGTTGCGGCCTATAACAAAGATCGGCCTGAACGTAATCAAATTAAACTTTTTGATGCGGTTGAGTTAGTGACAAACTCTCTGGCAACGATGATTGATGTGGTCTCGATTGTCTTGATTGTCTTTACCAGTATTTCGCTCGTCGTTTCTGGGTTCCTCATTGGCATTATCACGTATGTCAGTGTCATTGAACGAACAAAAGAAATTGGGATATTAAGAGCGATTGGGGCACGAAAGAAAGATATATCGCGCTTATTTAATGCGGAAACTTTCATTATCGGGTTACTCGCGGGACTGATTGGAGTCGTCACAACCTATCTTTTATCAATACCGATTAACCTCATATTAAACTCTATTTTCCCAGATCAAAACATCGGAAATATTGCTTTCTTAGCTCCACTTGCGGGATTACTATTAATCATCTTTAATGTCTTACTTACCGTAGTCGCAGGCTTAATTCCAAGCCGCATAGCCGCGAAAAAAGATCCGGTTGTTGCATTACGAACTGAATAAACCATCTTCTCAACAGAAAGGTAGAACCATAGATGAAAAACGATAAGAAACACCGCCCAGGTGCGGCGACGACGATCATCAAGAAAAGTGAAATATTAGTCGATGAAGTCGTCCGCTACACGCCGAGTTATACCGAGGGGTTAACCACCCAGCAAGTCAATGCGCGGCGGAAAGCAAAATTAACGAATGAGAAACCAAATAAAGGGGTTAAATCTACCTTTGCCATTTTAATGGCGAACCTTTTTAGTTTCTTTAATACATTGCTATATGTCATTGGGGCGGCACTCATTTATATTGGTGAATGGGCGAGTCTTTTATTCCTTGGTATTCTATTTACGAATATTTTAATTGGTTTAATTCAAGATTTTCGGGCGCGTAAAACGCTAAAAAAACTCTTAATATTAAATAAACAAAAAGTCATGGTTGTGCGTGATGGTGTGGAAACACTGATTTCGAGTGATGACGTCGTCCTTGACGATATCATTAAACTAAAACTAGGGGATCAAATCGTCGCCGATGGTGTGGTGATTAATGGTAGTGCTGGCGTCAATGAATCGCTTTTAACGGGCGAACCTGACATTATTTATAAAACGATAGACAGTAAAGTTCTTTCCGGATCTTTTGTCACTACCGGGACTTGTTATTACCAAGTCGATACGATTGGAAAACTTGGTTATGCCCAAAAATTACAACTACGGGCGAAAAAATTTAAACGGCCGGGTTCGGAATTATTAAACTCCATCCGTAAATTGTTTCGGGTGATTGGTGTCATTGTCATTGTGATGGCGCTGCTTTTAATCTTTAATAGTTTCTATCAAGGGTCTAATTTGGAAGATAGTATCAAATCCATCGCCGGGTCCCTTGTCGCAATGATTCCTTCGGGGATGTATTTATTAACGAGTGTAACCTTGGCCGTCGGTGTTATACGTCTCGGTCAAAAGAAGACCCTTGTTAATGAGATGTATTCGATTGAAATGTTGGCCCGTGTCAACGTCCTTTGTTTAGATAAAACCGGCACCATCACGGATGGCACCATGAAGGTCAATGAAGTGATTACTTTAAAGGCACCAAAAGATGAAGACTTAACTCGAATTATTGCCTCGGTTGTGATTGCTACTCAGGATGAAAATCCAACCGCACTTGCCTTAAAAGATCACTTTAAAACGAGCTTACCGCTTAAAGCAACGGCAAGTTATCCTTTTAACAGCGAAACAAAGTATAGTGGCGCTACTTTAGAAGGAACAACTTATGTTATCGGGGCTTCAAAGATGATTTTAAGTCCGAAAATGATGAAATCAATTACCGAAATTGAACTTATTTACCTCAAACGGGGGTTACGTGTGATGGTACTTGCGAGCTCTAAAAAACCCTTTGTTGCAAAGAAACTACCGATTGACCTCACCCCGCTAGCGTTAATTGTTATTCAAGACAATATTCGCACGGAAGCGATTAGTGCAATTCAAGAATTCCAAAAAAACGGTGTTGAAATAAAGATTATATCGGGTGATGATCCGATTAGTGTGAGTGAGATTGCCCGCCAAGTTGGCATCGTTGGTGCGGATCGTAACCTAGACTTTTCACATATCACCAATCCGGCGGATTATTCACTTGAGGATTTTGCCATTTATGGTCGCGTTCGACCCGAACAAAAAGAAGGTATCATCACCAAACTTCAAGCTGATGGCAAAGTCGTGGCGATGATTGGGGATGGCGTCAATGACGTGCTTGCTTTAAAAGCGGCCCAATGTTCGATTGCAATGGGTGCCGGAAGTGCGGCCGCCCGTGGTGTGAGCCATCTCGTTTTACTTGATAATAACTTTGATGTTTTACCCTCAATCGTGGATGAAGGAAGACGAGCGATTAATAACCTCCAAAAGACATGGTCACTCTTCTTAATTAAAACAATATTTGCGATGATTTTCTCCTTCCTTTTTGTAAGTGCGGGATTACTTGGTGAAGCTCTTAATGATATTCGTTATCCGTTAGAACCGAAGCACTTATACCTCTGGGAAATTCTTTCGCTTGGGGTACCTGCCTTCTTCTTATCAATGCAACCAAATAAAGAGCGGGTTCAAGGGACTTTTATTAAGAATGTCGTGCGGCGAAGTGTCCCAGCAGGTCTTACTTTAGTCATTGCTGCCTTTGCGCTCCATATTTTGAAAAACTTTGTTGAAATGTCAGGTGGTACCGTGAGTAATACCTCTCCTCAAATGATAACAATGACGGTTATAACCCTCACCTTCTTAAGCTTTGTGGCCCTTTTCCGTAACGCAATGCCGATGAATAAATATCGTCTTGTGTTATTTCTAACCCTTTCCCTAGTGGCTGGATTTTTGATTGTGGCCGATAATATCTTTACCTTCTTACCGAGTGGTGACCGACTTCTCGGGATTGATGTTTTCTCTTTAACGCGCCTTAATTATGTAGAGCTAACGCTAATTAACGGAATTTTAGCCGCTATTTATATTTATGTTGATAATAAGCTTGTTCCAAAGCATGAAAGGGAAGTATGATGAAAATAAAAATTAATCAAGAAGTTGCCTATGCACTAGCAAACAACTTACCAGTAGTCGCGCTTGAATCAACGATTATCACTCATGGCATGCCTTATCAAAAAAATGTTGAAATTGCTTTGAAAGTCGAAGAAGCAGTTCGTCATAATGGCGCCATCCCGGCAACCATTGGGGTACTTGACGGGGAAGCAATCATTGGTCTTACTGAAGACGAAATTGAAATACTTGGCAAGAAAGAAGCGGCGATTAAAATATCACGGCGCGATTTATCCTATGTTCTAAGCCAAGGGTTATGCGGCGGCACTACTGTTGCCGCAACGATGTTTCTGGCAGCGAAAGTCGGGATTAGTGTTTTTGTCACAGGTGGGATTGGAGGTGTTCATCGGGGGGCTGAAAATACCATGGATATATCGAGTGACCTTGAAGAGTTAGGGCGCACCCCGATTGCAGTCATCTCAGCGGGTCCAAAAGCAATTCTTGATTTGCCTAAAACACTTGAATATCTTGAAACCAAAGGAGTCCCCATTATTGGTTATCAAACGAGCAAAATGCCGCTCTTTTACACAATGAGTGAAGATGAGAAGGTCTTATATCGCCTTGATAAAGAAGAAGAAATTGCTGAACTCATTTTGACTCATTTAGCTTTAAAACTAAATAGCGGAATCTTGATTTTTAACCCAATTCCATCACAATTTGCCTTACCTTATCAAGAGGTAAAAGCCTTTGTCGATGAGGCACTTTTGATGATGGATAAAGAAGGAATCATTGGGAAAAATCAAACGCCATATCTACTTTCTAAAATCTATGAATTAACAGGTGGCAAAAGCTTAGTCGCCAATGAAGCACTCATTATCAACAACGCCATCCTCGGCGCAAAAATAGCGAAAAATATGAAGAGAAATCACGATGAAAACGAAGGTTAAGTTAGGTTTGTCCTTAAAAAAATTCATGACCACAGATCCGCTTGATACGATCAGTGTCATTAGCATTACTAAAGACTGTCATGTGAATCGTCAAACGTTTTATTATCACTTTCGCAATATATATGACTTACTGACTTGGGTCTTCCTAAATGAAGAAATTGAAAAACCAAACAATGGGGATTTAGAAGAAGGCATTCTAATTATTCTTCGCTACGTTAAACATAATGAATCACTCATTACGAATACCTTGGCAAGCGCTGCCAAAGATTTAGTCCGTGAGTTTTTATTTAATTATCTTTATAACTTAAGTCTTGATTATATTCAAATGAAAGATAGTGAGAATAAACTAACGAATCATGAAAAGAAATTACTGGCGCGTGTTTATGGCTCGGGGATCACAAGCAGTGTCATCGCGTGGTTAGAAGGAGAAGTGCTTTATTCAGAACCAGAGTTTGTGATTAAACTCGTAACCTTTTTTAAAGCTTTCCCACTCGATGCGATTAAACATAAAGGAGAGGGATATGCATAACTTTAATTTAAATCTTAAAACAGAACTTATTTTTGGTATTAATCGTCATCAAGAAATTGCAGACGTTATCAAGCGCTACGGTAAGAAGAATGTCCTCATTTTGTATGGCGAACGGTTTGCCGTTCAAAGCGGACTCTTAACGGATGTAACTGACCGCCTTGATGCCCATGATATTCAGTATGTCTTATATGGCGGGATTACACCTAATCCGGAAATTCGTTATGTAAGAGAAGCTAAAAAAATAGCGCGAGAATATAACGTTGATCTCATTTTGGCCATTGGTGGCGGAAGCGTGATTGATGTTGCTAAAAGCTTATCCGTCAATTTTTATTATGAAGGCGATGAACTCGATTTTAGTAAACGGATTAGTGTGCCAACAAAAGCTTTAGGATTAGGGGTTATCTTAACGCACGCTTCTGCTGGTAGTGAAATGTCCGGGAGTTGTGTCATCAGTGAAGCTGACAATAACTTTAAACAAGGGTTTCGGAGTGACTTAGTGCGCCCTCTTTTCGCGATTACAAATCCAGAATTAACCTATAGCGTGTCGCCTTACCAAACAGCAGTCGGGATTGTCGATTCTTTTATGCATTCGCTCGAACGCTATTTTTGTAAAAGTGATGATATTGAACTCGCTGATCGGTTTGCAGAAGCCATCTTTGTAACCTTAAAAGAATGCACCGAGGTCTTAGTCGGAGATCCGACAAATGAAACCGCCCGTGCGAATTTAATGCTTGCTAGCACCTTTAGTCATAATGATATTACAGGGATTGGGAAGAAAACAGGTATGCCAGTACATGCCCTTGAACATGCGTTAAGTGCCCTCTATCCCCATATTGCCCATGGTCATGGTCTAGCGGTTCTTTATCCAGCGTGGCTTCGCTATTATGGGGCGGCCTTTGAACGGAAGTTAGACCGCTTAGCCCGTGTCGTCTTTAATTCCAATCATCCTGATTCTAAAGTGAATGCGGCAATTGCAATTGAGGAGTTAACGGAACTTTTCGTGAAACTTGGCTTAACGCTTAACTTACGTCATTTTGGCGTGAAATTAGATGATTTAGAAATCCTCGCGAATATTGTCACGGATAATGGCAAAAACGTCCTTTATCACGATCAAAAAAGTCTCACAAAACATGATATAATCAAAATCTATGAAAGTTGTTATTAAGGAGGAAACACCATGCGAAAAGAAGATTTTCTAAGCATTCTTGTCTATTTATTAATGCTCATCATTGCCCTTTTTATTGGGTTGCGAATTATTGAACCAGCCCTTGGTCAATTAGAACTCATTACCGATTTTGAACGTTACGGGTTTGCGACGATTACCATTGTTGCGGGCATCCTCATTAATGTCGTTTTATTTGAACTTGGCCATGTCCTAGGGGCAATTTTAGGTGGTTATAGCGTCATCAGTGTTAACGTCCTCGGACTGGCGTATTTTAAAACGAGTTCCGGATGGAAGTTTCAAACCCGCCGCTATGAAGGTTTAACTGGTGAAACGAAGATTATTGCCAAAAAAGAACATACCAAACCACGCCTTTTCCTTTTTGGACCGACCGTGATGGTGATCTTTGAATTCATCATTGCGATTTTACTTTTCTTATTCACCGGCTCTAAGGTTGCGATTCACCATCAAGCGTTAATTGTCGCGGGTGTGGGCGCGATGTTACTCGTTTATAACATCATGCCTTTCAAATTAGATAACTTCACCGATGGTTACTATATTGTGTTACTAAGCAAAAAAGTAAATGTCGAAGCCTATAACGAACTTATTCGGATTGAGTCTCTTATTTATAATCATGAAGTTGTCGCAGACATTAAATCGTTTGACGAAGTAACGACTATGACCGCCCGCGTGAGTTTATATAAGCTCTATCAATATCTCGATCAAAAAGAATGGGCGAAAGCACTGGCCTTAATTGAAAAACTAGAAGCTCATGAAGATAAAGTGGAATTAGAATTTATCGCCCGTATTAAAGCCCAAAAACTTTATATTTATCTTTTAACCAAAGCTCAAGAAGCATCTGAAAATTATTGGTTCAAAGATTTAAAAGCTGCGGACCGGAAGTTTATTAGTAATGACTTAACGATTGAAACCATGCGTGTTTACCTCATTTATAGCGGCCTTGTGACGAAGAGTCAAAGTGAGTGCGCCTATGTGTTAAATCGGGCCCCTAAAGCGCTTAAAAATCGCATTAATGATTACCGTAAAGTAGAAGAAATAGAACTCTTCACCAAAGCCTATGAGTTAGTCAAAGCGCAAGCTGGGAACGAAGACTTAGTGATGCCCAACTTAAAGTAATTACTCAATAAAAAAACACCAGGTTCAGAACTGGTGTTTTTTATTTTGGCTCATTTACTTTTTATTATTCAAGGCTTTGACAATTTCACGAAGTAATAAGACTTCTTCGCTTGGTTCGGGTGCTGGCGCTGGTTTTTCTTCAACTGCGACGGCGACTTGCTTACGGGCTTTTAAGGCTTCGGCTTTTTTGTTTAAGCGGGTAACGATCCGAATGATCACGAAAAGCACAAAGGCGATAATTAAAAAGTTAAGCACGGCTTGCAAGAATAATCCCCAACGGATGGCGATTTCTTTGGTGAGAACCGTAATACCATCAATATCTAATACTTCAGGACGAATGACCCATTTTAAGAGGCTTACTTCATTGCCAAGTAATAATGAGATTGGTGGCATGATGATGTCATTGACTAGACTGCCAATAATGGCACCAAAAGCGGCCCCAATGATAATACCGACGGCAAGATTTAATACGTTTCCTCGGGAGATAAATGCCTTGAATTCTCCAAAAAACTTTTTCATGTGATACTTCCTTTCTTTATTAATTTTAGCACAAACGAAAGGATGGACATAGGGAAGTTCCACCACCATTGACGGTCAATCGTGTATAATGTTTTAGAATACTTTTATTCAAAAATGTAATTTAGAGCGGACACTTTAGTCCCAATAAAGGAGAAACAATGACAAAATTTAAAATAGTGGTTGACTCAACCGTTGACCTAAGTGATGAACTACTAAAAATAGTTGATCCCTATGTTGTCCCCCTTAATGTCCAATTAGGTGAAATGACTTTTAAAGATTATTATGAAATTAATGCGGATAGCCTTTATGTGAAAATGAAGGAACTAAAAGCAGTTCCCAAGACAAGTGCAGCAGCACCAGGTGTCATCCTGGAAATTTTTGAAACATTAAGAGACGAAGGACATACAGAACTTTTATTTTTAGGAATTGGATCGGCCTTTAGTGCGACCCTTCAAGCGGCAAGACTCGCGGCCGAAGACTTAAAAGGCGTGCGTGTCCGTCTCATTGATTCCCATACTTTGTCCTCCGGCAGTGGACTTCTTGTGATGCGCGCCCATGACTTACGAGAAGAAGGAAAGTCACTTGATGAAGTGGCGGATTACTTAGAACAAATCAGTGTGAAATCTCAAGCTCAATTTATCGTTGATAATTTAGATATGCTGGCGGCCGGTGGTCGCGTCACCGGGATGAAATTATTCTTCGGTCGGATCTTAAAAGCACACCCCTTCTTGCGGGTCCTTGATGACAAATTAGTGGTTGTGGACACCCCCAAAGGAAAAAGTGAACGTGCCCTTGATCGGATGTTAGAAGAGGTGTATCAAGATATTAAAAATGGACTTGAATCACCACGGGTCTTTATCACCCATTCGCACGGGGGTGACCGAATCGACTATATCAAGTCAAAACTAGTTCAAATCATGGATGAAAAAGATATTTATGTGACGCCAGCTGGTGCGGTTATCTCAAGTCATTGTGGCGAAGGAACGATTGGCGTTCTCTACATTAAGAAATAAATTTACGACTTATAAAAAAGCCTCATAATGAGGCTTTTTCATTTTGTTTTTTAAAACAATTTTGACATAGTCCATAAATCGTGAGATCGTGATCAGTGACATGGAATTTATGTTCTTTGACGCTGCGTTTAAGCAGTCGATCAATTCCACATTCAATCGGGAAACGGGCTAAGCAAGTCGTGCAGATCATATAATGATGATGATCACCATCTTTTAAATAATAATAGGTTGTTTTATTAATGGTGCTTTTACCTAATACTGCCTTTTTTTCAAAGTATTCAAGGGCGCGATAGATGGTTGATAAATCAATCGCTTCCGCACTAAGAATGCGGTTTATGTCTTCCGCACAAAGTAATGAATGGTCTTCGGAAAAGGCATTGAGCACGAGCTGCCGTAAGTGAGTTAAGCGCATCTTATAACCTCCGTTTTTTTAAGAAGATGAGATTGACTAAGTAGGTTAGTACAAGAAACCCGCTAAAGATCATAATAATGCTAGGTCCAGTGGGCAGGGCAAGGTGATAGGAGAGGGTTAAACCAATAAAGGTACTGAAAAGGGCAAATCCAACCCCGAGATAGAGGGCGGTGTTAAAACTTTTAGTAATCTGACGGGCAATAAGCGTGGGGAATAGAATAAAAGCACTAATTAGAAGAGCACCAATCGAGCGGACCCCGATGACGACAAAAACCGCCGTCAGTGCGGAGAGAATATACTTTAGAAAACCAGTATTGATTTTACTAAATTTTGCGAATGTTGGATCAAAAGTTGTAATCAGTAATTTACGATAGAAAACGAGAATGAAGACGGTGACCACTAATGCAAGCGCTGAAGCAATCAGTAGTTCAGGAACGGTCACCGTTAATAAACTGCCAACCAATAACGATTCAACTGAACGATTAAAGCCGGCGCTTTGACTAATGATGATCAGACCTAAAGCGAGTGAGAAAACACTCACGACCCCAATGGCAGCATCACTATCCATATCAACTTTTTCGGTAAGGAATGTAATTAATAGGGCAGCAACAACGGCGAATGGAATCGCAATATAAAGTGGTTCATTTGAAAAGAGTAGTCCAATCACAACCCCCGTAAAGGCGATATGCGCCATCCCATCAGCAATCAGTGACTGTTTAGATAAGACAAGAAATGGACTGAGTAACGCTGCGGCCAAGGCAATAAGCAAAGCGAGAATTAAAGCATAGAGCATGAAAGTGTATTGTAAGAAACTAAACATGGTGTTCACGATGCTCCTTTTCTCGGTATTCTGGATATTTACCAAAAAACCTTATCTCTTGATCAATATAGGCGATATGCGCACAATCACATAAGGTGTCGTGAAGATCATGAGTCACAAAAATGATTGTTTTTCCTTGGTGGTGAAGTTCCATAATGATGTCATTAAAGTAACTTCGGAAGGATGGATCAAGCGCGCTTGTAGGTTCATCAAGAATAATGGTATCGGGTTCGCTGATTAAGGCGCGAATTAAATAGATGCGTTGTTGTTGACCGCCGGAAAGTTGGGCCATTGGTTTTTTACGAAGATGGCCGATTTGCATTTTACTCAGCCACGATGCA
Source organism: uncultured Staphylococcaceae bacterium (assembly GCA_964410505.1). Taxonomy (GTDB): domain Bacteria; phylum Bacillota_I; class Bacilli_A; order RFN20; family CAG-826; genus UBA1361. The sequence continues at coordinate 180,125 of CAYPGR010000001.1, forward strand.
ATCAACTCGCCGTCTTGTTTTGACATGATTAAGTTTTGTTTTGGAAAACCACTATAAATGACTTCTTCGACGGTAATCGGGAAAGAGGGGTTTTGATTTAACTTTTGCGGTAGGTAACCAAGGTGTTTTGAACTGATACTAATTTCGCCTGAAGTCGGTTCAAGCAAATTGGTTAGTAAACGAATAAAGGTCGTTTTACCAGATCCGTTCGGTCCAATTATATAAAGTAACATCCCTTTTTTGATATCGAGGTTGATATGTTTAAGGGCCATGACGTCACCGAAGTTAACGCTGACATCGGTTAGTTTAATGACTGAAGGCACGGCTAAGATTGGTGACATTTTGTTCGAAGAGTTCAGCATACGTGATCTGCTCCTTTGCTTGTTTTGCGGTAATATTGTGATAACCATGTAGTTCTAAAATTTCTAGTGCATGATTTTGTTTTGCTAATTCTATTTTAATAAGTTCGGCCATTCTTGGCTCGACAAGTTCTTCAACAAAAAGATAATGAATGTCATTTGTTCGTAGCGCTTCAATAAAGGCCACAACATTGGGTGAAAGAAAATCAACATCTGGTTTATAGCTATCAGACAATGACACAATATGAAGACCAAATTCTTCGGCAAAATCGCTTAGTGCATTGTGACCCGCAAAATAAATGGTAGGTTCACTGATGTCTGAAAGTAGGGTAGTTAAGCGATCAATTTGGGTGTTTATTTCGGTCGTATATTCATCATGATTTTGCGTGAATAAGTCGCTTTTTGCAGGGTTAAGTTCGGTGATTACTGGTAAAAGTGCATCAAAAATTTCAAGGTAATAGACGGGATTTGTGAAAAAGTGAATATCGCCATGATCTTCTTCATGATCGTGTTCATCTTCGCTATGTTCTTCCGCGTGTTCGTGGGAAATATAATGTGCTTCAAGTTCAAAACTTGTTTCAATCTCGACAAGATCTTTGACCCATGTATCGAGTTCAAGGCTCGTATAAACGAACAACTTTGCGTCATGGATATTTTTAATATCACGGGGACTGGGTTCAAAGTCATGTAGTTCGCTACCCCATGGGACAATGTTTTTGATGATAAATTCATCACCACTTATATTTTTAACTGCGTCATAACTGACAAACGAGGTAACGACAATGTCGGGCGTTTGTCCGAGGGTGCATCCGGTTAAGGCTAAGAGGGGGGCTAGTAGTAGATATTTAGATTTCATAAAACTCCTAAATTTTGCGAATGATTCGCATTAAGAATAGCCGATAGTCAAAAGCATTACAAGTGATATAACTTAAAAAGCACCGCCCCTAAGGACAGTGCTTTTGAATAATAGAGAAGTAACTAACCAGCGACTTTTAAGTTTTTGACAAGAATACTTGAAGTCGTGTAGCTACTCAGTTGTAATTCATTTTCATTCGCTACGGCTTGGACATCTTTGAATAGTTTAATGAGGTTACCAGCGACCGTAATGAGATTAACGGGTTCGGCAACAACGCCATTCCGAATCATAAAGCCACTTGCTTGCAAGGAGAAGTCCCCACTCGTTGGATTAAGACCACTATGGAGTCCCATGAGCTCGGTGATTAAGAGTCCTTCTTTTACATCTTTGATCATCGTCGCAAAATCTTGTTTGCCTGGTTTAAGTAAAATATTGCTAATACCGACCCCGATTTTTCCGCCTGTATTACGACCGTGACCGGTAGGTTCAACCCCCATTTTGGTTGCGGTACTTAAGTTATGGAGGAAGGTTTGTAAAATACCATTTTTAATAATTGGTTTATTTGTTTTGGCTACGCCTTCATCATCGAAATAACGATAGAAGAGGTTGTTCGCTAACGGGGCATCAAGCACTGTGACTTTACTACTTGCCACGCGATCATTAATTTTGTCAGCAAATAATGAAGTTTTCTTTTCCACGCGGTCGGCACTAGCGCTACTTAAGTAGGCACTTAAGACGTTTGCCGTCATTTGCGGATTAAAGACGACGGGGTATGCTTTTGTTGCACATGGTTTACCGCCAAGTTTGCGGATAACACCTTGCGATAATTCTTTAACAAAATGATCAACATCAAATTTATTGAAATCATTATCTAAAAAGATCTTGTATTCCGTTTTGACATCATCGCCATCTTTGGCGACGACGCTGGCGTAGTAATAGAAGTAGTTTTGTTTGGTCGCTAATTTAAGTCCAAAGGAGTTATAAAAACGGGAATCGTTTTCAACTTCACTATAGGACGCGCTTTCAACATCACTTATGAGCGGATGCGATGCTTTCAACGCTTTTTCAATGACGAAAAGCTTGTCGAGTTTTTCTTTTTCACTGATGGTTTCGAGTTCTTTGTTATAGAAAGATTTCTTTTTATAACGCTTACTACCTTCAAAGATGATGCTTAAGTCTTCAGTTTCACTGACACTTGCGCTGGCTTTAATCTGGGCAATTAAATATTGGGCAGTTGTTTTGTCATCTTTTTCACTCATTGCAAAACCCATTTTGCCATGATAGATACCACGGGCTAAGATATTGACGGTAGTCGACATTGTGTAATTTTCAACACTGGCGTCATAAACACCCATCTCGGTCGCCGTCGAACGATGAATGACAACTTCAGCTGCTTCGAGTCCCTTTTCTTTTGCAAGGGCAAAAAAGTTATTTATATTCATACTAAGGCTCCTCCGCTTCCACCGACGGTAATTTCACTAACACGAATGGTTGGTTGACCAACATCCACGGGGATCGAACCGCTGTCGGCACCACACATGCCTTGGGCACGGTCAAGATCATTGGCGACCATGTCGATCTTTTTAATAATATCTGCGCCCGTTCCAATTAAAGATGCGCCTTTGACGAGTTCGGCAATTTTTCCGTCCCGAATAATATACGCCTCTTCACAAGCGAAGTTAAAGTCACCTGTCGCAGGATTGACGGAACCGCCACCAAGGGACTTCGCGTAAAGACCTAATTTGACACTACTAATGATTTCTTCAGGGGTGAATTTTCCAGGGGCGATGTAGGTGTTTGACATCCGACTCGTCGGTTCATATTGATAACTTTGCCGACGACCTGAACCGGTACTTTCGGCCCCCATCCGCCGACCATTAAAACGATCAACAATGTAGTTTTGTAAGATGCCATCTTTAATTAAGACGTTTTTAGTTGTTTTAATGCCTTCATCATCGATGTTATTAGATCCCCAACCATTGACAATAGTTCCATCATCAATTGCGGTCAGGGCTTCATGGGCTACTTTTTCACCAATCTTGCCTGCAAATGGCGAAAGGCCTTTGCTGACGGCACTTGCTTCAAGGGGGTGACCACATGCTTCATGGAAGATGACCCCACCAAATCCGTTGCCAATTACGACCGGCATTTTACCACTTGGGCAATCTACCGCACTTAACTTCCGAATGGCAAGATCAGCCACATCACGGGCGATCTTGTCAATATCAAGTCCTTCGATATATTCAAAGCCTTGGTGAGCGCCCGGTCCATTAAATCCAGTTTCGAACGATCCTGGGGCCATGGCAATCGCTTGGAAGTACATTCTGACGCGTTCTTGTTTGTCGGTGAAGGATTTGCCTTCGCTATTAAAAATTACAATGTTGCGATCTTCGGTCATTAAACCAGTAATCGACCGTACAATATTTGGATTATATGAAGCAATGACATGATTTGCTTGTTTAAGTTTAGCAATTACTTCTTCGACACGAAGTGAATCTAGATTACGTTCAAACTTATGGATTTTTTTGACCGCTACTTTCTTGATATTTGTCACTTCAATTTGACGTTCATCTTGGTGCGAAGCACTAAGTGCTGTCGCTAGTTTAAAGAGTCCTTTTTTACTAAGATCACTTGTGTGGCCATACACACTTTGGAGATCTTTCAATATACGTATGCCGGCACCGTATGTTAACGAAGTTGTCGGGGGTTGGGTTTTACCGTTTTCCACGACATATGTGGCGCTATTAGTTTCTTCAAGGAAGATCTCGGCGAAATCTCCGCCGGTGCTAAGCGCTATATTTAATACTTCGAGGGCAAGTTTTTTTGAAATCATACTATTTCCTCCTAATAGTAAAAATCATATCACCTTATAGGTGAATTTACTAAAAAATATGTCCTTTTTTACTAAAAAAGCGGGAATTTCTTATCTTTAAAAACTAAAACGTTATTTTCTCATCTTGCGATTCATGTTTCGATAACTTAGAAAGAGGAAGATGAATGCAAGAAGTAGCGCGCCTAAGATTAAATAAACGAGCGGAATATTAAGTCCGAATACTCCAATGTTGAGCGTCCCATAAGGACTTTCTAACCCTTCCGCAAGCATAGGATTGAGAAGTGAAAAGGGCTCTTTCAACAAGACTTTTTTTAAAAGAATGGTCATATGTGTGAAAGGGTTGAGCGAGGCAACCTTTGTCATGCCAGGTCCTAAAACTTCAAGCGGCATATAAATCCCACTCATAAATCCAATGACTGTCCCAAGAACGCCCGCGAGCGCACCAAAGGCATTTTGTGATTTGAGTAAAGTGACTAAGAATAGCATCATCGCTGAAGAGATAAATGTAAATAATAAGATGAGTAAACTCGCATAAATGATCGTATCAATGTGATACCAATAACCACTAAATAAGCCGACATAAAGAATGGTAATAAACCACATCATTAACGTAAAGGCAGCCGTTACAAGAATAGCGGAAATATAATAAGCAAGGCTAATTTTAAAACGTTCAATCGGTGTCACGAGAAAACCGTCGAGCCGTCTCGTTTCTAAGTCGGCGACAATTGAGCCCATCACCCCAAGGGATAGCGAGACGGTATTAATGACTAACACCCCACCCATAATGACACCAACGGAAAGGAAGGTTTTGAGTTCATCTGATAGACCATCAAATGAACTGCCGCTTGTGTATTGACGGCCTAAGAAAAGAAAATAAAGGGCGAGCAAGATAATAACGGATAAAAAAGAGAAGAAAACGGATGCTTTATCACGAAGATAAACTTTGATATTACGTTTAATAAGGGACACTAAATTATACATGGTGTTCACCGCCCCCAATGACTTCAATAAAGACATCATCCATCGAGCCTTTAATGACTTCAAATTGTTTGATATGTGAACGGAGACTATTGATTAGATCAATTGTTTCCTCGGCGTTTTCCACATAAATAATATATTCGTCCGATATTTTGTGGAAGGTAATATTCAGTTTATTAAGTAGCGTAACAAACGATTCTTTTTCAATGGGAACGATTTTTAGTCGGTCTTTTGAGTAGGTGTTTTTGAGGTGGGCTGGTGTGCCTTCTGCCACAATTTTCCCTTTATTAATAATGACGACGTGGTCAGCAACCCCGGCTTCCTCCATGTAATGGGTGGTTAAGAAAATAGTCATGCCAGAATTGATTCTTAAGTCATCAATCACCCGCCAGACAATTTGTCTTGTCTCTGGATCAAGTCCCGTTGTCGGTTCATCAAGGAGTAAAATTTCAGGATTAGAAAAAAGGGCTCGTGCAATTTCAACGCGCCGTTTTTGGCCACCGGAAAGGGTTTTAAATCGTTGGTTTTCAAATTCACCAAACTGGAGGTAGTCTCTTAATTCAAGGTAGCGTTTCATGACGCCCGCTTTGTTATTAATATAAAGGGAGCCACGATAGAGTAAGTTTTCCTTAACCGTTAAGTGATCATCAAGAATGTTGCTCTGAAAGACAACACCAATTTTTTGACGGAAGTAAAGATCATCAGTTTGTTCATTCAAATAGACGATGCCACCATCTTTTGATAAGAGGGTGGAAATGATGTTGATGGTTGTTGACTTACCAGCACCATTGGGGCCAAGGAATGCAAAAAGAGAACCTCTACGGACGGTAAAGGAGATGTCATCGACAGCGACGAGATTGCCATAATTCTTTTTTAAGTTTTTTATTGCTAAGATTATATCCATGTAGTTATGATACTTACATTCCGTTTCGATGTAAATCAATGACCATTATTTTATTAAAATAATAGAAGGACTAATCATTTGCGATTAAACCACCACTTTATGATTGTCAATTCTATGATTTAATGATAATATTACCTATGCTTACTTAGGATGAACGTTCTTATCCTAGGCGGAAGGAGTTAGTATGAAAAAAGGTATCCACCCAAACACACAAAAAATCATGATTACATGCGTTAGCTGTAATACTGAATTTGAAGCGTTATCAACCAAAAAAGAAATCCGTGTTGATACATGCTCCAATTGCCATCCATTCTACACTGGGAAACAACGCTTTACCCAAGCTGATGGACGTGTTGATAAATTCAATAAAAAATACGGAATTAAATAAAACATCATTCACAACGAACTGCTACTTAATCCGTAGCAGTTTTTTGTAGATAAAAGAGGTGCATATGGCGAAAAGATTTTACATCACAACCCCTATCTATTATCCGAGTGCAAAACTCCATATTGGTCATGCGTATTGCACCGTTTTGACTGATACTTTAGCCCGTTATAACCGCATGATCGGCAAGGAAGTTTATTTCCTTACCGGTAGCGATGAACACGGTCAAAAAATAGAAGAGAATGCCAAAAAGGCAGGCAAAACCCCACAACAATTTGTCGATGATATTGTGCAAGGTTTTTATCGTTTATGGGAAAAGTTAGAAATTACTAACGACCAATTTATAAGAACCACCCATCCCCGTCATATGGCGACTGTGCAAAAAGTATTTTCACATTTACTTGAAAAGGGCGATATCTATCTTGGTAACTACGAAGGATGGTATTGCACCCCGTGTGAATCTTTTTGGACTGATACCCAAGTGGGTCCGCTTCACCTATGTCCTGATTGTGGACGCCCTGTTCAACGCGCAAGTGAAGAATCCTATTTCTTTAAAACCCAAAACTATGTCGATGATCTCTTAAAGTTTTATGATGAGAATCCAAAGTTTATTACCCCGCTTTCACGTAAAAATGAAATGATTAATACATTTATTAAACCCGGTCTTAGCGAATTAGCGGTTTCCCGCACAAGTTTCGATTGGGGTATTCGTGTGAAAGAAAACGAACGTCATGTTATTTATGTCTGGTTAGATGCTTTGACCAATTATATTACAGCCCTTGGTTATTTGTCGGAAGACGCAACGCTCTTTGATAAGTTTTGGCAAAACGAAGACACCGAAATTGTTCACGTTCTCGGTGCCGATATTGCCCGCTTCCATGCGATTTATTGGCCAATGTTCTTAGAAGCCTTAAATTTAAGGCTTCCTAATCGACTCTTTGTCCATGGTCTTTTGATGATGAAAGACGGCAAGATGTCAAAATCAAAGGGCAATGTTGTCGATCCCTTTCCACTCGTTGATCGCTACGGGGTGGACGCCGTCCGTTACTATTTAGCACGGGAAACGGTGTTTGGGAGTGACGGTCAATTCACGCCCGAACAATTTGTTGAACGGTTTAATGTTGATCTTGTCAATGACTTTGGTAATCTGTTAAATCGGACTGTTTCGATGATTGATAAATATTTTGAAGGTGTCATTCCAGTATATCATGGTGTCGTGACTGCTTTTGATCAAGATATTGAAGATTTAGCTTTAAATGTCGTTAAAGAATACACCGATGCTTTCACCGATTTGAAAGTGACCGATGGTGTCATCAGTGCCTTTAAACTCATTAGTGCCTCGAATAAATATATTGATAACACCAAACCTTGGGAACTTGCCCAAGCAAATAAAACGGATGACTTAAAATCCGTGATGAACCACTTAGCGAATAATTTATATATTGCGGGGATGCTTTTACAACCAATCCTCGTTCATGCGCCAGAAAAATTATTTGCTCAACTTGGGATTGATAACTCCATTCAAAAGTTCGACCTACTTAAAACTTACGGCGTCATCGGTGGTCAAAAAACCAACAAAGGTGAACCCTTATTCCCACGCCTTAAAGTCGCTGATGAAGTGGCCTTTATCAAAGAGCTCATGAATCATGCTTAAAGAAAACGATATTGTTTCCGTGATTGGAGTCGACTATACTTCAGAAGGCATCGGCCTAGCCAAGGTCGATGGTTTTCCTATTTTTATTAATAATCTTATTATTGGTGAAGAAGCTGAAGTGAAAATCGTGAAAGTATTGCGAAATTACGCTTTAGGGAAAATTATTAACTTTATTCATATTTCACCCGATCGAATTAAACCTTTAATTCCAGAAACCATTCATTTAGGTGGTTGTCAATTTACGCAACTTAGTTATGAAAAAGAAGTTGAACATAAAAAAGCAAAAGTAGAACGAGCCCTTCGTGTCATTGGCGGGCTTCAAGTAAATGTTGAAAAAATATATGCGGCCCCAAACCCTTATTTTTATCGAAATAAAACGGTGTTGCCGCTCAGTCTAAATAAGCAAGGAAAAGTGTTCTCCGGTTTATATCGTCATAATACCCATGAGATTGTTGCCATGGATAAAACCCATTTAGATGATGAACGGGCGAGTGATATAATGCGTGAGATTCGCCAACTTGCGATGCACCACGAACTCGATATTTATGATGAAAGAGCCCATAGCGGTGATCTCCGTAAAGTGATGATTCGCACGAGTCACTACCTTGATGAAATCATGGTTGTACTCGTTACGAAGAATCGAAAGGTACGTAAATTAGACCTTTTTTGTGCAGATTTAGTTACAAAAATGCCCTCAATTACGACGATTATTCAAAATATTAATCCCGACCGGACTAATGTTATTTTAGGAACCGAAGAAGTGGTGTTATATGGGCCTGGCTTTATCCGTGATCAAATACACCAGTTAACCTTCACTATTTCCAGTCAATCATTCTTTCAAGTTAACACGCTTCAAGCAGAAAAACTATATGAGCGCGCGGTCGATCTTGCGAAGCTAACCAAGGATGATATTGTGATCGATGCATACTCCGGCATTGGCACGATTGCGCTCATTGCCGCCCAACAGGCTAGAGAAGTGATTGGGGTCGAAATTGTTAAAGAAGCGGTGATTGATGCCAAAAACAATGCCCAATTAAACCGTTTAACTAATGTTTCTTTTTATGAACAAGACGCAGGTGAGTTCTTAGTTAATAAAAAAACCCTTAAGTCGATTGATGTTTTATTTGTCGATCCTCCACGCAAAGGACTTAGCACCCTCTTTATTGAACAAATGAAAATCGCCAAACCATCACGTGTGGTATATATCTCATGTGACCCGGCAACACTTGCTCGTGATTTAAAAATACTTACCGATAAATATGAGATAAAGACGGTCGAATGTCTTGATATGTTTCCCCGTACCTCGCACGTTGAAACCATCGTATTGCTTTCATTAAGAAAGGCTTAACAAAGCCATTCATACAATAGAAAAGAAGCATCTAGCCCGTTAATTTAGGGTTAAATGCTTCTTTTTTTGTTTAATACATAATGTGGAACATATTGAAACTATTGTGGAAACATCAAACTATGCACCAAGCATATATTTTGCTTGAGTGGGGGAAGATAAATACGCTAAAAAAATTATATCACCACAACTCGATATAACATCTTAGTTAAGCCATCGGGTGCGTGATATGTTTCTACAACGATTAGTTCAGTACTTAAGAATTCAAAACGACGTACTTTGAACTCATCGTCTGAATAATTTTTGGGTCCGGCAATGCAATAGACTATCTCATTTGGACTTACAGATAGAGAGTATCAAATGAGTGACTTCTTTTAAAGTGGCGTTTGCATAGAAACATAAATGTTTCTTTTTGTTAAAAGGATAATGGTATCTAGATTGCTTATTTTGAATAATAATTAATTATATTAATCAAACACGTGACTAAAAAAGATATAAAATTATCCTCGAAGGCTTGACGTGACTAATCTTGTGTGATAAGATTACGAGGATAATAATTCAAAATTATTAGTCATGAGGTGATATTATGAACAAACTTCCCCTTGATTTAAATTTAAACAATGTCGAAATATTAAAAGAACTCAATACTGCAAACCATCATATAGGTGAATTAAAAGGAATTCTTAAAATACTTCCGAATCCTGGAATCGTTTTGAGCATAATTAATCTTAGTGAGTCAAAAGACTCATCAGCTATTGAAAATATTATCACGACCTATGACGAAATTTTTAAGATGATTGTGTCAAAGACACCAATTGGCGGAAAACCAAAAGAAGTTATCAACTATAAGCATGCCATTGACCGTGGTTTATTACTTATGAGAGAAAAGGGATTTATCAGTACAAATATACTTGTAGAAATTCAAAATGTCATCGAGCCAAATAAGGGTGGGGTAAGAAAACTTCCGGGCACAGTCATTATTAACGATAAAACCAATGAAGTTGTCCACACGCCGCCGCAAAATGAAACAGAGATTCGTGAACTCATGCATAATCTTGAGTTATTCATTAATCATAATGATGATTATGATCCACTGATTCAAATGGCTCTAATCCACTTCCAATTTGAAAGTATCCATCCATTTTACGATGGTAATGGTAGAACAGGCAGAATACTGAATATTTTATATTTGGTCTTAAAAGAGAAACTATCTGAACCGATCCTCTATCTGAGTAAGTACATCATGGATACCAAGACTCAATACTATACGCTTTTGAGACAATGCAATGAAAATATAGAATACATAAAAGATTTTGTTGTGTACATTTTAAAAGGTATATCTGAAACTTCTATAAATACGGTTAATCTCATATTGAAAATCAACCAATCTATCGAGTTGATAAAAGATATGATGAAAAAACGATTACCGGATATTTATCGGTATGAAATAGTCGAACACTTGTTTTCGTACATGTATACCAAAAATGAGTTTTTTAGAGAAAACTTGAATATCTCAAGGGCAACGGCAACAAAATATTTAAAACTTCTTGAAAAAGAAGGGTTCATTATTTCCGAACAAGTAGGGAAAGAAGTAATCTATAAAAATGTGCAGTTACTTAATCTTATTAAAGAATAAATGGCCATTTTAATTACCGCTCCGCTTGGTTCATACTTGACTGATTTAACCAGGGACCGATTTGTGTCTAATGAATTTGCGTTTCATTAATCGTTAGGCGTGTTATGGATAGGAATAAATATCACTTGGTATGTAGATTTTATATATCATAACTTTATTAACAGATTTAATGGTTGATCTAACGCAAAAAAAGAGGTCTATTTTTCTAAAAAATGCCTTTATAATTATGACTTTTCGCTTTTCCGAAAAAAAATTGTAGATTTTGGTTGTATCAGACAATGGATTATTTGTTTTGTATTATACTAATTAATGATGATACGACACACATACACTAAGTAGTAATACAGCAACTCATTTCGACAACAGTCTAGAAAGTTTCCGTCACCATCATTTACACGGAGAAAACGAAAAATTCATGCACAGAGAAGAAATCCTACTCATTAGTAATAACAATAATGTAATTTTAAGATTAAATAACCTACTAAATGATGATTTTCGCTTGACGACTTGTCCCCATCAAGATGCTGTTCGGACCTTTGAAAAGAATCCCTATATTACTGGAATAATTTATGATCTCTCAGGCGAGGATGAATCAAGTTTAAAAGATTTTTTAATCTTGCGGACTCGTTTTGATGATGTTCGCATCCTCATTTTGACCGGCAATAGGCTATGCTCGATTGATAAAGGCCAAGACCCACATCATTTATTTTGGTGTTTAGATCGTCTTGATGAAAAAGCACTTCGGGATCGCGTATTAGATTTCAAGAAAACACGCGTCAATACGATTGAAAAAATGCGACTCGTAGAGATTGCTTTTGCAAGCTCGCCAATTGGAATTGCTATAATGCCAAATAATGATATTTCCCATTCATTTATTAACCAAGCGTTTGAAGAAATCCTTGGTTATACACGAGAAGAGTATATTAAGATTGGATGGAATAACTTGACCTATCCAGAGGATCGCAAAATTGATGAACAAGCCCGCCAAGTAATCGAAGAAGTCGGTGAAAATCATTTTAATATTGAAAAACGGATTATTCGTAAGGACGGCAAAATTGTTTGGATTTCACAATTCACCGCTATCATCGATAAAAAAAAGGATGGTACTTATGTCCGCTTGGTAATGATTCGAAGTATTGATACCCGAAAAAACTTTGAAGAAAAACTCCGCGAAAGCGACCGTAGTCGATCAACATTACTCCAAAACCTTCCTGGTCTCGCCTATCGGTGCGTGAATGATGATAACTGGACCATGGAATTTGTTTCCGATGGCGCCCTCGAATTAACAGGTTATGAACCTGCTCAATTTATTAATAATCGTATTGTTTCTTATAACGAAATTATTGTTCGAAAATATCGGAATCTCATTCGTGAAGAATGGGACAAAGTGATTCGTAATAAAGGCGTTTTTCAATTTGAATATGAAATTATTACGAAAAATGCGATGACAAAATGGGTATATGAACGGGGCGTACCGATTTATGATCAAAATGGTAAAGTCCTTGCGCTGGAAGGCATTATCATTGACCTAACACGTACAAAAAAACTTGAAAAACAACTTCAATATTTTAATGATTTTAACCATAAACTTAAATTACCAAACCGAGAATTACTAATTAAGAAAATTCAAACTAAACTTGATAATAAGTCAACAACGGGCACCCTCTTCCTTGTGAACTTTAAAGATACACAACGGCTCTATCGCACGCATGGCTATCAATATGTTGAGTTACTAACAGCCTCACTCGTCAGTAAACTTAAAACTCTTGAAACACCCGGTCTTGCGCTTTATTATGCGGAAGAGGATATTTATATTTATTATTCGCGTCATAAAATGAAGAGTGATGAAATTAAAGACTTTTTCAATCAAATTAGTGAGGTCGTCTCTAAAACCGTGACCCGCGAACAAATTCAATGTAATATCGGGGTATCGTTCCTCTCTAAAAGTATTACCTATGCTGAAAATGCCCTTTTAAAGGCGCGTGTCGCGAGTGAATATATGCGCGAAGATGGCACGCCGATTAATATGCACATTTATGACGATGATCTAGAACGAGAAGTCAAACGTCAAGAAGAGTTAAAACGTGAATTAATCGATTTATCCTATGATGAGGGCTATGGTAATCTTCGACTAGTCTTCCAACCAATTATGAATTTAAAAACAGGGAAAATCGCCAGTTTTGAAGCACTCGCACGGTACCATAGTCCAAGTTATGGTCCCGTTGCCCCCCTCGAATTTATCCCCATTGTAGAAAAAAACCGCATTATTGTTGCTTTCGGCAAGAAGATCATCAATCTCGCCCTCTCGTTTATAAAAAAATTAGTCGATTTAGGTATTAATAATTGCCCAGTGGCGATCAATATTTCCGCTTTACAACTTTTGGATGCGGATTTTTGTAGCTACCTTGTCGATCGGATTAATCGTTATGGCGTTCCCTTTAATCTCGTCTTAATTGAGGTGACTGAATCGGTATTTTCAAGTGATTACACACAACTCAATAATGCCCTCTCACAATTAAAACAATATGGTATTGGGGTAGCTATTGATGACTTTGGGACTGGGTTTTCTTCCTTATCCCGCATCGAAAAACTCCATATTGACACCGTAAAAATCGATCGCATATTCATTGAACGACTAACCAGAGCGTCCATTCATACGACCACTCTTCCTGAGATTATTAAGATTTGTCGTAAATTTAAACTTAATTCCTTGGCCGAAGGGATTGAAACAAAAGATCAATATGATCTCCTTCAAGACTTTGGTTGTGACTTTGGTCAAGGCTATTACATGAGTCGCCCATTAGAAGTCAGTGACGCGCTTGATTTTGCAAAAAAAGATTATAAAAAATAAATAAAGTGTATTAAATTTGACCCAGGTCAATTATTACCTGCTATTTTTCTATACAATGAAAGCAGGAGGAAAAAGTATATGACCAACAAAACATTACAACTAGAACCAATCAGCTGCCCAAGCTGTATTGCCAAAATCGAAAGAGCCTTAGGCCGTCAAGATGGCGTCCTTAATACCGAAGTGCTCTTTAACTCATCAAAAGTTAAGGTTAGCTTCAATGAAAAACTCATCACAATCGATCACATAAAGGATGTTATCCACGGGTTAGGATACGTTGTTAAATCCATTAAATAATGATGAAACGTAAAACACTTGTTTTGATCGTTTCCACGCTTTTAGTGACCCTTAGCTTTGTGCTAAGGGAAACACTAAAGCCCGTTCCGGGAGCGTTTACGATAGGGATATATCACCCAATCACTGCGATTGTGATGATTTTGACAGCACTCCTTGCTGGCTACGGTATTGTAAAAAAGGCCATTGGCGCCCTTCGCTATAAAATCATTAGTATTGATTTATTAGTTTCGATTGCCGCCATTGGCGCGATTGCCATCTTTGAATTTTGGGAAGCGGCAGCCGTTACGTTCCTCTTTATTTTCGGTGATTTTTTAGAAACCAAAACATTAGAGAAGACCCGTTCATCGATTCAAGCGATTCTTAAGTTAGCCCCCACGAGTGTTCGTGTATTAAGAGAGGGCATCGAGTATGAACTTGAACCGGAAGAAGTTGTTAAAGGTGATCATGTCGTTGTGAAACCAGGCGACAAAATAGCGGTTGATGGGCTTGTCATTAAAGGAAGCGCGAGTGTGAACACGGCAGCGATTACGGGTGAAAGCATTCCAGAATCAAAAGGTGTTGGTGCCCAGGTCATTTCCGGGAGCGTTCTTGAAAATGGCTATCTCGTCATTGAAGCGCAAAAAGTCGGTGAAGATACCACCTTTTCGCGGATTTTGACATTAGTTGAAGAAGCCCAAGATAAAAAAGCGAAAACTCAAAAATTTATGGAAAAGTTTGCCAAATGGTATACCCCCGGTATTATCGTACTGGCCATCATCATTGGTGTGACTTATGGTCTTCTCGAAAAAGACCCACGCTTTGGTTTAAAGATGGGATTGACCCTCCTTGTCATTGCCTGTCCTGGTGCCCTTGTCATTAGTGTACCTGTATCGATTGTTGCTGGTATTGGCAATAGCGCAAAAAACATGATCATTATTAAGGGTGGCGATGTCATGGAGAAAATTGGCCGTACGAAAGTGGTCGCCTTTGATAAAACGGGGACCCTCACATATGGTAAACCAAAAGTGGTTGCAACCAATGTATTTATGGGCGACGAAGAAAACTTTTTAAAGCTCGCCCAAATCGGTGAAAAATATAGTGAACATCCATTAGCCGACGCCATCGTTAAATACACGATTGACTTGATTGGAGAACAAAGTGACCGTCCCAGTGATACCCACATCATTACCGGCCACGGACTAAGCTACATTTATCAAGATCAAACCTATTATCTTGGTAATAAGAAATTGATGTTAGACTCTAATATTGATTTTTCAGAACACGAAGAGGCCATTGATAAACTTGAGCAAGATGGTTACACATTAGTGTTTCTTTCCGACAAAAACGGACTGATTGGTACCATATCCCTCTTTGATACCGTCCGCGACAATGCTCGAGAAGTGATTCATAATCTGAAAAACTCAGGCGTCAAAGAAACCGTGATGTTAACTGGTGATAATCATCGGGCGGCCCAAAATATTGCGGATGCGATTGGACTTGATCGTCATTACGCAAGTTTATTACCAGAGGATAAAGTTCGTTTGGTGACAACACTAAAACAAGATCGTGGCTCCGTCTTAATGGTTGGGGATGGTGTCAATGATGCACCAGCTCTTGCCAGCGCCGATGTCAGTGTTGCGATGGGGATTAATGGAACGAATGTGGCCATCGAGACCGCGGATGTTATCTTACTTTCTGATGACCTTAATAAACTTGATCATGCGATTAATATTAGTAAGAAAACCGTGATGAATATGCGCATCAACATTGGGATTGCCCTCGTGACGGTCATAACCTTATTACTAGGCGTTATCTTCCGGGTCGTGGACTTATCGATCGGCATGCTTGTCCACGAAGTATCTGTGCTTGTCGTGATTTTAAATGCGATGCGTCTATTAAGATATAAGGGAAAGGATATTCGCCATGTCAAAAACTAAAAAAACTTATCAATCATGTCTCGTAAAAGTGCCGATGTTTGCGCATTTAAGTGAAGAAGAACAAAATCAAATTGTCGATTTAATACATGTTCAAAAAGTGAAAAAGGGTGATTATGTTTATGGGGCTGGCGATAAAAAAGATGCCCTATATATCGTTCATGAAGGAAAAGTAAAGGTGAGTCGCTTAAGTACGACGGGCGAAGAGCAAGTCATCCGCATTTTAAATCCAGGTGACTTTGTGGGAGAACGCGCGTTATTTAGTGGTGAAGAAGCAAGTGACTACGCAACCTCAGTGGAAGATTGTCATCTTTGTGTCATCCGTGCGGACGCCCTTAAAGAACACATGTTAGCTCACCCCCAAATTATGTTTAGTGTTATGAAAGAAATTAGCACGCGTTTAGAAAAAGCCGAAACGCTCATTGAAACAACCAATTTACTGCCCGTTGATCAGCGGATTGCGATCTCGATTCTCAATTTAAAGGATAAGCAAAATATCGTTGACCTCCCTTACACGAAAGCTGATTGGGCGAGTCTACTTGGGATGAAAGCGGAGACGCTTAGTCGGAAACTTCGCGACTTTAAGGAAGCAAAGCGATTACGTCTCAAAGGGCAGAGAACCCTTTATATTGATGATGTCCCCTTCTTCGAGCGTCTCAGTAAGCAGTAGTTAAAGATTAATTAGCCACCAAGGAAATCAGGTGGCTTCTATTTTTTAATCCCATTTTAATTAGGAATTAACCTGGTCAGTCTCATTACATTATTAATGTAAACATGATAAAATACTACTCGAGGAAATCAAATACACCAATTTATTTATAAAATTGGTCTTAACTACTCTTTGCAGAAAGGAGACTTATGAGCGTATTAGAAAAAATAGTACAAGCGGAAAAAGAAGCGCAAGAAATACTTGCTAAAGCGAGAGAGGAAGCGTCATCTTTACTCGTGGCTGTCAACGATGATTTGGCGACACTCAAGGCTAACAATGCCGCGAGTCTTGCAAAACAAATAAGTGATATTGTTCGCAAAGCGGATAATGAAATTAGTGCCATCAGTGCCACATTTGATGTTAAAAAAGATGAGATTACAAGCAAGATTGCTTTAAGTGCCGCCTACAATAAAAATAAGATTATTGAAGACATCTTTAAGGACATTGTTGCATGATTGTTCCTGTTAAGAAAGTACGTCTTCTCGCCCCACAAAGTGAGCGGGAAGCATTAATTAAACTGATTCAACATGAAAATAAATTCATGCTTTTTGATCATCAAGAAGAAGTTTCACTCCCAAGTGATCTCAGTCAACATTTGAAACGGATTGAACGCGGGGTTGAAGAACTTTCCAAATATGAAAAAAAGAAATTTTTTAGTTTTCATGAAGCGAGTCGATCCGAGTTTGAAAAAGTGGAACATGAAGCCGAACGCCTCCTGAATGAGATTGATGAAAACTTGACGCTAATTGAAAAAAAGAAAGCCGATAATGTGGGGCTTGTTAAAGATATTGCATCTCTAAAACCATATCTAAACATTAGTGTCGCGACCAAAGCCTTAAACCGTCTCGTGAAAACACGCATTGTAATTGGCTATATTGCCCGCATAAACTTTGATGAATTCTTAAAAGAAGCAAATGATAAAGGACACATCTTTGAAGAGTCATCGCGCGATGAAGAATTTGTCTATGGGGCGTTTGGTTATGAACTCGTCTATGAAAACCAAGCCATCCTGCTTTTAAATTCATATCGTTTTAAGGAGCAAACCTTACCGTTATTTGATACGAAATTAAGCGAACTCTTACCGGAACTAAATGCGTCACTTGCTGATAATGAAGCAATCATTAAGGAAAAAGAGGGCGCATTAAAGGCTTTAAGCAACAAGGTAAATGTGCTGAGGACGTACTATGATTACTCCTACAATAAAGCTGTCCGATCACAAGTCAAAACTGGACAAACCGAACGGGTTGTCTATATTGAAGGTTGGATGCGCGAAGACCAAATTGACACCTTTAAGGCAAGTCTAAGTCAAAAGCTCGATTATGACTTTGAAGAGTTATCCGTTAATGACGAAGAACTAGTGCCAACGGCGACAAAAAATAATGTCTTTGTTCAACAGTTTGAATCGATTACGAATATGTTTAGTGTGCCTAGTCACAAAGAAATTGATCCAAACCCAGTGATGTCGATTTGGTATTGGATTATCTTTGGCATCATGATGGGTGATATTGGCTACGGCTTAGCGATGCTTGTGTTCTTTACCCTCTTTATTAAATATAAAAGACCGAAAGGACAACTTCGAAATTTGGCCATGATCTTTGCGTTTTCAAGTGTCCCGTCGATTATCTTTGGGATTTTCACAGGTAGTCTCTTTGGTTTTACCTTTGATCTTGGTAAGGTCTTTGGTTCGTGGTTTGGAAATCCTAATTTTTCCCTGATTTTACTGCAACCAGTTGATGATCCCTTACCGATGCTCATTTTCTCACTTGGTCTCGGGATTCTACATATTATTACCGCGCTCGTCATGAAAATATTAAATGAAGCACGGAAGAAAGACATCTTGGCGATCTTAGCTGACGGGGTGAGTTGGATTTTAATCTTGTTAGGCGCGGTCTTCGCGGCGATTGGATTAATGTCACCAACGCTTAAGATTATGTCTACAATTGGCCTTGTTCTTGCAGGTCTTGGTGCCCTACTTATTCTCTTCTTAAATGGACGGAGTAAAAAAGGCATCATCAGTAAAGGGTTAAGCGGATTAGGCGGGTTATATGGCGTGACAAGTTACTTAAGTGACGTCTTGAGTTATTCACGACTATTAGCGCTTAGCTTAAGTACCGCCGTCATTGCCTTTACGATGAACCTCCTGGCAGGGATGGTTGCCGGCGTACCAATTGTTGGTATTCTCTTGGCGATTGTGGTTTATCTCATCGGTCACGTCTTTAACTTCGTGATGGGACTTCTAAGTGCCTATGTTCACGACGGTCGGTTACAATACTTAGAATTTTTTGGAAAGTTTTATGAAGGTGGCGGTTATGAATTTGCCCCCTTCGCCTATAAATTTAAATATCTTGATGCAATAAAGGAGAATGAATAAATGACAACAGGATTAGTGTATGCCCTCTTTGGAGCAGGGCTCGCCGCAGGACTTGCGGGGATTGGCTCCGCGATTGGTGTGGCGATTGCTGGTAAATCAGCCGCCGGCGTTCTTAGCGAAAAACCAGACTTATTTGGCCGGGTTTTAATTTTACAAGCCTTACCAGGAACACAAGGGATTTATGGTTTCCTTGTTGCAATCCTAATTATGGCCAAGATTGGGATGATTGGCGGAACCCCAATTGCGATTACGCCCGCTCAAGGCTTAGGCCTATTTGCAGCTTCAATGCCAATTGCGATTGCAGGTTTATTATCGGGTATTTACCAAGGCAAAATGGCGGCCGCAGCGATTGCCATGACAGCCAAGAAACCAACGATGAGCGCCCGCGGGATGACGATGACGGCCATTGTTGAAACTTACGCCATCTTAGGACTTCTCGTCAGCGTGTTAATGTACGTCGCGGTTGCTATCTAAGGGGTTTATGATGAAAAAACCCATCTTTGAACGCATTCTTCTTGAAGCGCAAAATGAAGCGCAAACGCTTTTAGCTGAAACAAAAGATGAAGCCAAACGGCAATTAAACGAAGGCAAAAGTAAAATCATGAGCCGCAATACCGAAGAATTAGATGCGGCCATTGCGCGTCATAAAGGTCGTGTTAAATATTTTGCTGAACGCCAAGAAAAAGGACTCGATACTTATCGTGAACAAGTGCGTCAAGAACTCGTCGCCAGTGTATTTGATGAAGTGCTTATAAAACTTCAAAAACTTGAAGGTCGTGATCTTTGTGCGTTTATTACGCACCTTGTGGCGAAAGAAGACGTTAAGGGAAACGAAGTCATACATGTTTCAAAACAAAACTATGCCAAATATTTAGCGGCCCTTTCAACGCGTAAAAACCCAGATGAATTAGACTTATTAAACAAAGCTAAACCAGGTTACGCCTTTACCCTTAGTAAAGAAAAAACACATATTGAAGAAGGCTTTCTTTTAAGTGGCAAAGCCTTCGACCTTATTTTTGATTTTAAAGAAATTGTCCGTGGTTACCAACGGACTAACGAACAAAGGATCTATAACGAATTATTTAAAGATGAATAACGAATATTTAAAGGGTCTCCTTGATGCTAAAATATCACGCCTTCTCACCGAAGCCGATTATTTAGCCTATGCGAATTTAAGCAATATGGAGAAACTTAATTTCTTCATCAATAATAATCTCGTCTCAACCGCGATTGTTTCAAACTTTGAGGCCTTATCTAGACTAGCTTTAAATGATTTGAAGGCGGAAGTAATGTCCTACCTGCCCGGGGATAATCTTTATCTTATCGCCCTATTCCCTCATGACTATCATAAAAAAGAGCGGGGTGCGAAAGCCGATCATTTAAATAAAGTATATGCGATGGCGCAAGTCCGTGATCCGTGGTTAACGCGTTATCTTGATGTCGACTATGCGTTTAAAAACATCATCAATATCTTACGGGCTAGTCATTTCACCCCCAAAGAACCATTTAGCGACTTCTATCTCGAGCAAAACCTTGTGAGTGAAGACGTTATGCGTGGACTCTACAGTGGGGAACGACAATCCGTCATAAACTTCATCAAAACCGAATTTGGAATTGAGATTGATCCTGACGCAACCAATACTAGCATCGAGACAAAACTTGATGATTATTTAATGCAAAAAATCAGTGATTTTGCGACTGAAGGCGACCTTAACCCAACCCTTATTTATTACATTAAAATGAAGCAATACGAAATCTTAAGATTACGAGAACTTTATTACACGAGAAGGAACAAGCATCATGGATGAATTAATTTTATTTAGTAACAAAAGTGAAGCCAACCTTTTTAAAGCTATTGGGTTTCTTGTTCATATCGTGCGTGATATTGAAGAAATAACCGACATCTTGAAAGAACGGAGTAAAGGCGTAAAAATTATTGCTTACGATACATTTTTCGTTGATTTCTTTGAAGATTACGCTAAAAAACAAAAAGAGTTATACCCGCTTTATCTGGCCCTTCCGTTTAGTGATGAAGACACCGGTAAAGCCTTAAGTACAATGAAAGAGAGTATTAGAAAATCAATTGGTATTGATCTTCTATAAGAGGAAAATATATGGATCAACTAACAGGCAAGATTGTTAAAGTCTCGGGACCATTAGTCGTCGCAAGTGGGATGAAAAGTGCCCAAGTTTATGACGTCGTTTTGGTCGGAGATAAACATATTATTGGTGAAATTATTGAATTAAGAGACGATCTCGCTAGCATTCAAGTTTACGAAGAAACCGCCGGGGTTGGCCCTGGTGAACCCGTTATTTTAACGAAAGAACCACTTTCGGTTGAACTTGGACCTGGACTCATTGAATCAATTTATGACGGCATTCAACGTCCGCTCTCAAAAATTTACTTAGACCATGGTTCTTATATCCCAGTTGGGGTTGAAACCGATAAACTAAATCGCGAAAAGAAGTGGACCTTTATCCCGGCTGCCAAAGTTGGCACGCAAGTCAGTGAAGGTGATACCCTTGGTTACGTCAATGAGACCCCTGCAGTTAAACACTTTATTCTTGTTCCTCCGGGATTGAAAGGCGTGATTAAAGACATTAAAAGTGGCGATTTCACTATTATTGAACCTGTTGTGATATTAGAAGGAAAAGACGGCGACACACCGATTACCATGCTTCAAAAATGGCCAGTCCGTAAGAAAAGACCGTATGTCACGAAACGAGCACCAAAAGAAGCGATGGTCACCGGTCAACGTGTCATCGACACGCTCTTTCCCATTGCAAACGGCGGGATTGCGGCTATTCCAGGACCTTTCGGAAGTGGTAAAACAGTTGTTCAACATCAACTTGCCAAATGGGCAGATGCGGACTTAATTATATATATTGGGTGTGGTGAACGCGGCAATGAAATGACTGACGTTTTACTAGAATTCCCACGTCTTATTGACCCTAAAACGGGGTTATCCTTAATGAATCGCACTGTCTTAATTGCCAATACCTCCAATATGCCGGTTGCCGCCCGTGAAGCGAGTATGTACACCGGTATTACGATAGCGGAATACTTCCGTGATATGGGTTACAAAGTAGCGATTATGGCCGATTCCACCAGCCGGTGGGCCGAAGCCTTACGCGAGATGAGTAGTCGTCTTGAAGAAATGCCTGGTGAAGAAGGATATCCTGCTTACCTTGCGTCGCGTTTAAGTGATTTCTATGAACGGGCTGGGATTGTTGAAACCTTAGGGAGTGACAAACGAATTGGTTCGATTACCGCAATTGGGGCAGTCTCGCCACCAGGAGGTGATACGAGTGAACCCGTCTCGCAAGCCACTTTACGGATTGTCAAAGTGTTCTGGGGGTTAAGTGCAAGCTTAGCCTATAAACGACACTTCCCCGCTATTGACTGGCTCAGAAGTTATTCTTTATACGACGAAGATATTATTAAGTTCCACAATACCTCGTTCCCAGAATGGAAAGAAAACGTGGCGTTAGTGAAAGAACTCTTACAAGACGAAGCCTCACTCCTTGAGATTGTCCGTCTTGTCGGGATTGATTCTTTAAGTCAAAAGGACCGGATTAAACTCCATGCGTCGCAAATGATTAGAGAAGACTATCTCCATCAAAATGCTTTCCACCTCATCGACACCTATGCCTCTATATCTAAACAAAATGGGATGCTTGACCTCATTTTGACATGGTATAAAAAAGCCAACGAGGCCTTAGTCTTTGGCGCGGAATTTAAAATGATGGAAAAACTAGCGGTTAATGAACGGATTGGACACATTAAATATGTGAGTGAAGAAAAGTTCCCAGATGAAGTGAAAGCCTTAAAACAAGCCGTTATTGCTGCCTTTAACGGGTTAAAGGAGGAATAGTATGGCAATTAAAGCATTTAAAACAATTAAAGAAGTTGTTGGGCCATTGATGGTTGTTGAACATGTCAGTGGTGTTAAATTTGATGAGCTTGTTCGCATCATCCAAAGTAACGGTGAAGAGCGGCTTGGTAAAGTATTAGAAATTGATCAAGATAAAGCGGTTGTTCAACTTTTTGAAAGTAGTCAAGGTCTTAAAATTGATGATGCGAAAGCTATTTTTACAGGAGAAGGTGTGACCTTTGGGGTCTCACCTCACATCCTTGGACGGAAGTTTGACGGCCTTGGTCGTCCGATTGATCAAAAAGGACATATTATTCCTTTAAAAAGAGTTGATATTAACGGGGTACCATTAAATCCTGTGGCACGTAATTTCCCTAACGAATTTATTCAAACTGGGATCAGTGCGATTGATGGTCTTAATACCCTTGTTCGGGGCCAAAAGCTCCCAATCTTTTCAGGTTCAGGATTAACCCATAACCGCTTAGCGGCCCAAATTGCGAAACAAGCGACGGTGCTTGGGAAAGATGAAAAATTCGCAGTTGTATTCGCGGCCATTGGGATTACCTTTGAAGAAGCAAACTTCTTTAGTGAAGTGTTTGAACAAAGTGACGCCCTTGACCGTACGGTCATGTTTATTAATCTTGCTAACGATCCCGCGATTGAGCGGATTGCCACCCCACGGATGGCGATTACGGCTGCCGAATATTTAGCGTATGACTTAGGGATGCATGTCTTAGTTATCTTAACGGATATTACAAACTACGCCGAAGCGCTTCGCGAAATTAGTGCCGCACGGAAAGAAGTGCCAGGACGGCGCGGCTATCCAGGTTATATGTATACTGATCTTGCCTCCCTTTATGAACGGGCAGGACGGATTAAAGGCCTTGAAGGATCCATTACCCAAATCCCGATTTTAACAATGCCTGAAGACGATAAAACGCACCCCATTCCGGACTTAACCGGTTATATTACTGAAGGACAAATTATTTTATCGCGTCCCCTTTCCTTTAAAGGATTAACGCCACCAATTGACGTGTTACCGTCGCTTTCCCGCCTTAAAGATAAAGGGATTGGTAAAGGCAAAACACGTGATGACCATGCGGATACGATGAACCAATTATTTAGTGCCTATGCCCGCGGTAAAGACGCGAAAGAATTGTCCCTTATTTTAGGTGACAGTGCCCTAAGTGAAATCGATCAAAAATATGCCCAATTTGCGGATGCTTTTGAAGCACAATATATTTCGCAAGGTTTTGAAACGAATCGCACGATTGAAGAGACCCTTGATTTAGGATGGAAACTCCTTGGTATTTTACCGCGTCAAGAATTAAAGCGGATTGATCCAGCACTCGTAGAAAAGTATTATAAGGAAGCTTAGTCTTTTATGAGCACAACACAAATTAATCCAACCCGGATGGAGTTACAAAAGTTACGGGAAAAACTTGCGACCACACGCCGTGGACACAAGCTTTTAAAAGATAAACAAGATGAGTTAATTCATCAATTTATTCCCTTGCTTCAAACATATAAACCGTTACGGATTAAAGTGGAGGAAATGCTTCAAGAAACCTTAAATCTTTACCAAGTCGCTTGTGTCAAAATGACCAAAGAAGAAATTAACGACCAAGTCAACGATGCGGTAACGAAGCATGCCCTGATCTCCGGATTTGAGCGAGTGATGGGGGTGATTGTGCCGAAACTAACAAGTCAAGAGGTGAGTGCGGAGCCGAGTTATGATTTATTACTGACGACGAGCGCTTTTGACGACCTGATTGCAGCAATTAAAGATTTGTTTGCGATGCTTATGGAACTAGTTAATCTTGAAACAACGATAAAAATATTGGTTGCAGAGATTGAAAAGTCAAAACGGCGGGTAAACGCCATTGAAAATATTGTCATCAAAGAGATCGTTGAACAGGTCCGTGTTATTCGGATGAAATTGACCGATCTTGAACGCAGTAATACAATCCGTATGATGAAGAGTAAAGAAATCATCATTGAGAAGAAACTTAAATAATATCGTAAAAAAAGTCCGGCGCTAACCGGATTTTTTTATTTGAATTATAACTGATCAATTGTTTTGGGATTGCGGATACGTTTATCTTTAAACATCCGCTCATCAATAATCGCAAACAGTTCCGGAATGCTAACTTGCGACTCTTTCTTAAACTGATAAAAGCCGGCGCTAAAGCCTAACTCAAAGGGCGAAAAATCTGTGCCAATAAAATCCTTAAATTGAAGCCGCAATGAATTGATATGCTTGTGAAGGACTTCCGGTTCAGTGATGTCACTAATGATGATAAATTCATCACCGCCGAGGCGGGCAACAAACGCGCTTTCCTTACAATAATTCTTAAAAAATTGCGACACTTTTCGGAGCGCATCGTCGCCACGATGATGGCCTAAGGTATCGTTGATATTTTTGAAGTTATCAAGGTCGACCATGATAATCGAGAAACTATCAGCAGGCCCTAAATTGCTTATTTTTCGTTGGAGGAAGGCGGTTAAGTTCCGCCGGTTAGCGAGCCCGGTTAAAAAGTCAGTGGTGGCTGAAAGATGCTGGACACTCATCGCTAAGATCATAAAAGAGTAAGTATTGCCTAAAATGATAAAAGAGATATCGGGGATGAAAATTTGAATGATTTGACTCACGATTGGCAAACTAAAAACGACAAAGAAAATATACCGTTCAATTAGTGAAATGGTATAAAAGAAGCGGAAGTAAACCATCAAGGTCATGAGATAAAATAAAATAAAAAACCCTGAGTAAATAAAGAATAAATTGCCACGCTCATAAACCCCATTGGTAATCGTAAAATAAAGATTAGTGCCGGGGATGGCCGAAATAAACGTGAGGACATAGTGAACAACCAACGCCGCATAAACAGCGTGAAGATAGGAACGAGGCATTTTATCAAGGTGCGTTGAGTTGACGATATAAACAAACCAAAGGGCGCTGATTGTCGGCATGGCTAAAATGTAGGTGATAACCGTGGCATAGCGAATAATACTTGGGAGCGCAAATGAATGCGGGCTTGCGTGAAGGCGATTAAATAAATCGATGATAATGGAGATTAAGATTGAAAAAAATAGGAAACGTAAGGTTCGCCGAAGTTGACTACTTTTTTCAAATTGTGCACGCACAAATAAAAAGGATACTAAGAGAACTAGTACCGAAGAAATCGCCAACACAAGCAGATAAATTAAATCCATAGTACACCTTATTTATAAATTATAGCACAAGCCCCATTTCCGTAAGGAGCTGACCGTATAACCCCATAGATAAAGCGTTTACATGTCGCTAATCATTGCATTGAATTTTATTGTGCTTACGCACTTGTGTATGCGCACCCATATATCCTTATTGTATTTATGGTCATACGATGGTGATTTGTCCAAATCATATTTTTTATTTTTTTATATTTTTTATTGTTGACAATTTTTTCGGCTTATATATAATGAAAGTGTAAAAAGGCAAAACTAAAGTAATTTAGTGACGCAAAACTATAGGGTCTTAATAAAATAAGATAGCCAGCTACCGAAATGAGAGTTAGGTGGCTGTTTTTATTAAACAAATAGATCTTAATAAAAATAATTAACTAACTACCACTTCGGTCAAACTTGTACGACACAAGGCAAGCGCAGAAAGGAATGGTTGTTTATGAGAAATAGAAAACAATTAATACTTAGTCTCTTAGCGCTCGTTTTAGTTAGCGGTTTAGCCGCAACGAGTAGTACTTTCGCTTGGTTTACTTCGACTCGGACGGCCTCACTTACGTTTAGTAGTGCGACTGTTGAAAATCGGAGTAGTGATCTAAAAGTTACCTTAGCCGGTTCCCTTAATAACTTTGATTCCGAAAGTGACGCAAATAATGTAATTACATTAACCGGCGCTAATCGGGTCACGGATATTTCTGGTAATGGTATTAACTTTTACAAACCAGTGTGGGCATCGACCGAAGACACTGCCTCAGTCATTAATGAAGTATCAACAACGAATGCCGATGGCTACTACATTGATATCTTATTAAAGATTGAACGTACGAGTACGAACCCAAATCCTAAGGGCCTCAAAGTATACTTAGGAGAAGATACAGCGATTCTTCCAGTTGATGGCGGGAACGCTAAAGACGTCTTCGCGGTTGAAGCCGCACGGATGGCTGTTATCGGTTATGATGACGCAGCGCGTACCAATCCCGCTCTCAGACACCTCTATGCACCCGTCGCTGAAGCAACTCCAAAGTATCTCATTGAGAACGCTGCGGAAACGGCTTACGAACTTGATGGGTATGAATTGGTGGATGCAAGTACGGAGCTTAAGTCGACCGCATTTGTTACCGAAACATTACAAGCAAATGCCACTTACGAAATTGCTGACTTAATGACAGCTTCCGAAGCCTACGTTGGATTCCGGTTCTGGATCGAAGGAACGGATAGTGAAACCGTCAACGATAAAGCTCTCGGCGGTATGTTCAAAGTCGCCCTGGATGTTTATAGTCTTGAAGTCTAATGAAAAATAAATTGTATAATATACTCATGTCGCAACCGACATCGACTAAATCTAATCGCTTGATTAGTGCCTTACAATCAACGTAAGGATGAATTCCGGACTAACTTACCGGTCATGTTCAAAGGAGGAAATACATATGAACAAAAAGAATAAAGTTTTATTAAGTACAATCGGATTAGTGTTATTAAGCGGGATTGCCGCAACAGGCTCAACCTTTGCTTGGTTCACCTCAGTCCGGACCGCATCCATTAACTTCAATGATGCAACCGTTGAAACCAAAAGTGGTAACTTAGTTATCGCCTATAGAAGCACTGGTGATGATGGTGGCCTAACTAATAGTTTAGTTGGTAATGTCTTGACCCTTGGTGGTTCAAACAAAATTACGGATGTTTCTGGTGATGGCGTAAACTTCTACAAACCAGTGTGGGCTGATAGTGCCTCAACCACTGCCTCAGTCATTAATACCGTTACAACTTCTGTTGGTCACTACATTGAATTTGGTATTACAGTTAGCCGTAGTAACGCTGCTAGTGCGAATGGATTAAAAGTCTACATTGGCACGGGCACCTCTATCGTTGGTAAAGATGTTGTTGAAGCAACTCCAGGCTCACCAACCCCTCAAGAAACTGCACAACAAGCATTAAATGACTCTGTCGTTGCTGCAACGCGTTTAGCCGTTGTTGACGCGAGTAATGCAGTCAAGTTCCGTTATGCGCCAGTTGCTGAAACCTCGCCAGAATATTTAACTCTGGGTACTGGTACTGCTTATGGTTTAACCACCCACGCATTAACAGCTGATAGTTCTTTAATCACCGGTACTTTCCCAACTGACTTAACCGTCATTCCTGGTAGTGCGAGTGATTATGAAGTTGCTGATCTTACTGGTGCAACCACAACTGCCGACCTTACTTTCCGTGTTTGGATTGAAGGTACTGATGATCAAACCATCAATGACATTATTGGTGGCGTCATTAGTGTTAACGTTGCCTTATACGCGCTTGAAGTTGTTGCCTAATTAACAATAAATTGATACTCCCGGGCATCGCTCGGGAGTATTTAATAAAGGATTAAAAATGAAAAAAAGAAATCTCGGACAAGTTCTTACCATTCTCTTTATTAGTGGAATGATGACAACAGCAGGGACCCTTGCATGGTTTCAAACTGTCCGAAATGCTGAAATTTCGTTTAAGAGTGCCTCGGTCTATTCGGCCTCAAGCGATTTAATTATTAACTTTAAATCTTCACTTAATACTTTCACTTCAAATGTGAAAGATACGAATGATAACTCCATTACCCTTGGCGGTTCTTTAAAAGTTACCGACATATCTGGTGATGGAATCAATTTATATAAACCGATTTGGTCGGCGACGAATGATATCGCCCAAGAAATACAAGACGTCCCAACCACCGGCGCGGCTGGTGTGACCAATGGTTATTATATTGACTTTACCGTCACCCTTGAGCGTTTAGCGAGTGTCGGTGAGGGTGTTAAGGTTTATCTTGGTGCAGGCTCGGGCATCTTCCCTAAAAACCCACTCGTGACCAAAGATGTTGAGATTGTTAAAGCCACACGTCTTGCTGTCATCAATTATGATGATTATGATAGCGAAACGGGGAATCCGGAATTGGTCTTCTTACATGCGCCAGTCGCAGAATCAAATCCAACCTATCTGATTCCTGGGACAGGCGCTTATGGAACAACAACCCACGCCTTTGCAACAGGGGTCACATTGAAGACAAATGCCTTCATTACGGCGCCAACGATTGCAGCCTCTGAAGTGGCATATCCCGCGATAGCGGACCTCATGACAGAAACAAGCGAGGACGTCACCTTCCGCGTTTGGGTTGAAGGCACAGATGTTGACACTAAGAACGAAAATATTTTAGGGGCATTTGCCATTGTCCTTAATCTCTATTCTGTCGCAGAATAATCTTAAGAAAAAACCACCAAAACCACCATTTATGATGGTGGTTTTTTATTGGCTGATGTGGTGAAATAAGTCGGATTTGCAGTTTTTAAAGGGTGAAGTTAGGGTAAAGTTCCGAAAACGATCAAGATAAGTGCGGCATTATGGCGAAAAATATACATATAATTGACACTTTCGCGGGATTAATGTAAAATCAATATACGAATACATATCGTTTAGGAGTGACCAAAATGTCCGATATCAAAAAGAAAAAAATTCAACTTCCTGACTGGCTTCAATATGTTTTAGTGGGTCTTGAAGTCCTGGTGATGGTTGTTTTAGTCATTATTGCTTTTATTTCGATGCAAGCTGCAAATACTGGATCGGGAACCGGTTTTATTAAATGGCTTGTTCTCAATCAAGTGTGGTTCTTCATTATTGTTGTGTTACCACTCATCATTCTCTTCCTCTTCAATATCTACCTACTCATCAAGATCATTAACGAATCTGCAAATAAAGAATTCCAAGCGATGACCAAAGAAGAATTGATGGAAGAAGCGCGTCGACAAGCTCGTGAAGAACTTCAAAAAGAACTTCAAAAACAAAAAGAAGAACAAAAGTAAATTATTAAGTAAAAAAGAGCCATAATAAATGGCTTTTTTTAATCAATATAAAGTGCTCAGCGTTGACAACCTTATATGTTTTACATATAATTAAAGTAGAAAAGGGCAAAACTAGTGAAAACTAGCGACGCAAAACTAAAGGGCCTTCATTGATGGTAGCCAGTTGCCAAAAAGGAATAATGAAAATCATTATTTCTGGCAGTAAGGGTTAGCATCATTTTTATTAGATCTTGTTAACTAATCTTTCTTTAAAAAGATGATAAACGCTCGTTATGTAATCGTGATAAAATATGAATACATACAAACAGCCTAAATTATCTTAATAATTTACTTCCAATCGAAAAATGGAGAAAACTGTGGCAGAACAAGATTACAACATACCGAACCATGCCGCCTATGATTTAGGGGAAGAAATCCTCAAAACGTCAAAGCGCCGTAAAAGAGCGCGGAAACTCATACGTTTTGCTTCTTTTGTCATTGCCGTTTTCGTCATCATCTCCTACCTTGGTTATACCTTAGGACAATACTTTGCGAATGCGACTAGTTTATCAGTCCGAACAAAGATGCCTGAGATTACCTTTTCACAGCTCGGGTTTCGGTTAACAACACCGATCGATGCCACGGATAGCACCAAGTACAATTTAGTGCCCGACACCGAAGGCGATGTTGGTGGGCAAGGCTATGTTTATTGGTCATCACAAGATGTGTCCCCTCAAACCTTAAGTTTCATACTTAAACATGAAAAGTATTCTCATAATTCACGGTTGATGCCTGTGACATCAAGATTTTTTGTTAAAGATCAAGATAAAAACAATAATCACGTTATCTATGATCGACCGCGTGTTGTCACCAATGTGCGCCATAATCTAGAAGAAGGCATTGCGACAAAAGAAGATTATATGGGCCTATCCGTTCTCTTCCGATTAGGGATTGATAATGACCCTCAAAATACCACAACCTTAGATAATATCGGGGTGTATTTCTCACGAGACACGAAGTTTAATGGTGATCCCAATCTTCTCCGGGCGATGCGGCTGGGGTTTCAGTCCAGTCACACCAAAGACATCATTAGCCCTGGACGCAAAGAACCAAAAGAAAATGGGTATTTAAATTACATCAATGTCGGCGGAAGACTCGACCTTGATGCGGTGACTGCACCGCCAAATCGTTATGGTTATTATGACTATACCCTCTTACTTGACGGGGCCCAATACGGCGAAACTGGTGAGCATCAATATGAAATTGCTTATGGTGATTTTGAAAATGAATTAACGAATGCCAACTGGGGTGAAGCAAGTGCTGAATCAGGCACCATTCCCGAAAATAACAATGTCTATCACGCCGCTACCTTCGCGAATGTCCGTCCCTTAATTAACGCGGTTCCGGCTAAACAATACTACACCAATTTTGCGAAATACTCTCTCATCAATGGAGAAGGGGACGCAATTGCTTTTACAAATGAACTTGGCGTTGCTGAAGTGAATCTTTCTATTTGGTTAGAAGGCTGGGATGAATATGCGACGGACGATATTGTTGGTTCAACCTTTGGCGCCCAACTGAAATTCGAAGTTGCGAAGAAAGACCTGATTAGTTAGGGATAGGTACAAACATGAGTGCATTTTTTAGTTACATTAAAGACACATTTGAAACCTTCTGGGTCAATTTTGTTAATTGGCTAGAAGCCGTCTTTGTCGAGCCTTGGCGTCTCGTCATCAGTGATATTCAAGACTACAATACGATCCTTGAACGTTATATTGCCCAATTCGGTGTCTGGGGATGGATCTTCTATATTTTCTTCTTACTGGTTTTACTTGCCCTCTTAGCGGGGGTTGGCTATCTTATTTATCTTGGCGTTAGAAGCGCCGTCCGGCTTGGTAAAAAACAATATGAGAAAACAAAACTGGTCGGTGAAGTGCAACGTCTTAATCGGGAACTTTTCTTTGCTATCCAAGAAAAAAATGAAGTGCTTAAACTGAAAGCTGAGTCGCTTGGCTTAGAAGACCCAACCAAACTTGATGCGGATAAAAAAGCTTCAGTGGTGGCGGAAGTCTTTCCGAAACTTGCGGCAATTGATCAAAAATATAAAAACAAAGATACCGCGATTATGATTGCGGATGTCGATAAAAATATCACCCTTGAACAACTGGCGGTCCGTTACCGCTATTTTGCGGCTTCACAACTTGGGCTTTTCTATGATATCGATATGGTTCGCACGCTTTTCGCGGCCATTGGTTCAGTTAAAATCATTATTTTGGAAGGTATTTCCGGAACTGGTAAAACATCACTTCCTTACTCTTTAGGAAAATTCTTCTTAAATGACGTCGCCGTTTGTAGTGTCCAACCGTCATGGCGAGACCGGACTGAATTACTTGGTTACTATAACGAATTCACGAAAAAGTTTAATGAAAGTGAATTCTTAAGAGCGATTTACGAAGCAAGCTACCGTAAAGATCTCAACATTGTTATTCTTGATGAAATGAACTTAGCACGGATTGAATATTACTTTGCCGAGTTCTTATCGATTATGGAAATGCCAAATCCAAATGAGTGGATGGTTGAAATTACCAAAACGGGTAATGATATGAACCCAACCCAACTTGTTAACGGTAAACTCTTAATCAATTCTAACCTTTGGTTTTTCGGAACGGCAAATAACGATGACTCAACCTTTACCATTACCGATAAAGTGTATGACCGAGCGATTAGCATTTCCCTTAATGATCGGGGGGCGATGTTTGATGCCGAATTTACAGAGCCAATTAAACTCCCATATACTTACATTAAAAAACTCTTTGATGAAGCGGTGACGAATTTCCCGCTTAGCAAAGCGAACTTAGCCAAATTTACGAAGCTTGACGAATATGTGGTCGCGAAGTTTAGAATTGGGTTCGGGAACCGGATTATGCGTCAAATTAAAACCTTTGTCCCGATTTATGTCGCGTGTGGCGGTACGGAAATTGAAGCCTTAGACTTTATGTTTGCTTCAAAGATTCTCAAGAAATTCCGCGCTTTAAATCTTGCCTTTATGCACGATGAACTGAAAGCATTAACATCCGAAATTGAAAAAACATTTGGTAAAAATGGTTTCGTCCGTTCAATCAAACAAATCCAAGAATTCATTAGCATGTCGTAGAAAGAATCATCATGGCAGAAGAAGTAATAAAAGCATTAAAAGAAACGCCCTCTAAGAAGGTTACGAAGAAAAAGAGTGACCCCCTTTTAACCGGCTCAAAAACTGCCAAAAAAACGACGAAGAAAAAAGCCGACAATGCTAAAAAGGCATTAGAGAAAAAACAAAAAGCGGAACTTTTAGCGAAAAAAGCCGAAGCGCTTAAAGGGTATAAACGATTTGAAAATGTTCGCAATCGCTACTTTAAATTTTTAAAATCAACCGTCCGTAATAGTAAGCCGACGACAGACCTCTTCAATACGGTCCGTAATCATAAAGCGGTCGTTTCGGGTTTCACCCGCAATGAAATTAAGCGTTTTGATCATAAATTCATTGAAGAAATTGAACGGGTTATTCCTTCACTAGAAACGATTGTCGTGAGCCCACACAAGTTTATCAATGAATTTAGTGAAATCGTTCAGGTTGAAAAAGCCCGTAAAATTACCCCGCGCGCGGTTAATTTCATGGCCCAAAACACCCAATTCATCAGTGAAATTCGTGATGATGGTGTAGTCATCCCTAAAAAAGTGCTCAATGTTTTCGTTGATGATGATATTAAAATTTACGAAAATCGTTTTATTATGACCCTTGTTAAAAGACTGCAAATCTTTATTGAGTTGCGATATAAATATATTCAAGAACATGGTGACACGAAGAACAGTGATCAAATTGAGATCAAAAAAGAAGTCATGGTGGATGATGTTAAGTTTGAATTTGAAGGCAAACTTAAAATGTCTGTCCCAAGTGATGATGAAGGAACCCGGCAAAGTAATATTGACTTACTAGAGCGGTTAGCCTCGATTCGCAAACGAACCCTATATCTTGTCACTTCCCCTTTTATGAAAGAAATGGCTAAAGCCATCCCGGTCGCAGATCCAATTCAACAAACCAATATTATTCGTCTTAACTATGCGTATCAAGACGCCTATAAATTATGGATGTTTATTAACAAATATGATGAGCTGGGTATTTCCTATACGACAACACAAGCCAAAGTTGATTTTGACGAAAAATATATGGAACAAATCGATCAACTAATTCTCAATTCACTTTTAACGATGCGCACTGAACACGGCAGAATTCCAGCTGCTAAAGTAACGCAAAAGGTACTTAAACCACACGTTTTGGCTGGTGTTCTTGACTTTGATTTGAGTGATGAACGTTTCTTTGAAGGCGGATTACCGATTAAGGTCAGTGGTCGTCAAGAAACCGCCGAACAATTAGCGGCCCGTATTAAGCGTGAAGAAACGCGCGAAAAAGCCCGCCTGAAACGTGAAGCGAAACGCCAAAAAGATAAAGAAAGACTCGCACTTTTAAGAGCGCGTGAAAAAGAAAAAGCGAAAGAGAAGAAGATTAAAGAACGCGAATTAGCGAAAGAGCGGCAAGCGGAAGCGAAGCGCCGCCAAGAAGAAAAAAATCTGGAACGCGCCCGTCAACGCGCGGAAAAAGAAAAGATTAAAGCCGAACGCGCAGCCTTCCAAACGAAATTACGGGATGAAGCCCGTAAACTTCGGGAAGCGCGAATTGCGATTGCAAAACTAGCGGAAAAGGAAAAAGCGGATGAAGAAAGAAAGTAAGATGATTGAAACCAAAAAAAGAAAAGGCCTCTTTAGTAAAATTACTGGCGGTATTCTTTTTGGCTTAGTCTTTTTACTTCTTGGTTTTCAAGTGGTGGGGACAATTACCGCTCGGCAAAATAACGGGATTGCCCGTTATGGTTCCTTTCAATCATTCCGGGTGGAAACAGATTCCATGGTACCCGCCTATAAGGTGGATACGATGATTTTTGTGAAAGATGTTGATCCCGCCATCCTTAAAGCGTCCACTACCCCAGAAGCGAAAGACGGGGACACGATTACCTTCATTCGTAACCACGGTTATAATTACACGGCAACAGGGGATCAAAAAATAATTACCCACCGGATTATTGAAATTACCTTTGAAGAAGGAGAATACTATTTCCGTACCCTCGGTGATAATCTTGAAGCAATGACATGTCCGCCTGGTGGATGCTCGATTGCCAATGCCGACTGGGTTCGGGAAAGTGACCTGATTGGGGTTGTCGTGGGACAAAGTATGGCGCTTGGTTATTTTAGTCGATTACTGAGTCAACCTATTTTTATGCTCTTATTTATTATGATTCCCCTCCTCTTTATTTTCGCCTCGTCATTAGTTGATCTCTTTAAAGAACTTAAAACAACTGAAAAGGCGGGGGCTAATGGGGGTAAAATGAGTGTAGAAGAAGCTGATTTTGCGGCCATTAAAGAACAAGAAAAATTGAAGATGATGATTGAAATCGAAAAAGAAAGATTACGTAAAGAAATTGAGGAAGGGGTGAAAGATGATGAAAAATAGGAAAGTTCGTAAACCAGTCCAACATTTAAGAAGAGTATGGGTGAGTGGTGTCTTATCACTTGTTTGGTTTGGTCTTTATGTTTTACTTAGCTTTAAAGCCTTCTCATTTAGCGACAATCCTGTGATCGAAAATTTAATTCTCGCCGGTACTTTAGTGATGAGTGTGGTCGGCTTCGTCGCCGCTCTTGTCAGTTTTACAAGATGGAAACGTTCTTCAAATTTGATTCGTTTTAGTTATGCCACCTTCTCGCTTGTTAAAAATATTAAATCTGAAAAATCATTCCTTTATGAAGTTGATAAAGATATCAAAATCAAAAAACAAAAAGAAGATCTTTTGATGGCGTTTTCAGTCACCCGCTTTAAAAAGACCGTGTTTACCCGATACGGTTATGAAAAAGGGGCGGAGATTTTAGAAATTATTTATAGCGCCTTTAATCCCCTTGCGATGATTTATAAAAATGCTAATTATGGTTATGATTATAATGAAAATTTCCTCATTTATTTATCAAATACAGATTTAGCGGGGGCAAAACAATATATTAGTGATCTCACCGCGGAAATTAATAAACGGCTTGCCGAAACAAACAATGAAGTTAAGTTCATTAGTGACTTTGGCCTTAGCTATAGTCGGAACGAGAATAATGAACTGATTAATGCCACAAGCATGCTCCAACGCGCCCTTATCGCGGCTGATCATGGTCGGATTGATAGTGAACTTGGGGGCTTGACGGTTTATGATGCGAAAATGTTTGAAAAGAATAAACGAAACGTCCAATTAGGCCTTGAGATTGAAAAGGGCTTAGAGTTATCGCAATTCGAGCTTCACTTCCAACCTAAGTTTGATCTAAAGTTAGGCCGCTTTGCGGGGGCGGAAGCGCTTGTGCGGTGGCGGCACCCTGAGCTTGGTCTTTTAAGTCCGGCGAACTTTATCCTCTTTGCCGAGCAAAGTGATTTGATTATCAAGCTTGACCATTACGTTTTAGAAAAAGTATGTGCGCAGCTTGATGAATGGCGAGGCCGTGGCCAACGGTTACTCCCCATTTCCATTAATATTTCAAAGCGGACTCTATTTACAGGTAACATTGTCAATTACATCACCTCAATTACCGATAAATACAATATCAATCCAATGCTTATTGAAATTGAAATTGTTGAATCGCCTTCGCTTCAAGATATCTTGCTCCTTTTATCGATTGTTAAGAAATTTAAGAACTTAAAAATTAAAGTGGCGATTGATGACTTCGGCACTGGTTACTCTTCCTTAAGTTATATTAAAAAAATCCCGTTTGATGTCATTAAAATCGATAAAGCGTTCCTTGATGACGTGGATATTGATCAAAAATCGCGGCTTGTCCTGAAAAATATTGTTGATCTGGCTCATATTTTGGATGCCTATGTCGTTATGGAGGGGGTTCAAGACGAGAAACAAGTGAAGATGCTTGAAGGGATGGGCGCGGACGCTATCCAAGGGTTCTTCTATAGCCGTCCTCTCCCTGCTGATAAATATCAAGAATTCCTGGAAGATAACTTATTTGAATATAAGGCGAAAGGAGCGAAGAAAAAAGCATGATTTTATTATTAGGAACGACCCCTGACGATATTCTTTATATTCGTAAAAAAATGAAACTTGTGGAAAAAGGCGCCCTTAAAGGTGACCATTTCTACTATGTTGGTGAGTATGGTGGCAAGGATATTTGTATTACTTATACCGGAAACTCAAACTTAATGAGTTCTATTATTTGCACCTACATGATTCGTAAATTTGATCCTTATCTTGTCATCTCCATTGGGAGTTGTAGTAGTGCCTCTAAAGGCTTAAAGCAAGGCGACCTCTTCGTAGCTGAGCGGGTCTACCTTGGGGTTTTTGACTATAATAGCGTGAATGATCGTCATTTTTCTGAAGCCATTCATATGGCCCCATATTATGTCACTGAAGATAGTTATATTCGGTATGTTGAACGTATTAATGTCAGTGCGGGAAACTATAAACTCGTGCGGGGACCAGTGCTTAATGTCGGCAAATTTTACACGGACATGAATGAAGTCAATAAACTTATCGATAACCAAGAAAATTTCCTTGGTGGGAAGATTGCCATTGATACAGAGATGGGTGGTATTGTCACTTGTGCCCGATTTTTTGGTGTACCATGGCTAATGATTAAAGCCATAAATTACGAAATTGGCGAAGATGAACAACTCTTAACCCATGTGCGGGTCGGGGTTGAAGCCCAACCACGGATTGGAGCGATTGTCGCCCAACTCTTTAACTTCTTAAATACCTCGCTTGAAGAGACGCTTTAAGAGGAGTGATGTATGATCCCCCTTAATCACAAAGAAATTGAACGCGAGATTAGTCAAACGCTAGTCGATATTTCAGCTGCGGAAGATTTTATGTTTCAGATGCCGCTTGAGATTAACGCTAAGACAAATGGGATCACCTTCGGGATTCCAGTCGTGATTAACCTTTTTAAGGATGCCTTCTATTTTCAAATTGCGTTTGGTGACTATCGGAAAAGTCACTACTTACAAATAAGTTTTCGTCTTTTAATTGGTGAGATTAAGCATGATAAAGACATTCTCCCGATTATCAATAAGCTTAACCTAAAACTACTTTACGGCAAGGCCGTGTTAAATGAAGAAGGGGAAAAACCTTATTTAACGATTGAACAAGATTTCAATGCTGCGAATGTCGACCAAGTCAAAGAATCGATGTATGATTTCTTAAATGATCTCATTGATGATGATGTGACCCCGCAGATTGAGATGCTCCTTACCAAAATGCGCAGCTTAAAGTAACGGCGTTACTTTGTTCTTTTTTCGATTGTATAAGTAAATGATTAAATAGCAGATAAGCGTCGCGGTTAAGTAACCTGCGCTATCAATTAAAACATCACTAAAGCGTCCTGCACGACCAGGAATGAAGGTTTGAATGACTTCACTTAGCGCCGCAATAAAGATTCCAACACTCAGCGTACTAATGAGTGTTTTCTTTATCCGTTTATTTTTAAAGAATAAGTAAAAGGTAAAAAAGCCAAAGACGCCATCAATGAAGAAGAAAAAGTAATGGCCCAATGCCTTACGGACAAAGGTTTGAAAGTCATCAAAGTTTGAGTCATTGATATAAGGGGTCGCTATAATTTTTAAGGTAATGGAAGTGGATACTTCGGGCGCTGAAGCACTAGTCGCGGTAATGGTGACTGTGCCTTGTTTAAGGCCAAGCACGATCCCGTCTAGGTTCGAATTACTAACCCGTGCAATCGATTCGTCACTGGACGTGAAAACGGCTCGTTGATTCGTCACTGGGACATCTTCTTTGCCGATGATACCGTGACTAAAGGTCGGCGTTAAGCGAATGGTTTGGCCGACACCGGCTTCTGTTTTATTTGCATATAAGGTAACGGCATTTGGGAGAACATTATTGATGGTGATGTCATGCGTTGCCCGAATAAGAAAATCAGTATTTAAGTAAGCGGTGATGGTCGCTGTCCCATTGACCTTCGTGCCATAAATATAGTATTGATCTTCTTCTTTAATAATTTTCGCAATTGCTTCATTGCTTGAGGTAAAGGTAAGCGAAGGATCGGTGACATTTTCAACATCGAATGTGTAATTAAGTGGCGTTTTGTCGTAAACAAGCCCGGAATCAGGTAGATCGAGGTTGATCAGGGTGGGATAAATAATCGGGGTTTCACTTTCATATACAGAAACGGTATATGTGGTTGGGTGCCCTGTAATACCGACGGTTGTTTCACCAAGGTTGTGGGCTTTGATAACCCCATATTCATTAATGGTGACAATGGTCTCATTATTACTAAAGTAATCGAGTTTACTAGGATCATATTCGCGCGCTTCGAGTTCACTTAACTCGACAACGAGACGCGTCGATGTACCGCGGGCGATATCGTCATTTTCAAGATGAGCGGTAAAGGTTTCAGGGGCTCGTTTTTCGTGCACGGTGACATAAAAGGAAACAGCTAAATCAGGTTTAGACGGGGTCGCTGTAATTAAGACATTTTCGCCAATACTCCGCGCCTCTAAGTAACCCCCTGAATAGACTTCAAGGACATCCGGATCACTTGTGGTCCAAGTGACGGATTTGTCAGTTGCTTTCTCCGGTAAGATGATAGGAGAAACACGTCTTGTAACGCCTAGCGGGATGTAATAGGTTGACCCTTCCGCAAGTTCTTCATTAATATGGTTTTTTAAGGAGATGCTTTCAACAGCGATAAACTCAGGTTCAATGGGCGGCACTGTTTTATTAACAAATATACTAAGGATTAAAGAGATGAAACTACTCCGCGATCCGGAAGGACCGCCACTGAGGGCAGATTCACTAATAATTAAGCCATTTGTAAAAACAAATAAACTCAATATAAAGTAGCGAATATTCTTCTTCATCCATTGCATAAAGATATTATAACAATGTTATTAGTGTTTCAAAAAGTAATTATGTTTTACCCACAAGCATATGATTTGGAAGTATTTCGATTTCGAACTATAATGTCGGTGGAGGAAATAACCACATGAAACAATTATTAGGTATACACCACGTGACTGCCATCACATCAAATGCACAAAAAAATTATGAATTCTTTACCAAAGTCTTAGGATTAAGACTCGTCAAGAAAACTGTCAATCAAGACGACATCTTTACGTATCACTTATTCTTCGCAGACGACAGAGGCAATGCTGGCACCGACATTACATTCTTTGATTTTAAAGGTATTGGAAAAGCACGCTTTGGCGCGAATGAAATCAGTCGTACCGGTTTTCGTGTCCCGAATGATAAGGCGCTTGATTATTTTAAATTACGGTTCGACGTGTACGAGGTCCATTATGAAGAAATCCAAACCATCTTTGGTCGCAAAATGATGTTCTTTTCGGATTTTGATGGCGCACGTTATGCGCTCGTTAGTGACGAAAATAATGAAGGTGTGGTCTCGGGAACCCCTTGGTTACGCGGCCCCGTCCCCAATGATGTTGCCATTACCGGTTTAGGACCAGTTTGGTTAACCGCGAACGATCCGTTACGGATGGAGAAGGCATTAAGTGGCGTTCTTGGTATGCGGAAGGGTGAAACCGTTGGGAACTTAACGAAATATGAAATGGGTGAAGGCGGTAATGGCGCGATGGTCATCGTCGAATATGTTGAACATGGCGATATTGCCCGCCAAGGTTATGGCGCGGTTCACCACGTTGCTTTCCGCACGAGTGATAAAGAACACTTAATGAGCTGGGTGCCAGTCTTTAATCAAGCCCTCGCCCCCCATAGCGGATTTGTTGATCGTTTTTACTTTAAATCACTTTATACAAGACTTTATCCGAACATTCTGTTTGAATTAGCGACCGATGGTCCAGGCTTTATTGATGATGAAGAAAGTTACGAAATTTTAGGGGAAACATTAGCCTTACCGCCGCATCTACGGGCAAAAAGAGATACAATA
The DNA here is from genome assembly GCA_964410505.1 of uncultured Staphylococcaceae bacterium. GTDB lineage: Bacteria > Bacillota_I > Bacilli_A > RFN20 > CAG-826 > UBA1361. Next base: position 221,096 of record CAYPGR010000001.1, read on the forward strand.
GAAAAAGTGATAACCCCGTTAGACACAACGATTTATCGCGATAATAAAAAAGAAGATGAGGTTTACCTACATGCAACCAAAAACCGTTAGTGCCCTTTTAAAAACAAGTAAAAACTACACTGATCTTTTGCGGCTCAATGTCTTAGAGTATGGTTTTAACTTAACTGAGTTTGGGATTTTAGAAGCTCTTTATCAAAAAGGTCGGCTTGCAGTCGGCGAATTACTAAGTAAACTACTGGTGAACAATAGTACCCTTTCTTACACCATTAATAAATTAATTAAAGAAGAACTTATTGAAAAGAAATGCTGTGAAACAGATGGTCGCGTCTTTTACGTCACCCTTAGTGCGAAAGGCCATAAAGTCATCAGTGACATTGCTCCGAAACATTATGCGTATATAGAAACCATTGGCAAAGCACTTGATGAAGATGAGGAAAAAACACTCCGGGAGCTTCTCAAAAAATTAAATAAAGGAGAACAGGCATGATCCACTATTTTGAAAATAATAACCACCGCGTCACCCTTGTTTTACTTCACGGGACTGGAGGGGACGAAAAAGACTTAGTTCCTCTCGCTCATGATATCGATCAAAAGTACAATATCTTAAGCTTACGGGGTCGTATTAATGAAGGCGGCATGCTGCGTTTCTTTAAACGTTTTGATATGCATACCTTCGACCTGGAAAACGCCAAACAAGAAGCCGATTACATTCTAAATTTCCTAAAAGACGCAAAGAAGAAGTATAAGTTAAAGGAATTAATTCTTCTCGGTTATTCAAATGGCGCCTCGATGATTGAAGCCCTCCTTTTAGAAGAGTCAAATCTTTTTAGTGGTGCGGTTTTACTTCAACCAGGACTTTTAAAGACCGATATCGTTTTCCCACTAAACAAAGACTTCAAAGTCTTCTTAAGTGCCTCTGATAATGACCCCTACTTACCGGTTAATCGTCAAAAAATACTTATCGAAGCCCTCAGTGCAAGTTATGACTTAAGTGTCTCCAAACATACAAACGGCCACGGATTAACCGCGACCGTGCTTCATGATTTAAGAAAGTGGTTAAAATAACCTAGACATACATATGGACCGCAAACGCAAACGCTAAAAAGCCAAAACCAGCATATATATACATTAATATATTATAAAGTTGGTAATAAAGATGCCCCTTTGTCACTGAGTGATAAAAGCTGATTGCGGAAATATCAAGCACAATCATTAAAGCCTCACCTCGAGGCTTTTTTTCAAATCTAACACTTAAATAGCGAACAAGGGCAGTCATGGGGATATATGTAAAAAGGACGATGTAAAAAGAAAGTTGAAGAAGGCCAACAAATAAATCAAGCATACTTTTTCCTCAAGTGAAGATAGACGGCGGCGAAAACTGGTAGGAAGAGAAGAAGCGAAAGAAAACTACGACTTAACACAAACGCGATTAAGAAGAGGATAAAAGAATTAATAAAGATTAAAATGATATGTTTAATCGTCATATGATAAATCCTCATAGATGATGTGGGTCGATAAAGTCTTTGCGCTGTCAATTGTGATGATACGGGCCCCACGGGTGATATTACCGTAACCGTTATAACCGCTATTTTGGCCATAGACGAGTTTAATACCTTCATAATCAAATTCAAAGTTATTACGGTGATCATGACCAACAAAGACGGCTTTACTAACGCCGCTTTCTTTCATGGCATCAAAGAAACCGGTATCACGTGATTGGGTATAAATCCCTTCTCTAATTTGACCAACGAGGGCCGGGGTACCTTTTGCTTCGGTCGCATAATGATATTGCACTAAAGGAATATGCGTAAAGACTGCCGACTGTATACCGGTAAGTTTATCGACATCCACTTTATCTTTAAACCAATCAACTTGCGCCGCACTAAAGTACTCATAGCGTGATAGATCACTGCTTTCCCTTTTACGATTAAGTTCCGTTTTTGAATCTAAGAAGTAGAAATTGTAAAACGGGGCGTCTTCATAATAGTATTCAAAGCGGAAGTTACCGTAGCCGCCCTCACTCAGTTCAGGACCAAGTTTGAAATGTAAGTATGTCGTATCCTCGCTTATAATCGTATCGATAATTTTCTTAAAAGAATGGAAATCATTTTCGTGATTACCAAAGATCATTGTCCAAGGGGTCTTTAATGATTCCATATGACGAATGAGTTGACGATAGCGCGCGGGCGCGCTGATCGATAACGTCTGATCCCCCGTTAAAACAATTAAGTCCGGTGTTTCATGAAGCGTAATTTTTTTAATTTGCGACAATGTTTTTTGGTCATTCGCGTCAAAGCCATAGGTGAGATGGAGATCGGTGAATTGAAGAACTTTTAAAGAAGGTTGATCAAGAGTAAAGATAAAGGGCTGATCATCACTAAATTCAATCGGTTTCGGGGCCATTTGTCCGCTAAATTGGCTGATTAACAAGGCAATAATGGTGTATATTCGATGTTTCATATAAATGTTTTATGGTTATTTAACCGATATTCAAGGGCGGTAATTTCATAAACTCGCACCATGACTTTTCCTAGTTTCGGATATTCCTTTGAGATTGTTTTTACGTAGCGCATCGCATTTTTTTCCATGACCCGGGCACTGCCGATATTTTCTTCTTGACATGTCGCGTAAACTTGACGAACTTTAAGCGTGTTAAAGGCATAACTCAGGAGTGCTTTCGCTGTTTCGGTGCCGTAACCTTGATTCCAATATTGGTCATCAAAAACCCAACCAAGCGCGGGAGGTTCACTGAGTTTATCAAAGGTTATAGAGCAAGCACCGATCACCGGCCCTTCTTTGAGTTGAACAATAAAGTGATGTTCCATTTGCGGCGTAAGCCGTGATTGATAGACCACATGTTTGACAAAGTTTTCACTTTGCTCGTATGTATTTGGACCCCAAACCATAAAGGTGGTGACACTTTCCTTTTTGGAATAACGGTCAACATGATCCACATCATTTAAAGTGAAGGGACGAAGGATTAAACGTTTTGAGGCGATTTTCATAAGCGGATTTCCGTTTCTATAGGTAAATGGGCAAGATATTGATTTAAGTTCGTAATAAATAAGGAGAGTACATTATCAAGATACCGATTGGAGTAAAAAGAAATGTGTGGGGTAATGACGACGTTTGGTAATTCCCAGAGCGGAGAATCCATTGGTAGTGGTTCTTTGCGGGTTACATCAAGAATCGCCCCTCGAATTTGATTTTCTTTTAAGGCGGCAATCAAATCTTCTTCCACGACAAGATCACCCCGCGCAACATTAATTAAAAGGGCATGTTCGTTCATCGCTTTAAACCACGACGCATCGAGAAGATTGCGAGTTTCGCTTGTCGATGGGAGGGCCAAGACGACATAGTCAAAGGTGTGGAGCCTATTTTTTACTTCTGTCAGGTCCGTCATGACTTCATCCACATTGGATTCGATTTTTTGTTGTTGACGGTAGGTCGTAATGTGGGCGTGAAATCCTTTTAATCGGGCGGCGAGGCTTAGGCTAATGGCCCCAGCACCGAGTATCAGAACGCGACTTTGATCAAGTTCAATACTTGTATAATGGCGACGCCATATTTTTTGGGTTTGAAGATCATGATAGGTTGTAAAGTTGTAATTTATATTTAAAATTTGGCCGATGATGTATTCGGCAATGGCAATACTACTGGTCGCACGGGCGTTCAGGAGACGAATGCCTCTGATACGCAAGTAATCTAAATCAAGTTCATCATAGCCGGCACTTAAAAGATGAATGACTTTGAGACGCGGGAAATCAGTTAAATTTAACTTCTTGATCGGCAGTGGGTAACTTACAATCATTTCCGCTTGGTAATTGATTTCAGGAGCAAAGGTAAAGGCCACCGCAGGAAAAGCATTCCTCAAAAAGGCCTTTGTTTGTTCATTAAAATCGGTTAGACCTATTTGATTAAAGTAAATTTGCATATTTTAATTATAACAATTAAGTCAATTTAATTACCCTCAATCTACACTGGTGCTAAAATTAAATTAGAAATATGAAAGGAGGTTTCATGTCTATGAAACTTAAAAAACTACTATTTCTACCCCTTGGCCTCCTTGCGCTAGCTGGTTGTACACCAACCACGCAACTCACAAAAGAAGTTGCAAACACAAAACTAGCTGAAGCTGCCGAGAAGATGATGACAACTGACATGACTTCTATCGAAGCGAAATTGGACGCCTCACTCGAACTCGAGATAACCCAGTTCGAAGAAGTTGTAACCGACCCGTTAATGGTTGGAACAATAAATGCTGACCTTAGCGTGAATGCAAAAGCGAAAAACTTAGATAAGGAAACCGCTGAATTTGCCATCACTGCCGAAGGATCACTTGCTGTTGCCGAGAATAGTGAAACAATGATTGATGTTAATGGCGACATTGGTCTTTATTATGTGGATGAATTTGCTTATCTTGGCTTTAATTTAGCGGCGTTTGACGGTGAATCAAATACCGAACAAACCATGTCCGCTAAACAAAAGATGGAAGTCGGTCCATTCCCAGGTTTACCAACTGACGAAGTGCTACCTGAAGAAATGGACTTTACGGAACTCACGACAATGCTCAATGAAATCCGTAATGTTACCGCGACCGATAAAGGTGGGGTTATTCTTATTACTTATAAAGTGACCCAACAAGATGCGATTGATATGTTTGCCGAATTCGCCATTAGCCTTCAAGCCTCGATCATTGGTCGGGAACTCACAAGCGAAGAAGTAACCGCGATTCGGGCGATGGCGGAAGAAGAAGTCAATAACATGCTAACCCTTCGGAAAGCGGAAGTTGTGATTGAAATCAATAAAGCGGGGTTCTTATCAAAACTTGAAATCTTATTAGATGCGGATCTCTATACCCCATCTTCGATTTATGACTACGATACTGATACCTACCTTGAACTCACCAATAGGATTAGTGTTAATGTTGATATCGGCTTCTCACTCAAAATGAATGAACCAGTCTCGATTACTTATCCAAGTTTTGCAGCTTATGAACTCGTTGAAGAATTTGGCTTACCAGGAATGATTGGCTAATTACTTAATTAGATAAGACACGTCCCTCACTTAAACAAGTGGGGGATTTTTTATTTTCGGTTATAATACTAGATATGGAAATGTGGGATCTATACGACAAAAATGAAGTAAAAACCGGATTAACAATCACAAAACGTTTTAGTGATATACCAGCCGGTTATTTTCATATTGTGGTTGAGACACTTGTGAAACATCGTGACGGGACTTATCTCGTGATGCAACGAGATTTTAATAAAAAAGAGTCCCCCGGTGTGTATGAAGGAAGTGCCGGCGGTTCTATCTTAGCTGGCGAAAGTAAAATTGATGGCGCCATTCGTGAAGTCCTTGAAGAAACCGGTCTCCATGTTAAACACATTGAACCAACATACTACTTTATCAATGTTGCAAAGGGCGTGATTAATCAAGGTTATCTGGCACTTGTCGATGACCCAAGTAAAAAGATTGTTTATCAACCTGGAGAAACGATTAATCATCAGTGGCTTACGCTTGAGGAACTCAAGGCGTTTATTAAAACCCCAGCCTATAATGCTAATCACTACCGGCGGTTAGTTACCTATTTAGATACCATCAACGAATCATAAGCTTATATCAAATAAATTTAAGTATAATAAATAAAAATAAAGAGGAATCATATGACGCAATCAAAAAGTGCCCGAAGTCGCGGGATCTTCAAAACGACACTTCTTAGTTTCCAACATATGTTCGCCATGCTTGGCGCAACGGTCTTAGTCCCCATACTTGCAGGACTATCGATTTCAATCACCCTCATTACGGCGGGGATTGGGACGGTCATTTTCTACTTCACGACGAAGAAGAAAGTTCCAGTCTTCCTTGGGTCTAGTTTTGCTTACCTCCCAGCCTTAATGGCGATTATGAGCGGAAGCGGGGACATTGGAAGTACCGCTTGGCAACAAAACATGGGCGCCTTAGTCGTTGCGGTCTTCTTTACCGGGGTTGCCTACTTACTCTTTGCAACCATTATTCACCTCATTGGGGTTGAAAAAGTACGGAAGATTTTCCCACCGCGGGTTGTTGGTCCAGTGATTATCGTTTTAGGGATGTTACTTGTCCCGGCCATTCTTTGGAATAATATTATTGCACGCTACACACTATTTGGTAGTGAGGCCTGGAAAGAATGGAGCACCGCTCTCATTACTTTAGTTACCATTATCGGCATTAGTGCTTTTGCAAAACCAAAATCATTTTTCAAGGCGGCCCCAATCCTACTAGGTTTTCTAGTTGGTTATGTTTACGCCGTGATTATTGGCTTAGTCGACTTTAGTTCCCTTCAAGGCGCCGACATTGTGATTTTCCAATCATTAGGCTCCACCCTTGGGTTTTATAAATACTTACGTTTTGATTGGAACGCGATTGTAATGATGGTTCCGATTGCTTTTGTTACGTTAATGGAACATATCGGTGATATTAGTGCGAATAGTACCGTCTGCGGCAAAGACTTCTTTGTTGATCCTGGTATTGACCGAACATTAGCGGGCGACGGCTTTGCGATTATGGCCGCGAGTTTACTTGGGGGCCCACCGCAAACAACGTATGGTGAAAATACAGCCATCTTAGTCATTACCGAAAACTATGAACCCAAAAACGTCTTCTACGCCGCTTTACTGGCCATCCTATTTGGGGTTATCTCCATCTTTGGTTCGGTGATTGCAACGATTCCAAGTGCGGTCATCGGTGGCGCCTCCGTTATTCTCTTTGGCATGATTAGTGCCTCGGGCTTACGGATGGTGATTGAACATAAAGCCGATATTGGAAAAACGAAAGATCTTATTATTGTTTCGGTGACACTCGCGGTAGGTCTGGGCTTAGGAGCCTTAAGTACGGCGGGCGATATCATTGGTCAAATTGGGGTTGCCGGCTTTGATCCGTCACTATTAAAAATCATGATTGGCAATGTTCAAATCTCCCCACTTGCGATTGCTACGCTCGTTGCTGTTTTCCTCAATATTGTTATCCCTGAACCAAAAGAAGTATAATCTTTAACGAAAATAAATGATTATTTAGCCCCTTAAGTAGGGGCTTTTTATGACGCTCAACTTTGTAAGCAAATTATTTTCATTTCGAAATATTAAGTGTATAATACGTTTAGAAAAGGAGAAATGAAGATGAAAAAAATAGGAATTATTATTGGTTCGTTACGTAGCGGAAGTAACTCTGCAAAGATCGCTGCGAACTTACTTACATTATTAAACGGGAAGGCTGAGGCAAAGATTCTTGATATTAGTGCATTACCACTTTATAACCAAGACTTTGATGGTGGGGTCCTTGAAACCCCTGCCGCATATACCGCTTTCCGTAAAGAATTAGCGTCGGTCGATGGTGTTATCGTTGTAGCCCCAGAACACAACCGCACGATGCCTGCCTCACTTAAAAATGCGTTAGATGTCGGCAGCAGACCATGGGGTCAAAACTTATGGAGTGGCAAGAGCTTTATGGTTGTTGGTCATTCACCAGGCGCCTTAAGTGGCTTTGGTAGTGCAACTGATACCCGTACGGTCTTAAACTTCTTAAATGGCCGTCCAATGAATCAACCAGAAGTCTATTTAGCGGCGGTTCACACCTTATTTGATGATAAAGGTGTCTTTGTTCCGGCAACGCTTAAGTTCTTAGATGATGTCATGACTGCCTTCGCTAAGTTCTAATAAAAAAAGAGATAAATGAAACGAGCCTTTCCTTAAATGAGGGAAGGCTTTTTCTTTTATGTTCTTCCTAGAATACAATGGCACGAGTCTAATTTGAGAGTAATAAAACTATGAAAGTAACTAGAAAGTGAAAAATAGAAGAGAATCAATACTTTTGATACAATAAGAACAGACAAATTAAAGGACAGTATATGAAAATTAGTTCAATCGTTGATAAATCATTTAGTGAAGTGGCGAAGATGCCACGTTTTAATGTGAATAAAAAAGTACACAAACAACGGCGTATTCTCACCCCACTCGCGTGGGCGCTTTCCTTTGGTGAAACCAGAAAACGAAAAGTCGTCATTCGTCGCCATAATATGAAGCCCCTTAAAGATAAGCCGTTTCTTCTGCTTTGTAACCATAATTCTTTCTATGACTTTAAAGTCGCCACCATGGCTATTTTCCCTCGTCGGGCAACGTATATTGTGGCGGTCGATGGTTTTATTAACCGTGAAGGATTAATGCGCCAAGTTGGCTGCTTTGGGAAACGTAAGTTTATTAATGACTTAGGGTTAGTCAAACAAATTAAATATAGCGTGAATACCTTGCGTCATATTACGATGATCTATCCCGAAGCACGCTATAGTTTAGTCGGTACCGCGGCCATCTTGCCAGACAGCCTGGGCAAACTCATTAAACTCCTTAAAGTACCCGTGGCGAGTCTAATTTGTCGCGGCAACCATCTAGCACAACCGGTGTGGAATTTGAAACCTCGGAAAGTCCATACCGAAGCTGATTTGAGCTACTTATTTAGTGTTGAAGAAATTGATAAACTTAGTGTTGATGATATTAATAAACGTATTAAAGAAGCTTTTACGTATGATGACTATGCCTGGCAAAAAGAAAAAGGTGTTAAAATCACCGAACCGTTTCGGGCTGAAGGATTAGAAAAAGTTCTTTATAAATGTCCGTCTTGTCTTGCAGAAGGAAAGATGATCGGGGTTGGACATTATCTCAAATGCGGGAACTGCATTAAAGAATATGACATGCTACCTGACGGTAGCCTTCATGCGACAACGGGAGATACAGAATTTAGTCACATTCCTGATTGGTATGAATGGCAACGTGCGGAAGTCCGTAAAGAACTTGAAGCCGGTAAGTATCGCTTAGAAGCGGAAGTCGCCATCGAATCATTGCCAAATAGTAAAGGTTTTTACCGGATCGGTTATGGCACGATTACGCATAACGAAAATGGCTTTAAAGTTGAAGGTAAATCGCATAATGGGGAAGAATTTACATTTGTTAAAGCCCCGCTTGATAACTACAGTGTACATATTGAATTTAATTACTTCGGGAAAGGGGATGGCATTAGTTTTAGCTACCCACAAGATACATTTTATATGTTTAGTCATAGTCCAAACTATCTTGTCACCAAAGTCCACTTTGCCGTTGAAGAACTTTATAAAATCAAAGCAGCAGCAAAATAATAACGCCCCCATGACTATGTCATAATCATTTGAAGTGTAAAATATGTGTAAAATATATTTGACAATTTTTAAACGTGTTGTTAAGATGTTGGTAGGAGGAATATATGAAGAAGTTAACGGAATATATTACAATTACCGAACTTGCCCCTCTTTTAGGTGTCACAAGACCCACCCTTTATAAATACATGGTGGACTATGAGACCGGGGACGTTCGTCATATCAAATATGAGATTATTATCATCTTTGATTTCATTACCAAAGAAGCCACGAATAAGGTGGATATCATTAATTTCATTAATCATCAAAAAGAGGGTGGTGATCAATCACTCTTAAAAGAAATTAAAGAGAAGATGGACCGTGATCAAAAGTTTAAAGAGCTGATTATTTTATTACTCCGTTCCCATAAAGATTACGCACCCCTCTTAGTGGACTTAAAAGAACAAGGAGACCAAGCATAATGCAAGATACATTTAACCCCCAAGCGATGCAAACGATTAATTATTCGTTTAATATCTTACGCATCAAAAAAGACATCCTCTTTCATGAAAAAGAGATCGAAAGAACCAAAGAAAAACCAGTCGCGGTGAATGACCCTTTCTTTCAAAAGTTAGGTAAAGACATTGCCAATACGTTTAATAAACAAGTCAATGACGCAAATGAAAAAGTGCTCGCCCAAAAAAGAGAGCACCTCACGAATGTGATCACTTTTGCAAGAGATAATCAAATTACTATCATTGAAGACTTAGGCGAACTTGTGTCTTATATCAATGATCAGTTCACCAACGATATCGCCGACCTTCGAAGTGTCTATGTTGCTTTTAACTTAATCTTCTCAAATCCGTATATTGACACTCCACTTAAGGAATCCCAAAAGAAAGAAAGTTATGCGGATTTCTCCGTGGCAATGGGCCTATCCAAAACTTTCTTTACCGAGTACGAAAAAGATTTAATTAAAAAGTATAACCACATCAGTGGCAAGAGCCAAGCCGACCTATTAAGTGATGCGTTAAGACTTGGCACCACCACGGGAGCGGCCACCATCTTTCTAGGATCACTCGTCGGGGTTGTCGCCTTCGCAACCCTTGCGTCCACCTTAGGGGGTCTTATTCTCTTAGGATTCACCTTAGGCCTCTTTGTGGCGATGGGCAATTACGCTTATAACCATGAAAAGAATAAAGAAGAAATGCTTAAAGCCTTCCGGGCTATGAACCCAGAAGAAGTCGACTTTATGCTCTTACAAAAACTATCAATCTTTGAAGCCCTCAACAAATATCGCGGTCAAGAAGAAGTCGACCAAATGTTACAAGCAATGATTGATGAAATCATCAATATTAAAAGTGATCTTGACTTAGCCCTCTATGGCTTTAGAGAAAACACCGATAATAAAAACGCGAAAAAGAAAGAAAGCTTTATGCGTTTTGATAAGTACTTACTTAAATCACTTAGTCTATAAATCAAAACTAAAAGACATCAAAAAAGGAGCCACCAGGCTCCTTTTCAATATCATATTAAACGTTATTGCGGAATTCGTTTCTTGTTAATGAAGTGGTAACCGAGTAATGAACTCAATCCAATTAAACCAATAGTAACTGTAGCTATCATACTATTATCTTCGGATGGTGTTACTCGTAGTCCGCCGCCACCACCGCCAGTTGTGTTGCCACTACCGTCAGTTGTATATTGCATTTCTAAGTAAGTAATTTTATTTCCTATTGTCGTGTCTGGACCAAAGTTATCAATTACTACCGTATTCAAATCTAGAGCGCTTGATTCAATGAATAAATCATTAATTTGGGGCCATGCATTATATCCTGAAGCAAAACTATCTGAACATGAATTGATGTGGTTCAAAATAGCAGCTATTTGACCACTATTGCCGGGAGCCGTATCGGAAAAACCAACAAGGCGGTTTGATGAGTCTGCTGTCCAACCCTTAACAGCAACAATTTTATGATTTTCTTCTACCATTAGATTAGAGACTAAGATATTAACTGATTGATTTGAGGCTTTAGTAACATTACCGGTAGCATTTTTTACTAAAAACTCAGTAACATCAGCAGGGATATCATAATAATACATTCCTTGCCAATAATCACTAAGGACTCTTGTCATTATTGGACAGCTAGCCCAAGTTGTCCCTGGACTTGTCCCTCCCCAATAATGGATATACATATCAGTTCCATCCCAAGCGCCTTCTAGATATACATAAATTCTTCGGTCAGTTTGTGTCGCAGCATCTATTCTAACCTCTGACCGTTTATTTTGTGCCAACCCAAAGGCAAACGATCCTGCAAGAAACGCGAGCGTTAAGTACTTTATTATTTTTTTCATTGTCCTCATCCTCCCAGAAAAGGTCGTATGTGAAATAGGCTTATATTTATTATACAAAGTATAAAATTGACTTGTAAATAGAAATCGAAGAGTAAATAACGCTAGAAATCATGAAAAAACGATTGTTTTAATGAAATCTATCGAATATATAGCCACAATTTAAAAATTGATGAAAACGCTCTTATTTTATGTTTTTTGTCATTTCTAAAGAAAAAGCAGACACGTTTAGTGCCTGCTTCAAAATTTATCGTATCTTTAGTTTACTTCTTTGAGTGTGGCTTATCGTCAATAACGGCTTCTTTTAAAGAGGTAAGAAGGCCCGTGACGTTTTGAATCTCACTTGGCACAATAATCTTGGTTGATTGGCCATTAGCAAGGTTTTCTAGTGCTTCAAATCCTTTTAAGGTTAAGTAAGCTGGACCTGGGTTAGCAGCGTTAACAAGGGATATACCTTTCGCATTTGCTTCATAGACGGCAAGGAGTGCTTCCGCTTCCCCTTCGGCTTCCCGAATCATTTTTTGTTTAGCGGCTTCAGATCTCAAGATGACAGCTTCTTTTTCACCCTCCGCGATGAGAATAGCGGCGGCTTTTTTACCTTCGGCTTCTAAGATTTCTTGCCGTTTTTGCCGTTCAGCCCGCATTTGTTTTTCCATGGCTTCTTGGATATCACGTGGTGGCAAGATGTTTTTAAGTTCGACGCGGGTCACTTTAATACCCCATGGATCGGTTGCAAGATCAAGTACTTTCCACATTTGGTGGTTAACGGTATCACGGCTTGTTAAGGTTTCATCTAACTCTAAGTCCCCAATTAAGTTACGAAGCGTGGTAGCGGTTAAGTTTTCTAATGCGCTTTGCGGCATGATGACCCCATAGACGAAGAGTTTTGGATCGGTCACTTGCCAGTAGACAACGGTGTCAATCGACATCGTGACGTTATCTTTGGTAATGACGGGTTGGGGCGGAAAGTCACTGACTCTTTCTTTTAGAAAGATTGGTTGCGTGGCCCGTTCAAAGAATGGGATGACAAAGTGCATACCGGCTTGGCAAATACGATTGAACTTACCGAGGCGTTCAACGACAATGACCGTTGCTTGACGAACAATCTTAATCGAGCGAATGATGGTCACTAAGATGACAAGCACTAAGAAGGCAAGGGCAATGATGCCAAAGACTTGTGCATTCGTAAGTAAGAAGTTGATGTTTAACATAGTTAATTAGTTCCTTTCTTTTTAATCACTAATTTATTTCCTTTAATGGCGTCGACGATGGCGACTTCTCCGGTTTTGAAGGTGTCATCATGAAGTTTTGGGGTGACCTTCCACCGGACATCGCGATAGGCGACTTCTCCAAGTTCTTCTTTTGAACAATTACTTAAGAGAATAACCTCTTCATCAAGAAGCGCATCAAGGTTTGTGTTTTGGTTTTTCGCATTAAGGAAAGACTTGCGAAAGAAGATGAAGCTGAGGATTAATAGGATGGTGCTCGTCAGAATAAACACGAGGATTTGAATCCATAGTTTGACTCCGACTAAGCTAAGGATAAACGCAACAAGCGCCCCTCCTGCAAACCAAATACTGACTAATCCTGGTTCAGCGGCTTCAACAATTAGGGCAAGAATGAAAACGCCAAGCCAAATAGCAAAGAGCCAATTAGCAGCGACGAGTGTAATGATATGACTCATCCGTTGTACCTCCTTTAATGTCATTATACACAAAAAAGCGTGTATTTTATTGATATATTTTTTGATATTTTCATAATTTCTACTTATAAATATGTAACGGTTTTGCTTCCATAAAAAAAGAAGCTGTTAAGGTTATTTAACGGCGAATGAAGTACCAAAGGATTTGAGCGAGTTGGATGGGGATGCCTAGTAAGAAGATAAGCCACAGGTTCACGCCCGAGAGTACCAGACTATAAAGATAAAAATTAGTAATAAGTGACCACCAGAATAATGAAAAGATAATGAGATGATAAATTTTATTACCCCAAAGTCGGTTATAGAAATAAAGCACTAATAAAGAAAAGGGAATGCTAATGACGAATAAGAGCCACCCATTAGGACCGTAGTCTCCTAATTGATCTTTAAACATCATCGTGTAGATAAAACCTACCAAAGCAAAGGTCCAGACAATTGAGACACTAAAAAGAATCACTAAGATACGTTTAATTCGTGTGAGCTTGTCTTTAGGTTGATCTATTTCCGGGAAGTTCTCATCAAATAAATCCGTGACCTTAACGCCAAAGTAGTGGGCAATGATATTGAGTATTTCAACCGTTGGGGTGGCGTCTCCTCGTTCCCAACGGCTAATCGCGTTATCGCTATAGCTAATTTTAGAAGCAAGTTCTTGCTGTGTTAAATTATTCTTCTTTCGAAGATAGATGATGTTGTTAGCGATAATGCTTTGTAAGTTTTCCATAGATTGATTATTTTTTACTATGTAATCATACCTCTTGGAAGGTAAAAAGTCAAATTCCCATAATATGAGAAATGGTCTCTCAAAGATTGATAAACAAAATATTGAGATTCCCTTTGTTAAATTCGTTAATGAAATTAACATAATGACGGGCAGGAGTTATGGCAAAAGAAAAAGAAGTGATTTATTACTACAGCGATCCACTTCATGATGAGTTTGGACCGAGTCCCCGAACCGTCAAAGTGATTCGTGGTAATTATGCTTATAATCGCGATCAGTGGTTAAAGAAACTTTTTGACTTTGTGAGCTATCGGCTCGTCATGACTCCGATTGCCTTCATCTATACGAAACTCATAAGACGAACAAAAATAGTCAATCGCCATCTTCTAAAGGAGATGAATAAAGTTGGGGCAATTGTGTACGCGAATCACACCCATGCCCAAGGGGATGCTTTCGGTCCGACGATTCATCTTTTTCCCAAGAAAGTGAGTATGGTCGTCAACAGTGCGAATGTCTCTTTACCGCTCATTGGTAATCTCACCAAATCATGGGGAGCCTTACCGCTTCCAGAAGACTATCTGGCGAGTAAAAACTTTTTAAAAGAAGTGGGAAAGCGTCTTGCGGCTAAAGAAGTCGTGCTTATCTATCCCGAAGCGCATTTATGGCCCTACTACACGCTCATTCGACCGTTTACCGCTAAATCCTTCACCTATCCCCAAAAGTACGGTGTTAAGACATATGCGTTAACGACGACTTACCAAACAAAGCGAAGCGGAAGACTTAAAACTGTCGTCTATCTTGATGGACCCTTCATTGTTAAAGATGAGCTCACGCCAAGCGAAGCCGCTCAGGCGCTAAGAGATGAGGTTTATAGCGCGATGGTCACAAGGTCAAAGCAATCAACCTATCAAAAGATTAAGTATATCTATACGGGGAAAAAAGAGTCATGAATCTAGTATTTGCCGGTAATTATAAAGTTTTTAAGGGGATGCTTTTAAGTGCCCTCAGTGTCATTAAGCATTATAAGGGGGAACTTCACCTTTATATCTTGACAATGGAACTTAAAGAAGTCGATCCCGATTACCTAGCGGTTAAAAATGAAGATATTTTCCTCCTAGAAAAAGTGATTAAAGAAGTTAATGGAGCGTCAACCGTCACGAAAATTGATGCTACTGACTTATTCTTAAAAGAGTTAAGAGATTCACCGAATAACGATACCCGGTATACGGCTTATACCTTACTTCGTCTCTTAGTCGATTTAATCCCTAATATTCCAGATAAAGCTTTATATTTAGATACCGACGTTTTAGCCCATCATGACATCAGTGGTTTCTATAACACCGACATTAGTGAGTATGAACTCGCGGGGGTTAAAGATCGATATGGACGTTTCTTTATGGGACCTCGCTATTTAAATGCCGGGGTGCTGCTTCTTAATATGAAGCGGATTAAAGAAACGGGATTATTTCTTAAAACAAGAAACTATCTCAATACAAAGAAAGTCTTCTTAAGTGATCAAACCGCGATTAACAAGTTTGTGCTTAAAAAGAAGCTTATGTCGCGCATCTATAACGAACAAAAGAAAGTTACGAAAGACACCGTTATCCGCCACTTTAGTATGCAGTTTAGACTCTTTCCGAAGTTCCACTTTATTAATATAAAACCGTGGCATAAAGAAAAATTACACCACGTTTATAAATGTCATGCATTTGACGATATTTTAGAAAAATATGAACACATTACAAAGGAGATCTTATGAAAAAAGAAATACCAATATTTTTCGCTTGTGACGATAACTACATTCCGTTTTTAGGAACGGCGATTCATACGCTGATTAAAAACGCAAATAAGGATTACCATTACCGCGCGATTGTCCTTAACGCTGGCATTAAAGAAGAAAATAAAGCACGCGTTAAAGTGCTTGAAAACGAACATCTTACCATTGACTTTTTTAATATCGAAGAAGTCATTAGCAAACATTATGATGAACTCGCCCTTCGGCTACGTGACTACTATAGTGTCGCCATTTATTACCGCATGTTTATTGCCACCCTATTCCCGCAATATGAAAAAGCGATTTACTTAGATGCCGACTTAATATTGGTAGGCGATATCAGTGAACTCTATCACACGAATATTGAAGGTAAACTTGTCGGGGCTATTAATGACCGTCTGGTCTTAGATGTTCCAGAATTTGCCGCTTACGCCAGTGAAGCGGTCGGGATTGCCGCCCATGAATACTTTAACTCTGGCGTCTTAGTGATGAACTTAAAGAAATTTAGAGAAGATGACATTGAAAATAAGTTCTTACACCTTTTAGAAACGTATAACTTTGATAGTGTTTGTCCTGATCAAGATTACTTAAATGTCTTATGCCGTAATGACAAAGTATTATTACCGATTGGTTGGAATAAAATGCCCTTACCCGATCACGAATTTGATTATGCAACCTTAAAACTATTGCATTACAACTCCTTTGAAAAGCCGTGGCATCATGACCATGTCCTTTACTCCAAAGAGTTTTGGGATGCCGCCGTCACGAGTCCCTTTTATGACGATTTAATCCGTATTAAGCAAAGTGTCGATGCCGCCCATTTAGCGAAAGAAGAAAAAGGCGTTAAAGGACTATTTGCGAAAGCCATCCACATTACTAACAATGAAGAAGTAACCTTTAAAAAGATCTTAGCCCTCTAAACCCTATGAACGACTTATTTAAAGATATCCGTCCTGTGATTGAAGCAAATATTAATAACGCCATTAAGGCGGGTACTTTTAACGTGAAAGTTATGCCGGGCGATCATATTGTCACCAAAGAAGAACGAGAACAAGTAGTCTTTAAATATGATTTACTAAAAAAGAAGTTATCTTCAAAAGTGAAAAGAATACCGGCCCATGCCATTGTAAACAAAAAGACTAAGGAGATGGGAAGTGACATTAAGATCATTGGTTATGAGCATGCACTTAAGCTCAAAGGGAAAGCCTTTATCATTACAGCGAATCACTTCTCCCCCTTTGATTCTTTAATCGTCCGCTATTTGACAAATAAGTTGGGATACAAAAATAAACTAAGTGTGGTTGTGAGTGAAACGAATCTTTTTATGGGTGGACCCTTAGGCAAAATTGTCAAAGGAATAGATGTCTTACCGTATTCGAATGACTTAGCCTATTTAGGAAAAGTATTTAATCCAGCGCTTGAGGTCCTTGCCAAAAAGAAGAAAGCAATCCTTATTTATCCAGAACAAGAGATGTGGTTAGACTATCCTTATCCTCGTCCGTTGATGCCAGGGGCTTACCATTATGCGACTAAACTTAATATCCCCATCTTGCCCTTATTTATTACGTGGGAGATTAAAGATCGGGTGAAGTACACCGTTCATGTCGGTGCACCGATTTACCCTAACAAGGCCAAAAGTCTAAAAGATAATAAACAAGAAATGATAGAAAAAGACACAGCCTTTAAACGAAGTGTCATTCGTTAAGCTGTATAAACACGTATAATGTTCATAGAGAGTAAACACTTAATATGGACATTTTTTTAAATGGATTACAAGACGCTTTCTTCACCACCCTATATTTTGGTGGGGTTGCTCTTACTACTTTACTCATTAAGTATGTCTTTAAACTAAAAGGTGAATGGTACCGCAAGAGCCTGCATCTTTTCTTTATGGGATCCATCTTCCCTTTCCTCTATCTATTTGACTTTTGGTATACATCCGTTATTACGATGGTCCTCCTTATGGTCTTTGCCCTAATTGGACTTACGATTCTTGGAAAATTTTCATTTTATTCTTCCCTTCTTGCGGAGCGCAAGAAAGGAGAAGTGAAAAGAAGCATTGCTCTCGCGTTTTTCACTTATATTCTGATCACAAGTGTTGTATGGGGCCTATTTGGAAAAGACCATAAGTATATTGTCCTAGCATCAATTCTTTCATGGGGAATCGGTGATGCTTTGGCCGCTCTTGTAGGACAAGGAAAGAATACGACAGTGATTAAACATAAGTTTATTAAGTGTAGGAAGACGGTCGAAGGATCATTGGCGATGTTTATGTGTTCACTCGTCATCATTTTTTTCATTGTGTACTTTACCACCAAAGATGATGTTATTAATGTTGTGATTATCCCTTTTGTAACATCCTTGTTAGCGACAATCACTGAAACAATAGCTAAAGAGGGTGATGATACCTTGTGGGTTCCGTTGATTATATCAATGACATTATTGGCCTCAACCCACTTATTTTATTAGGACTAAAAATATAAATAGATGATAACGTTGTAATACTTTATAATTAATATAGCCGATTATCTTATTATCGCTTTGAGAATATATGCAGAGAGGATGACGAATGTTTAAATACACCCGAGCAGCAGTGATGATGATTATTGAAGATATAAAGCGTTACGCTAAGATATTTCAATATGGTTCATCCGTGTTTATTGTCATCTACTATGTCTATGCATTTCTTACCCAAAAAGGTAATGTGATTGCGAACGCCATTCTTGCTTCTTTATTTGTCGCCTATACAATTTTTGTTCTATTCTTCTCGAAACATAAGAATAAGAAAATCCAAAGAATAGTCAGAAGAAGTTATAAGTGGATAAATCTAGGGATTAAAGCCTTTACCTTAGGGGTGATGATATACGGTATCTATATGGCAACAACGGATGTCACACCGATTAATACAATCCTTGCCTCTTTAATGATCTTCTTATGGGTGATGCAAGTCTTATTAGAATTCATCATTAAGATCATTCAAGATAAGAGCGATCTCTTTATTGCCGCATGGACCAAAGACTTAGAAAACTTAAACCCAAAAACAACGGTCAAGAAAATATTCGATAAAGTAAGAAAAAAAGAAGTTGAAGAAGAAAAGTCTCCGGAAATACTAGCGATTGAAAGTAAAATTAAGAATAGAAAACTTATCAATAAAACTAAAAACATTATGAAAGAGTCATCTTCTTCAAACACGCTAAACAAAAAATAGTAAACTTTATACGATTAGATGCCATAAAATACATAAACTATTACAATACAAATGGTATAATCAAATTTCTAATGGGATAGATAGATGAATCGAAGAAAAGCCTTTATTAATATATTAACGTCAACAATCTTCAAAGTGTTTATTGTTCTAATAACCATATTTGCAAGAAGTGTTTTAATGAGGCAAATTGGAGAAGAGGCTACGGGGCTATTTTCTCTATATACTAGTATTTTAGGTTTTTTAAGTATTGCTGAACTTGGCGTTGGTACCGCAATCACTTTTAGTATGTATAAACCTATTGTTGCTGGTGATAAAAATATGGTTTCTGCCTTATATTTCTTGTATAAGAAAATATATCGGATAATATTTTTTGTGATTTTGGCTATCGGAATATTGATTACACCTTTAGTTCCTTTGCTAGCAAAAAATCAAACTGGTTCATATAACATATATTTTACCTATATTCTGTTCCTTGGTGCTCAAGTGATTACGTATTTGTATGGGCACAAGACTTCTCTAATCAACGCACATCTGGATAATTATGTCACCACTACGATTCATTCAATTGGATTAATTGTCGGAGCGGCTCTCCAAATATTTGTACTATTAAAGCTTAAAAATTTCGACCTATTTTTTGCCTCTATTATTATCGGGAATTTAATACAATGGGTACTTACTGAAGTTATTTATAAAGTTAAATATCGCAATCTGATAAACGGCCAAAAAAAGATTGATGATGATCTAAAGAAAGATGTAATCGTCAAGGTAAAGGCACTTTTTTTGCATAGGATTGGTGGTTTACTCGTCAATACTGGTGATAGTATCATAATAAGCACAATAATTGGGATTGGCATTTTAGGATATTATTCCAATTACATTACGATTGTAAATGGAGTGATTTCTGTTCTTACATTAGTTTTCACTTCGATTACTAATATTGTTGGACATTCATATGCAAAAAACAGCAAGGAGGTCTACCATAAGCAATTTATCGAGATATATATTCTAAATTATCTTATTGCATTTGTCTTCTTTTTAGGTTTTTTTATGGTGATTGATCCTCTTGTAACACTCTTATTCACTGAGGTTTCTATTTTACCTAGAGATGTGGTCTTGATTATTTCCATCAATTATTTTGTTCAATTTATGAGAAATGCAACCCTGACTTTCAAGGACGCTTCAGGTTTATTTTACTATGATCGTTTCAAGCCATTAGTAGAGGGAATTGCAAACTTAATACTATCATTAATATTCGTGTTTTTATGGGGGATCCAGGGCGTTCTTATAGCAACAATTATTACAAATTTAGCCCTCACTCATATTGTAGAGCCATTTGTTTTATTTAAATTTGGGTTCAATATGAAACCAACCAAGTATTACCTTGTTAATTATTTGCTAGTCGCAATGTTCATTGTAATTATTTTTATCATTTATTTTATCCCATTACCGATTATTGAGAATCCTTATGTTTCCTTACTAATAAATGGCACATTCTCAATAATTATTTCTCTGACTGTATTTGGTCTTTTCTATTTCTTAAGCCCGTACTTTAGAATGAACGTAAAGAAGTACATTTCATTTAGAAAGATAAGGTAATCAGGTTTACTATTATTCGCTTTTGGATGTATGGTTTGCTTCCGCTTGAGATGTAAATTCAAATTTGATGAAAAAATTATATATTTGACAGAAAATAAATTCTCTAATTTATCTCGTGCTTAATTATGCGATTGACTCATGTGAATAAATAATTTTTTCCGATTACACAAACACACTTATTGATTAAAGATTAAATTTATTAACTCATAACTAGTAGAATATGTAAATGCCATCATATAGATGTAGGAAATTGACGGTCGAAAATGTAGGTTTCTTACGGGTATGCTTTTCTTTTTGATAAACTTTTTCTAACTCACGATTAGAAAGGTTTAGAAATTAAATGAGAAGAGACTTATATGAAAGGATGGTATTTATGAACAACCATGGTGAAGAGCCAAATTATGTCGAACGCGCTCGCCTTATTAATCTCACCATCTCCCATTTCCTCTATCATGAACGCCTGGATGATTTTGATTTCTCCTACCAACCCTCGATTAATAAAACCCAAATTCTCGATCTTATTGGCCGTACGCGGGTGTTGGTAAAACTCACCTTGCTACCGCGCTTGGCATTGAAGCTTCCAGTAAACGCGTCTCGACCTATTTTATCCACTTTAATACACTCATGCAAAAGTTTAAAGTCGCCGCGAGTGAAGGTACCGTCGACAAAGTTGTTAAACATTATCTAAAATACAAACTGCTTATCGTCGACGAAGTTGGCTATCTTCCTGTTGATAAAGATGCCGCGAATGGTTTCTTTCAGCTTGTCGCCGCTCGCTATGAAAGACGACCGCTAATTATTACATCAAATTTACCACTTTCTAAATGGGGCGATGTCTTTGGTGATTATACAATCGCTAACGCTATTATTGATCGCCTTGTTCATCATTCTCACATTATCAAAATAACCGGGCAATCCTACCGCATCAAAGGTAAACTCCAATTTGAAAATGACGAGGACTAGTCCTCGTCATTTACCTACATTTTCAACCGCTATAAACCAACATAAATTTATTGACAATTACAGAATAAAACGATACTAGGTTTTGTCATTTGATTATAATTTGACTAATTACTACTTTTTTTCCGTGAAGAGGGCTTGAAAACAAGGATAAGTAAATTCGATAATAATATTAATCCAGAGTGAATATTACTAAATGTATTTTTTTTAAACATACCGGGCAACAAAATGGTAAGAAGTAGATAAATAAGCACCGGTAGAACCGATACTATTAGCCACATTATGATGGCTGTATTCTTCTTATTGAATTTTTTATACTGATAAAGATTTTTTAGTACGATAAAAAAGTAAAATGCAGAAAAGATAATTAAGATGACTTTTTGTATAATTTGTGCGTAGTCCATAGCAATAGTGAGACAAATTACTGATAGGGTATTAAATATTGAAAAGAATATTAAGTCAATGAGAAAGTGGTTTGATTTATTCTTTCTTGGCGAGACTGGATTTGAAATTATCCTTGAAGGCCAAAATATTGTCTGAAGAAAAACAAAAAATTGTTTTCTTATAGAACTGAAAATAGTTGAAAATAATGAGGTATAGGTTTGTTTCAAATCTAAAATAATTACTTTGTAATGCGATCTTCTAAGTAGATAATTAAGAAACTTCAGGTGGTTAATATTTGATGTATTTGCATTGCGGACAACGATGGGAGTATCCATT
The DNA here is from genome assembly GCA_964410505.1 of uncultured Staphylococcaceae bacterium. Taxonomy (GTDB): domain Bacteria; phylum Bacillota_I; class Bacilli_A; order RFN20; family CAG-826; genus UBA1361. The sequence continues at coordinate 243,265 of CAYPGR010000001.1, forward strand.
TTATCTTTCCAATCCCGAGTTCTAAAAACAAAAGTATGGTCGAGAGAAATAGATAATACTTCACCGAGATTATAAAAAGCTTGAGGGGCCGAAATACTATTTTCTTGAGTAAGTGAATAAGAAAACGCAATTCCTTTTATTGATAAATAGGGGACTTTATCGGCCATAACATCCATTTCGTTTGAATTATATAATGTGATATTTCTATACATTAAACAATGATAGAGTTCATGTCTAAGAGAAATGGACATATTATCTTGTGATTGGTATGACATCGCTAAAACCAATATTAAATATTGTTCTTTGAATGGTAAAGATGTTAGAGTTAAATGAAAAAGAATTGAACCTATAATGAGCCCAAGAAATAAAGGCCATTTTTGATGGTTATTTTTCCTAATTTGTATTATTGGTAAGATAAATAGAGCAAGAAAGAAGAGTAATGAAATTAGGCCTTGTCTTGATGCGATTTCTAGAAATCCGTTATGAGCAACCATTTGATTTGATGAATAATTGAAAAGAGAGAGTTGATTACCTAATAAGGGACTAGTAAAAAGTAGAATAAATGATTCTAGCGCGGCTCCAATTCGATTGCTTGTAGAGGCATCAGCTGTACTTTCCCCGTAAAATATTACTTTAATTAAGTCAAGCATGCGTTCTTTTATTGGAACCAGAATTGACAAATTCATTATCAATAAAACTGCAATTACCAGCATAATCAATCCAATGGTTATAACTAATTTTCTACGATTTTTAAAAACGAAAAGTATTACAATGATACTCACAATAATTAGGTTAAGAAGACCTGCTCTCGAACCTGTAGAAAGTAATGCCAAAACAGAGAATAATAACGGAACAACAAAAAAGAATTTCTTTTTTAACAAATTATATAGAAATAGGGTGGATGCGATTAATAAAGTCGCTGCTACATCATTTTGGTTTCCAAAGAATGAACCTAAGCGCCTATCGAAATTTAAATGTAGTAAATCAGATGCATAGTAAATGGTAAAGCAGATAACATATGAAATTAATCCAAAAACCATTGCAGAATAAAAAGTATTCCTCATCTTCTCAGAATCAATAAGAATCAAATATAATGGAATCATATTAATTATATTTAGAATAAAGGATTTTTCACTTTTAATGGATTTGTTTAGTAACGCCACAAAAATAAACCATGTTGCCGAAATAAACAAGAGAGCAAGAAAATTGGTTAGGGTAATCTTAGAGTAAAAGATTAAATAAACTGCAATTAATATATTGGTCGCAATCAACAAAAATTTTAGTATTAGATTCAAGGGGAAGATTCTTGTAAAACCCATTGTCAGAAAAATTGAAAGAAACAGTGAGATTGTAAGAAAGTTAAATAAAAGGGTTTCAAAGCGATTGGAACTCATAATAAAGTGGTCTTTTCTAATTTTGGCACCACTCTTTTTCATGAAAATATATATCCTAGTTAACATTAAACCCTCTTCTATAATAAGAATTGGCAATTAAGATACATGTAATAGAAATAAAAAGAAATAAAGAAAATGCACCGTAATATACATTGCTTAACTCATAAATGAATAAGATATTCAGCCATACTTTGCCTATTAATAGGATTAATTGGTAAATAAAGATACTTAAGATAATAATTAATCCAAGCCCTCGTTTTTGAATTTTTAACTTATTGGATGAAACTACAATAAAGAAAAGTGTCAAAAATGCAAGCACAGTATAGATTGTTAGCGTCAAGTAGTCTACCTTATCTTCTATTAAATCACCAAATATCTGAGACAAAAAGGCATTTTCCCCTTGTTGGTCAAAGAAAGAAACCTGATAATCACCCAATTTGGAAATCTTTCTCATTTCATTTCTAATACGCAAACTATTATTAATGAAGTCGAAATTGACATCACTCTCAAGTTCCGACCTCATACTAGCGGTAGGAACGATTATATTATATAAACCATGAAAATAATTTAAAGCTGTGGAAATAGGCTCTGCCTCTTCAACATAAAATATATTAGAAACATATCCCTGATAAGTTTTATCACCAAATTCTAGAGAAATTTTGAATTTCGTATTTTTGAAATAACTCAAATCTTCTGAAATAGTATTCAAATCCAGCAATTCTAGTGCGATAGTGCTGTCTAATTGAATCGTGAAATCAAAACCAGAATCAATGAAACGGGAGTCTATATCTTGGAATTCTTGACGAACCCGAAAACTTTCAAAGTAAGGATTTCCAATGTCATAACGGAGAGGATTATAGAGTATGCTGCTAAGAATTTCATAATTAGCTCCGGAGTTCGCTGACAAATTAATTTTGAAATTATTAGCTTCCTTGAGTTTATAGTAAATTACAGACTTATTAGATCTCGACGTGTTTTCACGAACAAATGAAGAAAGAGAATCTATATGAAAATCGCCATTTGATTGGATTACTGAGTGGACAAATGGAATTTTATAATCGTTCATTATCGCAGTTTGTTTATAATATGTTAGTTTAGATTCAATCAATAAGTTTGGCTTCGAAAAAAATAGTAAAGAAAAGAACAATTGAAAAATAACCAAGGGAAATGTTAATAATAAGTATTTATTTTTAAATGACATATATAAATATTATATATGAGTAACCATAATGTCAAGGGTTGGTAAGTTGAAGTTATTCATTTTTACTAAACAATAGAAAAAATGAATAACTTAATCTTCAATTTCAACTATTCAATCATCTTTGTTGCTTGATTATAAGTAAATCCGCGTAAAGTGTAGAATATTGTCTGGCTGTATTGACTATGTCAAAATTAGATGAAAGTAGCAAATTGTTCTTAGATATAGTTTTTACTATAGTTTGATCAACTAGTGATGTCTCCATTAATGAGGCCAAGAAAGTGTAATCATTTGGGTCGATGAGAAATCCATTTATATTCGGTTTAATCAAATTGACAGTGCCCCCTTTTTCGGTTGCAATAACCATTAACCCTGCGGCCATTGCTTCTAACACTGATAAGGGATTACCCTCAGTCAGAGAGGGCAGTAGGAACACTTTATGCATTTTTAAAAGTTCAAAAATGTCTTTGCGTTGACCGAGCATTGATATATAGCCACCTAAGTCATTACTCTCAATGGCATTTTTAACATTCTCAAACGTTGGTCCTATACCCACTAATGTAATCTTAAACTTATAGCCTTTATCTTTTAGTATTTTCGCTGCATTCACAATGGCGATTTGGTTCTTTAAGGGTATAAAGGAGGCTACATTTATGAAATCAAATTTTCTTTTGGAAATACTAGGTACACTTCCTAAGTCCGCTAAAGAAATGCCATTATAAATTAGAGGAATTGGAGTTGATAGATTGAAAAAAGATCTAGTACTATCATTTACAGAATCGCTTATTGCAACTGGTGTAACAATTTTTCTTTTGTACCAACCGCTAATTACTCTTATTAACATACTATTTTTTTTCATGACTGGATTATTTTGATTCTTAATGTAAGTCGAATGAATTGTTTCTACAAATACAGGGTTTTTCATCTTTTGAATTCTTCCGAAAAAAAAGGTAGAATGATAATTAAGATGACAATGAACAATATCAGGGTTAATTCTTGATATTAATTTACGTAATCGAATACTTGTCCTGATATCAACCCCTCTTTTTTTATTTAGATAGATAACATGAAGATTATTTGATTTTATGTAATCGTCAAAAAAGCCTTCCACTTTGTAGAATGTAATGATTGTAACGGAATTACCCAATTTTTGAAGTTCGACCGATAATTCAAAAACAAATTTTTCTGCACCCCCAATTGTTTTTATATAGGGAATAATCTGAACAATTCTCATATAAAGATCCTTTTATGTTTTTCGCTTGGTTATACTAATTAGTATATCACTTATTAATGGTTGTCAGTAAACTTCTCATGTTATGATTAATATGAAAATAACTTAATTAACAGGAAGGTTTTATGAAATACATTTATAAACTAATATTGCTTATAAAAAGATTTGTCTACCGCTACATAATTATGCCCTTTAGATTAGCCGCCTTTAAAAAACATGGGAAGAATGTAAGAATTGGACGAAATGGCCTATATACTTACGGGAATATTGTATTAGGGAACAACATTAATCTTGGACAAGATTGTTATTTAATTGCCGCATTAGCTCCAATTATTATTGGAGACGATGTGATGTTTGGCCCTCGAGTTTCAGTTTTCACTGGGGATCATAGATATGACATAACATCAAAGCCAATGATAAATGTCACTAATGAAGAAAAATAACCAGAAAATGACAAGCCGGTAATTTTTAAAGGTGATAATTGGGTAGGAACTGGTGCTATTATATTAAAGGGTGTAACAGTTGGCAAGGGAGCTATAATTTCGGCGGGCGCTGTTGTAGTTCGTGATGTTCCACCATATTCCATAGTTGGTGGAGTGCCAGCAAAAGTTCTAAAGGGCAGATTTGATAAGTAACTGGCAGCCCTTAATCAGTTTCATATATACTGATGATTTTTTTAATTACTATAGAGTCAATATAGCAAGATTTTACTTTTGAAAGATTCTTCATTGAACTATTACTTCGGAATACTGAATCTTCGATTAATTTAATTGCAGATATTAATAAGTCGGAATTCTTTGGTTCAATAACGTATCCACCGACTTTATTCTCGACCATTTCTGCATTAGCACCAACGTCTGAACAAACGATAGGTAGTCCGCGAGCCATAGCTTCTAACAACGCAATCGAAAATCCCTCGCTATGTGACGGAAAAAGAAACATATCAGACTCATCAAGATATTTGAATATAACATCTCTTGAGGCATAATTGATCAAATTAATATTACTAGGATAAGACATACCAATATAAGATGGATCCACTTGCCCTATCAATGTAAATTTTTTGTCGGGAAAAGATTTTGCAACTTGAATAATTTCTTCGAATCCTTTGGCTTTTCTCACGAATCCTACATATATTATATTTTTAAGTGGATCATTGATTTTTTTCTCATCTTTCCTAATTTCTGATTCACTTATAAAATTCGGAATTTTTATCACGGTCGTTTTAGGGTTAGTAGCACAAATGAAATTTTTCGATTTTTCGTTCAAAGCTATCACAACATCGCTAATATTCAGTATCTTTTTAAAATAGAATAATGTTACCTTGCTTTTATTGGCGTGTAGATGAACATTACAATGGAAGTGTGATATTATTTTAATATTCTTTTTGTGAATTTTTCTTAAGGTAAGGTAGTCACGAATGATTCCATATTTTCCACAAGCGGTATGAAGATGTGCATAATCAAACGATTTAGTTTTGAGGTTTAGGTCAGTTTGCTGCTTAATATAAATTGCCCGCTTATATTCATCGTATAATTTCGAGAAAAAAGGCCTATTTTTTGATCTATCACCGATAATTGACATATCTACGATAGAAAAGGTGATGTTTTTTGAAAAATCCGAGTGAATAAAATCAAAAATCCACCTTGCAATACCTCCAGGAAGTGGTGTTTTCTGGTTTTCTTTATATGGGCCAAGCACTAAAACATTCTTTGATTTCAGAATTCATTTCCTCCAAATCGTAATATCAACAACATTTGTTAAACTTTGTACTAACCTCACAACTTTTGTTGACACATTTAGACTTTGATAATCCTTATTCAAAATCACTGGTTCGCGTTTTAAGGTTATTGCAAGATCGATTGCATTTATAATGTCTCTAGTTGTTATTCCGCCAATTACAACGGAACCCGCGTCAAGTGCTTCTGGTCTTTCGGTCGATGTTCTAATCAATACACCTGTGAAGTTCAGCATGGCACTTTCTTCGCTCAAAGTTCCAGAGTCACTAAGGACACAGAAAGATTCCTGTTGAAGCTTATTGTAATCAAAGAATCCAAGCGGTTTCAACTGTTGGACGAGAGGATGGAATTTAAAGTTCCGTTTTTCTATCCATTTTTTGCTACGTGGGTGGACTGAATAGATGATGGGTAATTGATACTTCTCTGCGACATCATTTATGGCATTCATTAGATTGTAAAAATTATGTTCTAGGTCAATATTTTCTTCTCGGTGACTTGATACAAGAATATACTTTCCTTTTTCCAAATTAAGTTTAGATAGAATTTGGCTATTATTTATCTTTTCTTTGTACATATCAAGGACTTCTGCCATAGGAGAACCAGTCACAAAGATAGTTTTAGGGTCTATTCCTTCACCAATTAGGTATAGGCGACTGTTTTCAGTGTAGGGTAAGTTTATATCGGCGATACTATCAACCACGCGGCGGTTAATCATTTCGCTAACATTCCAGTCCCAGCAACGATTACCTGCTTCCATGTGGAAGATGGGAGTTTTTAGGCGTTTGGCACTAATGGCGGATAGGGCACTATTTGTGTCTCCGAGAATTAAAACGGCATCGGGTTTTTCCTTGGCAATAATCTCATAGGATTTAGCAATAATATTGCCCATTGTTTCACCAAGATCCTTACCGGCCGCACTTAGGAAGTAATCGGGTTTACGAAGTTCTAATTCATTAAAGAATATTTCATTCAGTTCATAGTCATAATTTTGTCCGGTGTGAACGAGAATATGATCAAACACTTGGTCAGCCTTCTTTATGACTGCGGAAAGGCGAATAATTTCTGGCCTAGTCCCAAGAATTGTCATTAATTTTAATTTAGCCATACTTATACCTCCTCAAAGATGGTGTCGGGTTTATCTTTATCAAATTTTTCATTTGCCCACATCACAGTCACTAGGTCAGTAGTTCCTAGATTTTCAATATTATGGGTATAGCCTGGCGGGATATCGACAACTTGTAGTTCATCTCCATTTACGAAGTATTCAATGACTTCAGTTGAATCGACTTGGCGGAATCGAATAACCCCAGTACCACTGACAACAAGAAACTTTTCGGTTTTTGAATGGTGCCAGTGATTTCCTTTTACGATTCCTGGTTTAGAGATATTAATTGATACTTGTCCACGGTCTTCTGTCTTCAAAAATTCAGTAAATGAACCACGTTGATCAACATTCACCTTTAAATCATAAATAAACCTATTTTGTGGGAGATAACTAAGATAATTGGAATATAGTTTTTTCACAAAAGGATCATCAAGTTGTGGAATACTCAAGTTTGCTCTTGATTCTTTAAATGAATAGAGGAGTTCAGCGATTTTTCCTAGCTTAATCTTATGGACGGGTTTTACGTATGCGAATTTATCAACCATCGTTTCTTTCCCATGCAATGCATTAATGAGTTCATTGACGACATCGTCAATATAGATCAGTTGCACCTCAACATTGGGGTCATTTATTGTGATTGGGAGGTCGTTAGCGATGTTATGTGAAAAAGTCGCGACTGCGCTATTGTAATTTGGTCTTGCCCATTTTCCGAAGACATTTTCAAAACGATAAACAAGTACTTTTGAGCCCGTTTCTTTGCTATACTCGAACATTAAATCTTCACCCGCTTTTTTGCTAATGCCATACGGGTTATTGAGTTCAGCTTGTATGGATGAGGCAATCATGATGGGGCAGGTGTTTTTATATTGTTTTAACTTTGATATTAGAATTGAAGTAAAACCAAAGTTTCCTTCCAAGAATTCTCTTTCATCTTTGGGTCGATTGACACCTGCTAGGTGAAAGACAAAGTCACATTCTTTTGTGTAACGTTCTAAATCTTCTGGGGATGATTCAAGATCGAATGGAAAAATAGTGTAATCATTACTTTCATTTAATCTCTTTATCAGGTTTTTTCCTATAAAACCATTTGCGCCTGTGATTAATATGTTCATGATTTACCTATTTAAATAAATCTAATTTCAGTAATAATTTTTTCATACCTTCGACATCAAGTCTATTTGTGTTGTGGGAATGATAGGCTTCTTTCTGAGAAAACTCTTTTAAGCCTTTCTCAATAAATTTGTCATAGTTTAGATTTCGATTATCAGCAGGTATTCTAAAGAATCCTGGAAGGTCAATGGCTTTTACCATTTCTTCTTGGGTAACAAGTACTTCATAGAGCTTCTCACCGTGTCTTGTACCAATTGAAACTGGCATTTGATTGACGCCCTTAAGTTCAAGAACCGCTTTCGCTAAAGTATCAATCGTTGCCGCAGGTGCTTTTTGAACAAATAAGTCACCTTGTTGACCATGTTCAAATGCATATAAGACAAGATCCACAGCGTCTTCTAGGGTCATCATGAAGCGAGTCATATCTGGATTTGTGATGGTGATTGGTTTACCTTCTGCTATCTGATCAAGGAATAACGGAATTACTGATCCTCTAGAGGCCATGACATTTCCATAACGAGTGAGGCATAAAACAGTATCATTTGGACGTAGTTGACGGGATCTGGCGACGACATTTTTTTCCATTAGGGCTTTACTCATACCCATCGCATTGATTGGATAGGCGGCTTTATCAGTCGATAAGAAAATTGCTTTTTTCACACCATTTTTGACGCAAGCGCTAATGACATTATCACTCCCGAGAACATTCGTTTTTACTGCCTCTATTGGGTAGAATTCACAAGATGGCACTTGTTTGAGTGCCGCCGCATGGAAAACATAGTCTACACCAATGAAAGAACCTTCTATTGAACTATAATCCCGCACATCCCCAATGTAGAATTTTAATTTCTCATTATTATATATTTTCCTCATATCCTCTTGTTTTTTTTCATCGCGTGAAAGAATTCTAATTTCCTTTACTTCAGAATTAAGAAATCTGCTTAGTACAGCATTACCAAAGGAACCAGTACCGCCTGTAATTAGTAATATTCTATCTTTAAACATTATCATTTTCTCCTTTCAAAGAAACGGTTTTCATTATAGTGTACTTATACTTAGCGGGGTTAACAAGTGGATTGAAGTATCTTTTAATGATTTCTTTTCTAACATTTTCATCGACGGAAGTATTAGGTTTGGTTTTGATGCTTGAAACAAAATCCCTTAACCCTAAATGATCATTAGGATTGAGTAAGTGAGTTAAGCTATCAGAGTTTAAAATTGAATGCATTTTTGACTCCGGTTCTATTGTGAAAATAAGAGCGGAACCAGTTTCAAGGCAGAATGCTAGTTTGCTCGGTAGAGCGGTTTTGAAAACATAAGGTTTCAATGTTATCAAATTAATGTCAACCGTTGCATAAGTTGAATACATATTTTGAAGTAAATCAGGGTCAAAAAATAAAACATTCTTAATATTTTCCTTGCTTGCATAGGATTCTAATTCTTTTCTGTGATAACCCGTTCCTTGAATGACATATAAAATTTCTTTATCTTCAGTATATTTTGCGGCGTTTAGAATCATTTTAACATTTTGAAACTTCCCAATATTTCCTGCATATAAAACGACAAATTTATCTTGCAAATTGTGTTTTTTTTTAAAATCAAAATCAGGATTAATAACATAGTGGCTTGCCCAATTGTGAATTACAGAAATCTTAGAATGATTTACGCCCATTTTAGTAATTTCAGTTTTCATGTCATCGGATATAGTGATAATTTCGTCTGCATATCGAAAAAGTTTTTTTGTCATTATTGAAAATGGTCTGTAGATTAATCTTTTTATTTTGCTTTTTCCAATTACATTATTTGGAAAGATATCTTGGGCGTTATAAACAACTTTCGCTTTAGTGTGTTTTTTTATGTAGGAAACGATAAAGTATGCAAGAGGCGAAGATTGAACAAAGTAAACAGGAACATCAACTGAATTATTTTTTAGGAAATCCTTTATTTTATGAAAATAGATGAAGTCATTAATGTATCGTGTTAGTAAATTTCTCTTGGAAACTCTCTTTGTTGAAAAAGAGATGTTTGTCACAAATTCAGAATCGTGTACCGGGTTTTTTCCTTTTTGAAAAATAACAATTTTTTCATCCTTGAATTCAGAAAAAATATCTTTTAGCAAATGAACAGAGGGCCCCTGCTCATTCATATTTATGCTAAGAATAAAACAACAATTCGCTTTAATGTAGTTTTTCATTTATGCCCCGTTATTACTTATCCATTGATTCATGAAATTATTGTATCAAAATATATGTGTCCGGTCACTTTTATTTATCCTATCAATGTTTAAATCATTTCTTTTTTATATAATAATAATGGAGTCTTTTATTGATGGGATTTAGGGTCTACTTACGGAAAGGCAGCATAAACATGAAAAATAAATTGGAATATCTAATAAAGAATAACATCTTCATACAATGGTTGTATAAGACAATCGGTGGTGTTCTATTTAGATTTATTGGCCTATTTGTTCATCAGGACGAACATCTTATTTTGTTGACTGGCCAGGCGGGCTTAATTAATGATAGCCCTCTTGTCATATATAACAGTATCAAATCTGAGTCTAAATATAATAAATATAAGCTGATATGGGGGGTAAAAGATCCGAAAAAGTTCCCAACTTATGATGTTGTTAAAATGGACACATTTAAGTATTTTCTTACGGCTCTAAAGGCTAAGTATTGGGTTGCATCAGTAAACATCGAGAGGGGATTAAGATTTAAAAAAAGAAATACTAAATATTTGCATACTTGGCACGGAATTCCAATCAAGAAAATTGGAAATGCAACTGGAAAAAGAAGAGATTTTAATTTTTCTAATGTCGATTATTTCACCGTCTCTAGTGAGTATGAAGTACCGATATATATCAATGATTTCAGGGTGAAGTCGACCTCTATAATTAGAACTGGGATGCCGAGGAACGAAGAATTATATGATCGCTACGATTCAGAATATCTTCAGAAACTAAAACTAAAAATGAATATTCCAACAAACAAAAAAATCATTCTTTTCGCTCCTACCTGGCGAGATAGTAATGACCTTGGGAAAAATTACGACATCAGCATACCAGTTGATTTTAAGGAATGGAAAAAGAAACTTGGTTCTCAATATGTCGTGCTTTTCCGTGCCCATCCCTTGACGACCCGTTTATTAAATTTTGAGTTTGATGATTTTATTTTGAATTTCAGCGATTATTCCGCGGTTAATGACTTGCTACTGGTATCTGACTTAGTAATTACGGACTACTCGGGGATAATGTTTGATTTCTTAGCAACCCTCGATAACGAACCAGAAAGAAGGGTGATACTTTATCCATATGATTTAGATGAATATAAGCGTAACCGAGGTATATATTTGATTTATGAAAGTGAGTTTGAAGGACTTTATACTAGAAGCCAAGATCATTTGCTCAAAATGGTTCTTTTAGAAAAAGAGTATAATGAGGCGAAGTTAAAAGAGATTCGAAAAAAGTTTCTTGTTTTCGGTGGTAATGCCACACAGCAATGCTTAAATTATTTATTTAAAGAAATAATCAATAAAGGAGAATTACAATGAGTAGAGTCTATATTGCGATCGGAGCAGATATCCTTCATCCCGGCCATTTAAATGTCATCAATGAAGGAGCAAAATACGGAAATGTTATCATTGGTCTTTTATCGGATGAAGCAATTGCATCCTATAAAAGAGTGCCAATCTATAACTATGAAATACGTAAAGAAATATTTAACAACCTGAAAAATGTCTCTGAAGTAGTAGCACAAGATTCACTTGACTACACTGAAAATTTGAGAAGATTAAAACCTGACTTCGTGGTTCATGGGGATGACTGGCGGGAAGGTGTTCAACAAAGAGTGCGTGAACGTGTTATTGAAGTACTTAATGAGTGGGGTGGAAAGCTTATAGAAGTACCCTATACACGCGGGTTTAGTTCTACAACCACCCAATCTGAATTAACTAAGGATTTAAAGTCTCCGGATTATCGTCGGGGCTTATTGAAAAAAATGCTTCACCTAAAGCCTTTCGTCAATGTGATGGAAGCTTCAAATGGATTATCAGGTTTAATTGTAGAAAATACAAGTGTGATTGATAAAGAAACGGGATTACCACGGTCTTTTGATGCCATGTGGATTTCTTCTCTTTGTGATTCCACCTTCAAAGGAAAACCAGATATTGAATTAGTTGACCTAACAAGCAGAATTAATACCATTAATGAAATTATGGATGTAACTACTAAGCCAATTATTTTAGATGGCGATACCGGTGGTAAAGAAGAACACTTTGTGTTTAATGTCAAAACATTAGAACGGATCGGTGTTTCAGCGATTATTGTGGAAGACAAAACCGGACTTAAAAAGAATTCTCTTTTTGGGACCGATGTTGTTCAAACCCTTGAAGATCCTCATGTTTTTGCCCACAAGATTAAAGCAGGTAAACAAGCCTTAACAACACGTGACTTCTTAATTTTTGCTCGTCTTGAAAGTTTGATTGCTGGCAAAGATATTGCCGATGCAATGATGAGAGCTAAACTCTATATTGAGGCTGGTGCTGATGGAATTATGATCCATAGCAAAAGTAAAACAGGTGAAGACATTATTGAATTCATTAGACAATTTAGAGAATACAGTAAAGATATTCCGGTTGTTGTCGTGCCAACTTCATATAATCATTTCACAGAAAAAGAACTTGCAGAAAAGGGAGCAAATATTATTATCCATGCCAATCACTTATTAAGAGCGGCATACCCTGCAATGGTGAAAGCAGCTGAGTCTATTCTGACGAATGGTAGAAGCAAAGAAGCGGATGAATTCTGCTTACCAATTAAAAAAGTCTTAACACTGATCCCAGGGGGAGAGTAAAATGATTGATACAAAAAGTTTTTATGATTATCTTTTAAAAAGTGGTGTTGATGCCTTCTATGGCGTCCCTGATTCCCTTTTAAAAGATATTTGTGCGTATATTACTAAAAATGCGCCTAGTGAGAAACATATTATCACTGCTAATGAAGGTAACGCTGTTGCCCTTGCCTGTGGACATTATTTAGCGACTGGAAAACCCGCTCTTGTCTATTTACAAAATAGTGGACTTGGGAATATTGTTAATCCGCTGATCTCTCTAGCGGATGAAGATGTCTATAATATCCCCGTTCTTTTTATGATTGGATGGCGGGGTGAACCAGGCACAAAAGATGAACCACAACATAAAAAACAAGGAAAGATTACCTTAAGTACCCTTGAAACATTGGGTGTTAAGACGATTGTTATTGACGATAATTTTGAGTCTGCAATCGATGAAGCCATGCTTTTTATGAAAAAGACATTAAAGTCCGTTGCGTTAGTCATTAAAAAAGATACTTTCTCTAAAGTTAAACTGGCTCTACCTCGTGATCAATTCCTCATGACACGTGAAGAAGCACTAGGTGTTGTGATGAACCAAATCGATGAGAAGAGTGTGATTGTAAGCACGACCGGTAAAACAAGCCGTGAAGTATTTGAAATCCGGCAAAAAGCCGGTCAAACCCATGAAAAGGACTTTTTAACCGTCGGTTCAATGGGACACGCTAGTTCGATTGCCTTAGGCATTTCACTCGCCAATAGAAAGAAAGTTTATTGTGTCGATGGTGATGGGGCGATGCTCATGCACTTAGGTGGACTAGGTGTCGCAGCCATGAACGCACCGAAGAACTTTAAATATATTGTGATTAATAATGGTGCTCATGAATCAGTTGGTGGACAACCAACGATCGCGTTAGCGCTCAACAACAAGAAAATCCTAGAAGGTCTTGGATTCTCAAAAGTATATGAGGCAAAAAGCATTCAAGATGTCAAAGAAATGTTTCCCAAGTTTAATCGTAAAGCCAAGGCCGCTTTTGTCATTTATGTGAATCAAGGCAGTCGTGATGACCTAGGTCGACCAACAACCACACCAGTTGAAAATAAAGAAGCCCTTATGAAGTTCTTACGGAAAACGAGAAAGTAATGAAGGCCTTTATCTTTAATAGTGGGGTTGGTTCCCGTTTAGGGGAATTAACTAAAGATAGACCAAAAGGTCTTGTTGAACTCAAAAGTGGTGAAACGATACTTGGTCGTCAATTACGTCTTTTAAGTATGGCTGGAATTAAACATATTATTATCTCCACAGGCTATAAAGAAGAAACAATTAAAGAGTTCTGTGAGAAAGAGTTTCCTGATTTAGATGTTACGTTCGTTTTCAATCCAATTTTTGATAAAACGAATAGTATTTATTCAATGTTTCTTGCGGAAAAATACTTCGACCGAAATTTTATTATTATGCACGGGGATCTTGTTTTTGATGAAGGCATCTTAGAAGCTTTAATTCATGATGAGAGACCTAATCTTGCTTGTATCAATACTACAATTCCAAAACCACCAAAAGATTTCAAAGGACGGGTGAAGGAAGGAAAACTCCAACAGATATCGGTTAACATATTTGAAGAACATGATTATGCTTTACAACCCCTATATAAACTTGATCATAATTTAATTAAATCCTGGTTTAGAGTGATGAAAGATTATATTGATAAAAATAATGTAAATGTATATGCCGAAAACGCCTTAAATGAAGTGCTTCCAAACTTCAATGTTGAAGTAATTGATTATAAAGATCATTACTTAGAAGAAATTGATAATCTTGAAGACTATGAACGGGTTAGCAATGATATTCGGCTTTTTGATTTTAGAAATCAGAAAGTATATGAAGGAGATTTTTTGATTAATGTTGATGAAGTGCTCAGAATGCATGATTTTAAAAGACCGTTTATTGTCTATAGTCGTGCTGCCACAAGAAATCCTGATTATAAAAAATACCTAGAAAACTTTGAAGCCAGCTTTTTTAATGGCTATTCTCCTAACCCAAAATATGAAGAAGTGGTCGCGGGCGTTACTCAATTCAGGGCGCATAACGCAGATGTTATTATTGCAATCGGTGGCGGTTCCTGTCTTGATGTAGCAAAGGCCATCAAACTCTTTTCAAAACTTAATCCGTCGATTAATTATCTAAAACAAAAACCAGTATTTGTGAATACACCTCTTATTGCCGTTCCCACTACTGCCGGAACTGGAAGTGAAGCGACACGTTATTCAGTTATTTATGAAAACGGAGAAAAACAATCATTGACTCATGATTGTATCTTTCCTGACTTTGTTATTAGTGACGCTACTTTTTTACATGATCTTCCAGATTATCATCGTCGTTCTTCACTCCTTGATGCATTTTGTCAAGCAGTTGAAGGATACTGGGCAAAGGCATCAAACGCTGAAGCTAGAGAATATAGTAGAAAAGCGATTGTTCTCTTCTTACACACATATAAACATTATTTAGCGGGTCATCCTTTTGTTAATCCACGAATTATGAAAGTTGCCTATTTAGCGGGGAAATCAATTAATATCACAGCGACGACTGCGCCCCACGCAATGAGTTATAAACTAACATCACTAACTGGTATTGCACATGGACATGCTGTAAGTCTTACACTGCCTTATGTATATCAATATATGGTTAATCATTTGAATGGCGAAAAAGAACTAGACGATACTTTTGATAATCTTGCAAGTATTTTTGAAATGACCAAAGATAAATTATTCGGTGTTCTCAAATCGATTATTTCTGAATTCGAACTTGATAAGCCTGTCATCAATCACCTTCAGTTAGAAGAGCTTGTGAATGCTGTTAATCCTGAAAGATTGAGTAATAATCCACTAAATTTAACTAAAAATGCCATAAAAGACATTTATTTGAGTGCATTAAGTCCAGATAAGTTACGTCTTTAATTTGATTTATGTTAATATATTTTTTGACTGAAAGGGGCCAGCAAATATGTTTAAACCAATCAAAAGAATATTCGATTTCATTCTTTCTCTTCTTGCTATCATTATTCTTAGCCCCCTATTTATTTTTGTTGCCATTCTTGTGCGCTTAAATTTGGGATCGCCAGTTCTTTTTCGGCAAAAAAGAGTAGGGCAATATAACAAAGTCTTCACCTTATATAAATTTCGTTCAATGCGTGTTGCCTTCGACAATGATGGTAACCTTTTACCAGATGATCAAAGATTAACTAAATTTGGTCTTTTTTTACGCAAAACGAGTATTGATGAGCTACCCCAATTGTTTAATATTCTTTTTGGTCAGATGACCATCATTGGTCCTCGACCGAAAACAATATTTGAAACCCTTCTTATGCAGAATACAAGTTATGTTTATAGAACCGCAATTAAGCCGGGATTAAGTAGTTGGTCTGTTATTCATGGACGCAACAATATTCGCAATGATGCTGCCCTGACCTATGATTTAGAGCATGTAGCAAGAGACTCCTTTGGTCTTGATGTAAAAATATTTTTAAAAACAATTCTAATGGTATTAAAAGGTTCAGGCATTTCTACTGAAGGACATGCCACGTTTTTACACCTTAGTGATTTCTTACTTGAACATAAATTAATGACCAAAGAACAAGTTGTATCACTTCGTCAACAATCGCTTGAAGTAGAAAGACAAAAATTAAAATATATTCCTTTAGAAATAACGAAGCATGATTTTATTAGTAAACGTCGTGAATTTCGAAAAATCAAAAAGAACTTTACGCCCCAAGCCACACCGACTTGGGAATAACGATAATAATACAATGAAAGAATCATCCAACTTTAAGGATGTTTTAAGTTTATACTTTATAGTATAATAACTATGAATCCGAGATTGGGAGGAAGATATTATGAATACTGTCCTAAAAGATTACTTTGTCATCTTAGTGCTTGATGATGATACCTCATTAAGAGTACGTACTTTAAAACTAACGGACAAAGACTTTAAAGTCCCTTATCGTAACTTCTATCCCCATATTAATATTGGTCGCTTCCTTGAAGCGGATAAAAACGTGGTTGTGAAAGCCATGAAAAAAGTATCCAAAATGATCAATGAATTTGAAATTGATATTAATAACGTTGAAATGTTAACTGAGTACTTAATGGTGTTGACCTTTGCTAAAAGTGACAAATTAAACTTCATCCACGAAAAGATCCATGAACTCACCCCTTATGAGTCAGACGAATGGACATCGCCAAAATTAGGCAAGTTCGTTCCTCATATTTCTATTTATTACAACCCCGGAGAAGATGTCCGCGAAATGCATAAACATTACTTAAGCGTCTTTAAACCTTTTAAAGGGAAAGTTGTAGCCCTTGAACTCAGTGAATATGATGGCCAAAGCTTTAGAGTGTCGCACCGTTATGAATTAAAGAAGAGACTCTTTTAATGATTAGTGATGAAGTAATCAGTAAAGTACTTAAATTCCGTGATGATCGTGACTGGCGGCAATTTCATAATGGCAAGGATCTTGCCATTTCTTTATTACTTGAAGCCAGTGAACTTCTTGAGCTCTTTCAATGGTCGGCGACCGATTTAAGTGCGGAAGATAAACTAGAGGCGATGAAGGAAGAACTAGCGGATATCATTATGTACGCGCTTTTATATGCGGATGTTTATAAAATTGATCTTAATGAAATCTTACTTAACAAACTAGAAAAGAATAATATGAAATATCCGGTAAGCATGGCAAAAGGTCGGAAAGATAAATATACAGAATTAAAACATGGAAAAAAATAAAACCTTCTTTAAAGTAGTAGGCATCCTTCTATTAATTGTAGGCTTATTTTTTATCGTGATGGGTTTAATAGATTTAATTCGTGTTGCAAACATTAATGCAGGACGATTACCAAGTGAAGAAATAGAAAAGACAAACGTCTTGTGGCCACTTCTTGCGACCCCATCGATGTTTGGTGGTTTTTTCTTCTTTATCTTAGGTTTTGGAAAGAAGAAAGAATATGGCAAATAGAGAACGTTTTAATCAAAGTAAAACAAAGACAATCGTCGTGAAAGAAAAAGGTGAACTCCTTGCCTTTCTTTTAACCATCCCGGGTTACTCCCGTAATAATATGAAAAGCTTATTATCACGGAAACAAATACTCGTTAATGATGTACCTGTATCACAATTTGATTTTGAGGTTTATCGCGGGGATGAAATCAAAATCACTCCGTTTATGAATAAAAGAGTCACCGCCACAAAAGGGAGTCGTTTAAAAGTGATTTTTGAGAATGATGAAATCATTGTCATTAATAAACCAAGTGGTTTACTGACAATTGCGAGTGACAAAGAAAAAGTACACACAGCGTACCGTTTAGTGAATGAACATGTCCAAAATAGTGATAAGAATGCTCGTATCTTTATTGTCCATCGCCTTGACCAAGATACAAGTGGTGTCCTCATGTTTGCGAAAAGTGTCGAAATACAAAATGCCTTCCAAAAAGATTGGAATGATATTGTTTCTAAACGTGGCTATTATGCGATTATTAAAGGGTGCCCTAGTGAAGAAAAAGGCATTATTAAGTCCTACCTTCATAAATCAAAAACCAATGAAATGTATAGTGGTCATCGGACCAAAACCGGAAAATTTGCCGAAACTCATTATACCGTTGTTAAAAAAGGTGAATTCTACTCCATGGTTGATGTCAATATCTTAACGGGACGCAAGAATCAAATTCGTGTCCATTTTAAAGATTTAGGATTCCCTATTGTGGGCGATAAGAAGTATGAAGGCGATAAGTCTCCAATTCAAAGACTATGTCTTCATGCCTATGAACTTAAAGTCAAACACCCGATTACTGGAAAAATGTTGAATTTTAAGTCGAATCCACCAAAAGAGTTTATTGAAGTAATTAAATAAATTGTCCTACTTATATTCTTTTAAGATGTTTATCGCTTCTTTTAGGGTCTCTAATGGTACGGCTAGGGAAAGTCTCACGTAGTGATCGTAATCTTCTCCAAATGCGATGCCTGGCGTTACCACAAGGTGGTATTCTTCTAATAACTTATTCGCAAAGGTAATCGAATCAAGGTTGGTCTTTTCAATATTCATAAAGTAATAAAAGGCCCCATCCGGTAGTAGACCACTAAAGAGGGGTAATTTATTTATCTCTTCATGAAGATAGACTGCTCTTGCTTTTAGTTCATTGTTGTAAGTTAAAAGAAACATCGGTTTATTCGTTAAGGCAGCTACGGCGCCTTTTTGAATAAAGGTAGCGGTGTTAGTATTGGTGTTTTGGTTAATAAGATTCATCTTGTAGATAATCTCTTTTGACGCGAGGGCATAGCCTAAACGGAAACCAGTCATCGCATAAGCTTTACTAAAACCATTGATGAGGATTAATTGATCCTTGATTAAGGGGAAAGATCCAAAGGAATGGAAGGCCTTCCCGCTGTAATTAAGTTTTTCGTATATTTCGTCACTAAGTAAAAAGATTTTATGTTTGTAGACGAGATTCACAAGATCCATCGTTTCTTTAAAAGAAAGCATTTGTCCGGTTGGATTATGGGGATAATTCACAATCAGACATTTCGTCTTTGGGGTGATGGTTTCTTTAATCTTTTCAATGGGAAGGGTGAAGTCATCATTAAGTGAGACGTACTTTATGACCGCTTCTGGTTCCGCTAGTTTGATGATAGCCGGATAAGAAACATAATATGGGGCGAGTACAATGACTTCGTCACCGGGTTCTAAAATCGCCCCTAGTCCCGCAAAGATGGCCGCTTTCGCCCCCGGAAAGATAATGACTTCATCAGGCTTATACCCTTTATACTCTTTTGCGATTAATGTCCTTAGTTCTAAAAGTCCTTGCGGGGTTGAATATTTTGTAAAGCCGGCATCAAGGGCTTTCTTGGTTGCTTCAATAATATAGGGTGGCGTTGCAAAGTCTGGTTCGCCGATTGCGAGGGAGAGTAAATGCTTTCCTTCTTTTTCTATTTGCCGTGCTTTTTCCGCCAACATTAAAGTGGGGCTATCTTTTATTTCGTTTGTAAAACGCATTAAATCACCTCATTTCCTCTAAATTGTATCATAATTTGCCCTTTTTTGCTAATTTTAGGGCTATTTATGGTAAATTAGACAATAGGGAAAAGGGTTTTTAAGATGAAGACATTACACTTTAATGATGACTATGCATTGCTTTATTTAGATGACGTTGACTTAAAAGATAAAGAAATTATTTTAAAGTCCAAAAGTTTTTCTTTGATCTTTAAACGTTACTTTAAAACCCTTAAAGAAAAAGAAAGTGTCATCCTTCGCTCTATTAAAGGACTAAACGTTGACATCATTACTGCTTTTTATATTGATTTACTTCGTTATGAGCTTAAAACCGTCCTTCGCCGTCAAAATAAGGTCACAAAAGATCATATCCTTCCTTTATACGAACTAACCGAAGGACTATATGACTACTGGCGGAAGTTTGAACGATTTGCGTTTTTAAATGGGGACACCCATGATGTCGAGGACTTACTAAAACTTAATCATGACTTTAATGACGCGGTGATTGTCACGTATCGCACGATTAGTCAAAAGCTCTTAGGAAGTAACTTCCATGTCTATCGTCAACTACCCGCCGGGATCAGTGCAGCGATGCTTTACCGTAGCTACAAACTAAGCCACCTAAAAGACTACAAAGCCATTGATGGGATTCCTTTTATCACCAAGATGGTAACTAGTCCTCCGTTTATTATTAACTCAAAAAGTAATTCGCGGAAAGGTACCTTTCAACCCTTAACTTTTTCATATAACCCCATTAGTAAATTAAAACTTAATAAAAGCGATTTCGCCGCATTCCCTATCTATGTTGGACCCCTTTTAGCGTTTGTGTACATGCACCGTGATTTCCTTCATCACGGGATTGCGTTAAGTAATTTATTTGAGTTCGCGGATTATAGCGCATTTAAAGACGCTAAACCTAATCTCATCTATGTTTTTGGGGTTGAAGAAGAAATGTTTGATAGTAAGTTTTATCACGATACCGTTAATGATATTTATCTTGGTTTTGTCATGAAAAGTGGCGAAAATGATTATTTTGGCTATTTAAAGAAAATGCTTTTAACGCTTCATAATCTTTATATGATTAATCATGATTATTTACCCATTCATGGGGCGATGGTCGAAATTACCTTAAAACCAAATATCAAAAAGAATGTTGTGATTGTTGGTGACTCGGGAGCCGGGAAGAGTGAAACGCTTGAAGCGCTCCGTCAAATTGGTAGTCACGATATTCAAGACATCAAAGTCATCTTCGATGATATGGGCACCTTTAAACTGAACAATAACCAAGTTGTCGCGAATGGGACCGAAATCGGCGCTTTCGTTCGACTTGATGACTTAGAACAAGGTTACGCCTACCAAATTATGGACCGTGCCTTGTTTTTAAACCCCGCACTTATTAATTCGAGAGTGGTGATTCCACTGAGTCGCTATCAATATATTATTGAAGATCATCCGATTGATATGGTCCTCTATGCGAATAACTATGAAGAAAAACAAGGCATCAGGATATTTAAGAAACCAGAAGAAGCAATGAGTGTTTTTAAAAAAGGTGTCCGGATGGCAAAAGGGACGACGAATGAAGTCGGTCTCACCCAAACCTATTTTGCTAATCCTTTTGGTCCTCTCCAAATGCGGGCCAAGACCGATCAACTTATTCCGCACTACTTTAAAGCCCTTCACGCGAGTGGCGTCATCCTTGGTGAAATCTATACAAACCTTGCGGTACCTAACGAAGAACTTCGAGGCCCAAGTAACGCTGCCATTGCCTTACTCAAATCATTAGAAGAGTAAAATACTATCATTCTTATTAAAAACGTCTCTTTTTTACCTAAAATAGTCGTTTTGTGTTAATATCTATGGGGCCCAATCAGGGCCCTTATTCTTTGAAGCGTAAATCGCGTGTCGGTAGGAGGTCTATTATGTTAGAAGTTAGAAATGTGACATTACAATTTGGTGGTAGAGTTTTATTTAAAGATGTGAACGTGACGTTTAGTCCAGGTAATTGCTACGGGATTATTGGGGCAAACGGGGCGGGTAAATCTACTTTTCTCCGAATTCTCTCGGGTGACTTAGAACCCAACCAAGGGGATGTCATCCTAGGTCATAATGAACGGATGTCAGTCTTAAATCAAAACCAAAATGCTTTTGACCATCTAACGGTCCTCCAAACCGTGCTTGAAGGTCATAAACGGTTGATGGAAGTGTCCCGTGAAAAAGATGCGTTATACGCAAAAGAAGATTTCTCCGAAAAAGATGGGATGCGGGCTGGCGAACTTGAAGAAGAGTTTGCAAACATGAACGGTTATGAAGCTGAAAGTGAAGCCGAATCGCTTCTTAACTCATTAGGCATTAAAGCGAATAAGCAACAAATGCTGATGGGTTCATTAGACAGTAAAGAAAAAGTCAAAGTCTTATTAGCCCAAGCCTTATTTGGTAATCCCGATATTCTGGTTTTAGATGAACCGACGAATAACCTTGATTCGATCGCAACTCGTTGGCTAGAAAATTTCTTATTCAATTTTGAAAATACCGTCATTATTGTTTCTCATGACCGCCATTTCTTAAATAAAGTATGTACCCGTATTCTTGACGTTGACTTTGCTAAAATTTCTGTCTTTGTCGGTAACTATGACTTCTGGTATGAATCAAGTCAACTTATTGCCCGGCAATTAAAAGAAGGTAATGCGAAGAAAGAAGCAAGAGCCAAAGAATTAGAAGATTTTATTGCCCGATTCTCCGCAAACGCGAGTAAATCAAAACAAGCGACTTCCCGAAAGAAAGAATTAGAAAAGATTACGATTGATGACTTACTCCCATCGAGTCGCCGATATCCATTTATCGACTTTAAGTTCGAAAAAGATTTAGGTCAAGATGTCCTCTTTGTTGAAGGCCTTAGTAAAAAAGGATTATTTAAAGATGTGAGCTTTACCTTAGTCCGCGGCGATAAAGTCGCGTTTATTGCTCCAAAC
This sequence comes from uncultured Staphylococcaceae bacterium, assembly GCA_964410505.1. GTDB lineage: Bacteria > Bacillota_I > Bacilli_A > RFN20 > CAG-826 > UBA1361. Next base: position 265,875 of record CAYPGR010000001.1, read on the forward strand.
AGTCAAATCATTACAACGCTTTTTGATATCTTAACTGAGGCGCAAAATGCGGATGCCGGTAAGTTTAACTTTGGGGTCACCGCGAAGTATACCTATTTACCGCAAGACCATAAGCGATTCTTTAAAGACAAGAAAGTTAATCTTGTTGATTGGCTCCGTCCTTATTCAAAAGATCAAACCGACTCTTATATTCGGGGTTGGTTAGGGCGCATGCTCTTTTCTGGTGAAGAAGCACTTAAAGAAGTCGGTGTTTTATCAGGCGGCGAAAAAGTCCGCGTCATGCTTGCTAAAAATATGTTAACCGCCGGCAATATGCTTATTATGGATGAACCAACGAACCACCTTGACTTAGAAGCGATTACTGCTTTAAATAAGAGTCTTATCAACTATAAGGGTGTCTTACTCCTTGCTTCGCATGACCATGAACTCCTTTCAACCGTTGCCAATCGCATCATTTATATCGATGAAGATAAAATGATTGATTTCCGTGGTTCTTACGAAGAGTATCTTGACCAATTTAAATAAGTAAAGAATAAAACAAAAGTTTCAAGCACATATAAAATATGTGCTTTTTTCATTTTTTTTAAGGTGTGAAGCTTCAAAAGTGACCATTTTGTGTTATACTAACATAGTAAAAAACGCCGAAAGGAGATAGCAATATTGAAATTTCTCCGTTATCTAAAAGATGTCTTTATTTCTAGCTTGCCGCTACTTGCCATCATTGTTCTGGTAACAGTGATCATTTTCCCCGTTAAGACAAGTGGGGAAGTGATGCAACTGGTGATTGGCTACACGGGTGTCGTGATTGGACAAGCTATTTTCTTAGTGGGCCTTGATTATAGTGTCATGCCAATTGGGAACTTAATTGGGAGTTCGATTGCTAAGTTAAATAAGATAGCCTTCATCTTAATGTTTGCCTTCTTATTTAGTTTACTGGCTGCGATTGCTGAACCTGGCATTACCGTCTTAGGTGGTCAAGTAAGTGGTGTGAGCCCAAAGATCAATAGTCCTTTTTTTATTTTTATTGTTAGCTTCGGATTAGGCGTCTTAACGGCCGTTGCCGTTTATCGGCTTATCAAAGATATTAGTATGAAGAAAATCTTCTTTTTCTTTTATCTAGTCTTGATTATCTTGATCTTTTTTGTTCCTACTGAATATCAAGCTTTAGGCTTTGACGCGAGTGGAGCTGCAACCGGGGCTATCAGTGTCCCCTTTGTCCTCGCCTTAGGCGTCGGCTTAAGCCACACCGTTGGGCATCATAAATCAACCGAAGAAAGTTTTGGTATCGTCGGAATTGCGGCAATTGGACCAATTATTGCGGTCTATGTTTATGGTTTAATTTTAGGGAATGCAAATGACTTAATGCCTTATACACCAGGTAATGTGACCTTAGTTGGTTCTTTACTCAATAACTTACCTGCTGTTGCTTTAGCGGTCTTTCCCCTCGTAGCCATCTTTTTATTCTTTCAATCCTTCTTTATCAAACTGCCAAGACGAAAAGTGATCCAAATTATCATTGCTTCAATTGTCGTTTTTGTTGGTTTATATATTTTTATCGTTGCAACCGATTATGGGTTAGCCTTTGCGGGATCCTATACTGGACGTGAGTTTATGGTGAATCGCACTTATCAAATGATCCTACTTCCGATTTCTTTCGTGCTAGGATTTGCCATCACCTTAAGTGAACCATCAGTCGTTGTTTTCGCCCAACAAGTTGATGAATTAACGGCGGGCGCTATTTCCAAGAAAGTCATTAAAGTTGCGTTAGGCATCTCGGTGGGGCTTGCCGCATTTTTAGGGTTAATCAAAGTGATGACGGACGTCTCGATTCTCTGGTTTATCGTTCCTTTATATGCGATTACCATTGGTCTTATTTTCTTTACCCCGACTTTATTCGTCGGCTTAGCCTTTGATGGAGGGACCGTAAGTGCTGGGGCCATTACAAGTGCCTTTTTAATTCCCTTAACATTAGGCGCTAGTCAGGCCCTTGGACATGATAATATATTAACTTCAGGGCTTGGTATCCTCGCCTTTATCAGTGTTATGCCACGAATTGTGGTGCAAATTCTTGGTATCATTTATGAATATCGTACGAAAAAACAAACATCTGTCTTTGAAGAACTTGATTATGACAGTGAAGAGGAGAATGAAAATAATGTCGCATAAAGAAGAGTGGGTTAACCTCATCATCATATCGAAACGTTCCCATAAAAAAGAAATCATTGAGATGCTTTATGAACACGAAGCGGCAATGGTCATTCAAACGTACGCGCATGGCAGTGCAAAAGATGGGCTTAGTCGAGCGCTTGGTTTAACACCCGAAGATAGTAAAATCTTTTTAACTTGTTTTATTCCAACCCTTCGGGTTCGTGAAGTGTTTAATTTTTTAAATTACAAATATCATTTTAATCGTCCAAATACTGGGTTTGCCTTTACACTCCCAGTTGACAAGATTAGTTACTAGGAGGTAACACTATGGGAGACATGAAAGCATTATTTATTATCGTTAACGCCGGATTTAGCGAACAAATCGTTGAAGTAACCCAACGCCTTGGGGCAAAAGGTGCCACGATCATTCCGGCCCGCGGCACCGGTCAAAAGTTTGTGAAAGTGTTAGGGATTCATTATGAACCCGAACGCGAAATTCTTTTAAGTGTAGTGGAACAAGAAGTAGCGCTTAAAATTGCCGCTGAAGTGAAAGAGAAATACGGTAAGGCGACCCCCACTAATGGGCTCTGTTTTATCCTTCCCGTCGCTGATTATACTTTTAAAGATGAAGAATAATCTTTAGGGGTGTTAAAACCCCAAAGTTCCTTTATAATTAAAACACTATGGGAAATTACATTCGTAAATATATTAGCCAAGCCTTGCTGATTGTGAATTTGCTCGTCTTTATGCTCTTCACACTGGTGGCGGCGTATGTCAAAATTAACCATAGTTTTTTAAATGTCGTTTTCTTCTTACTTTTAAGTGCGCCGCTTATTACTTTATTCACTTTAAGGGTGTTAAAACTCAAGACGAAAAAAGAAGGAGCGGTTTTTTATTATGACCGCGCTTTTAATGTTATAAGTCTTGTTAATAATTATTTATTCATCAGCGTGATTGCGTCCCTGATCCCGGTTTTTAAAACCGTACGGGCCCCGGTGGCGATTATTTACTTTATCGTCTTTATTATCGGTTTCCTCGTGAACATTTTTGAACTCCTACTCTCACTCGGGTTTCTTGATCAATTACTCCCTGAACGCGATTTAAGTGCCCTAAAGGGCAATGATACGACGAAAGCCCTCGCTCGCGATGCAGCCTATGCACGTATTGAAGCCCGGATTAGTCCTTTTTACTTCTTTGTAGCGCTCACTGCCGTTTTGGGCGTGATTTTCTTTATCGTACCTCTCTTTACGGAAATGTTTACGATTCCGTTAGGCGGTGACTATACCCAACAACAAATTCCTTTTTATACGAATGGCTATGATGACTGGTGGAAATTTCTTAAAACCGGGGAATTCCCGCTTTGGGACCCCAATACATTCCTTGGGGCGAATAATATCGGATCGAACAGTTTCTATTACTCCATGAATCCGTTCTTCTTACCAATTCTTCTTTTCCCTCGTGACTTAATTCCGCAAGGCATTGCCGTCTTAATGATTGGCAAATTTGTCCTCGCAGCCGTCACGATGCGCTTATATTTAAAGTATATGGGTGTGAGTGAAAAAGAAGCCCGAATCTTTGCCATCATATATGCCTTTAGTGGATGGAATACATATTACTTATGGTTTAACCACTTTATGGAAGTAGCGGTCATCTTCCCGATGATATTCTTAGGCATTGAAAAGCTCCTCAAAGAGAGGAAGATGACGATGCTCATTATTGGCTTAGGCCTTATGGGCTTTGCTAACTATTTCTTCTTAATGACGGTCTTAGTCCTTGGTGTAATTTACGCTGGTTTCCGTTATTTTCAAAAATTACCAAACATTGAACCAAGTATTATTGGCCTTGGGATCTTAGCGTTTGCCCTTGGGACACTTTTAAGTAGTGTCGTGCTTTTACCAAGTCTTGCGATTTCGCTTAATAGTGACCGGGTGACGAATGCGACCTATTTAGATAATTTACTCGCCGCGTTTGATGCCAAAAATTATAAACTCCTTTGGGAAATCCTCACCAAATGGGAAAACCAAAGTCCGGTTTATGACCATAAGAAATATTATCCGCTTATTAGTTATTTCTTTCCGGTCCTTAGTGACCGCAGTGTCGCGCTTTTAAATACGTCAAGTTACGATAATACGATTTCGAGCTTATTCTCATTTAGTCCCGTCATTATCTTATTTATACCTGCACTCTTTGTTTCAATCAAAAAGAAAAAAGTGAGCCATCTCATCGCGGTCTTCTTATTCCTTTTTGCGACCTTTACCCCGTTTGCCTATAATGCCCTCCATGGCTTTACTAAGGAGTATGGGCGGTGGCAATTGATGGTGACTTTTAGCCTTATCACCTATGTGGCGATGAGTCTTCCGGCGATTAAAGAAGAAAAACCCTTTATTCTTGATTTAAGTCTTATTATTAACTTGATCTTAATGGCCTTTACGGTTAAAGTGGCCTTTAGTTATGAGAATAAAAATGGCTTTAGTCTCATGTACGAACGGGAATATATTATCTTTTACCAATTCGCGATGCTCTTTATTGCTTATTTATCGTTTAGACTCTTACAAAAGAGTAAATATGAAACTTATGTCCGTTCGCTTTTCGTTTTCTTAGAAATTGCTGTCATGGGCACCGTTACGATGTTTGGCCACGGCTTTATTTCCTACCGCAATAGTGTGACCGGCGGCCTCAATAGTTACTATGATGATCTTGATGTCTCGCGGGAAATCCAGGCCTTAGATAAAACCTATTACCGGATCTTTAATACCCGGGCGTATAAAGGTAACGATAACTTACCGATGCGGGCAAACTATAACGGCCTAACGACTTTCCATAGTCTTTATAACTTTGAACTCATGGACTTTAATGAATGGTCACGGGTCAATTATAACAACCTCGGTTGGAGTTTAGGTATTTTTGAACGCCGCGGGATGCTCAATGACTTCCTGCAAATTAAGTATTATGTTCTTAATGATAACGATCATGTCATTAATTGGAGTGATAAAACAAAGACCTATGCGCCTTATCGTAATGTTCCGGTCACCTATTCATACCGCGAAGACTTAAGCACCACGAACCGCTTTGTCTACCGCATGGATGAGAGCTTTGAAGTCGGCTTCGGCGTAAGTGATGCCCTCACCTACCTTGAAGAAAAGCCCGACGGCACCTTCCGTAACTACATTACCGAACAAGGGCGCTTTGCCCCAATTAATACCGAAGAGATGTATTTAAACGCGGCGCTTTTAAATATTGAAGACCTCCGGGCGGTCAAAGCATTAGCCCCGCATTTAGTGACGAAAACATATCAAATCTATCCGCGTTTTTCTTACAGCAAATATAACGCAAGTAATGGTCTCAGCGTGAAGTATTATGAAACAAGTCGCCGTTATCCTTATGAAGCACAAATTCGCGGCGGTTCCACGTACCCAACCCCTGAATGGTTAACGGAATATGCGACGGAATTAGCGTACGGCGAACGACCAAGCCTATTAGATGGTGATAAACATGTTATTGAATATACGAAGGTGGATGGCACCAATATCATCGACGAAGGTGGCGAAATTATCTTAAATCTTCCGCTCGCGTATTATTCAAGTGGATCGAGTTATCATAACTTTAACTATAATGTGTTTTTATATGATGAAGACTATAAACTCATTACTTTTGATAATCACCTTAATCGCGCAAGCGCCAGTGCCTATTGGAAAGTGATGCGTAGTTTTCATTCCCCAGTCGCGGTCAAAAAGATGACACTTGTTCCGATTAGAAATCGGATTACCCCGCCTTATGAACATGAAATTTATACGTATACAGAAACCAAGTTAAATGAAATTAGAGAAAACTCGCTGACAAACTCACTTCAAGATGTGAAAGTAAGTACGAATAAAATTACGTTTAAAACCGATTATGCTCAATCAAAATTTGTCGTCACCACGATTCCTTATGATCCAGGTTGGACCGTCGTGAATGCAAATAAAGAAAAACTTGATGTCTTTAAAGTTCAAGGCGGCTTTGTAGGCTTTGTGAGTGATCAAGGGGAAATGACTTACACCATGGCTTTTAGTCCAACAACGTTCAATCTTGGTCTTGTCCTCAGCTTATCATCACTTGTGATTACGGCTTTACTTGAACTCAATGTCCATTACTTTAAAAAATATCGAAAACGTCAAAAAGAAGCGCAAGCCTTAAAAGAAAATGAGCAAGTATAATTGCTCATTTTTGTTTACGTAGTTCGAGTTTATTTTTGATGATCTAAGTAAGCTTGGTAGAGTTCATTCTTACTGACTTTATAAAGAAGGGCGATAATACTCATTGCTTCTTTCGCACTATAGTCTTTTTCTTTCATGAGGCGAAGGACACTTGCAAGATGGGCTTCCATATTGTTTTCACTGACACGACGATTGCCTTCAACCACTAAGACGATTTCGCCTTTTAAGTCACTTAGTGGTGAACTGCTAAATTCTTCGAGTGTTGTATATATATATTCTTCATGAAGTTTACTTAGTTCACGGGCAATAATGAGCTTTCTTTCCGCAAAAACCTCGTAGATCGTGGAGATAGTCTTATTCACGCGGTGCGGGGCCTCATAAAAAATAAGCGTTTCTTTGATGTCTTTATACGTGCTTAATGTTTCCATCATTTCTTTTTGGTTCCCATGTAAGAAGCCGATAAACATAAAGCGGGAGGTATCGAGTCCGCTCCCAATTAAAGCGGGGAGAAGGGCACTTGGCCCATTGATGACGGAGACTTTAAAACCACTCTCGATGAGGGCGCTGACAAGGGAGTTACCCGGATCACTAATAAGCGGATATCCGGCGTCACTTAAGAAGGCCCCTTTTTCACCGTTTTGGAGTTTACTAAGGACGAGCTCGATTTTACTTTTCTCATTAAATTTATGCACACTGAGGAGCGGTTTTTTAATCCCAAATTGGGAAAGAAGGAGGCCACTTGTTCGTGTATCTTCAACACAGATAAAGTCAACAGCTTCAAGCGTTTCTTTAGCGCGCGGAGAAAATTCTTTTAAATTGCCAATCGGGGTGGCGACTAAATAAAAGGGTGTGCCATCAAACGACTTATTTCTTTTCATTTTGACGTTTATAGTCCTTATTGAGGTCATCAATCGAAATCACGATATTACCACCTTCAAATTCTAACCGTACCGTGCGATTAATCATGTTGAAAGAAGAGACACGATGGACAACATTATTTTTAATGTAACGGGCGTTAATGTTGGGGAAGTCTTTTCTCGCTTCCGTGTAATAATCATCTTCAAACTTGAGGCAGCATAAGAGTTTGCCGCAGTGACCACTAAGTTTAGGGATATTAAGGGTGAGCATTTGATTTTTAGCACGACTAATCGAAATCCCGTCAAATTCATTTAAGAAGGTGTTGCAGCATAAGGGGAAGCCGCAGGCCCCAAGGCCCCCAACGAGTTTGGCCCGGTCCCGACTTCCGATTTGGCGAAGCTCGACTCTAGTTTTAAGGTGTGATCCTAAAACTTTTACTAATTCACGGAAGTCAACCCGTTCTTCAGCGGAGTAAGTAATATTAATTTTACTGCGGTCAAAGGTGTACTCGGCACTGATGAGATTCATTTTAAGTCCAAGTTTTTCAGCTTGCCGTTGGCAGAAGGTGAGCGCTAGTTTGCCGTCTTCAATATTCATTTGATGTTGACGAAGTTCATGCTCACTTGCTTTACGAATGATTTCTTTTAGTTCTAAGTCACTGCTGTAGCTATTGATACTTTGGGGGACGGAGATGACTTTGGCGATGGCAATGCCTTGCGTACTTTCGACTAAAACGTAGTCATTAATAGCAATGGTTGGATCGGTGGTGCCAAAAGAATAGGTCTTACCACCTTCTGTATATGTAATGCTGATAAAATAGCGTTCAATTTCCATGGGATGTTTCCTTTATCATTAAGATTAATAATTCATCAATTAAAAGTGGGATGTTAACATTGTCATCAATCTTCTTACTGATTTCATAGGTTGCGACAATAAGTGGCAACGGGTGTTTAATAACCACACCAAGTGACTTCACGAGTTCCCGATAACTGGGGAAGAAGAGGAAGTGCCCTATATTATAGTTTACAATATCCTTAAAGAAAAGCGCAAAGTAGGTAAAGACCCGTTTAATGACGAAACGATCTTTTAAAGAAGGGATCAGTTCATGGGCTTTGAGGTAACCAAGACGGGGCGACTCACTAAACGTTTTTAACACGGCAATGACTGTTTCTTTGTAAGCCGCGAAGCGTTCACTTTTAGCTTCGTCTTCAATGAGGGCGGGAAGATTGTAAAATGGCACCAGCAGTTCGATATTTTCTGTGGGGACATCAAGCGTCGCACATAGACTCAGTAACTTTTCGCGTTTAATTAATTGAATCGCGAGATTTTGACTGCGACTTTTAATCGTTGGCAGGACATTTGAAGCATTACTCGTGGTCAAGAAGGCGTAAACACTTTTCGACGGTTCTTCCAAAAATTTTAAAAGTGCGTTAATCGCTTCAATCGTCATATTTTCAACGTTATGAATGACATAAAGGAGCACGCCTTTACTTTCAACACTCGTCATACTAAAGGCTTTTTCGAGTCCAAGGACACTTTCTTTTTTAATCGTGCTTTCGCCTCCATCAAAAAAGTAAAAGTCGGTATAACTTCCTTCATCAAACCGGGTACAAGATAAACAAGTATCACAGGCATATGGATTTGGATGATCACAAACAAGACTCTTCGCAAGGAAAAAAGCGACTTCCTTAAGCGGCGTCCCTTCTTCGCCATCAAGCAAATAAGCGTGACTTAACGTATGGTTTGTTAAGGCATTTGAAAATGTTTGATAGACAAGTGGTTGATAGTTTTTTAAGTAATCTTGAATTTTCATTATTTCTTTAAGTGAGTCTTAATCACTTTAAGGGCATCAAAAACGACTTGATCAAAACTTTGACTGGCATCAATGATGTGGTAGCGATCTTGATATACTTTGCTAAGATCTAAAAACGTATTGCGGACTTTCACATGAAAATTGCGAGCTTCTAAGTCAAGCCGATTCACTTCACGGTTTTTATTTGCGGCAATGCGGGCAAAGCCGATTTCGGGATCGAGATCAAATAAAAGGGTGAGATCAGGTAAGGTGTTTTCGGTCGCAAAAAGATTGATATTTAAAACCTCATTAACGCCTAATCCGCGTGCACCACCTTGATAAGCAAGGGAGGAATCGAGGAAGCGGTCACAAATGACAATTTGACCACGGCTAAGCGCCGGCCATACTTTTTCCACTAAATGTTGACGCCGGCTTGCGGCATATAAAAGGGCTTCAGCCCGCGCGTCAAGTGCGGTATTGGCTTTATCTAAAATGACGTGTCTAATTTGTTCCGCAATTGGAGTGCCCCCTGGTTCACGGGTAAAGACAATATCAAATCCATCGGCAATTAAGCTATCGACTACTTTTTTGGCGACACTTGTTTTGCCGCTACCTTCTGGTCCTTCAAATGTAATAAACATAGTGCCTCCTATTTGAGATCTTTCCGGCCCTCAATGGCTTTAAATAAGGTGAGGGCGTCGGCATAGTCAACTTGGCCACCCATCGGTAAGCCGTAACCAAGACGCGATATTTTAACGGGTAGAGCTGCAAATTTCTTACTAATGAATAGGGCAGTTAATTCCCCTTCAACGGTTGGGTTCGTGGCGAGAATGAGCTCTTCAACCCCCTCATTTTTAATACGGCCTTCAAGTTTAGAAAGACTAAGTTTTTCACTCCTTTGATTTTGGGAAGGACTAATGACGCCGCCTAAAATATGGAACCGACCATGGAAGTCTTCAAGCTTACTAAAGCCTTGAACATCCTTGGGATAACTGACAACGATAAGTGTTTTACTCGTTCGTTCTGGGTCTTCACAGTAACTGCAAAGTTCTTTTTCCGTATATAGACCACAGTTTTTACATAAATGGACTTTATGCGGTAATTCGATAATGGCATGACCAAAATCACTGAGGGTCTCAGGATCAAAGGTCAAAAGTGCTTGCGCCATGCGTTCCGCACTTTTTTGGCCGACACTTGGTAATCGTTTGAGGTGTTCAATTAAAGCGTTTAAGGTTGGTAAGTTATCCATTTTTAAAATAAACCGGAGGCACTACCCGTAATGGCTTCATTAATTGCGGCTTCTTCCGCATTAATTTTTTCAATGCATTCATTGATCGCCATAATGAGGAGTGTTTCCACCATTTCTTTATTTTCTTTTTCAAATAAGTCTTCGTTAATCGAAACTTCGACGACTTCTTTAGAACCGAGCATCGCGACGGTGACGCCACCACTTTTGGTGATACTAAATTCTTTTATTTTTAACGCATCTTGTGCTTTTTGCATCTCGCGTTTCATTTTTTGGGCTTGCGCCATTAATTGTTGCATACTTGCCATATTAATATTTCCCTTCTAATTCTTTGGTTACATTTTTTACTTTTGGTAGTTGTTTGACTTGGCTAATATTACGGTATCGTTTGGTTAACGACATCGATTGATCATGAGAGAGGGCATACACGGGAATGCGTCTGCCAAGGAGTCGTTCGATGATATCTTGAATGATCGTTTGATTTTCCTTAAGGTTAACGGACATTGCGTTCCGCGCAAAATCAAATTCAATGAGTAGAATTTCTTTTGCTAAGGCGTAAGGCTGGGCGTCATAGAGGAGGGCTGCATATTCACCGAGGACTGCATCCATCGCAAGTAGCGCAAGATCATCCCATTTTTCATTTTTAAGTTTCATCTTTTCATCGCGATCGGCGAGGGTCAAGATTTTGATGAGTGTGTCTTCATCAAGACTAATAGTGGTCCCTTCTTGAAGGAGGGGTTTGCCACTTTCAATTTTGTTGCTGATACTAGGTTTTGCTTTTGATTCTTCCTTGAACGGTACCGTTTTGGTCGTCGCTGGGGTTGGGTTACTCTCGAGTGGTTTTGAATGTGTGCTTTCCATGAAGGGCGGTAATTCTTCTTCACTCTCAATAATGGGTGAAGGCGTAATTTTAATTGGTTCTTCTTTAACGGGTGCTGTTTGGACAGCGGGTTTAGGAACAACTCTTGGTGCTTCTTTTATTTCCGTTCGTGATGGTTTCACATCAATTATCGGGTTATCGAGTAATGACATGATTTTTAAAAGTGTGATTTCAAAGATGTTTTTAATGTCATTTGAGAAGCGGTAGTCCGCTTGTGCTTTTAAGAGATGTTCAATCATCATATTGGCGTTTATCACATTTAGTTTAGAACTAAGGAGGCTCACTTCATTTATTCTGAGGTGAAGGAGAAGGGCCTCGTTATCCGTTTTAAGATAAATGAGGGTGTCTTTTAATAAATTGAGAAGGTCGGCCGTTAAGCGGCGAACATCGACCCCTTTATCAAGGAGGGTATTAAGAATCGTAAAGACTTTCTCGACATCACTATTTGCGGTCGCTAAAAGTAAGTTTATTTGGTCAAGTTTACTAGTGAGGGCAAAAAGTGCTAAAACATCGGTGACACTTAGTTTATGGTCTGCATAAGCAAGTACTTGGTCAAGCATACTCAACGCATCGCGAACTCCGCCGTCGGCAAGACTGACAAGTAAATCAAGTGCGTCTTCATCATAGCCGATCCCTTCGGTTGATAAGATCGTTTTAAGGCGACCATTAATATCCTTATCACTTACTTTTGAGAAGTTGTAGCGTTGACACCGACTTAGAATGGTCGGGATTACTTTATGTGGTTCTGTGGTGGCCAATATAAAAATGACATTAGTCGGTGGTTCTTCAAGCGTTTTTAAAAGCGCGTTAAACGCACTTTGGGTCATCATATGAACTTCGTCAATAATATAGACCTTATATTTTCCGCGAATGGGGGCGTAGTTAATATTTTCAATTAATTGGCGAACGTCATCAACGCCATTATTACTGGCAGCGTCAATTTCATAGACATCCGGATGGGAACCGTCATTAATGCCAATGCAATTAATACATTTATTACACTGATGGCCGACGCCTTCATCACAGTTAAGGGCTTTCGCAAAAAGTTTTGCCATACTCGTTTTTCCCGTGCCACGGGGGCCACTAAAAAGATAAGCATGGGCAATTTTATTTTGACTTAAGGCATTTTGTAAAGTACGGACAATGGCTTTTTGGCCCGCTACTTCAAGAAAAGTGGTCGGTCGATAGGTACGATATAGGGCTTTATAACTCATAGTGTAATTATACAATAATTAAGGTGAGTTTCTATGAATAAGAAAATAATCTTTGATTTCCGAAAAAGGGTGGATGAGATGATTAATTGCTATAATAAGATTGGTTTATGAGAACGAAATGATGCCGTCAATCAGACCCGAAAATTAGCTTATTCTAGTTACGAAAAAAGCGAGCAAACTTGCAAATGGTTTGCACGATGCATAATAGTTTCATTTCGAACTATCTCGCTATATAATAATGCATGGAAAGGGGGAAAGAAGATGTTCAACTTACATATGGGACCCAAAAAGGAAGCTGTAAATTATGATGTTATTTATGATTTTATTGCCCTTGGATTAGGCCCGGCTGGATTAAATGCGGGACTTTACGCAAGTCGTAAAGGACTCAAGACCCTGATTGTTGGCCATGAACTTGGGGGACAACTTAAAAACACGACCGAAGTCGATAATTATTTAGGTTTTCCGGTGGTTGATGCCGCGCAACTTATTGTGAACTTTAAGACCCATCTTGATTCCCTTAATGTTCCGATTTTAACCGATGTTTTAGTAACACTTATTAAAAAGGATAAGAACGTATTCCTACTTGATCTTAATAATGGAAAAACGCTCAAAAGTAAAACATTACTTTATGCTTTAGGTGGCAGTCCGCGGAAACTTAATGTTCCCGGCGAACACTTACTGGCAGGTAAAGGACTTTCTTACTGTGTGACGTGTGATGGCCCCTTTTATGCCGGAAAAGATATCGTTGTTGCCGGAGGAGGCAATAGCGCGATTGACGCCGCGAAAGATTTAGCCCGCATTGCTAAAAGCGTGACCGTTATCCAACGAAGTGTCTTACGCGCTGATCAAAAAAGCGTTGATAAACTATTAGAAAATCAACATGTTAAGATTATACTCAACACAACAATCCTCGAAGTCGTAGGTAGTGAAAAGGTCGAAGGGGTCCGGATTCTTGATAAGACGACCGGCGCGGAAAGTATTTATCCGACTGATGCTCTCTTTATCGAAATTGGAAATATCCCTAACACGGCCTTACTCACCGATTTAGTAAAACTGAATGATGTTGGTGAAGTGTTCGTCAATGCTCGCCAAGAAACAAGTCTTGAAGGTTTATATGCGGCGGGGGACATTACCAGTAACAGCCACCGTCAAATTATTATTGCCGCCGGAGACGGCGCCAAAGCAGCGCTCGAAGCTGCCAACTATCTCAATCAACAATAAAAAGGAGAAAAATATGGAAAAATTTTTCAACAATGAAGTCGCCGCACAAATCAAAGAAATTCTTGATCAAATGCTTAATCCAATTACGATTAAACTCTTTATCGATGGCAAATGTGATACGTGCTTAGAAACCAAACAACTCTTAGAAGAAACCACCACCTTAAACGATAAGATTAAACTTGTCGTTCATGAAGTCAAAACCGACAAGGCTGAAGCCGAAAAGTATGACATTACGTTAACGCCAAGCTTTATCTTCCTTGATGATAAAGGCGTCTATCGTGGAGTCAAGTTTAGTGGCTTCCCAGGTGGACATGAAATTAACTCATTTTTAAGTGCGATTATTGAAATGTCCGGACACCGTGTCGATTTCCCACAAGAAACGCTTGACCGGATTGCCAAGATTGACAAACCAGTTGATATCAAAGTGTTCGTTACCCTCAGTTGCCCACACTGTCCAGGCGCGGTCGAAACCGCCCATCGTTTAGCGATGCTTAACCCGAATATTAAAGGCGTGATGATTGAAGCCCAAACCTTTAATGAAATGTCAAATAAGTATAAGGTCAGTGGCGTGCCAAAAATTGTCATTAACGATAAACATGAACTACTTGGTAACCAACCAGTCGAAGAATTCTTAAAGAAAATCGAATTACTTTAGTTATCACCCATAAAGTCCAAAGGGTTCTCCAATGGACTTTTTCTTTTTTTTGATAGAAGAACTAATGCAACACAGCCCAAAATATACTATAATACGGCGAGGATAAAACCATGGAAGACGGATTACGTAAAAGATTAGAATTAACCAAGAAACGACTAGCGGAAATTGATGCCGCTCTCCTTGAACCAGATGTGACGAGTGACTTAGTCAATTTCCGGTCTATTTCAGTCGAACGTTCACAAATTGAGGACATTGTTTTAAAATACGATGAATATTTAAAAGTCGAACAAAATTTAGAAGAAGCGATGCTTTTGATGAATGAAAAAGATGAAGAAATGGCCGAATTTGGCAAAGAAGAATATAAGGCCTTAAGTGTGAGACTTCCGGAAATTATTGAAGAATTACGTGTTTTACTTATCCCTAAAGACCCATATGACGATAAAAATATTGTCGTCGAAATTAGTGGCGCGGTCGGTGGTGATGAAGCCAAGATTTTTGCTGGTGACCTGTTCCGGATGTATGTCAAATACGCAGAACGGCAAGGTTGGAAAATGCAAATTCTTGATGAATCAAGTTCTGACGCAGGCGGCTTTTCGCAAATCTCCTTTATGATCAAAGGTAAAGGGGTATACGCCAAACTTAAATATGAAAGTGGCGGTCACCGGGTTCAACGCGTTCCAAAAACGGAAGCGAGTGGCCGGATTCACACCTCAATTGCGACGGTGCTTGTCATGCCTGAAGCCGAAGAAGTGGATGTTGATATCCGCAGTGAAGATTTAGAAATTGATACCTTCCGTTCCCAAGGGGCGGGTGGTCAAAACGTCAATAAAGTTGAAAGTGCGGTTCGCATTACCCACAAGCCAACCGGCATTGTTGTCGCTTGCCAAGTTGAAAAGAGTCAGCTTCAAAACCGTGAAATCGCGATGCGCTTATTAAGAGCCCGTATTTTAGCCGCCAAGGTTGCGGAACAACAAGAAAAAATTGGTGCAGAACGCAAAATCAAAGTAGGAACGGGTGAACGTAGTGAGAAGATTCGGACGTATAACTATCCTCAAAATCGAGTCACCGATCACCGGATTGGATTTAGTTCATTAAAACTCGACTGGATTATTGAAGGTGACCTTGATGAACTCATTGAAGCCCTCATTCATTTTGATCAACAACAACAAATGGAAAGTCATTAAGATGACCCTTAACGAGTTAGAACAACAAACCCTTTTTTTGCACCCTAATCTCGATAAAAACGATGTTAAACTAGCCTTAATGCATTGTTATGATGCCCATAACTATATTACCTATCGACAATTAGAAAAGATTGAAGTGACCCCACTTAAAAAATATGAAGCGATTATTCGTCGGCTTTTAAAAGGCGAACCGATTCAATATATTTTAGGGTCAGCCTATTTCTATTTTCGGGATTTTAGCGTGGATAAAAATGTCTTAATTCCGCGCCCTGAAACAGAAGAATTAGTGCATTTCTTTATTGGTGACGCAAAAAATAAACCAGGCGTTGTCCTTGATGTCGGGACTGGAAGCGGCGTGATTGCAATCACCATTAAGCATCACACGCAGCATCACGTTTATGCTTCGGATATTAGTAAAAAAGCACTTAAAGTGGCCCGCCTTAATAGTGGTGGTTATGACATTACTTTTCTTGATGGCGATTTACTAAAACCTGCCATTAAGGAAGGATTAATAATCAATTATATTGTCGCCAATCTTCCCTATATAAAAGAGGAAGAAATTCTAGACAATAAAGTGAAATCGTTTGAACCCCATCGGGCTTTATTTTGGCCTAAACGAAATATCTTTAATCGGCTTTTTAAAGAGGTCAAGAAACTTCCGAAAGTCGATGGTGGTATTAGTCTCTACTTGGAGTATGGCACTGACCAAACGGAGGAGTTAACGCTTTTAGCGAAACGACACTTTGGCCGAGATGCTAAAATTGAAGTAAGAAAAGATATGCAAGGCAAAGAGCGCTTTCTTATCATTAGAGGAATTCATGGAAACTAAAGCATTAAAGCTAAATAAGATTCATTTACTCGCAAAAATGGCACAAAATGGCGAAGTCATTGCTTTCCCAACCGAAACGGTTTATGGCCTTGGGGTCATTTTTGATCGTGAAGATGCGTTTGAAAAACTGGTGAAGGTCAAAGAAAGACGCGCGGATAAACCTTTTACGTTGATGCTCCCTTTCACCCGTTTAATTAGTGATTTTGCTAAAGTTGATGACAAGACGAGAGCCATCATTGATGCTTTTTTACCAGGCGAACTAACACTTATTTTAGAGGCAAATCAAGGGTTACCAAAACATGTTACCCTTGGCTCAAAATATATTGGTATTCGGGTGAGCGCGAATCATCATGTCGCGAATTTGATCACTCTTATTGGTAAGCCACTTTTAGTGCCAAGTGCTAATAAAAAAGATGAAAAACCGGCGCTAACAGCAAGTGAAGTTTTAAGTATTTTTAATGGTGAAATTGCAGGGATCCTTGAAGGCGAGACCACCTCGCATATCCCGTCTACGATTGTGAAGATAAGTGATAAAATAGAGTTAGTGAGAGAAGGAAGTATTCCTTTTCCTAAAATCTTAAAAGTATGGGAGGAAACAAAATGAAAATAGCCTTAGGTAGTGACCATGGTGGCTTCCTTTATAAAGAAGCAATCAAAAAACATTTACAAGAAAAAAATATCGAAGTGATTGATGTCGGACCTAGCGAAAAAGTGTCTGTCGATTATCCCTCATACGGCATCGCTGTTGGGGAAGCTGTTCGTGATAAAAAAGCCGAACTTGGGATCGTTGTTTGTACCTCGGGCGAAGGGATCACAATTGCCGCCAATAAAGTAGAAGGCGTCCGCGCCGGGATTGGCTATAATGACGATGTCGCTCGGTTACTCCGTGAACATAATGATGCGAATGTGATTGGCTTTGGTGAACAACACATG
This sequence comes from uncultured Staphylococcaceae bacterium, assembly GCA_964410505.1. Classification (GTDB taxonomy): domain Bacteria; phylum Bacillota_I; class Bacilli_A; order RFN20; family CAG-826; genus UBA1361. The sequence continues at coordinate 283,031 of CAYPGR010000001.1, forward strand.
GCCTTAAACGATGTTTTACGCCGTGTTGATATCTTCCTTGATGCCCGTTTTGCAGGGGACCGTCATACCCGCCGTGTGAATATCATTGAAGATTACGAAAAAAAGTAATTAACTGAACTAAAATAAGTCTTGCAACCCTATTTATTAATATGCAAGACTTTTTTATTTGTGAACTATGCGGTAATGACGATCAAGACAAAGTCGGGAAAAGAAACGGACTTTCATATTGCCGAGCGTGTCTTCCTTTTCAAGGTGAAAAAGCACCGCTCATGAAGCATCAGCCGTTAAACTTACCGATTAAACTAGACTATGACTTAACAGACTCCCAGCTACGCATTTCGGAGAAATTGGTTACCTTCTATAAAAAGCAGATTAACACCCTTGTTTATGCAGTTTGTGGGGCGGGTAAAACAGAACTTGTTTACGCAGTGATGCAATATGCATTAAGTCAGGGCCATCAAATCGGGTTTACCGTACCAAGACGCGAAGTTGTTATTGAGATAACGACACGGATTAAAGAAACCTTTCCTAAGGCAAAAGTCATTAGTGTCTTTGGTGATCATCATGATGTCTTAACGGGAAACATGATTGTTTTAACCACTCATCAACTGTTTCGCTATCCGCATTACTTTGACTTACTCATTTTTGATGAAATTGATGCCTTCCCATATAAGGGCGATCTCGTACTTGAATCTTTTTTTAAAAGAAGTGTTAAAGGCGCTTATATTTTGTTAAGTGCGACCCCGAGCGACACCTTACTTAAAACATTTGAAGAGAAAGGCAAAGTCCTCACTCTTTTTACCCGCTTCCACCATCATCAAATACCGGTTCCAGTTACAAGAAGAGGTTATTTTTTGTTCAACTTTAATCTCCTATACGTGACCTTAAAACGCTTTTTCAAAATAAAGAAACCAGTACTTGTTTTTGCGCCAACCATACGTTTAGCAGAAGTCATCTATCAACTCCTCAAATTGGACTTTAAGGGCGGGAACCTGGTGCACTCTAAAGTTGCTGATAATTCAAAGATTATTAGTGATTTTAAGAAAGGAATTTATCGTTACTTAGTCACCACTACCGTGCTGGAGCGGGGAGTGACGATTAAGGGTTTACAGGTGATTATTTATGGCGCGGATCACCCAGTTTACGATGCTGCAAGTTTGATTCAAATTTCCGGTCGTGTCGGGCGGAAGAAGGAGGAAAGTGACGGTGAAGTTATTTTCATTATTACAAAAGAAAATAAGGCCATTAGAAAAGCCATCGCGGATATTAAATCGAAGAATACCTATTTGCAAACGATGTTTCAAAAAGAGGGGGCCATCGCTTTGTGATTTATGGACCAAAACCACCATCTGCGGGCAGTGCTTTAAAGACTTTAAAGTTATCTTCGAAAAGAGTCACCTTGATGGTATAAAAGTAACAGCGCTTTATGATTATAATGAAGCGATGAAGACGACGCTTTATCATCTCAAAGGTCTTAGGGACATTGAACTCGCCCCGTTATTTCTCGAGCGGTATCTGCCTTATTTTGAAACTAAATATAAAGGGTATCTTTTGATTCCAGTACCTTCAACTAGGGAAAGTGATAACATTAGGGGGTTCAATCATGTGACCGCCATTTTTGAAGGACTGAAGCGGCCATTTTTAGGGGTCATCACTAAGAAAGTTGACTTTAAACAAAGTGATTTGTCCTATGTTGAACGGCAAATGGTGAGCCATAAATTAGAGATTAAGGCGGGTGACTTGATCAAAGGAAAAAAAGTTTTAATTGTAGATGATATTAAAACGAGTGGGGCAACCCTAAAAGCAATCATCAACCTAATCCGACCATTTCACCCGAAAAAGATTGAAATCCTCGTGATAGCCCGTACAAAAGTTAACACATGAGTCCCATATTTTATATAAAATATGCTACACTACTAACGATACATAGAAGAGGAGTTTGTATGAGTCTAATAGAAAAAGTATTCCGTTTTGAGAAAAGACGCTTAAAAAAACTATCTAAACTTGCTAATAAAGTCATTTCATTTGAGAAACAAATGGCCGGTTTAAACGATGATGATCTAAAGGCCAAAACCACTGAATTTAGAAAACGCATTAGTGATGGCGAAACACTTGATGACTTACTACCTGAAGCTTTTGCGGTTAGCCGTGAAGCGGCCCGCCGCACATTAGGTCAATTTCCATATCCCGTCCAAATCATGGGGGCGATTGTTTTACATCAGGGTGACGTCGCGGAAATGAGAACGGGTGAAGGTAAAACCTTAACCGCCACGATGGCTGTTTATTTAAACGCGCTTGCGGGCAAAGGTGTCCATGTCGTCACCGTTAACGAATATCTTGCGGCACGTGACGCGGAATGGATGGGGCAAATCTATCGTTTCCTTGGCTTAACGGTCGGGGTAAACTTACGAGAAAAAACCGCCCGTGAAAAACGTGACGAATATTTATGTGATATTACCTACACCACCAACAGTGAAGTTGGGTTTGACTATTTAAGAGATAACATGGCAAGTTCGGTTGATGGCCGTGTTTTACGTGGCTTAGAATTCGCCGTCATTGACGAGGCTGACTCGATTTTAATTGACGAATCACGGACCCCGCTTATTATTTCTGGTGGGTCAAAAGTGAGTGCTTCGAGTTATAACGTCGCCGACCGTTTTGTGAAAACCTTACGTAAGGACAAACATTTCGTCGTTGATATTAAAACCAAAACTGCAAACTTAACTGACGAAGGTAACAAACTTGCTGAAAGAATGTTTGGCGTTAATAATATTTATGATCCGCAATATAACGATTTAGTGCACCGCATTCATAATGCGCTTAAAGCAAATTACACGATGGCACGTGACGTTGAATACATGGTTGATCAAAACCGTGAAATTCAATTAATTGACCAATTCACCGGCCGTATTATGCCCGGGCGTGAATATAGTGATGGTCTCCATCAAGCAATTCAGGCCAAAGAAAACGTAACCATCAAGGAAGAAACTGTCACGATGGCGACGATTACTTATCAAAACTTCTTCCGTCTTTACACAAAATTAAGTGGGATGACAGGAACGGCAAAAACCGAAGAAGAAGAATTCCGCAAAATTTATAATATGCGCGTGATTCAAATTCCGACCAACCGCCCGGTTATTCGTGAAGATGCTGTCGACCGCGTTTACGCCAAAAAAGAAGATAAACTTAACGCCTTAGTTGCCGAAGTGAAAGAACGGCACGCAAAGGGCCAACCGATCTTGATTGGGACCAGTAGTGTCGAATCGAGTGAAGAAATTAGTGCGTTATTAACAACGCATGGCCTTAAACATGAAGTCCTTAACGCGAAAAACCACGCCCGTGAAGCGGAAATTGTTGCTCTTGCTGGTAACAAAGGTCAAATCACGATTGCGACTAATATGGCGGGTCGTGGAACTGACATTAAAATTAATGATGAAGTTAAAGCCCTTGGTGGCTTAGCTGTCTTAGGGACAGAACGTCACGAAGCGCGGCGAATTGATAACCAATTACGGGGACGGAGTGGTCGACAAGGTGACCCTGGTTTTTCCCGTTTCTACGTTTCTTTTGATGACTTGCTCATGAAACGTTTCGCGAGTGATATGATGCTCGGACTCGTCGAAAAAATGGGTAGCGATGCCCTTGAAAATAAAATGTTTACCAATGCCATTTCCGGCGCGCAAAAACGGATTGAAGGTCAAAACTTTGATACCCGTAAAAACTTACTTGAATATGATGATGTCCTTGCCAAACAACGGAGCATTGTCTATAAAAAACGAGATAGCATTATGTTTGCAGGGGACATTAAAGACTTAGTCCAAGAACAATTTAGTCTGGCGGCTAATTTCTTAGCCCGCAAAGCGATTCCCCAAACGAGTAAAGATCGTTTAGTTGATGGTGAACTTCTCAAAAAAGTAATGGAACCAAATTACTTATTTGAAGGAACGATTAAACCAAGTGCCTATCATGAATCACCGGTTGAAGAAATTGCTGAAGACCTAATGATTTTAATGTATCGCCGTTACCAAGCCCGTCGTAAAGAATGGGGCGAAGAATTAGCGGATCGCATTGAACGGGAAATTACCTTACGCGCCATTGACCGTAACTGGACCACACATATTGATACGATGGCCCACCTTCGTGAAGGGATTCATTTACGTAGTTACGCCAATACGAACCCACTTCAAGATTATGTCAATGAAGGTTATACCCTCTTTGGCGAAGCGATGGATATCATTGCTGTCGAATCGGTTTTAAATCTTTTAAATGCCAAAATCAATATCCCTACCCCTGCGGTTGCTGTAGAAAATAAAGACGCCGAACCAGTAGCACCTGCGCAAGAAGGCGAAGAAAGCAAAGCATAAGAATGGAGTACAAAGTTGTCAACGGTAAAGTAAATGAACTCAAACGTTTACTAGGCAAGCTTAGTGACTCTCTTTGATGTTGCCGCTTTAGAAAATCAAATTAACACCCTTAATAAAGAAGTCGATAGTACGGATTTTTGGAATGACCAAAATCACGCGAAAAGTGTTTTAAAAAAACTTGCTGTTTTGAAAGAAAAATACGACATTTACATGACGGTCTTTTTGACATTACAATCGTCTCAAGAACTTTTAAAAGATGATGATTTCGCTAATGATGAAGATTCCTTGTCCGCCTTAAATAAAGAAATTGATCACGCTCAAGCTGTGGGCGAAAGTCTTGTCCACCTCCTCTTATTTAGTGGCGAATACGATAATAATGATGCGATTGTGACCATTCACGCTGGCGCGGGTGGCACCGAATCGCATGACTGGGCAGATATGCTTTATAACATGTATGCCCGTTTTGCGGAGTTAAATGGCTTTAATGTAAAAGTTGTTGACTATCAAGCTGGCAATGAAGCCGGCATTAAAAGTGTCACCATCATTATTGAAGGTAAATATGTCTATGGTCATATGCGCACTGAAAAAGGCGTCCATCGCCTCGTTCGTATTTCCCCATTTGACACGAATAAAAGAAGACATACGTCGTTTGCGAGTGTGAATGTGATTCCAGTCTTTAATGAATCAAGTAATATCGTCGTCAATGATAGTGACCTTCGGATTGATACCTACCGCAGTGGTGGGGCGGGTGGTCAAAACGTTAATAAGGTGGAAACAGCGGTGCGGATTACGCATATCCCGACCGGGATTGTTGTGGCCTGCCAAGTTGAACGGAGTCAATTATCCAATAAAGAAATTGCGATGCAAATGTTAAAGAGTGAACTCTATCAGCTCGAACTTGAAAAACAAAAAGCAAAAGTAAGTGCCATTGAAGGTGAAAAGAAAAATATTGAATGGGGTAGTCAGATCCGTTCATATGTCTTTGCGCCCTATACGATGATTAAGGATCACCGCACCGACTATGCGGTTGGTGATGTGGCCAAAATCATGGAAGGCAACTTAAATGAGTTTATGTATAAATACCTCGAAATGGAGGCGAAAGAAAATGGGAAAGCTTAAAGATGTGTTTGTAAGTGATTGGAAAAATATCCTTAAACATTACGGTTTTATTGTCCTTGGTTCGATGTTTCTCGCAATTGGCACCGGTATCTTCTTATTACCCGCCGTCCTCAATACTGGGGGCATGATGGGGTTAGGTATTATCGCTAATCGTTTATTCGGCTTTGATGCTGATATTGTGGTTTTAGTCTTAACCTGGGCATTTTTCCTCATTAGTCTTTTATTCTTAGGGTGGCGTTTTACGTTAAAATCCTTAGTGAGTTCGCTTGTTTATCCGCTAATGTTAATTTTGCTGATGCGGTTACCAGCCATTGCCAGTCAAACAAAGATTTTATTTGGTGACACAACGGATGTCGCGACAAAACTTATTGCCGGTATCTTCGGTGGTGTATTTTGCGGCGTTGGGGTGGCCTTAACATTTTTAGGTGGCGGATCAACGGGTGGTGTTGATATTATCGTTGTCATTATTAATAAATATACGCGGATTTCACATTCCGTCTTAGCTTTTGTGATCGACGGATTAATTGTTGCTTTAGGTTTATTTATTTTGCAAGATGTAATCTTGTCGCTCATTGGGATTATTAGTGCGTTTGTCTATGCTGTGACCCTGGAGTTTGTTTTTGCTGGGAAGTCGCACTCTTTAACCGCACAAATTATTAGTCCTACAAAGAGTGCGGAGATTAATGAATATATCCAAACCAAGACCAATCGTGGTTCAACCCTTATTCCTGTAAAAGGTGGGTATGAAGGGGATGAGTATACCATGATTAGTGTGACCTTTGATCGCAGTGAATACGCAAAGATTATTAATGGGGTCGCTAAAATTGATAAAGATGCCTTTGTTACCATTAAACAAACAGCAACGGTTTTAGGTGAAGGATTTAATAGTCTTGTTCCCCCAAAGGAAGGGTTAGTCAACCGTAATAAAAAAGATGAATAAGAATTACCGTTTTGAATTAGAATCATCGTTTGTTCCCACAGGCGATCAACCCCAAGCTATTAAAGAATTAGTGTGGGGCATTAAGCGTGGTGATAAACACCAAGTGCTTTTAGGCGCGACCGGAACCGGGAAGACTTTTACAATTGCTAATGTGATTGCTGAAGTGCAAAAACCGACCCTTATTTTAGTCCATAATAAAACTTTAGCCGGTCAACTTTACGCTGAATTTAAAGCTCTTTTTCCACATAATCGCGTGGAGTATTTTGTGTCCAATTTTGATTTTTATCAACCAGAGGCCTATGTTGTTTCGCGCGATATGTATATTGAAAAAGAAGCGGTGATGAATGACGAAATTGAGATGTTACGAACCGCGGCTGTGAATAGTTTAATGGAACGGAATGACACGATTATTGTCGCTAGTGTTGCCTCAATTTACGGCTTAAGTGATCCGGAAGAATACGGCAAACTTTCATTTAATATTGTGAGTCATGAACGGATTAATCGTAAGGAATTTATGATTAAACTGGTCGATGCCCAATATACCCGCAATGATTATGAACTTAAGCCTGGCACCTTCCGCGTCAAAGGCGATGTCATTGAAATCATGCCGCCAATCACGGACGAATATTATATCCAAATTGATACATTTGATGATGTGATTGAAAAGATTCGTGAACTCGATACCTTAACTGGCGAGGTTCGGAAAACGTTCCAAACTTATCCTATATTTCCAGCATACACACACGCATCAACGCGTGAAAGAATAAAAAAAGCAGTGCCGGAAATTTTGAAAGAACTAGTAAGTCGCCTTAATTTCTTTGCGGATAATGGCAAATTACTTGAAGCTGAACGACTCGAATTTAGAACCAAACAAGATATGGATTCGCTTCAAGAATTTGGGATGTGTCCTGGGATTGAAAACTATTCACGTTATTTTGATGGCCGCAAAGAAGGGGAAAGACCATTCTGTTTGATTGACTATTTTCCCAAAGATTTTTTACTTGTGATTGATGAAAGTCATGTTTCACTTCCGCAAGTTCGGGGAATGTATAATGGTGACCGGAGTCGGAAGCTGAATCTTGTTGAGTACGGATTTAGACTACCGAGTGCACTTGATAACCGGCCCCTTAAATTTAATGAATTTGAAGACATGATGAATCAGGTTATCTACACCAGCGCCACGCCGGGGGATTATGAACTCGATAAGACAGGCGGGGTGATTGTTGAACAAATCATTCGTCCAACGGGGCTCATTGATCCGCAAGTTGAAATTAAACCGAGTATTGGTCAAATTGATGATTTAATGAGTGAATTAACAAAGGTCATTAGTCGTGGTGAACGGGCAATGGTCGTGACATTAACCATCAAAATGGCGGAAGACCTAACGGGTTACTTAAAAGAGCGGCATTTTAAAGTAGTCTATCTTCATAGCGAGACCAAGACTCTTGAACGGAGCCAAATTATTTATGAGTTACGTCAAGGAAAATATGATGTTTTAATTGGGATTAACCTCTTAAGAGAAGGGCTTGATATTCCGGAAGTCTCATTAATGGCAATTATCGATGCCGATAAAGAAGGGTTCTTAAGAAGTGAGCGGTCACTTATTCAAATTATTGGCCGTGCCAGTCGAAACGCAAACGGGAAAGTGATTATGTATGCTAGCAAGATGACGGACTCAATGCAAAAAGCGATTGCCGAAACGGATCGTCGCCGAAGTATCCAAATCGAACATAACACCAAAAACAATATTACGCCAGTGACGATTGTTAAACCACTAGGTGAACCGCTCCATAACTTTGGCACGGAAAAAGATTTAGAAAAGATTAATAAGGGACTTGTTACACAAAAGCAACTCCAAAAATATATTCGTGAAATTCGCGGGAAGATGAATGCCGCTGCGAAAGCCTTTGAGTTCGAAAAAGCAATTGAATATCGTGAAATTCTCTTTGAACTTGAAGGAAACATCAAAAAGTAGTGATTTAATAGCAATTCATACTTTGTTTTCTTGAAAAAAAATAAAAATAGTGTATATTAAAAAAGAATCGGAGGGAAGTTATGGGAACATTAGATATTATCTTCATCGTCGTCTCAGTATTATTAATTATTATTTCCTTAATGCAAGGTGGTAAAAGTGAAGGCGCATCAGGTGCAATTACTGGTGGCGGCTTAAACATTTTTGTTAAAACAAAAGAACGGGGTAGTGAAAAAGTAATTTCTTATATTACCTTCGGACTTGCCATTATTTTCTTCTTAATGGCGCTACTTGTTAACGCTTTAGCGTAAAGAAAACACTTTCAATTAAAGATGAGATCCCTGCGGGGATCTTTTTTATTGCCAGGCCGTTTTTTCAAATGACACCATGATATAATTGATTTCATAGAGGATTAAGATGGATATTAAAACTTATGTTTTAACACGGAAAGAACGGTTAAAACAACAAATTTTAGCACATGGTGGACAACCTAAATTGGTCATTATTCAAGTCAATGATGATTTTGCGAGTGGCCGCTATATTGCCGGTAAACTAAAAGATGCGGCCGAAGTAGGGATTCTCGCTGAACATATTAAGCTCGATGTTTCTACAACTGAAGAAGCGCTTTTAATGTTAATTGCCAAACTAAATGACGATGAAACGGTGCACGGGATTATTGTGCAATTACCATTACCGAAAACAATTCGGGAAGATCATGTCAAAGCGGCGATTAGTCCGAGGAAAGATGTTGATGGTTTTCATCCGCTTTCACATTTTAAAGCGTGTACCCCGCTTGGGATTGTAAATTACCTTAAAGCGGAAAATATTCCGCTAAGCGGTAAAAATGCGGTGATCATTGGGCGGAGCAATATTGTTGGAAAACCCGCGGCGATGCTTTTACTTGCGGAAAATGCGAATGTGACAATATTACATTCCAAAACAACGGTTAGTGATATGGCTTTTTATTTAAAACACGCTGATATTATTGTAGTCGCGGTTGGCATTCGTCATTTCTTAAGCGATCAAGTCTTAAAAGAAGATGCGGTCGTAATCGATGTTGGGATTAATCAAAATGATGATGGTACATTAACAGGCGACGCTAAACCAGGCTTAAAAGTACACCTCCAAACACCGGTTCCAGGTGGCGTTGGTCTACTCACCCGCTTAACCCTATTAGAAAATGTCTGGGAGGCATATATAAATGGAATTTAAAATAGACAATGTCTTTGTCTACGGGCTTGAAAGAGCCGTCAAAGCAAGTGGTAACCCCATGCGCACCGAAATTGAACTAGGACCCTTACACGATAAGGATTTAAAACGGGCAAAAGTACTGGGTACAACCAAAAATGGTGAAGGTCATGATAATTACTTAAAAGGTATTTTAGTACATCTTGATGTCACCGCGCCCTTTTTCTGGTGGAAAGAAGCGCAACGGTATCATTGGTTTGATTTTGTTAGCAGTCAATCAACGATGCACATGTTACTCAAATTTAAGATTGATGAACGTTGTGTACCAGATACCGACCCACGCGTTTATCCGATTTTAGAAGAATTAGTCGCAAACTATAACGCGATTGATGATGCAAATAAAACGGAAAAAGTCGCCGCCTGGCGTAAAATTGTAGCAACGTTACCAAGTGGTTTTTGTTTAACCGCCACGATGACGACCAATTATCAACAACTCAAAACGATGTTCTTCCAACGTCGTCATCACAAACTACAGGAATGGCATACCTTTTGTGATTGGTGCTTAACCTTGCCACATTTTGAAGAATTCATTATGAAAGAAAGAGAATAGGAAAATGAAAAAAACAACTTTAAAAAACTATGCGAAACTCATTGTTAAGATGGGTGCGAATGTCCAAAAAGGACAAGATGTCATTATCATGGCCGAACTTGAGCAACGGGATTTTGTCCTCATGCTTGTCGAAGAAGCCTATAAAGCAAAAGCAAACCGGGTCACGGTCGATTGGTTAGATGACGATTTAACGAAACTTCATTACAAACATCGGTCTGTCAAATCTTTATCCACGATGGAACCGTGGGAAATTGGCAAGTTCCAATATTATGTTGATAAACTGCCGGTTCGGATTTTTATCGAGTCGGGTGATCCTGATGGTGAAAAAGGCATTGACCAAGAAAAGAAAGCAAAAGCTGGTCAAGCTCTATATAAAATTACCAAACCTTTCCGGGACCAAATGGAAAACCGTTATCAATGGACAATTGCGGGCGCTGCCGGTACGAAATGGGCAAAGAAGTTATTCCCAGAATTAAGTGCCAAACAAGCCAAAGAAAAATTATGGGATGCGATTCTTAAAGCCGCTCATGGTTATGGTGACCCAATTGCGAACTGGAAAGAACATAACGTTGTTCTCCATTCCAAAGCTGAAAAACTTAATAATTTAGGTCTTGTTTCCCTTCACTATACAAGTAAAAATGGCACCGACTTACATGTTGGTTTAATCCCTGAAGCCCGTTTCCTAGCAGGTGGCGAAAAAGCACTTGGATCTGGTATTCCTTTTAACCCCAATATGCCAACTGAAGAATGCTTTACGACGCCACGCAAAGGGGCAGCGGAAGGTAAAGTCGTGGCGACGATGCCATTAAGCTACCAAGGAGAAGTCATTGATGGCTTCTGGTTTGAATTTAAAGATGGTAAAGTGGTTAAATTTGGCGCCAAACAAAATGAACCCCTTCTTAAACAAATGCTAGAGATGGATGAAAATGCCGGCTTTATGGGTGAAGTTGCCCTCGTGCCAAAAGAATCACCAATTAATCAAATGGGTATTCTCTTTTATTCAACTCTTTTTGATGAAAATGCGAGTTGCCATATTGCTTTAGGCATGGGCTATTCCAACACCGTTCGTAATTATGAAAACTACACTTTAGAAGAACTTCGTGAAATGGGCGTTAATAGTTCCATGATTCACGTTGACTTCATGATTGGTAGTGATGATATGCACATCGTTGGTGAAACAAAAGATGGCAAGAAAGTCGTGATCTTCCATAACGGTACGTGGGCGATCTAATGAAAAAAGCCAAGAAGCGCAATAAACCGCTTTTTATCTCGCTTGTTTCACTCGGATCACTCTTTGGAGCGGTTGTTTTGCTCCTTTTAGGTTATGTCGGTTATGTCACCTTAAGCTACTATCGGATTGGTGATAAACCAATAGAAGTCATTAATAATCAAACGCAAACGATCAGTACGGCTGATTTTGACACGAAAGAGTTTCGTATTTCTACCTATAATATTGGATTTGGTGCTTATGAACGGGATTATAGTTTCTTTATGGACACGAGTGAATTTAAAGAAGAATATATCGCCTCACAAAACCAAACTGAAACAGCAGGCACCAGAGCCCGCGGTAAGAGTAAAGAACGGGTCCTTCACAATACAAGTGGCGCCTATCAAACGATTGATAGTTTAGGAGATCTTGACTTCATGCTTTATCAAGAAGTCGATACTAAATCCACAAGAGCGTATAACGTTAATCAACTAGAAATTGGAAATGAGGTCCATGAGGCATACGCTGCTATCTATGGCGTTAATTACCATTCTTCTTACCTTGCTTATCCCCTCCACGAGCCAATCGGGGCCTCAAACTCAGGCATCACGACTTATTCCAAATATAAAGTAAATGAAGCAGAACGGAAAGAGTTTAAAATCACTGAAAGCTTTTTTGGTAAGTTCTTTGATCTTGATCGTGCCTTTACGATTAGTGAAATCGAAATCGCCAATACCGTTCAAAAGCTATATGTCTTTAATGTCCATATGTCGGCTTATGACGCGAACGGGGTCGTTCGTAAAGTCCAACTTGAACAACTAAAAGAAGCGATTAGTCTGGCACGAGATGTGGACGGTCATAATAATTTTGTGATCGTTGGTGGTGATTTTAATCATGACCTTGTGATTGATAATAGTGAGGCCGATGATCATTATGAAACCTCTATTTTCGATCAACAAGAAACCGCAATCTTAAAAACAGATTGGTACAACTACTTGCGACTTAATGAAGCGCTTGACGGGACCATGGTTCCAAACCGTATTACTGGGATTAGTGAACCTTATACGTATGACTTTAAAGGTCTTGATATTAAGGCTTTTGGCCCGACGAATATTGGGACTTGTCGCGATGCTTCGATTCCCTTCGTTGATAAAAATAACAACGGGATTGTTGATAACGCCATGGTCACGATTGATGGTTTCTTAGTGAGTGATAATATTGACGTCACAAGCGTTGAAACGATTGGTAGCGGCGTTGGCGGACAAGCTGAAAATCTTGAACCAACTGATCCACGTTATGGTCTTGGTTTTGTCTATAGTGATCATAACCCCGTCGTGATGAGTTTCAAATTAAGTTCTTAATCGACAATTTCTAAATTTAAAAGATTGGTAAAGGTAACCTTTGTCTCATCAATGACGAGCGTTTGGTTTAGGATATCAATCTTTTTTATAGTGCCGGTTACGGTTTTAATAAAACCACGGTCATAATAATAAACCATCACGGTTTCGCCGTGATATTCGGACAAAATACGGTTAATTTCTTCTTTTGTATCTTCACTAATGAGCGGTTTTTCGACTTTTTGCTTTTCTTTTTGCATCGCTGCTAAAAAGATGGCTTGTTCTTTTAAGCTCGCGAACGGTAAAAACTTTTTCATGCCACGACTCATTTTTGGTGACCGCCAATTAGCTTGATTCGTCTTAAGTAGGTGCTTGCCTTGGTAAGGGCATTGGCACGCATGATTTTATCTTTTCCAAAGCGTTTATGAAGGTCATCAATGGTTTCCCACATTTTTTGTTCTTTGGTGTTATGGGCGACATAATCTTCAATCAGACTAATTTGGGCATGGGGATCACTCGTGAGACCGCTGACCGAAAGATGGAGACTCCGAACACTTTGATTGAGATCAAAACGGTGTAAAACTTCAGTGAAGGCTTGATAGAGCTCGGTGTTACTGCCAGTGGGTAATAAAAGAGACATGGATTTACTATACATCTTACTTTCCGGTTTAGCGGTTAAAATCCCAAGTCCAACCTTTTTAGCTTTAAGGTGATTTTTTCGCATCCGCATACAAAGTTCATCGGTCATCTCGCGGAGTAAGACCGGTACTTCGTCTAACGTATAATCACGAAACAACACTTGACCAGAGGTGAGTGACTTATCAAGCGGAACATACGTTTCACTTAAGTCGGTATTGTCAATTCCATTGGCGTGTTCCCAAAGTTGTTCGCCCATGATGCCAAATTCTTGCTTCATTTTAAGACGAGGATATTTCGCGACATCCCCCATTGAAAATAAGCCTAATTTATGGAGTCGTCGTTCATAGCCGGGACCAATGCCCCATATTTTGCGTAAGGGTTTCACTTTCCAAAGTTTCTCTTCAATGTCTTTTTGCTCCCAACGGGCATAAAAACGGGGATCTTTTTTTGCTTCTAGGTCGAGCACACATTTCGCTAAAAACATGTTAGGACCAATCCCGACGGTGACATAGAGTTTGAAGTGGTGATAAACCTCTTTAATAATGAATTCAATAATTTCTTCGGGTGACTTCTTATAAAGTGAAAGATAAGGCGTGAGATGTATGAAGGTTTCGTCAATGGAATAAGGATACCAATCTTCTTTTGCAAAATAATTAAGGAGTAAGGCATTAAATTCCGTTGATTTTTGAATATAAAGTTCCATTCGTGGTTTCGCAAAGATGTAATTGATACCTCTGGGGAGATCAAACTTCCGCATGATGTTACTAAGCCCTAGTTTTTTTAAGTAGGGGGTAACCGCCATAATAATGGTGCCATCGCCACGACTTTCATCACACACAACAAGCGGTGTGGTGAAAGGGTCGAGGCCTCGAACAGCACACTCAACCCCGGCATAAAAACTTTTCAAATCGATGACAGCGAATATCTTTTCCATTTGTCTTATTATACTAGAAAAAGGTCTCTTAAAAGGTGGTAATGAGAAAGAAAACGTCATCAAATCAAAAGCGGTATTAAGTCTTAAAAATCTTCCTATTTTCAATTGAAACCCGTCCCTAATGTGTAATAATAGAGATTGCGTAGGGGGATTAAGCGATGGTAAAAATAGGCGTCATGGGGACGATTGGGGTTGGGAAATCAACCTTTATTGAAGCTCTCATTTCTAAATTAAATGAGATGAAAGTCAAGACTCATCTCTATCTCGAACCAGCGATGGAAGATCCTGATACACATCAAATTTTGTTGAAGTTTTACACAAATACGAAAGCCTGGGGCTATGCGCTTGAAGAAGCGATTACGAAAGTTCATAACCGTTATTATCAAGAAATTGACATGATTGTCGAAAGCGGAGAAGAAGGTGCTGTCATTCTTGATGGTCCCTCTAACGGCGACATTTTTTCACGAATATTCTGCAAAAACGGCCTTATTAGTGATGACGAACGGGATCGTATCTTAGCGATGTTTGTTCCGTTTGAACTTGATATTTTGATTTATTTAAAAGAAAGCGCAGATGAGACGATCCGGCGCATCAAAACCCGCGATCGGACGATGGAAACGAGTAACCTCAATTACATCTATGATCACGTACGTGATTATGAAATCATGGTGCCTATTTTCTTAAAAGAACGATTTCCGACCGCGAAGGTTTTAGTGCTAGAAAATATGCCCGATGTGAAAACCTCCGACTATGATGAGGTTATCAAGGCGCTTGCGAACGTGTTGGTATCGACAAAAGAAGATGCCGTGCCTGATTTTTCTGCGCTGCCACTTGTTAAAGTACGATAGTTCTTAAAAACATATAGTGGATGATCATTGGCGTAAGTTTGAATGCCTATTTCGGCTTAATTTCCCGAACACGGGTATTTGTCATCGCGCTCGTGTAAAATATACTTACGGAGGATGATCTCATGGAAATTTTACTTTATATCTTAATTGGCCTTGTTACTATTTTACTAGGACTTTTAATTGTCGTTTTACTATTGACTTTAAAAAAGAAAGAACCCGTTATGCCTGAACTTAAAGTTGATCAATCGGAAACGCTTAATCAATTAAACTTTGTTCAAAATTCACTCTCTCAACTCAAACTTGAAATGGACAAAGCCTTTAACGAACGCTTTTTGGCCCAGACTGAAAAGTTAAGTGAAAGTGATCAAAAGTTTTTAAATACCATGCGCGAGGAATTTGATTCTAAGCTCGCAAAACTCAATAAGAGCGTGGAAGAAAAACTTCGTGCCGATAATGAAAGTGGACAAAAAACCTTTAAAGAACTTGGTATTCAAATTCAAAAGATAGTGGATGCCAATAAAGAAGTTGTTGCGCTCGGAGAAGACGTAAAAAAATTAAACGAAGTTATTAGTGGCGGTGGCGCCAGAAAAGGTAAGTTTGGTGAATTTTTACTCGAATCAATTTTAGATGAAGTCTATGCGGGAACGACAGGCATGTTTTCGACCCAATATACATTAAATGGTGTTAGACCGGATGCAGTGATTTTCTTACCACGTGACAAATCAAACCTATTAGCGATCGATGCGAAGTTTGCCTATGACAATTTCGCCCGCATTTATGATGAAAACAATCAAGTCGTTGAAAGTTATAAAAAAGCCTTTAAAAATGATGTTAAAGCTAAAATTGACGAGATTAAATCAAAGTATATTATTAAAGGTCAAACGATTGAATATGCCTTATGCTTTTTCCCAAGTGATGATATCTATCAATTCATTAACACCGACAAAGACTTTACGGACATTATTTCCCATGCCCGCAAACATAATGTTGTTCTAGTGTCGCCGGCCACTTTACAACCCACCCTTCATACCCTAAAAGCTTTAATGATTGAATATCGTAGAAGTCAAAAATTAGAGGAAATAAATAAATTACTCCTTGCATTAGCTAAGGATTTCCACCTACTAGAAGAACGGTATAAATCCTTTATGGATACACTTAAGGCATTAAACAACAAGAAGGAACCACTTGATACGACGGTTGACAAATTAGTGACCCGATTTAACAATATAAAAATGAATAATGAGGAAACAGCAGAGGATTAGTTAATTTAGTCATTAATTCGTGGTTGCTTCTTGCATTTATTCAATATTTTGATAAACTTTATTGTGCTGGGGCCGTAGCTCATCTGGGAGAGCGCATCGTTCGCAACGATGAGGTAGCGAGTTCGATCCTCGTCGGCTCCACCAAAAAAATCTTGATTTGGTAAGCAAAAAATGCCGAAAAACACATAAAATCGCCCTAAAATGGCGATTTTTTTGTAAAACCGGGTCGTTCAAGAGAAAATTTTGTTCTCAAGAACGGCCCTTTTCTTTTTAATAACTTCCTTGCTACGCATTCCATAACAAGGTGGCGAACTCTCAAAGAAAAAAAAGATACATCCCGGTTCTTAGCGCCGACCTTCAAAGTTATTTTTGAATTTAATAAACAAAAGTTTAAACTGTTGTCTTCAACAAGCGCTAAACGAATATTATAAGTTTGGCGGTCAATCATTTCCACGACGCGGACTAAGCGTTTAAATTCATCAATATCATTCCTGTTGGAAAAGTGTCTAATTTGTTTAATAAAACTAAGTATTCTATTCTTAGCGTTATTTAATGATACCCTTTTTGTTAAAATTTCTAATTTCTCTGCAGTGACATTATTACCAACAATAATTAATTGATTAATTGCCTGATTCAATAAATTATTGATCTCACTATTTAGGGTATGTGATTGTTGAGAAAGGTTACCGAGGGCATTATTTAGTAGTAAAAATAAATTATCTACGGACATTGAAACACGATTTTTACGATGCATATGATAACAGTAGAGAGTAGGAATTTCATATTTATTCTTTGGAGGTTCAATACGATAATTTAATAACTTGTTATTCTCGAGAGAATAAACA
Organism: uncultured Staphylococcaceae bacterium; assembly: GCA_964410505.1. Classification (GTDB taxonomy): domain Bacteria; phylum Bacillota_I; class Bacilli_A; order RFN20; family CAG-826; genus UBA1361. Next base: position 300,293 of record CAYPGR010000001.1, read on the forward strand.
AATGTATAAAAAGGACTAGTGCGGCCAAGATGAGGAGCATAGATGCGTTTAGATTCGCCAGCTCGTTCATCTCTAATCGCCATAGCTCTATTAAATACGGTTGGGGAGATAATTGGGTCATGATGATTCATTATCATTGATTCGTCATTTTCTAAACGAGTAGAACGGACACGGACACCATTACTTTCATGAGACTTGCCTAAAGACATATGGCCGGTATATTTTTCGTTTCTAAACATTTGTTCAATCGTTCCTGTGGCCCAATGGTCTTTACCAGTTGAAGTCTTTATGCCAAGGTTAAATAATTTGTAATTATTTAACTGAGATAGTTACATGGTATTGATAAAAAAATGCAATAATTTTGGTTGAGTATATAATAAAGATATGCAGTAGTGTTTGGATTAGGGGTGATTTATGAATCGTATTTTTTAATGTAATATAAACTTCAGTAGTTAAATCTTGATTTGCTAATGTTTCTATAAAATTTAAAAATTAAAAAGGAGAATTAGAGTAAATGAGGAATTTATTTAAAAAAACATTTGTGACTTTCTTGATATCTACTTTTTTAGTAGGGTGTGCGTCTAAAGAAAATGAAGCCCGAAACCGGATTAAAAATTATACGAATATTGAAATACCAGACAATGGCGAAATGGTATTTCATCAAAAAGAAGACGTTTTTATTCATGGCATCATCTCATCATATACTGTATTTAGCTTTGAGGAAAAACCTTCTGAATTTTTAAGTGTGCCCCCATTTGAAGAAGGTCCCAACAAAAATTTTGAAGATGAATATAATAATGCGTTTAATGTTTATTATAAACCAAACTATACAAGTAGAGATGTACCCGAAGAGTACCATGTTGACTGGACCAACAATTATTTCTATTATAAACATGTTTGGGAGGAAGTTTACTTCATATATATGGAAAATAGCCAACTTCTTATAGTTCATGTTGTTGGCAGATAAATATAAATAAGGGAGAATTTTTATGCGAAAAGGGATGAATGTATTCAAGTACTGAAGGGTACACTAATTGGAATTGGATTAATGCAATTATTTTCTTTCAAAACTGAAGATGCAGTAAAAGTTAATGCGCAAGGAAATTATTCATTTCAACGAATTAATTTACCAGAATTTGAAAATTGTACAGCAGAAGAAGTTATTCAAATTGTTGAAGAAGAATTCGAAGAAATTGTGAACTGATACCAAAAACCTGTACTTAATGTAAACTAAGTGCTTCTATCGATTTTTTAAAAGTTGTTAATTCAAATGTGGTAAACTACAAATAAATATAACGGCTTTTCCTAGAGAGGAGTTTTACAATAATGTGGCAAGATACATTTGATTTTGGAACTCATTTTTCAAAATTAAACGATTATACAAATCTACTTGAAACCGGGCTTAGAGACATTGCCCTTACTTTCGTTTATTCGTTTTATATTTACTTAAAAAAACATCTTAATGTATCAGTAATTGAACAAACGGAATTTATCGGAATTAAAAATAATGATACTGGGCGTTTCGTGATTCAGTTAGTGGATAATTTAGAAATTAAAATTAATGGTAGTGTTATTATTGGTAAAATTCATGATTTTGATTCCGGTGATTTTAATAATATTCTATTTATGATTTTTAATAATATTGAAGAAATAAGTAATATTGAGAATATAAATGAGTCTAAAAACAATGAAGCAGTTGGAGTTGAATTTACAAACCAAGAACAAGTTGTTCCATTGGAAAAGTTGGAAATTGTAGAAGATAATAGAACTCAAATTGAATTGTTTGTAGAGCCTGGTTTATATCCGTATTACATGGACGATTATGAAAAAGACGGAGATATTCTCACATTTGATTATGATGATTATGTTGATAAAATTTTCGATGAAGACGGGCTGTTGGATGATTTTGAGAATGATCGTGAAGTATATAGTCTTGAAGAGTTAATAGGTGTTATTGACATTTATGACTTTGATGATTAATTAACAAAAACTTAGAATTATAGATTTATTGAAAATTTCAATCTTAAATCCTCTAAACTAATAATGAATTTTTTAAGTTATCTTCTCTAAAGTATGATTTGAAACATACCAATAATTCATATAAAATATGAAAGGTAATCAAAGTGAAAATAATAACTATTGTTAAAGACTTTATTGATATAGTAAAATTGAAAAGCGAATTGGCAAGTTTTAACTATTTTTTGTTAACACTACAAGGTTCCTTTTTAGAATTAAAGATTATTACTTTTCCTAACCAAAAAATTAAATCAATACGAGAAAGATTAGATGGTCATAAAGAGTATTCAGAGTACGGTATACGGTATGATAATTTAGTTAATCGAATAAGTGATCATAATTTTAAAATTTCTCAAATCGATAAAGAGGTTACATATTTTTCTTTTGGCAGAACGGTCGCCAAAATAGATTTATTAGATAACGGAACACTTGATAATTTAGTACAGGCGATGCTAGAAATTCTTAGGTTTAAAAAATACGATAAAAAGTACCAAATTTTTGTTAATGAAGTAAAAGAGTTAAACGATAATAGACAAATTATCTTGGAACAATTTAACACTGCTAAAGAATGTACAAAATTTTATAAAGATGTTTTTACTTATGATTACTATATTGATGAAAAAATGAAAATTAAGTTAAAAACCGCACTTGAAATTGCACAAAATAAAATTAGACAATATCCTAAACAATATTTTGAAATATTAGAATTTAGGAATCTTGAAAGAGACGTACTTTCTCACAATAATAACTATATTGAACGTCATATTAACGATAAATTGTTTGAAAATGTTAATGGCTGGTCATTAGGATTAGACCAACGGAAAGCAATATTAACAGACTCAGTTTCAAATCTAGTTATTGCGGGGGCAGGTTCTGGAAAAACTCTAACTATTTGTGGAAAAGCAAAATGGCTATTAGAAGATAAAAAAATAAGTAAAGAAGATATTGTTTTTCTTTCATATTCTAAAGCCTCTGCAGACGATTTGGAACGAAAATTAAGTGGCGTAAGTGATAATCTTAATGTCTCTACTTTTCATAGTCTTGGTTTAAGTATCTTAGAAAATAAAGATGATAAGAAACAAAATGTAGAAGCAAATTATGATGCAATCATAGAACGATTTTTTAGTAGTGAAATGCTGGAGTCGCAAAACATTGATATTTTGCGTAAAGTTTTAGAATTTTACGGAAAGTTTGCTTTTACTTTAGATGAAGAAAAGTACGAAACAAAAGGAGAACAATTCGAAAAATTAAAAGAAGCAGATTTCCAAACACTAAAACAAATCCTAATTAATCTTTCAAACAATCAAGAAGAAAGAGAAACAATATTAAAAGAAAAGGTTAAGAGTTTTGAAGAACTGGCTATTGCTAACTTTTATTTTTTGAATGGAATCAAGTATCGTTATGAAAAACCATTCCCTGATGATACTACGAATCCCGACTATCGCCAATATAACCCAGATTTCACGCTAATTGAACATAATATTTTTCATGAGCATTTTGGCGTGGATAGAAATGGTCAATGTTCTCAGTATACAAAAGACGAAGCTGCTCTATATATTCAATCGATGAAGTGGAAAGAACAACTGCACTTACAGAAGAATACTAAATTTATTAAGAGTTACTCCTATGAGTTTAAAGAAGAAACAATATTTGACAATCTTGAAAAAAATCTAAAAATCTATGATGTAGAATTAAAACCAATTTCTTCTGAAGAAGTTCGAGAAGCACTTGGATCTATTTATAAAAACCGTAACTTTAAATCCTTTATAAAACTAGTAAAATCTTTTATCAACCTTTATAAATCACGTTATCCTGATAATACTTACTTCGAAGAATTGAAGAATGAAAAATTTGCTAATGCTTATGAACGGCAACGTTCAATTTTATTTTTAGATATTTGTAAAGAAATTTTCGATTTTTACAAGTGTGAATTGGGTGAAAAAATTGACTTCGATGATATGATTTTAGAAGCGATAGAACACATTCCAAACACTAATAAATTCAAATATAAATATATTGTTGTTGATGAATTTCAAGATATTTCTTATAGTCGGATGGAATTTATAAGGGCGTTAATAAAACATGGGGATGCGAAGCTCTTTGCTGTTGGTGATGACTGGCAAAGTATATATAGATTTGCTGGTAGTGATTTAGGTATATTTATTCACTTTGATAATTACTTTGAAATGTCAACTGAGTGCCATCTTATTAGTAACTTCCGCAACTCTGAAGAACTACATGCTATTGTTGAACCATTTATTACTGCTAACCCGGAACAAAAGAAAAAAGATATCGAATGTAGTAACAAACTTAGTAACCCAGTAAATATTATTTTTTATGAATCAACAAAGGCTTCAGCTTTAAATGCTGCACTCAAGGAGATTGAAAAAATTAATCCATTTGCAAAGGTTTTATTGCTTGGAAGAAACAATTTCGATATTGAAGATTTTTTATCTAAAACAATTGAAATAAAAAGAGATGGGACTATCATTCATCATGATTTTCAAGGAATGGATATTTCGTTTAAAACCATTCACAAGTCAAAAGGCTTAGAAGAAGAGTTTGTGGTTGTTCTAAATAATGAGGATTCTAAAACGGGTTTACCAAACAAAATTGAAGACGACCCAATATTATCGCTCGTTCTAAGCGATAAAAGTAGATTTCAATATTCGGAAGAACGTCGTCTATTTTATGTAGCGTTGACAAGAACAAAAACTTTCTGTTATCTATTAGTAGATTCCAAAAAACCATCAATCTTTATAAAAGAAATTGAAGCTCGTTGTAATACCTTAAATCCTGAACTTATTGACGATAAGGACGTAGAAAACTGTCCACACTGTAAAACAGGGAGATTAGTTTTAAGAGGTGAATGGGGAAATCAGTTTTATGGGTGCTCTAATTATCCGTATTGCGAATACAATCAGAAAAAAGCTGTAGTGGAAAGTTCAAGAAGATGTCCAAACTGCAATCATTTTATTGTTTGGCGTGATGGGAAGTGGGGAAAATTTTTGGGATGTTCAAATTATCCTAGATGTAAAATAACTATTGCAAATACAAATCCACACTTTGAAAAATGGAAACCAATCTTTAATAGAAACAAAAAAGACAGTATTTAATGACATCAATAATTAGAGTTTATGACGTCTTCATTGGGTAAATGATATACCTACATAGGAAACTGCTATACCTTTTGGGGTAATTTGGGGTAGTTTACAATTTCGCCTAAAAAGGGTTAAATTGAAAGCAATATTTGTTTAAACAAATTAGACGTGATAACATAAGTAAGAAATCCCTTAAGCTTAAATAGTTTAGTCATTTGTTTGCCTCGGTTCATAATATTACTCAATTATCTATAATTAACTGAACTGATACCATAAAGTTGTACTTTTTGTTCCATGATATATTTTCCTTTTGTTGGTTTCTAAGTCTATATTGAACTAGAGAATAGCCTCCTAAAGTCAACTTTATTCTTTCATTGTTGTACCTATAAATATATTCATCAATCGTTCTAATCAAGTCTTGTAGTGATTTTACCTTCTGTAAATATATCGTTTCACACTTAAGTATTCCAAAAAACCTTTCCACTACTGCATTGTCATAGGCATTTCCTTTTGCACTCATAGATTGAATAAATGATGACTTTTTTAAGTAATTGCGATATTTTGGAGTCTGATATAACACTCCTTGATCAGAATGAATTAGTAGTTTAGATAAGTCTTCATTATAGTTAATTGATTTCTTCAATGTTTTCATTATTAAGTCTTGGTTCTGACTCCGTGATATCTGATATCCTTTTACTTCGCCATTATACAAATCTTGAATCACTGAAAGAAATAAACGCTTTCGATTAAATCTAAATTCTGTTACGTCAGTTGCCCATGCCTTATTAGGTTCATCTTGCCTAAATTTTCTTTTGAGTAAATTAGGTGTGATTTTATTTGATATTTGTGAAATATAGCGATACTTCGTTTTTCTAACTTTACATTCAATATGTAACTCTTTCATCAATTTAACGGT
>CAYPGR010000002.1:0-187345 GCA_964410505.1 uncultured Staphylococcaceae bacterium
CCAAATGTTAAAATAAATCATGGAACAAAAAGTACAACTTTATGGTATCAGTTCATGAAAAAGAGAATACAATGGTTAGAAATATTAATTATATTTTCACTTTCTTTAAACAGTATAATTCACTTTGTGTTTTATATTATTGATCGAAAAGTTGGAGATTTAATTCTTTTCGTCATTTCGTTTGTTTGTTTGAATGCGTATTTAATTGTTTCATTAATAACTAATTTTTCCAAAATGTACTATTTTATTTATAATCATTCTTTTTGGATTAATTGGAAAAACATTTTAGAAGATAGGAGTTCGAAAGTAATAGGAAAAAAACATCGTAATAAAATTAGAGGGTATAATTTAATTGATAAATATATATACAGATATGCTGATGAAAAAATCGAAATTACTTATTCTTTACTAGATTTTAAAGAAAATATTAGCATTTTGGTTGTATATAAAATGAAGTATAAAGAAACTAACAAAGCCATGTTTGGCGAAGAAAATATTCGGAAATACTATGAGTCGCATTCAATAAAAGATATTGAGGAAGATAATGTAATTAAGCTTAATAATCGTAATTGCATTGTAATTAGATATGAAAATGGTAATTTTGTTGCATCAAAATATAGGCATTATGTCCCAATAAGGATTTATGATATAAAAGCAATTAATAATTATCAAATTGGGTGGGAAGAAATATCATATAAATGTTATTATGACAGTTTAGAAGAAGCAAAAAGATTGTCTGAACAAGATTTACTTAAATAAAGGAATTACAAGAATATTAATCAATTAGACTGAATAGGTGTCAATACGAACTCATTTTCAACAATCCCCTTTGTTAAGCCGTTTTTATAGGGGTGCTAAAACTAAGTTAAGGGTGCCAAAAAAAATCATGGGGTGCTAATTTGTATCAAAATAGGTAACATAACACAGAAAAATGTTGAATTGGTAATAAAAAGTACAACTTTATGGTATCAGTTCATTCATGTAAAGGAGTAATATTTTTGTTTTCTAAAATATTAGATTACATTTTCCTGTTAAGTGAAAGATTAAAGTAATTTGTTTCGTCTTCGTAACTTGAATCTTTGCCAGAAATAACTTGTAAAACTGTGGAAAAACTAAGCGCAGCATAGCGTTTGCCTTCATCATAATCAAAAGTAATTAAATACTCGAGGTGACTCCATTCATGTGATTCTTCGTAGCCGATTTTTTCTATTTCGTAAATATCTTCACCAACCGTATAAATTGCACTTAAGTCCTCAAATATTTCTAAACTAATTTTAAGGCTTTCATCAAGTTTAGAAACGCCTTCCCATGTACCATAAGCTTGCTTATTAGCTTCAGTTAATAATATACTGTCTATGTAATTTTGAGGGATTATGGTCGTGCCAACATCACTAAATGATATTGTATCAACTGCTTCCCCTTGTCCTGTTTCATAAGGAAAATTGCGGTATTTAATTTTAATATTTTTAATTTGTTCGTTTTCAACATTAATTTCTACAGATACAGCATCATCCAGGTTTGATAAATTGGCATTCGGTGTTGGTTGAGCGTAGCGAGCAACGATTGAAGCAGCACCCTCTATTGAAGTATAAACTCCATTGCCATCATTACTAAAAAGACCTAAATTAAGTTGTTCTAGTCTTAGTGCTAAATCATTATATGTCCAGTCATCCTGATATAAAAGTTCTGAGAAATGATTTTTGTCCCAGGAGTAAATCCCGCCATGTCCTTTATCATAAACTAGTCTATTCATTACATTACTATCTTCTTCTTGGTAGAAATAAATGTCGCCTCTTGTTACTCCGTCTGCCCCATTGTCATAAACAATTTGGTCGCCAGTGTAATACAAAATAGATTGTTCACCCGGCCAGTCATGAATAACTGTATAATTTTTACCAAGATTAGTAATAGCCACGCTTAATTCACTTTTCTCACTCATATCTTCCACAAGTGGGCTAAGGCGAGCAGGGACAACTAAATCACCAACAGCAACAATCTTTATAGTAAGGTGAAGATAGGCAGCAATACTAACATCAACTCCGAGCATTTCCCCTTCTTCACTTATAATAAACTCAACATTTTCGTCTCCTGAAACAGCACTATAAAAATGAGCAAGAAATTGTTTTTTTGCTTTTATGTTTATAAACTCTAACTGATCATTGTCGCTAAGGATAACATCAAGCGGAGAAATGGTGGCAAAAGGATTAACGTATGTCTGTGAAAAATATAGTGGTTCTCCATTCATATACGTTTGGTAACTCTTCTCCACTCTATTCTTAGCACTTAGCACTTCCTCATATACTTCATCTGCTCGTTCGCCTTTTTGATCAGCAAGGTAAAACAGTGTATCGTCACTTTTTTTGTAACTTCCATCAGCGTTAAAAGTTAATGATGTTTGACCAATGGCCTTTAACTCTTCACTTGTATAGTAGGTCCTGCTTTTGCCGGTATATTCAAGAAAATCACCAAGTTCCATCTTGAATATCTGTTCAAAAACAACCGATTCTTTTAATAATTCAAGGGAAAGATAAAAACTTTCTTCTTTATTTTGGCTGGAAGTAACACTACTTGAATCGCTACTAGTCTCACTATTTGGTTCACTACTTTCGCTTGGATATGAACTAGGTTCACTTGAACTACCCCGATCAGTGCAACCCGCTAAGACTAGAGTTCCCAAAACTAATAATTTTAACAAAACACTTTTCTTCATTTAATCACCTAATATACCTTTGTATAATTGTATATTATACACTAATGAGATATCAAAAATAATGGCCGACCCCTAGGGGTCTTTCTCATAATGATTACTACATTATCATCATATGTAAATAGATTGGGGAAGATTGGGGAATCCAATTAAACTATAGCAAAAACTATTTAATAGAGCCTTTTTATTTCTTAGGTGAATTCGTGGTATATTATTTTAAAGAAAAGGTGATGAATATGAATATTAAAGAACGTTTTATTCAATATGTAAAAATTGATACGCAAAGTGATCCTAACTCACTCTCAAGTCCATCGACATTGAAGCAGTTAGACCTCTCTAAGTTACTTGTTGAAGAGCTTAAAGAACTTAAGGCAACGAGTGTCGTACTCGATCAATATGGCGTTGTTTACGCGCATATTCCTGCTAATGTTGAGGGAGCTAAAACAATTGGACTTGTCGCTCACGTTGATACGGCAGGAGAAATGTCTGGTAAAAACGTTAAGCCACGCTTAATTAACAACTATCAAGGCACGGACATTGTTTTAAATGAAACAAAGAACATCGTAATGAAAGTTGATGAATTTCCACACCTTAAACGGGTCATTGGTCAGGACATTATTGTGACCGATGGGACCACCCTTTTAGGGGCGGATGACAAAGCAGGCGTCGCCATCATTATGGAGGTTGTTAAATATTTAAAAGAGCATCCGGAAATTCCTCATGGTGATATAAAAATAGCCTTTACGCCTGATGAAGAAATTGGTCGCGGGGTTGAAAACTTTGATGTTGATTCTTTTAAGGCGGATTTTGCTTATACCCTTGACGGGAGCGATATGCAAGTTCTGAATTTCGAAAATTTTAATGCGGCTTCTGCTGATGTTGTTATCAAAGGAAATTCAATTCACCCAGGGGATGCCAAGGATAAAATGGTTAATGCCGTCCTTGTCGCGATGGCGTTTAATGCTTTATTACCGAAAGAAGATGTCCCGCATTTGACTGAAGGCTATCAAGGCTTTAACCACATCACACATATTGAAGGGGAAGTTGAAGGGGCAAAAATGCACTATATTATCCGTAACCACGATATCGACAAACTCGAAAACCAAAAAGAGGACTTTTTGAGAGCCGCTGCAGAAATAAATACCCAATATGGCGAAGGAACTGTCAGCTTAACTCTAAAGGATAGTTATCGGAATATGGGACCCTTACTTAAGGCCAATCCAGAAGCCCTTAACCGCGTGTATGACACCTATAAAAGATTAGGGATAGAAGTGGTTGCCCTACCAATCCGTGGTGGCACAGATGGTGCACAACTATCCTATAAGGGTTTATTAACGCCAAATCTAGGTACCGGTGGATACAACTTTCATGGTAAATATGAGTTTGTTTCCCTCTCCCAAATGGAAAGAATGGTTCAAGTTGTTGTTGAATTGGTCACTCACCGAGAATAACAACGATCATATCTTCATATACTCAAGAATATTCAGTGATATTAATTAAATTCGAATAAATTATTTGGTGGTAAAATATAATCATAACAATGAATTTGCAAATGAACTTTTATCTTAAAATGAGGCACCATGGATAACCTATATGAAATCCTCAGGGTTTTTACAACGCAGGCCTTTACTGTTATATTTTTACTACTCTTAATTCCATTAACTGAGCCCGTAAAAAAGAAAACGACGATTTTCATTATTAGTTCAATTATTCTTACCGCTTTTAATGGCCTTTTAATTGTGATTTATGGAAGGGAATTCTATACACGGATCTTTTTCTTTACGATGACCTTGCCGCATGTCTTTCTTATTGCAATCCTTTCCGTCTATAAATGGGGAAAACTCATTTTCGCTTTAATTTCCGTGCAAATTATCGGGAATATTGCCATTACGAACGGACTCTTTGTTTCTTATTTAGTGGTTGGTGGATATGACCCGCTTTATGATCTCATTGGACGTACGGTTAGTAATTTAGTCTTTTTGCCAATTTTCATTTTGTATGTTCGACCGGTATATTTTAAAATGGCAATGATTCTTAAGGATGGTTGGCGGATTTTAAATGCCACTTTTATCATTGATTACGTTCTTACCTATACCATTTTATTTGTTCCCGACCCAATCTTCAACCGCCCTCTCTTTTTTATTCATGCCTATATCGTGATTGTTTTTTCATTATCAACCTATATGATTGTCTTTTATCTTTTCAAGTTGTTTGAAATTAAAATGAATACCGAAGCCGCTAAAGACCGTTTATCCAATCAAGTGGCAAGTCTAGCTCGAGAAACAGAAGTCATCAACGCGATTGCCTTTGTTGATGGCTTGACCGGACTTCGTAATCGTTATTCACTCTACCGCCAATTAGATCATTATATCGCTAGAAGTGAGCCTTTCTCTGTTTTGTTTATTGATTTAGATAATTTTAAAGATGTTAATGACCGATTTGATCATGCGAAAGGCGATGATTATTTAAAACAATTTGCGCTCGCATTAGAGAATACGATTGGGCCAAATGGTGAAGTTTATCGATTCGCAGGAGATGAGTTTGTTTGTATCCTTAAGTGTGCTGTTGAGAATTACAACCAAGAACACTTAGAGCAAACACTCAATCATCATTTTATTTCTGATTTAGCGTTTTTGGGTGTCTCTTGTGGCATCTCGTCTTTTCCTAATGATGCCACAACGGTTGATCACTTAATCAACATTGCCGACCAAGCGATGTACAAAGTTAAACGTGAACGAAAGCTTCGGCGATAGAACTCACCCTATATCGAGCATTTTGTTTACTATCTTATATATAAAAAAATCCTTCGGCATTGAAGAATTTTTTATATCAAATGTAAATAGTATTAATGTCTAAAGCCCGTATGGCCAACCTTTAATCTTGATTTGACTAATGCCAAAGTTATAGCATTGACTTCCTTTATAGGGGAAGGCATTCAGTCTAATTTCAAAATAAGCCATGTCAGGATTTGCGATATAAAATTGAATTTCTTTTAGGTCACTAAATTTATTGACTTGATTAAAGGTTTGCATCGCAATGTAGTTGCCATTTTTGTCATAACTATAAATGTGAAAGATTGGTTTGCCTTCAAATTGATTTTGATTTGCACTATTATTATTGAACTGACTGATAGTTAGTCTTACTTCAGTTTTTAACCAAGAATTTAAAAGGGGTGATTGAAGCCCATAATAGAGCTGGGAGAATTTAAAACCACCGCCTGAAGCAGTAGCGTAGAAATCCCCACCAGTGGTCCGCTTATTATTGCCCATAATGTAGGACCAGTCGGGGGCTAAGGAAGAAGAGAAATCATGAGTTGTCCATTCAGTAATGTCGATTGGGGTACGGTTATTAGGGCCGCTTACAGACTTATTGCCAATTGGTAGGCTTTCTCCTTTTGCGGGTATTAATTCCGTGTCTGGATCAGGCGGTAATGTTTCTTCGGTTACTGTTAGGCTTAGGGTAGCTTTTTTCTCGATCAGATCAAGGGAGTCATTATGATTTTCATCGACATAGGCGGTAATCGTCGCATTACCGGCGCTCACTGCCACTACAGCGCCGTTATTAACGGTTGCGATTGAGGCATTTGATGTTAACCAGGTAATCGATGAAGTAGTCGCATTACTCGGGGTGACGACCGCGTTTATAATTTCACTTTCGCCTTCTTCAAGTGTTAAAGACGTTTTGTTGAGTGTGACGCTTGTCACATAGATTGTAGCGTCCGCTTCGGTAACATATATGGTCGCGCTGGCATGTTTTTCATTTTCGTCATAAGTTTCATTTTGGTTTTCATCAACATAAGCCGTAATTGTTGCTTCGCCGCTTTGTTTGGCGCTGACAAGTCCGTTATCGACGGCAGCAATGGTGTCATCTGAAGAAATCCATGTTATGTTGGCATAAGTTGCATGCGCTGGAAGAACGGTCCCAACTAAAAGATATTCTTCGTCAATTGCTAGCGAGACGCTATTTGTGTTAAGGGTAACGCTTGTCACGGGAATGGTTTTAACTTCAGGGGCAACGACGGTGAGACTTGCGCTATCCTTAGGTTCGCCAATATCAAAATGGGCATTTTGATTAAGGTCAAGATACACACTTACATCCGTGATACCTTCATTTAATGCCGTGATTGTCCCTTTATTAATTGATGCAATCTGACTATCTTCGATGGTCCAAATATAAGCTCCATTTGGGAGATCGTTCGGTGTTAATGTGAGCGTTAGGGTTTCACTTTCACCAATCGTAAGATTGACATTATCCTTATTTAAGTTAAGTTCATAACTCGTTTGAGTGGTATCACAAGCCGCAAGTAGAGTAAGCGAAGTGAGTAAAATAGCTAAAGTTTTATTCATAGATGACATCCTTTTTTCTAATGTCGTAAATACAACCTTTTAATTATATCTTTTTATCATGCTTTTCATAGTCATATTCTTGATTGTTTTAAAAAGATAATCAAATAGATCCGATAAGAATAATGAAAAATGCCTTGATGATGCTTACACGTTTCATTTAGCCTACTCATCAATGAACAAGGTTGTGAATTGATCAACATCTTTAATCATACGTAAGGTGGAATTAAACCCACCCGTAATAAGATACCAAGCTTCGGCATCAAGGATAAAAATTTGATTGTTTTGGTATGCGCTTAATGTCTTAACTAAAGGGTCGCTAATAAAATTGTCAAGACCACTTACTTCACCAATCGCGGAAGCACGGTCCATTAAGAAAATAATTTCGGGATCATGTTCGGTTAAATATTCTTTACTAATGGTTAACCCATGGGTACCAGTTTCACTTAAAGCCGCAACGGCAGGCTTAAAGCCAAAATCAGTGTAGAGACTATTATAGCGGCCTTTATCCCCATAGGCCGATAAGGATTCGCCATTTGATAATACAAAGAGGGCTTCATGATGCTGGGTAACTGCTTTAATGGCGTTTATTTTTGTCTCAATTGTATTTAGAATGGTGTTCACTTCAGGGACTGCTGTCGTGAATAATTTTTGAATATTGTGGGCGACATCCTTTTGAATAGATACATTATAAGTTGTAAGTGATGCATCTAAGATATCACTATTTGGATAGCGGCTTTTAAACGTTTCATATAAAGCGCTCGTCCGCCCATCGAGAATGATTAACTCGGGATTAAAGAAATCAAGTGCGGTATAGTCGGGATCAAACAAAGTCCCAACATTCGTATATTTAGCGTCTTTGAAGCTGTTAAGACTGGGTGGTAGACCGGCTTTAGGCATTCCTAATTTCGTAATCCCAAGGTTTGATAACCCAATTGTTAAGAACATATCAAGGACGCCATAATTAAACGTCGCCACCTTTTTTGGGTTCGTTAAAAAGGTTTCGATTCGTTTACTTTTAACGCCATCAATGGTCACACTGTGGGTGATTGTTACTTGTGTCCGCGTCGGATCGTCTTGATCATGATTGATCGTTTGACAACTGCTAAGAATAAGCCCTAGCAACATTAAGGAGATGTATTTTTTCATATTGTCTTCCTCTTTTATTCATCTGAATTTTCGTATAGAACAACCTGCTGATTATCTAAACAGCAGACTTTAAAATTGTGATTATAGACTTCATCAAGGACGGATTTAACAATCACCGCGTTTGCATCTCCGACTTTGATGATTGCCCCGTTTTTCATTGCGACAAGTTCATCACAAAAAGCCCCTGCGAAGTTTATGTCATGAAGCACTAAAATGACCGTTTTGCCGTAGTCTTTGACAATCCGTCGTAAAAGCGACATCATTTCAATCCCGTACCGTAAATCAAGATTATTAAGCGGTTCATCAAGCAAAATATATTGGGTATCTTGAGCTAAAATCATTGCTAAAAAGACCCTTTGCTTTTGACCGCCGCTTAGTTCATCAAGGTATCGATGCTGAAGTTCTTCAAGTGCTAAATAGTTTAACGCCTCATCAATCATCGTGATATCATTTGTTGTTAACCTCCCTTTGGAATGCGGAAACCGTCCTAAGCTGACGAGTTCACGGACGGTTATTTTAATATTGACTTGATTCGATTGCTTTAAAATAGCAATCCTTTTTGCTAAGTCATGTCCTTTCATCCCTTTAACATTAACACCGTCAACATGTACGGTGCCGGATAAGGGTTTTATAAGACGGGAGACAATTCCGAGTAATGTCGATTTACCAGCGCCATTTGCCCCAATGACGCCCGTTATCTTTTGGTCTTTAAAAACAATACTCACATCATCTAAGGTTTTAAGTTTGCCGTATTGATGGGTGATATTTTTAACTTCAATCATATTGTTTTATCCTTTCTAATTAATAAATTGATCATGTATATTCCTCCAACAAGATTAATGACCGTTGTCAAGGTCGTTTGGTAATGCGTTAGTTCAATCACCACTTGACCAAAGAATAGGAAAATGATTGAAATAAGCGCACTTGTGATAAATAAGTGTTTATGTTCGTAACGTTTCGTTATTTCGCGGGCTAAATTCACTGCCAAGAGACCAAGAAACGACAGCGGACCAACAAGTGCAGTGGTCATCGCAATAGCAAGCGCAATATAAATCAACGCCCGTTTACTTTCTTGTTGATAATTGACACCAAGATTTGAGGCTTGTGACTCACCAAGCGCCATTACATCATATGTCCGATGGCCACGGTAAATTAGGAAAGCGATAAGGATTACAAATGGCATCAATAAATAAACGAGTTCGCGGTTAATATTTGTGATGGTGACCGTTGTTAATGATTGAAGTTGATAAAAAGCATCGTCGGAGAGCATTGATTGGATGACATTGGATAGACTTAGGGCCATACTTGAGATCACGATACCGACGAGGAGTAAAAAGATGATATTGTTTTTATTTTTTCTCAGCACCATTTGATACATGAGTAAGATAATGCCCAACATGATCAAACTACTAAGTATAAAGTTGAAGTACACATTGGTTAAAAAGACATGAACGAATCCAAGTCCAGCAACAAGGAGAGTTTGAGTGACGGCAAATATAGCGTCAAACCCGAGTGAGGCGGGGGTAAGAATACGATTGTGGGTGAGGGTTTGGAACGTTAAAGATGTACTGCTAATTAGGAGTGCACTAATAATCATGGCCACCATTTGGCCTGTTCGCTCGGAAAGAATATTAAGAATTGCTTTTTGAATATTTGGCAAATGCATATTACCCGCAATGTGCGGATAATAGCGCACCAACCAGGCTGACATAAAGAAAATGATCGAGAGGAAAGATAAGCCGATTAAGATGAGGTAGATCTTTTTCAAAGTCACGTTATGTCTCATGCACTTTTCACCTTTTGGGCAATTAAATAAAAGAAGATAATTGCCCCGGAAATTCCCATAATAAAGCTAATTGAAGTTTCCCCCGGAAAGCGGACTAAACGCGCGATGATGTCATTAAGTAAGACGAAGGAAGAACCAAAAAGGGCAACATCCATCATGTTTTTCTTAAGATTGTCCCCAAGGTATATTGAAAGAAGGTTCGGAACGACTAAACCTAAAAATGGAAGTGGTCCGACGACAATATAAGTAGAGGCAGAAATCGTACTGACAATGAGTAAACCCATCATCATCACAAGTTTATAATTAACTCCAAGATTCTTTGAAAAGTCGATTCCGAGAGCGATAATGTTAAATTTTTCGGCATAAAGAATACCCATCACTAATGCTGGTACAAGTACCCACAATAATTGCGCATTGATAATATTGATATGGGCGAAACTGCCAACTCTTAATTGATTGAGTACCTGAAGCAATTGAAATCGTTGGGCAAGGAGTGTTGTCATCGCCCCGATAACACTCGCAATCATCATGCCAATCAGGGGTATATAAATAGATGATTTGAATTTAACACGGTTCGTAATCATTAAAAGTAATAATGTAGCAATCATCGCGAAGGTAAAACTAAAGATGAATTTAACGAGTGTTGATTGACCGGGGATTAGAAGATAGTAAAGGACAATGCCAAGCAAAGCGGCGTCAGTTGCCCCCGATGTTGAAGGACTAATAAATTTATTACGGCCGAGGGCATGCATAATCATCCCCGCAATGGATAGGCCGGTGGCACATAAAATAATGACAATTGTTCGTGGTAAACGGCTCAATAAGAAAATACGCCAAGTCATTTGGTCAAATGTAATTAAATTAATGAAAGTGACTCGCTGATCAACTCCAATGAGTAAAGAGGTAATTAAAAGAATCACAAATACGAAAACAATGATGATTCTGCGTTTGATCACAATATATCCCTAACAGTGAGAGAAATGCCATATTAATGATTGGTTAAGTGTATGTGATTAATGTTCAAATCACACTATTAATGAGTGCATGAATGTATTTTTTTAATGTGTTTCCCCAATGTAGAGTCACTCATTAAAAATAACGGATATGCATGAGGTATATATGGCCTATGACGTCGTGATTGACATCATTAGATTTTCACTGCTTTTCTTTTTTTCTCATCACGGCTTTTAAAAGCATCGATGATGGTGCATGACGCACAAAATCATTGTATATAATGTTATTAATTTGGTCAATCTTAATTGTCATATTTTCTAAATATTTTGAAATATTCTAAAAATTAAGAAACTCATTAAAAAATACATAAAAATGATTGATAGAAAAGAGATAGGGCCACTAATTTTTTGTAATGGAGAGTGTAACACTTGTGCCATTAATGGCATTAACGATGAATGAATAAGGTAATGTTAAGTTGCTATTTAATTTGCCACTATTAACAAAGAACGAGGCATAACTACTCATCGAGAAAGTATCACTAACACCCCAGACATCACTACTAGAAAATTGACCACCATTCATATAGGTGTTGGTCCCGCCACGTTGTAAGAGGTGGAGTAACTTATAACTACGATAGCTTGCGTAAAAAGATCCATATGTACTATTCGTACTATTACTCATGGCGTGGGTATAATCATTTCCGCTTGTAATGGAAGAGGTTAGCGTTGGTGCATAGCCTGGGGAATAATTTCGCATGAGTCTAGCATCAACGTGCCAAACACGGATTCCCGTTACATTTGGGCCTTTTGGATACATTGAACTTGTACCGCCATATTTATACGTCGCGTCAAAGGCATTCAGACCGGTTGGTGAATAGACGTCAAGAATGAGATATTCATCAAATGGTGATGCCGCGCTTAAATCATTTGGAGATAAGATAATGGCTTGTCCTGGATTGATCGTTAAAGTCGTATTGCCGGTTGGCACAATTGGATCAATCCAGCCAAGGGCAACCCGGGAATAAGGATCATGTTCACCCACATTATAGTCTTGCATGTTAAAGCCGCCCGCAGCACCATAACTACTAGCCCGATCATAATTATAATAATCCTCAAGCCCAAAGACGTGACCCGCTTCATGAATATAAGTATGGGCGTCAATGGCGGCATTTGAAGATTCATCCATAAAGTCATAAGATGCCCAGAAAAATGTCTTTGCCGTCGGAGAAGAGGTGTTTTTATTATTGTTTGTCCAGTAGCAGTATGCCCAAAGATTGTCGTTATTTGCGGCATTATTCGGTGCACTATAAATGAGAATAACGCCGTCAATAAAGCCATCACTATCCGCATCAAATTCTTTACCGCTATTGGTACTATAAGTGGTCTTATACCAGTTCGTAGCCGTGGTCACGAGTGAGGTGGTTTCGGTTTCAGTAATGGAGACGCCATAACTTGCCTTATAAATCGGCGCGACCGTACCGGTGATGTTTAATCGACCATTTGATTCTTCTTCGTAAAACGATGCGACCGAATGCCAGCCAGTTTCTTCTTCAGTTCCAAAATAGGCTTTTTGAATCCGAGTGCGGGTTGCCTCACTCATCGGATAGCCACTTAGTTCAACAGGGATTACCAGGAAATTAACATCACCTTTCGAGGGGCTTGAATCAACATTACTATAATAGTTATTATCCATGTAATCTTGATAATCATGGACCATTGTTTTAACACTATAGTTTGTGGCGACACTAACCGAAACCGTGCAGGTTGCGGAGAAGACATTTAACCCTTGGGTGGCAGTGACGGTAATGACTGCGGTGCCAGTTGATACCCCGGTCACGGTACCATTATTAACTGTGATGACTTCGGGATTGTTACTTGACCACGATAAGGTTGGTTTTGGATTGACGTTACTTGGTAAGAAGGTCGGGAGAAGTGCTTCGGTGCCACCAACCGCTAAACTCGTGGATGTCTTTAAGGTGACGCCTGTGAGATTGACGGGGGAAGCCGCACCAATGCCGAGCGTTATACTGTATAAAAAGAATCGGTTATTGGCTCCGCTTGATATGGTAATACTATTTGACTCTACGGTATCATTAGCAAATGCGCTGTAGGCTAACGTAGCGCTCGCTGTACTAAGCGTCATATTTTCTCCAGTCGAATTTGCGCTGGTCGCAACCTTAATGCTGATAGAATCAGATGTATTATATTCACCTACCGATAATGAAATACTTGTAATGATTGTCGGTTGTGAAAGGTTAATCGTTAGACTACCACCATTTTTACTCGAACTAAATCTAAATTTTGACTCATCCGCCCCGCCAAAGACGTTAGAAGCAGTGGCACTCGCAATGCTCACGCCAGTCGAGGAAAGGTAGGTTGCCGGTGATGCAACTAAAGTACTATCACTAAGGTCATTTGTTAAAACATTGATTGTTGCTTGTGTAACTGGACCCGCTTCTCCCACCACGATAAAATCGACATCATTGCTTTCGATGTTTTTATAGGTCACGGTTAGAAGGTACTCACCAGCAATTGAAAAGGGATTGCTCGTATAAAAGTCATCGGCGTTCGGATCAAGGCAGTAGATGGTATAGCCATTCACGCCAGTTGGATCATAATTGATTGTAGAAGTTGATGAATCTGAATAAGTTGCGGTGACTGTCAGCTGATTTTTATTATCATAAATATCACCAATCGCATAACTTGTCTTGGCATCCACCGCTGAGATTGAGATTAAAGTTTTTACTGGTGTAGCTGAGACGATTAGGGTTATGGTAATCGGTTCATACGATTTATAAGAAATGACGACATAGTATGTTCCTGCCCCTGGAAAAGTTTGGTTAGCGGAGATAGTTTGGTAGGAAGCATTTTTGAGGACATAGTTATAGCCTGTGACGCCATTTGCATTGTAGTTTAGTGAAACGGAAGGACCGCTTGTCATCGCTACTGATGCTGAAATGGCATTTGAGGTTGCATATATATCGTCTACTTTGTATGTGGCGGCTTTGGTATCGGTCGCATAAAACCCAGTTTCAATTGGGGTCCCAGTAGCGGCACCCGCACTAATGATGCGAATGCTTTCGAGATGAAACCGTCCCTTGACACCTTCGATGGCGAACCAAGTAGAACTTTGCGTATCATTTAGGTCAAAAGTATAATTTGTAGCAGTAGGACTAGGTATTGGTCGCGAGGCCCCAGTACTATCATGAGTTGAGGTAACTTTTATACTAACAGTGTCGGTGCCATATTTATAGGCATTTAAAATAATGCGGGAGATTTTGGTATTTTCAAATTCAAATTTAAGGGTTCCAATCGAACTACCTGAACCGATTTTAAAATTTGTTGCATTAATATTGTTGCCATAGATTTTTGTACCTGAAACGGTAGTAAAGGGAAAATTGCTCGTGAAATATTTTGTCTTATCTCCATTAAGAGATGAAGATATGTCGTCGCCAATATTAGTTACTTTAAAATCATTAACGTTGATGGAAAATTCAGTTTCTTGTCCAATTGGACTAAGGTGTGGGGCACATGAATAAGTGATAATAACCCGTTCAATGAAAACAGGACTATTATTAGCGGTTAATCGGAAATGATAAGGTAATGTACTTGTTTGATTGATGGCCCCACTTGTGATTGTGGTTTGTGTGAAATTGAGACTATCAAAACTCGTTGCGAGCGTTAAAGTTCCGGTTGATGTAAAGTGGACTTCAATACTCGTAATGGAAGTGATTTGTGAGTTTACCTTATTCCCTAAATAGCCTGCTCCGTTTAATTCTACGTGATGACCACTGCTAGATCTGGCACCGACATAATCAAAAGTCGTATAACGAATGAGATTTTCCGCGGTAGAATATGTAGATCCTAGGGCCGGGGCGTTCAGATGATTCATGGTGACAGTATAAGAAGGTTCTCCACCTTGAATGCGATCGGCACTCGTTTGTTTCCCACTAAAAAATAGTAAAGCGGTCGTTAAGAAAATTGAGCCCAAAAGCCCGAAAAGTTTTTTTGTAGTGATCATATTTTTACCCATCGATTGATTTTAGCGAAAATAGATTTATTTAGCAATGTTTACATATAAAATATGTATGGAGCCGTTCCAAACATCATTTGTTATGAGTTGTTAGTGGGTAAATTGCTAATTAAGGTTAGATTAGAAAAATGTGATTCCAAATGCACGGGTGACAATAAAGGCGATGTAGAATGCATAAATGATGACTAAAACTAAACCTTCTAATTTGGAGATGGTTTGTTTCGTAAACGCCATGAAAATGGTTAATAAGAAGATGCCAAGCATGATATAGATATCTACTAATACATCCGCATTAATACCAAGTGGGGTCACCACACCCGAAAGACCAAGGATGAATAACAAATTAAAGATACATGAACCAATCAAGTTACCAAGGGCAATATCATTTTCACCTTTCTTCGCTGCCACGACACTAGTGACTAACTCAGGTAGCGAGGTGCCAACTGCAACAATTGTTAAACCAACCAAGGTTGTTGCTTTCGAGATATCCATTGAGAAAAATGAAACGAGAACTTTCGTTGCTACAGCACTCGCGGCCTCAGTGACCATATATCCACCTAAAGTGACACCACCAAGGCCAAGAATGAGAAGCAAAAGAGCCTTCTTGGGTGCCATTAACGGTTCGGTGTTTTCAACCTTTGTGTCACTCCCTGTTTTAATCATCATATAGACATAGCCAACAAAAGCGATGAGAAGAATAAGTGCTTCCCACCAAACAATGACATCATTGACTTGGAATAAAACGGCAAAGATAATCAGTAGGACCGAAGAAAAAATTAAATAAGGAAATTCTTTACGATGTATTGATTTAGAAACAAAAATCGGATTAGCGAGGGCAGTGAAGCCAAGAATTAGACTTATATTAGCAATGTTCGAACCGACCACATTCCCCATTGCAATATCAGCAGTGGCGCCCGGAGCAACAGTTAAGGAAGCAATAAAACTTACCGCCAGTTCCGGAAGCGAGGTCCCAAAAGCAACGAGCGTCAGACCAATGACAAGTGGGGAAACATGAAATTTTCGGGCGATTGATGAAGTTGACGAGACAAAGAAGTCTGCGCCTTTAACAAGAAAAACAAATCCGACAATGAGTAGTAATACACTAATGATATAATCCATTTTATGATTCCTTTCGGGCTACTTAATAATATTGTTATCCGCCATGGTCATATTTTAAGCTGCGATAAACGTTGTCGGCTTACTGCAAATGCCATGTACTTAAAATGTTAACATAGAGAACATAAGACTTCAATTTGAAATTGTTGTTTTTTTAAATCCAAACAAGTGGCGTCATAAAACATTGATATTCTTGCCAACATTAGTCGATTTTATGAAATGAAATGCTATACTTAAAAAGTAGAAGCTTCTCGATTTATGTCACTAAAGGAGGCATGTTTATGGAAAATTATTCGAATTGGTCTCGTCAAGACCTAATCAACCTCATCGCCTCGCTCGAAGAAAAAATCAAACATGAAAACGAGCAATTTCTAATTAATTTTCCATGGGCCGGTAATCTCGGGCAATGGGTTTGGTTTTACGACCGAAATATTGTCCATTTCAATAAAAAAAAAGTTGCCCAACTAGGGTATGATCCCAATATTATTGGTCGGGTGGGTTTTGAATTTTTCACGAGTAAATTACATCCTGATGACTACGATCGTGTAATGGATAATATGAAAAAACATTTGATGGGGATCACCGCTGCCTATGAAGTTGAATATCGGATTAAACATCGAGATGGTCACTATCTTTGGTATTATGATCGCGGCACCGTCACGAAACGTGATAGTGCCGGTCAACCCCTTCTCATTGAAGGCATTGTTTTTGACATTAGCAAAAATAAGACCCTTGAAGAACGCCTCCTTGTCATGGCCCAACGGGATCCTTTAACCGGGGTCTATAATCGACGGATGTTATTTCATCATTTACAAACGAATATAAGTCACTATCTTGAACAGAAGACACCTTTTTCCATGATTATGTTGGATATTGACTATTTTAAAGAAATCAATGATTCCTTCGGTCATTTGGTCGGTGATGAAGTGTTAAAAAACGTCACTAAAGAAATTGCTATCACAACGGGCAATCATGATTATATCTATCGCTATGGTGGGGATGAATTCTTTATTCTTCTCCCGAATATGGGCATAAATGAGGCCAAAGAAGTAGCCAGTCAGCTCCATCGTGAACTCACAAAATTAAGGGTTAACAACCAAACCCCACTATCGATTTCCATGGGCGTTGCTCAGTATCAAAAAGAAACTGATGATTCCTTTCTCAAGGTACTTGATGAGTGTCTTTATCGTGCTAAAAAAGGCGGTCGTAATCAAGTTTGTTCTTAAGCCATTCACTACGTGAATTGACTTACTTTATCATTAATCACTTCCGTTTTTTTTCATAATAAAATGACTAACGCCTGCGAATTTCCAATTTTCTATGCTTAACAATCCGGGTTGTAATAGAATAGATATAGTACTTTTGAAAAGAGGATTAAATAATGGATATTTTTAAAAAATGTTATGCTTTCGATACTGCTAAAAAACTTAAGGAAAGTGGTCATTATCCCTACTTCCACGAGTTAGAATCAAAACAAGACATCGTCGTCGAAATGGAAGGCAAAGAAATGATCATGATTGGTTCGAATAACTATCTTGGTCTCACCTCACATCCTGAAGTCATTCAAGCCTCGGTTGAGGCGACAAAAAAATATGGAACCGGTGTATCGGGGTCCCGGTTTTTAAATGGCACGCTCAACCTCCATGTTACTTTAGAAAAAGAACTTGCAGCTTTCCTTAATAAAGAGGATTGCACGATATTTGGAACAGGATTCCAAGCTAATCTTGGGATTATCTCTGCCATTGCGGGACGTCATGATATTATTTTTTCGGACCGTGAAAATCATGCCTCTATTTATGACGGCAATAAACTCAGTTATGCCGAAGTTGTTCGTTATCACCATAATAATATGGAAGATTTGGAAGAAAAGCTAAAAGATGCACCCGTTAATCGCGGTAAATTAATTGTCACGGATGGCGTTTTTTCAATGAGTGGTGATATTGCTAATCTCCCAGAAATTGTGCGCCTCGCAAAACAATATGGTGCTCGCGTGATGGTTGATGATGCTCATGGTTTTGGGGTGATGGGTCCGACGGGACGCGGGACCGCTGAACACTTTGGCTTAGAACAAGAAGTCGATATTATTATGGGGACTTTTTCAAAATCATTAGCCTCATTAGGAGGGTATGTTGTTGCGGACAAGGATGTTGTTGATTACATCCGGCATCATTCTCGTCCCTATATCTTTTCAGCCGCCATCCCAGCGGCTAACACGGCTGCGGCACTAACAGCCTTACGGATCATCAAACGAGAACCTGAGCGTGTAAAAGCGCTGATTGATATCGCAAACTATATGCGGCAAGGTTTAAAGGCGAAAGGGATTAAGATTAAAGAATCATCAACGCCGATTATTCCAATTTATACCTATACACCGATGCGCACCATGATGGCGTGTAATATGCTTTTTGAACACGGGGTTTACGTCAATCCTGTCTTACCACCCGCGACACCTGTCGGAGAATGTCTTATCCGGACCAGCTATACTGCGACGCATACCCCTGAATTACTTGATAAGGCCATTGAAAAAATAGCATTTGTGCTCAAAGAACTTGAAGGATTTGAGGAATAGCATATGGTTATCATCGTAACTGGAGCGTCCTCCGGAATTGGTCGTTCTTTAGTGCGATTTTTCGCGCAAAAAGGGCATCATGTTTATGGTTTATCACGTTCAAAATTTATCGAAGATCAAGTAGAAAGCCTACAATGTGACGTCACGAATCTGAATGATATCGAAAAGACGTTTGCCTATATTTTTAAAAAAGAAGGCCGTATTGATGCGTTAATTAATAATGCTGGGATGGGCATCTCGGGCAGTATTGAGGATACGTTAAAGGATGATGCGGAAACTCTATTTAATGTCAATTTCCTTGGTGTATTTCTGACAACAAAAGCGGTGCTTCCATATATGCGCGAAGGGGGAGCGGGAAAGATTTTTAATATCAGTTCAGTCGCCTCCCGGTTATCAATCCCTTTTCAATCTTTTTATAGCGCTTCAAAAGCGGCGATCAATACTTTTTCAGAAGCATTAGCAAATGAAGTAGCGCCTTTCAATATTGGTGTTTGTGTTATTCTACCAGGAGATATTCGTACAAACTTCACGATGAACCGCAAGAAAAATAGGCTTGATGGACCCCTTTACCGTGAGCGGATTGCCCAATCGATTCAGGTGATGGAAGCGGATGAACAAAACGGGATGGATCCGAGTGTATTATCAAAAGTGGTTGGTAAATTACTTAAGAAAAAACGATTACCACTTTATAAAACAATCGGTGTGAAATATAAAATATTTATCTTGTTACATAAACTATTACCGGCAAAACTAACAAATGCGATTGTTGGATCAATCTATGGGTTTAAGAAAACCAAACCAAGAGACTAAAGGATATTTTCGCGGCGACTGTTCTAATTCGGTTTGGTTATAGAAAACGATATATCATCCATATCGATGGATTAAACCAATAAAAATAGCGTTTACATCTTTTGTTTTAAAGTTTCGATAATAGACAATGATGGCTGATAAGTATAAAATTAAACTAAGATGAGTTCGGAGGATTTCATGAGGAAATTCGGTTATATAGTCGCCATCTTAACGTTTAGTTTCATGGCGCCATTAGTTGGTAAGACGCAGTATAAACCGATTTCGGCTGCTTTAAGTGCCCGTCCGATCGATGTGACGAATGCATCAGAATCAGTCATCCGTAATTATTACGCAAATTTAAATAATCTCAGTGAAACTGAGCGACAAGGCGATAATCTTTTAAAGAACTTAAAACCAATTTTAAAAAATGGCCACGCGAGTTTTAACTATGCAACCGTATGGGACTGGACCAAAATTACCGACCGCGATTGGAATCTTTCACCCATGACCCCTGCTGAACTTTCCAATTATGCTTTTAATGATAATCCTTATGTTAAACTTCTATATCGCAGTGACAATGGCACAAGTACCGCAGCCCAACATGGGGATGCACATGGCCAAGTCATCGACCGTGAACATGTTTGGCCGAAATCACTCGGAAACTTTGGTGAAAATGCTCCCGCAGGCACAGATTTACATCATCTAATCCTCGCAGACTCCAAAAATAATCAGATTGGCCATAATCAATATGCTTATGGGAATGTAAATCCGGAGGACTATACACCGATTGATAGCTATGATAATCCAGATAATCCGACGAATGTTAATGTTTTTACGGGAAAAAGAGGAACCATTACGTATAATGGGCAAACCGCGACCGTATATGAACCACAAACTTTTGATAAAGGGGATATTGCCCGAGCGATGTTTTATATGGCGGCTCGCTATTCTTCATATACGAGTCCAAGTGATCCCTACTTAAAACTTTCCAATTCATTAAATAGTATTGTCTCTACTACTTCAACTACGACTATTCCTGGTCAAGGGGGCCTTCTTGATGTTCTTTTGACTTGGCATACCATTGATCCGGTAGATGATTATGAAATCAAACGGAATAATCTTATCTATCACAATGCCCAATTCAACCGGAATCCGTTTATCGATTATCCGTCATGGGTCGATAGTGTATGGGGTAGTAAAGTTGCTGCCAATCCCGCGCTTGATGATGTTGCTTTGTTTGGTGAACAAGGGAGTGTGACGCCAACGGCACTCGCGTTATCACCAACAATCCTTTCTTTAGGGGTTAGCGATACATCAAATTTAACCCTTAGCGTCACGCCAATAAGTGCAAGTAAGAGTGTCACTTGGTCGTCATCAAATGAACAAGTTGCCACCGTCACCAACGGCACGGTAACGGCTTTAGCGATTGGGACGACAACCATTACTGCAACCTCAACGCTCGACACGAATGTAAAAGCAACCATGACACTTTCTGTTGTTGCTGAACATATTAAAAAGTTAGAAGGGATTTCTTTATCTGGCATCACTGGGATAGTTAAATATGGTGATCTATATCCACTTCAAAATATCGTGGTGACTGCGACCTATGATGATGGCTCAACTGCAAATGTTACAGCCTCATCAACAATTCCAGGTCCAAGTATGACGACGTTAGGAGATCAATCGCTTGTGGTTACATATACCGAAGGTGGCGTAACGAAGTTTGCTAGTTACAATGTAAAGGTGACTAATAACGGCGTTGTCGTTGGTGATGTTGTCCGTGTGGCCACTGATCTATTTATTTCTGAATATATTGAAGGTAGTAGTAGCAATAAGGCGATTGAAATCTATAATGGGACGGGTTCATCAATTATGATGTCTGCCTACCAAATAGTCGTGTATTCAAATGGTTCGGCAACTCCTTCAAATACGATTACTTTAAGCGGGACATTACTAAATAATCAGACTTATAAAGTCGTACATTCAAATGCAAACAACCCCCTTCTGACCCTGGCAGATTTGCAAAGTGGTTCACTTTTACATAACGGTAATGATGCGGTTGCACTGCATAAAAATGGTGTACCAATCGATATAATGGGAACGATTGGCTCTGCCGATATTTTTGCAGAAAATGTTACTTTGGTGAGAAAATCCGCCATATTTTCGCCGACTACAACATTCAATGCGCTTGAATGGACTACATATGCTCAAGATACCTTTACTTACCTCGGTAGTCATGACTATAGCGCCACGATGCCAGGCTTAACCGCTGAAACCCAAGCAACGGCCTGGGCGGACTATTTTTTAGAAGTAACGGGAGTATATTGTGAAACGGAAGCAGGCGAAACCTTAGCGGGTTCGATATGGACTACCCTCGGGCTAGAATACGGTTATATGGATGCTTCTAGTAAGACCCTTTTTGCTAACACCACAGCAGATCCTGATGGGGTAGGCATTGCAGGGGCAAAGGCTCGATATCATTTTCTGATTACCAAGTATTCACTTTTAGATTCCAATAATTTTATGACTAATGGTTCTAACCAAGCAATCTATAGTCTTTTATCAAATAGAAGTACAAGCGCAACACACGTAAATGACCTCCTCTTATTAGGGGTGCTCGGAAGTATTGCCTTGCTTGGGTTTGTGAGTTATAAGAAAAGAAAATTCAATCATTAAATAATCTTTATAAAATTTGTGATGCTAACGTTTTAAGATAATCTTTTTTCAATAGGTTTAAAATATCACGATATGAATATAATTCCACATCACGTAATAAATGATAGAGATTATAAAAAATTTGGTCAGTGTCTGTTTTAGGGTTATCGTAATCTTTCGCTTGCCATCCTTCGGTTGCTTCACGCATTAAAGAAATAACATAACGACGTAACATTACAATCATTGCTTCTTCAATCCAATAAAGAAATTTGCATGAACCAGCTTTCTTTTCAAGGCCTCTAAATTTTAGATATAGTGGAAAGCCATCATCTACTGTGCGCCAAATGTCAACAAAAGCATAGTCGTAACTTTCTTGTGCCATTGTTTCTTGTAGATAAATGAAGGCATCATTTTCGATGATATGGATTTTCTCTTGATGTGGGAATTGCGGTAAAATATGTTCCTTGAAAAGGGCAATGATTTTAGGATCTTTTTCAACAATTGTAACCGAAGAAACTGTCGGTTTGAGAGCAGCCATAAAGGCAAAGTAACCTAACCCTAGACCAAAAGTAATGACTTTACCGGTGACGGTTTCAATTGCTTTTTGCATCGTTTCGATTTCATTTGGAGTAATTGACATCCATGTAATATTATCTTGTGCTAAATTGAGATATGTAAAAGGCTCTTTACAGATTCCAACTTGGTAAATTTCTTGAAAGTATTTTCTCTCATTGACCATTACATCATCGGCAATAAAGGCTTCATACGGTTTATAAGTAACAGGTTCAAGATGCCAGGCGACATCACGGATCTGGTGAAGTGAGATCGTTTTATAGTAAGGGTTATTCTCATATTTTTTGGCTTCAATGATGCTTACTCTACAGATGGGGAAAGGGGCACTCTTAATATTCAGTTTTCGTCGCATCATAATCTCATAAGCTTTTTCCTCTGGTAAATCGATCTTAATCAACGAATGAGGTTTAATCGTTCGTGCATGGGATTGCACAAAATTTAAAACATAGTGAGCATTTTGAATGTTTGTTTCAAGCATTGTAAATAATTGATCCAATTCTCTTTCATCTTGACGGGTTAGTGATATTTTCATAGTCTATATTATCAATGATTTCATCAAGAATAGATAACAAAAAGATAAATATCTTGATTTAATGATGATTTCTACTTCTTGAGTCATAAAATTTAACACATGCTAATAATTACCGATTTAACGGATATAAAATTAGTTTGATGATATGAGAATTCTTGCATTTATGTAATCGCTTTCAAGGTAAAAATAAATTATGTTGTTATTTATTCCTATAGCCTTTTTGCTATGCTTAACCTGTAGCGATTTTCGCTAAAAATGAATAAAAGGAGATTCAACATGAATAAATTCGTGATTATTACTGACGCGACATGTGACTTACCACAAGCGCTTGTGGCCGCCCATAAACTTGATTATATTCCAATGGAAGTTAATTTTGGAGAAGAAGTTATTAAACAATATTTAGATGAAAGAGACTTCAAATTGGTGGATTTCTATAAACGACTTGATAATAAAGAACTTGCGAAGACAAGCTTAATCAATATGCAAACGTTTATGGAAAAATTCACCCCTTATTTAGAAAAGGGAATCGATGTGATCTACATCGGTATTAGTAGTAACTTGTCAGCGAGTTTTGCCCAAGCAAACTTAGCTAAGGAAGAATTAGAACATACTTTTAAAGGTCGTACAGTACGGCTTGTCGATAGCAAGAGTGCAAGTATCGCCGAGGGCGTTCTTGTTTTAGAAGCACTCAAGAAACAAGAAGAAGGTCATAGTCTTGAAGAAGTCGCCCGCCATGTTGAAAACATGGTCCAAAAAACGATTGCTTTTTTAGTGCCGATTAATCTTGATACATTACGGCGCGGGGGACGGGTGAGCGGCGTTAAGGCGCTTATTGGTGACGCTTTCCGCATTAAACCAATCTTGAAGCTTGATGCTGAAGGTAAATTAAGCCAAGCTGGGAAAGCAAAAGGTTTTAAAATGGCCCTTCATACGATTATTGATTTGACAAAAGAAAAGATTACAGGGCCATATAGTGGGCCTGTTTATATTGTCCACGCCAATAATGAGGCCGATGCCAAGTTATTAGGCGATTTATTCAAAGAAGCTCACGGTGGTGGTGATATAACAATTGGTGCTTTAGGCCCTGTTATCTCCGCACATACGGGAACAGGCGCTGTTTGCCTTGTTTTCTTTGGCAATAGCCGATAATCAACGACCGATAATTGAAAAATAAATCCCCGTTCCTGGGGATTTTTTATCTCTCTAGGGTTAGTAACTGCTTCCAAAATATTAAGTAAACCTATTTATTTTTATGCATTTTCATATGTTTTACACTTGTTTAAATATCGTTAAAATGTTTTCATAAATTATGAAAAGTAAATATGTATCAATTAAAAAAGCCGCAGAAATACTTGGTGTTTCTGCGGATACCCTCCGTAGATGGGATAGAGAAGGAAAACTAACGACAATTAAAACCGAAGGAGGTCATCGTCGTTATGCTATTTCCGCATTACGTCCTTAATCAGTTCATAAGTTTAATCCGCTTGAAAGTCGGAGAACAATCGCCTATGCCCGAGTCTCAAGTCATGATCAAAAAGCTGATTTAGTTAGACAACAACAAGTATTAGAACTTTTTTGTGCGAAGAACGGTTGGACATATGAAATTATAAGTGATTTAGGTTCAGGAATGAACTATCATAAAAAAGGATTAGTAAATTTACTTAACTTAATTTTAAGTGGGAAAATAGGACGTTTAGTGTTAACGCATAGAGATAGACTTCTTCGTTTTGGAGCTGAACTTTTTTTAGTGTTTGTGAAATTCAAGAAATTGAAGTTGTAATTATAAATAAGGGAAGTGAAGTTAGTTTTGAAGAAGAATTGGCGGGTGACGTCCTTGAAATTATAACTGTCTTCTCAGCGCGCCTCTACGGAGCAAAAAGTAAAAAGAATAAAAAATTAGTGGATGGACTTAGTAAAATTGCGCATGAGGTAATAAGTGATACTAGCCCACCAGATCAAATTTGAACCAAACAACAAACAAGTAACTTACTTTAAAAAAGCAAGTGGTGTTGCCCGTTTTGCTTATAACTGGGCTCTTTCTTTCTACAAAGAACAACGTGAACTTGATGATACTTATAAATTTAACGAGATGGAACTCCGGAAGATTTTAAACTCCATAAAACATGAAAAATATCCGTGGATGGATGAAGTAACGAAATGTGCGCCTCAACTCGCGATTAAAGTAAATCTTAACAATGCTTTTCGTAATTTCTTTAAAAAGAACGCTGAATACCCAAAATTCCATAAAAAAGGAATTCATGACTCTTTTGCGCTTTCTAACGACCAATTCAAGATAAAAGATAATAAAGTGTGGATACCTAAACTTGGCTGGGTGAAGATGAGTGAAACACTTCGTTTTACTGGCAAAGTCATTAGTGCAACTATAAGCGGCCGTGCCGGACTGTGGTTCATTAGTGTTCAAGTCGAGATGCCAGATAAGGAAACGATTAGAAACGATAATGATGTAATAGGTGTTGATTTAGGCGTAGAAACACTTGTCACTCTATCAAACGGCGAAAAGTATCAAGGAGTGAAAGCAACCAAGAAATACGAAAAAAAATTAAGGAGGTTACAACAAAGTTTATCTAGATCGGTGGGGAGTAAAAAGGGAGAGAAAAAGTCGAATAATTTTTGTAAGAAACAAGCGAAGATAAGTAAACTTTATTTTAAGATTTTTAATGCTCGTAATAACCAAACACACGAGTTAACAACGATGATTGTGAAAACATATAAAACAATATGTGTTGAAGACTTACATGTTGAACAAATGCTTAGTGATAACAAGTATGCAAAGTATATAGCTGACAGTTCTTTTTATGAGTTTAGAAGACAATTAGAATATAAAGCAAACCTTTATGGTTCTAATATGATTACCGCGGATACTTATTACCCCTCAAGTAAGATATGTTCTGGGTGTGGAAAGAAAAAAGAGAGTCTTTCAATAAGCGAAAGAACTTACACCTGCAGTTGTGGTCTATCTATTGACCGCGACATTAATGCGGCAATTAACTTACATAATTACGCACTGAAAATAATATAAAGAAAAACTGCCGTGAGTTACACGGCGGCAGCCTGTGGAGAGTTCTCGCATTAGCCCCTCAATGAAGCAGGAATTGAACAGTAAGTTTAACTAGAAATAATTAGATTTACATAAGTTTCAAGTAACGGTTGGATAATAGGGACAGCGGGCTTCGATACAACTCGGATTCTTTTTATAAAACCCGCATTTAATTGTTGTTAATTCCATCGTGAGATTTTCTTTTTCATTGATCCGTTTGACGGCCTCGGAGATTGATGTGAAGGCATTTCGTTTACAGCATCGTGGTCCACCGATTGCGGCCATCTTATTGATGACGTTTGATGTATAAGTCATATTATCTCGATAATGTTCGTCGGTGGAGAGGGGGCCAGTTTCATAAATGATTGACATGGCTGCTCCAAGGGAAGTGACAGAACCACATACACCCCAAAACCCACACATCGCGCCTGGCATCGCCATCGTACGGCCTTTAAGGGTTTCAAGTGCTGCTTCAAGATCAAGATGCCCACCCGCATTCACATAGGCAGCAAGAAAAGCTCCGCCATCAAGAAAGTGATGTTCAGGTCCGTGCATATTGATGTAATCTTTGCGCATAATCGAAAGCGCGATATGAAGCGGATTTTTCCCTTTAGCGGTTAAAAGCTCTTGTTTGATTAGATCGTACTTTTCAATGAGTTCCATGATCCCTCCAGTATGAATATAGTTTACATTGGGACATTAAAAAAGACCGCCAATATTAGTGGAATTGAATAGATTATCACTTATCGGTTCTTTTTACACTATTTTATATGTTATTTATGTGCATCAATCTTGAGGTTAAAGCCCATGCCAATTGTTCCTGGTCCTGCGTGGGCACAAACGTTAATAGAAATTGGACGGACAGTCAAAGTATATTCCGGAAAATGTTCATTAAAGAATGATTTAACAAGTTCAAGGTTACTTGGGAGTGTGGCAAATTGTAGAATTTCAATGGTGTACTTATCAGGTGTATAACCGCGGCTTTTTAAATCATTTAATTGTTCAAGAAGCGCCTTCTTTAGATTTCGAGTGGTCCCTTTTTTTCCGATTTCACCTTTTTCAAAAGTAAGAATCGGTCGTAAACCAATAAAGTTACCAATTAAGGCGACTGCGGGTGAGACCCGACCACCATTTTTAAGATAAGTTAAGGACTCAGGAATAAATAGCGCGTATTCGGTATCGACGCGGTCTTTAAACCGATTGCCGATTTCTTCTAATGTTGCCCCTTCATCCCGCCATTTTTTAGCCGCAAGGACATGATTGGCCATAAAGTGGCAAACAGACGAAGAGTTCAGTACGAGTACGCGATCGCCATATAACTCCTGGCACATTTTAGTGAAAAGATCATACATTGAAGAAAGTTTTTGCGAAATGGTGAAATGAACCACATGGTCATAACCTGCGGCAAAAATTTTATCAAAGTATTGTTCAATTTCATAAGGGGTTGGGGTTGAGGTAGAAATGCGGCGATTGGCACGCATAAAATTAATCAGTTCCTCTTTGGTAATATCAATATCATCATGATATTCTTTGCCATCCACGATGACGTTTAAAGGCATGACGTAGATGCCTAGCTCTGTCGCCTCCCGTTGGGTAATGGCGAGGGTTGAATCGGCGCTAATTGCTATTTTCATATTATTTTCTCTCTTTGTTTTATTATAGTCTATTTAAAGCCATTTTTTGAATAAATAAAAATGCCATCTTATTGGTAGCATTTTATTAATTAATAAATGGGTTATCGTTTTGGTTTGTTGTAAACAATATGATGTTGCCGGGAACGCGGCTCGTAGGATTCGCTTGCACCGATCAGGACAATGGGGTCATCATAGGATGCCGGCTTACCGTCAATGAGACGTTGGGTTCGGGTTGCAGGTTCTCCGCTCACAACACAAATGGCAGTTAGTTTAGTCACGCTTTCGGCGAGGGCAAGAAGAAAAGGCATTGGACCAAATGGCTCACCACGGAAATCATTATCTAATCCGCCAATAATCACGCGCTTACCAGCGTCCGCAAGTTCATTCACAACATGAATGATATCGAAGTCGAAAAATTGTGCTTCATCTATGACGACAGCATGAGTCGTTACTTGCACTAAATCTAGAATATCCCGGGCTTTTTCAACATTGATGGCTTCAGTTGAACTTTTATTATGGGAAACAATGTAATCTTCTGCGTAGCGATTATCAATTTTAGGTTTAAAGACTAAAACGTTTTTCTTTGCGTAATGGAGACGACGGACCCGGCGAATAATTTCTTCAGTTTTACCTGCAAACATCGGACCACAAATGACTTCGATTGATCCCCCTCGACGCGTTTCTTCAACCATATAATACCTCCCAATTCATCATGTCCAATTATATATGTTTTATGGCGACACTCAAATCAAAGTGATGGGAAATAGACACAAAAGGGAAAGTCGCAATTGTTGATATTCTCGGAACTAAGTGAAGATTGATTTCCCCTCATTATTCACGCTGAAAGATGTATAGTATAATGGAAAAACGAGGTAAATATATGGATATTATAAAACGAATCGCAGAGGGGTTAAATTTAAAACTGACGCAAGTAAAGGCTGCTGTTGGCCTTTTGGATGAAGGAAGTACCATCCCCTTTATCGCGCGTTATCGTAAAGAAGTGACGGACAATTTAACGGACACAGATTTACGCGATTTAAGTGTTAAATTAGAATATCTCCGTAATCTAGAAGACCGGATGGTGACCGTTATTGGTTCAATCACTGAACAAAATAAATTGACACCTGATCTCTTATCGCAAATCGAAAATGTGCAAACACTTAGTGAACTTGAAGACATCTATCGGCCCTATAAGCCTAAACGTAAGACACGGGCAAGTATCGCTAAAGACCGCGGGTTAGAGCCGTTAGCGTTTTATTTAAAAGTAGGGAAAAAAGACGGCAATTCAAACGCTTATTTTGAAAGCTTTATCAATGAAGAATTGGGTGTTAATAGCGTTGAAGATGCCATCGCTGGAGCACTCGATATCATCGCTGAAGAGATTAGTGATCAAGCCAAATATCGTAGTTTTATTAAAAAGTTAATCGTTCAGGAAGGTTTTATTTTATCTAAAGAAGTATCCAAAGATGAAAAAGATACGTTTGGCCAATATAAGGACTATAAAGAAAAGATTAATACCATTCCGCCACACCGCATCCTAGCGATCTATCGCGGGGAGAAATTAAAATTATTGAAAGTATCGCTTTCCTACGATGAAGAAAGAATGGTCTCGTTTATTAGTCGTGATTATTTGGTGACTAATGCTTATTCTTCGCTTCTTGAAAGCGCAATTAAAGATGCTTTAAAACGCTTGGTGTTACCTTCGGTAGAAAATGAAATCCGTCAAGATTTATTCGAAAAAGCCGAAGATAGCTCGCTTATTATTTTTAAGAAGAACTTGAGTGCTTTATTACTCTATCCACCGCTAAAAAATAAAGTAATCCTTGGCTTTGACCCTGGGTTTCGAACGGGTTGTAAATATGCGCTTGTCAATGAACGAGGCATGATGGTTGATGTCGGGGTTGTCAATTTAACAGCTGGTTCTCATCACGAGGTTGAACGGGCAAGACATGAAATTATTCGTTTACTTAAAAGTAATCGCATTGACTACATTGCCCTTGGAAATGGCACTGCCTCACGGGAAAGTGAAGTGGAATTAAGACAGATTATTGAAGAGAATCACTTCGATACCAAGTTATTTATTGTTAATGAAAGCGGGGCGTCAGTTTATAGTGCCTCAAAACTTGCCGAAGAAGAATTTCCTGATTTAACAGTCGAAAAAAGAAGTGCCATTTCGCTGGCACGTCGGGTTCAAGATCCTTTGAGTGAACTCGTTAAAATTGATCCGAAAGCAATCGGCGTTGGCCAATATCAACACGATATGAATCAATCAAAATTAACCGCGGCGTTAAATGGCGTTGTTGAAGATGCCGTTAATCGTGTCGGAGTGACCCTTAACAATGCCTCAGTTGCACTCTTAAGTTATGTCGCGGGTATTAATAAAACCATCGCGGCTAATATTATTGAGTATAACCATGAAAACGGGGGGTTTAAATCCCGTATGGAATTAAAAAAGGTGAAAAAACTGGGTGAAAAAGCTTTTACCCAATGCGCGGGTTTCTTAAGGATTTACGACGGCGTTGAACCGCTCGATATGACTGCGATCCATCCTGAATCATATGACGTGGCGCGTTATATTCTTAAAACACTTAAGATCGACTTAAAACTAACGAGTGTCGACGATAAAGAACACCTCCTTGAGGGCCTAGATCGACATTTCATTAAAGAAAAGTTTGCAATCGGTGACGCGACTTTACATGATATTATCGAAGAAATTAAAAGGCCAGGGCGCGATATTCGTGATGATATCGAAATTGTAAGTTTGAATCACACGGTAAAAGAAATGAAGGATCTAAAAGAAGGGATGATTCTCCAAGGAACAGTGCGGAATATTATGGATTTTGGTATGTTTGTGGATATTAACGTTCACCAAGATGGCCTTGTCCATATTTCTGAAGTTGCAAACACCTTCGTTAAGGATATCAGTAGTCTTTATGCAATTAACGATATCGTCAAAGTGAAAGTGATTGGTCTAGATTTAACTAAAAAACGCATTAGCTTGTCCATAAAACAAGCAAAGTAAAGGTAAACATCATGATTTACGAACAAACAAAGGCGCGATTAGCAACCACTAAAAAACTCAATACGGCGGCGATTGATCAAATTGCTAAAGAGTATCTAAAAGACGCTGTTGATGTCACCAGTTTATATCCTTATCTTAAAGAGAGTGGTGCGATCCATCGGATCTATTTTGTTGTTTCGCTTAATAGAATCAAATCATTTGAAGCGCAACTAACTTTTATTGAGGAGCATTTTGCTTTTCTAAATGATTGGTGGCACGTTGATTTATTACTCCAACTACTGCGTCCCGCTCCCTCGTTTGAATATGTCTTTAATAAAGCTAAAGATTATGTTTTATCAGCACTGCCCTTTGTTCGGCGGTGGGGATATGTCATCTTTTTAAGTGGTCATCAGAAAAATAGTTTGCATACGAAAGAGATTATTTCCTTGATGAAAAATGATGATGCTTATTATGTGCAAATGGGGATGGCCTGGCTCCTTGCAGATTTAGCAGTGTATAATCCTGAAGTTGTCCTTGATTATATTGGAAAACCACGCCTTCAATATGCCATTATCGGTAAAGCCATTCAAAAAATTTGTGATTCATATCGCATTAGCGAGTTAGTTAAAATGCGTGCAAAAGAGTTACGTGTGCTTTATAAAAAGTAGCTAATTATTCTAAAGCTTGTTTTCGTTCCATTTTTGACCAACTAAAAAATGCATTGAGGTCATTGAAAAGAAACACGAGAAAGCAAAGAACCATCGGCAAGTATGAAAGTGATTCTATCGTGGCGAGAACCCATAAGATAATCAGTACAATATCATTAAAAGCATAAGCGACAGCGTAGTACTTTGAACGATAAAAAGTAAACATCGAAGCAATAAAGCTTGTGGTGATTGAAATCGTGCTAATAAGTAAGTTTGGGGTTTTGAATGCCCTTAAGATAAAGAAGAAGATCAAGGTGACAATAGGTGCCGTTAAAAAGATGAAGAGGATTTTCCCTTTGCTCATCTTACCTACCTTTATTTGACTGACACCTGCGTTCAGCGGATTTTTTAACCAAATATAAGTGGCAAACAAGGCACTTGGAAGGGTCATGAAAACATAGGTGATCATTTCCCCATAATATTTAAAATTGTAGGCTACAAAGGCATACCCTAAACTAAAAACAATCGACAAAATTTGCCCAAAAGGCTCACCCTTCGATAAATAGACTAAAGCTGTGACGCCAATAAGGGAAGTCGCTAAGTTTAAATAATCATTCCCACTAATAAGAAAAGAGAACGTGATGAGAATGGCTGACACTAACCAAATATAAATATCTTTGCGGTCTAGGACATAGATTAGATTTTTCTTTTTCAACTGCTGGACCTCATTTGTCTTTTTAATCATTACTACTCACTTCTTAAATAGCAGTAGGCTTTAGTAAGTATAACATGTTTGAGAGGGTTCACTTTCGGTAGCTCTTAAGTGCATTAATTGGAATCATCAGTCGAGATTTGATACCATGAAAATGGAGGCAATCTTATATGAAACGAACCCTTAAGCTAATTATCGCCATTTGGTCTATTTTTATTAGTATTGATGAAGTGGTAACCTTTTTCTCAGGGCCATTATCACTGACCCGTTTTCCTTATGTCGCAGCCTTACTCCTTGTCACAGGCATCCTTTTACTCGTTCCTAGAATGGTTAAATACGAGAAAACATTCATGACGATCGCCCTCGTTTTCTTCGGTTATTTTACGGCGGTTGGGCTAATTGATTTTATACGTCATCTTGGTGATGTCGAACTTAAAGCTCTCTTTACTTATATTTTGACATCGATTAAAGCTGTCGTATTCTATCTTATTCCAGCTTCGTTAGCGGCGATGTATCTCTTTAGTAAAAAAGTCTAATCTAGTCTTTTTGATGGTCACTATTTCCTTTCCTAAATCACTCTGAAAAAGTCTTATTGTACCTAAAGCATAAGACTTTTTTTAACCCCCTTTTTCGTTATAATAAAGGTGTCCAAAAGGGGGACATAATGATGAAATCATTAATTATATTCACACACCCTTGGGACGGATCTTTTAACTACAAAGTGCTCGAAAGCGTCATCACTTCCTTACAAAATAAAGGCAATGAGGTGGACGTCATCGACTTAAATAAAGATGGGTACAATCCCGTAATGATGAGTGATGATCTACGACTTTTCGGGCGGGGAGACTATCATGATCCGCAAGCCAAGGCTTATGTCGAGCGATTAAAAACCGCCGATGAAATAATCTTAATCTACCCTATCTGGTGGTATGGAGAACCCGCGATTCTAAGTGGATTTTTCGACAAGGTCTTTTTAAAGGGTCATGTCTATCATCAGGTCAATGGGTCTGAACTAGCCCCTCTTTTAGATATTAATAAAACGACGGTAATTACGACGGCGTCGATCACTAAAGACGATTTCAAAGCTTATGGCGATCCAGTTAATTCACGACTCATTAATGGTATTTTCAAAACCGTTGGGATTAACAATGCCGTTTGGCTTCATTGTCCAAGCGTCCATCAAGCACAGAGCCGTGACGTGTTTTTAGAAGAAGTAATGAGGCATTTTGCCTAGAAATAAAGAGGTAAGCATATGATTCTTGTGAGACATCATCATGAAGGAAACTATGAACCATATTTCTATTTTGCCCTTGAAGATTATTTACTCAATGAAGTTTTAAAAGATGGTGAATCTTACTTTTTTACTTGGGAAATCAAAGGGGTCGTGATTGGGAAAAATCAAATTATCGAAAATGAAGTTAATCTTGATTTTCTTAAAGCAAATGATATTAAGTTATTCCGACGCCCAACCGGTGGCGGGACCGTCTATGCGGATGAAAATAATACGATGTTTTCAATGATTGCAAGACGTCAAGCTAACTTTAGTTTCAAGGAACATTTAAACCATATTATTAAAGCAGTAGAAAAACTTGGTGTTACCCTTGAATTCAGCGGACGTAATGACATCCTTTTCCAAGGAAAGAAAGTGTCAGGCAATGCCTTCTTACAAAATAAAAACGGCATGTTACTTCATGGCACCTTTTTATATGATGCCAATCTAGAAACAATGATTCGGTCGATTACCCCGGATGATGAAAAATTGGTGAGTAAAGGGATTGAAAGTGTCCGGAGTCGGGTGACGAACCTCAAACCATATTTAGGTAGTATTACCCAGCGTCAATTGGTGGCGCATTTTGAAAAAGAAATTACCGATCAAGTTTACACCCTATCGGATGAGGAAGTCGCCATGCTTAAAGAACGCGCTAAAAAATATGCCTCAAAGGCATGGATTTACCATCAACAAGCGGCTTACACCAAGAGTTTAAAAGCGCGGATTGGTGGCGGACTATTTAATCTCCAACTTTTACTCCAAGAGGGAAAGATTAAAGATTTCAACATTAGTGGCGATTTCTTTGAACTCCAACCGTTAACTGATTTCACACGGCAGTTTATCGATGTCTATTACAACAAAGAAAGTCTTGATGCCTTGCTATCAACTATTAACCTTAACGATTACTTTCTTGACGTGAATAAAGAGAGCTTCATAAATTTACTCTATTCCGGGATAATCGAGTAAAGTGGAAGAATTTCCCGCCCCGACATTAAATACATAAGGAGGAAAAGACATGTTATTTAAGAAATATGACCCCCAAAAAGGTCAAATGTTAAAGATCTTGGATGAAAAAGCCAATATTGTGGCCAAAGACCTTGATCCAAAACTTGATAAAGAGACATTACTTAGAATGTATGAAGTAATGCATTTAGCGCGTGTAGCCGATATTAAAGCGCTTCAATTCCAACGCCAAGGACGGATGCTAACTTTCGCCCCAAACCGTGGCCAAGAGGCAACGCAAGTGGGTGCGATGGCGGCACTCGAACCAAAGGACTGGTTAAGTCCCGCGTTCCGTGAATTACCCGCCATGTTATATCGCGGTGTCCCGCTTGAAAATATATATTTATATTGGTACGGCAATGAATGGGGTAGCCACATTGACCCCGCCCTTCATACCTTACCAGTCAATATTATTATTGGTTCGCAAATTAACCACGCAGCAGGGATTGCCTATGCCAGTAAAATTCTTAAAAAAGGTGAAGTGGCCCTCGCTACAATTGGTGATGGTGGAACTTCACACGGTTTCTTCTATGAAGGCTTAAACTTTGCTGGATCTTATGATGCTCCGCTTGTGGTCTTAATTCAAAATAACCAATGGGCGATTAGTACTCCACGTAAAAAACAAACAAAAGCCGTTACTTTGGCGCAAAAAGCAGTTGCTTTTGGTATTCCAGGCATTCAAGTTGATGGCAATGATATTCTTGCCATGTATGTCGCTACGAAAGCGGCGGTTGATCATGCTCGTGCCGGCAATGGTCCGGTCTTAATTGAGGCCGTTACCTATCGTCTTGGAGCCCATACGACGAGTGATGATCCAACGATTTATCGGAGTAATGACGAAGTTGCGATTTGGGAAGCCAAAGAACCAATGATTCGCTTTAAGAAATACCTTGAAGACCTTGGTTATTGGGATGATGCCCAAGAAGCTGCATTGGAAGTGAAACATAATGAGTATGTTAATGAAGTGTTTAAGAAAGTTGAAACCGAATTAGGGGCCGCTAAACTTGAAGATGTCTTTAAGTATACTTACGCCGAGATGACCCCCGCCCTTGAAGAACAACTTGAAGCATATAAAGACTTCTTAGCAAAAGGAGGGAAATAAGATGGCTGTTATTAATCTATTAGAAGCAATCAACCAAGCCCTTGATCAAAAACTTGCCGATGATAGTCGGATCGTTGTTTTTGGTGAAGATGCTGGTTTTGAAGGTGGTGTCTTCCGTGTCACTGCCGGTTTACAAAAAAAATATGGCGAAGACCGGGTCTTTGATACCCCAATTGCCGAAGCTGCGATTATCGGGAGTGCATTTGGGATGTCCTTAAATGGCCTCTTACCGGTGGCAGAAATTCAGTTTGATGGTTTTATCTTTACCGGCATTGCTGAACTTGTCAGTCACGTCGCCCGTTACCGTAACCGTACGAGAGGGGCGTTTAGTGTGCCACTCGTCTTAAGAATTCCCGTTGGTGGCGGTATTAAAGCACTTGAACACCATAGTGAAAGCTTAGAATCACTCCTTGGTCAAATACCAGGCCTAAAAGTCGTGACGCCGAGTACCCCATATGACGCTAAAGGTTTACTGATTAGTGCCTTAGAAGACCCAGATCCAGTCGTCTTTTTAGAGCCAAAACGTATTTATCGGGCAGGGAAGCAAGAAGTGCCTGAAGAAATGTATCGCATTCCGATTGGTAAGGCTAAGGTCGTGCAAGAAGGAAAAGATATTACGGTGGTGGCCTGGGGAGCGATGGTTCGGGAAACTGAAAAAGCCATTAAATTATTAGAAAATGACAATATTAGTGTTGAACTTATTGATTTACGGACCATTAGTCCAATTGACAGTGAAACGATTATCAAGAGTGTGCAAAAAACAGGCCGATTCCTCGTTGTTTCTGAAGCGGTCAAAACGTATGGTGCAGCCGCAGAGCTTATTGCCCTTGTGAATGAAAAAGCATTCCTCCATCTTGAATCGCCAAGTGCAAGGGTGACCGGTCATGATATTACGGTGCCACTCGCCCGTGGTGAACATTTCCACTTTGTTAGTCCGGAACGAATTAGCGACGCCATTAAAAAGAGCGTTCGGTTCTAGGAGGTAGATGATGTACGATTTTAAATTTAGTGATATCGGCGAAGGGCTCCATGAAGGAAAAATTCTTAAATGGAACTTTAAAGTCGGTGATAAAGTCAAAGAAGGCGATACATTAGTCGTTGTTGAAACCGATAAAGTTAACGCCGAGTTACCCTCTCCCGTCAACGGGATTATTGTCAAACTCGGGGCGGCAGAAGGCGAAATTATTCACGTTGGTGAAACGGTTGTCCTCATTGATGATGGTAAAGGTGGTCGTGTGGGAGCGGAAACTAAAGCTGCATCACCAGCTGCTGAACCTGTGAGCGAAGAAAGTGCGCCGGGCGTCATTGGTGAAATTCAAGTCTCCAGTGAAATTATTGGTGCGAGTAGTGAAAGTGTCGTGAAAAATGAGGTCAAACAAGCCCGTGTACTAGCAACTCCTGCTGCGAGAAAAGTAGCGCGTGATCTCGGGGTTGACATCCAAACTGTAAGAGGAAGCGGACCAAGTGGCCGGGTGATGAAGGCTGATATTGAAAAAGTCGCTATTGGTGCAACCACTGTGACTACAAGTGTCCCTGTTATGCCCGTTAATGTTTCCCGGCAAGGAGATGTGACAATTGTCCCGATTACTAAACTTCGGAAATCCATTGTTAAAGCAATGACGATTTCTAAACAAGTCATACCACATACCGTTTTAATGGATGAAGTGGTGATTGATGACTTAGTCTCCCTTCGCGATCGAGCGAAAGTGAGTGCCAGTCAAAAAGGCATTAAACTGACGTATATGGCGTTTATTATTAAGGCCACAACACTTGCTTTAAGGGAATTCCCAATGTTTAACGCCAGTTTTGACCATATCAAAGAAGAAGTTATTATTAAAAATTATTTAAATATTGGGATTGCAGTTGATACCCCTGACGGTCTCATTGTGCCAAATATTAAGGATGCCGATGCAAAAAGTATCTTTACTTTAGCTAAAGAATTAACGGAAATCGCAACCTTGACGAGAGAGCGCAAAATTCAACTCGCAAGTTTACAAAATACGACCTTTACGATTACGAATTTTGGAGCCATGGATATTGCCTTTGGGACCCCAATCATTAACCATCCTGAAGTCGGTATTTTGGGTGTCGGAAAGATTGGCCAAAAACCAGTGGTACGCGATGGGGCACTTGTGATCGCCCATGTCTTACCACTTAGCATTGCCGTTGATCATCGGATTATTGATGGTGCGGATGCGGGTCGTTTCTTAATTAGAGTGAAAGAGTTATTAGGTAATCCCGACTTAATGTTACTCGGTTAAGGAGGAACTTATGATATATGATATTTTAGTTTTGGGCGCCGGACCCGGCGGCTATGTAGCCGCCATCAAGGCCGCTCAATTAGGCGCGAAAGTCGCCATTATTGAGAAAGAAAAAGTTGGCGGAATATGCCTTAATCACGGGTGTATTCCGACAAAAACCCTCTTAAAGAGTGCGAAGGTTTTTCAAACTGTTCAAAAAGCGGACACTTTTGGCGTTATCGTTGATGGCAAAGTAAGTGTGGATCTTGAGGCGATGGTAGCGCGCAAAAATAGAGTGGTTACCCAGCTCACAAGTGGCGTTGCTTATCTACTTAAGAAAAACAATGTCGATGTGATTAATGGCTATGGCGAAGTGCTTAGTGCCCATCAAGTACAAGTTGGAACGACGGTTTATGAAACGAAAAAGTTAATTATCGCGACCGGTGGTTCCCCAGTTGTGCCACCGATTGAAGGTGTCAAAGAAGGCTTCGATAAAGGCTATGTTGTGACGAGTCGTGAAATGTTAACGGTTACCAAACAACCTAAAAACCTTGTCATTGTTGGTGGAGGCGTGATCGGGGTTGAGTTTGCAACCATCTTCGCAAGTATTGGCACGAAAGTTTCTATTATTGAAATGATGCCAACGATCTTACCGATGATTGATGAAGACATCACAAAGGCTTATACGAAATCACTACGCGAGTTAGGGGTCGATGTGATTACCGGCGCGCAGG
The DNA here is from genome assembly GCA_964410505.1 of uncultured Staphylococcaceae bacterium. Classification (GTDB taxonomy): domain Bacteria; phylum Bacillota_I; class Bacilli_A; order RFN20; family CAG-826; genus UBA1361. Next base: position 38,606 of record CAYPGR010000002.1, read on the forward strand.
TGGTGGCTGTTAATGAAAGTTACGTCAAATATAAGTTAAATGACGCTACCAATACGGTGACCTCTGATTTAGTCCTTCTCGCTGTTGGCACAAAAGCTAATAGTGGCGGACTTGAAAAGCTTAAACTTGAAATGAATCGCGCTAATATTGTGACGGATGAATATCTTCGTACAAGTGTTAGGGATGTCTACGCCATAGGCGATGTTAACGGTAAGTACATGCTTGCTCACGTTGCTAGTCATGAAGCAATCATCGCTGCCAGTCATGCGCTTGGTAAACCAACGATTGCAATGGATTATCAAAAAGTACCGCAAGCGATCTATGGTTCACCAGAAATCGCAAGTGTTGGCTTAACGGAAAAGGAGGTAAAGGAAAAGAAGATTGATTATAAGGTCTCTACTTTCCCGCTTAGTGCTTCCGGTAAGGCACTTGCTGATGCTGAAAAAGAAGGGTTTGTAAAACTCATCGTGGACAAAAAACATAATGAACTTCTTGGTGCGCATATCTATGCTTATCATGCGACCGAACTCATCAGTGAGCTGGTCCTTGGTTTGAACTTAGAAGTAACGGCTGAAGAATTAGCAGCAAGTATTCATCCGCATCCAAGTCTTTCAGAAATCATTATGGAAGCAAGTCTCGGCGCTGAACATAAAGCCATTCATATTTAATACATCTAGATGCCTCTGGTTGACGCCAGAGGTTTTTTCTTTTCGTGAATTGCAACATATCTTCGCCCCTCTTTTACATTTCTTTATTGCATTTTATTTACATTAGTACTTTTCTTTTATATAATTAAGATATAGTTTTACAGATCAAAGGAGATTATATGAAAAAATGTATTTTATACACTTCATTAAGTGCTTTTGTGTTAACCCTATTAGGTGTTCTTCTCGGATTTGTAGGGAACGGTGCGCTCTTTAGTGGTGCAATCGCAGAACTTACTGCTCTGTTTCCACTTTTATGGTATGTGATTATTCCGCCAGGCGTATTCTTATTACTGATTGTTATCGTTCTCATAATTAAAATTAAACGTAGAGTGCGTATGCTTTGGGTACCACTTTTCAGTTTAATCTCTATATTGGCTTATTTACTTTTGATCCCGAAAGCTTTTACAGAATTAATCACGACTAATACGCCACCTACGAGTTTATATTTCACAACTGGTGCAGGATTAGTTTTCATCGGTTTTGTTGCTTTACTCGTCCTTCTCATTTGCGACTTGTTTGATCGTAAGAAAAAGGAAGATGAAGAAGCCCTCGAAATTGAAGAAGAACAATACGAAGTGATTGAAGAAGAACCTAAGGTTAAACCTGTCACTGCAAAGGTTGAATACCTTGACGAAGAGGTTGAAGACGAAGAGGGATTTGAACTTGAATCACCGGACGAAGCGATGCAACGCAAAGCGGATGCTAAAAAAGCTAAATTAAAAACAAAAGATGAAAAAGATAAAGAATATGATCGTATCTATCATATTATGAAACGGGCAAAAGACGATCGGTGGATTGTGAAAATTGCCCAAAGCCGGAAGGCGATTAAAATCTTTGATACGCAAAAAGAAGCGATTACTTATGCAGAAGGGCTCGCTGGTAACAACAATGGAGTTGTACGTATCTTCGCCTCAAAAGGCGCCAACAAAGGGCGCATTATTACTTAGGGTATTAAGGCATCTTCGATTGAAGGTGCCTTTTTATGTATTGCTAACTAGATAGAAAGGAAATGATAGTATGGCAAAAATTATTATTATCTCTGGTGATCTCGCATCCGGGAAAAGTGTTCTCGCAAAGAGACTTTCTCGGCATTACCAAATCCCTTATTTTTCAAAAGCGAAATTTAAGGAAATTCTCGGCGAGAAGATTGAATTCGAAGGGATTGATCAAAATAAACGGATTTCTAAATCTGCTTATGATCTATTAACCCACGTGGCATGGCGTTTTGCGCAAGTCCATGGCAGCGTTATTCTTGAAGCAAACTTCCATGAAGCCCAACTTGAACAAATTAAAAAAGACGCCGAATTCATGAATCACAAATTAGAACTTGTTTATTTAACTGGCGATATTGATGTGTTGTTTGAACGCTTCCTTTACCGTGAACATTATGAAAATCGTCACCCCGTCCACTTAACCCATCCACTCCGTTCGCTTGAAGAGTTTGAAGCCTATATCTTAAAACTCCGCAGCGAAAAAGAAATTATTACACGTAAAATGTTAGACACGACCAATTGCGACCATGAGATGATCTTTGAAAAAGCGATCAAACTCATTGGTGGTCTTGACTAAAAGGGGAGATTATGAGTTATACAACAGAGAAAATTAGAAATATATTATTCTTAGGCCATCAAGGTTCTGGGAAAACAACGCTTGTTGAAACGATTATTAGTAATGTCTTAAATCAACCAGCGGGATCAATTGAAAAGAAGAATACAGTGAGTGATTTTACGACCGAAGAAAAAAATCGCCTCAGTTCTTGTTCTTTAACGGTTTCCTCGCTCGATTATAATGGTTACCATTTAAATTTATTAGATGCTCCGGGTAATGATGACTTTGTGGCTGATATTATTGGTGTCCTTGATATGGTTAAGGCCGCGGTACTTGTCATTGACGCCACCAAAAAAATCGAAGTCGGGACTGTCAAACACTACAATATGCTTAAGAAGCACGGGATTCCGACCTTCATCTTTGTTAATAAAATGGACAAGGAACTCATTAATTTTGATGCTTTACTTGAACAAATCACCGATCGACTTGGTAAAAAAGCGGTTAGCTTCGTCTATCCACTTGGGAAAAATGAAAATTTCGATGGCTTTATCAATGTGATTTCTCGTAAAGCTCGCAAATATGATGGTGGCAATGTCGTCGATGATATCGTGCATGATGATAAAAAGGAAAAAGTTCTTGAACTCCATAACGCTTTAGCCGAGCAAGTCGCGTTAACCGATGATGCCCTCCTTGATAAGTTCTTTAGTGGTGAATCGTTATCGATGGAAGAAATACGAGCAGGTCTTCACAAAGCCGTCTTGGGTGGAGAAATTGCACCAGTCCTCGTTGGGAGTAGCGTTAAAAATATTGGCGTGAATACGTTACTTGAAATGATGATTGAGTATTTGCCAAATCCAGCGATTCTTAAAGCTTATGTGGGCAAAGATCGGAATGGCCATGAGGTCAAACGATTAACTGACGTCAATGAACCCTTTAGTGCTTACGTCTTTAAAACGGTCTTTGATCAATATAAGGGCGTAACGAATTACCTCAAAATTATAAGCGGTGTACTAAATGTTGGTGATGAAGTTTTTGTCCCTGCTCTTAATAACTCATTCCGCGTTTCGCAAATGTTTAGCCTCCTTGGCCAAAAACAAACGCCAATTCAAAGCGCGATCAGTGGTGATATTGTTGCCCTTGTTAAACTTGATAACGTGAATACAGGACACACATTATGTGATAAAAATAATGTCATTATTTATCCAAAAGCTAAATATCCGACGATTGTATATCGCCGCGGTATTCGCTCAAAAACGGGTAAAGATGATGAAAAACTTGTCCAGTCACTTTATAAAGTCGCCGCCGAAGATCCGACCATTGAAATTGTACGCGTTCCTGAAACGAAACAATTACTCCTTGGTGGCTTAAGTGACTCGCACTTAAACTTCATCCTTGAACGTGTTAAGAATAGTTTTGGGTTTGAAGCTGTCACTGATCAACCCCAAATTATATATCGCGAGACGGTTAAAAAAGAAGCGAGTGCGGTCGGGCGTTATGTGAAGCAATCGGGCGGTAGCGGCTTCTACGGTGTCGTGGAGATGCGCTTTATGCCAAGCGGCACCGACGAAAATATATTTGTCGAAGAAATCTTTGGGGGAACCGTTCCTAAAAACTATCACCCTGCGGTCGAAAAAGGATTCTTTGAAAGTGTCCAACAAGGTTTACTAGCCGGGTTCCCAGTCATTGGTTTAAAAGGGGTCCTCTTTGACGGTAAATATCATTCCGTCGACTCAAATGAACAAGCCTTTAGAATGGCGGCCATCTTAGCGTATAAAGAAGCCTATATGAAATGTGGGCCAACCTTACTTGAACCGATTCGAAAGATTTCCATAAATGTCACCAATGAATGGACTGGTAACGTTATGAATGACTTGAATCAACGGCGGGCCCGCATTCTCAGTATGGATGAAAAAGGGTATGGGATTCAAGAAATTGTCGCCTTAGTGCCAGAAGCAGAATTACTTGATTATGCGATTAAATTACGGGTGTTAAGTCAAGGAAGTGGTTACTTTAATAGTGAATTTGATAGCTATCAAGAAGTACCAGCAAACTTATTACAGTCCGTCATAAGTGCAAATAGTCGTTTAGAAAATAAATAATTCAGTCGTAAATGATACGGAAACACTCTACGTTTAAAGGCGTGGAGTGTTTTTTATTTTATTTAGTTACTTTTTTAACACAAAGCATGTAAAATTAGTTACTATAATCTTGAGGTAAAAAATGAATAAATTAACATTCAGAGACATTAAAAAAACAGACTACAAAGATGCCAATATTGTCTTCACTGGAATCCCATTTGATGACAATGCGAGTCTTGGTAAAGGGGCAAGTCACGCCCCAGCCTTTTTACGAGCTTTAAGTGAAAATATTCCGGGCGTCACCCGCGCTGCAAAACTATTAGATAAGGTTTCTTTATTTGATAATGGCGATATCGTCCGCAAAGAAAAAGAATCGATTCCAAGCTATTTTAACCGCGTTGAAAAGGCCGTTTCACCTCTTTTTGCGCCTGGTAAGTTAAATGTCTTTATTGGGGGTGACCATAGTGTCAACATTCCCCTCTTTAAGGCTTTTTTATCATTTTGTGACCTTCATCACAAAACACCAGTCTTAATCCATATTGACGCCCATCCCGATATGATGGATGATTATCTAGATAACCGCCTTTCCCACGCCACCCCAGCCCGTCGGGCTTTAGATCACGGCTTGAAGCAAGAAAACCTTGTTTTTATTGGTCTTCGTGGTTTTGAACGGGAAGAAGTTGTATATTTTAATGAAAATCCGGCGATTACGGTTTACCTTGCCGGTGATGTTCGTCGTCTAGGCACGAGTCCCATCATTGAAAGTGTCACCAAACGTTTTCAAAGCGATGAGTATGCCATTTATGTAAGTTATGATATCGACGCGAATGATCCAGCTTACGCCCCAGGGACAGGCACACCAGAAGCTTTCGGACTTAAAAGTCTTGATACCTTACGGTTAACAAGTGCATTCGTGGCTTTAAAAAACACCTACGCCATTGATTTTGTCGAAATCAGTCCGCCACTTGATGTCAATGATATGACAAGTTGGCTTGCCTTAAAAACACTTTATGAACTATTTTATATTCAAGGAGAAAAAAGATAAATGAAGAAACATTTGACCCTCGATGCCTATGGCGCCAAAAATCTACATCTAGACGATATTAAATACATTAATGACGTTTTAAATAAAGTTATTTATGAATTAAAACTCGATCCAGTTACCCCGCCCCAACTTATTCCTTATTACTACGGAAAGGTAAAAGAGGACATTGGTGTCACCGCCTATATGCTTTTAGAAGGGGGGCATATTACGATTCATACCTTCCCATTACGTGAATGTTATTTTGTCGACCTATTTGTACCGACTTCATTTGATGATAAACGGGCCCTTGAGTTATTCCATGAACTTTTACCATATAAATTTGATATGAGTTTATCGGAAGTAGTCGATCGTGATCAAAAAGAATTAGAAAGTTATGAATATGATCCAAATACTGATTTTGGGCCGCATATTATGAATGAAATTGTGGCGAAAAGTGTGCCGACGATGGAAACATTTTATGATTTCCTTGAAAACTTTGTCACCAAAATTAATATGGATCCAATTACCCGCGCGAGTGTCCATAAATCAACCGTCCTTAAACCAAAATATCTCTCAGGCATTATTATTATTGCCCAAAGCCATGTCGCTCTTCACTATAACTATAAAACCAAAACCATCATGGCGGATGTTTTTAGTTGTGCCCCGTTTGATTTTAGTTTAATGCGCGATTTTTATGCTGAACTCGGTGATACTGTCAGTGATCGTTTGATTGCCCGTGGAACGAAACATATTTATAAAGTGCGTTCCAAAGTTAAAAAAGACGACTTACGAGCCTCAACCAGGTGGCAAAAGGCGATGAAAATCAAGTAGTCGGAAAAGCGTTGTGATAGTCGATTTTAATTAGTAAAAATTGTTTGATTTCAGATAAGATAGCATAAAGTAACGCGCGGTGTTCAAATTCATCGCGCGTTTTTGGTAGGGGAAGTTGGCGGTAGTGATTAAGCAATGTGTCATGCTCGATTAAAAGTTCAGCGGCATAATTTTCTTGACCTATACGACCATTAAACATGCCTAGATAAGCAAGAATCTTATCTTTATAAGGTGAAGGATATAATTTCGAAAGGGTGTCAATAATCCGTTCAAGGATTTTTATTTGCTCACCCCGAACATTCATATAATAAAGAGCCGCACTAATATTTGCGACGCGATAATTATCAAGCGCAACTTGCATACTATTTTTTGTGTCACTTAGAATCCGATTGACCTGGGTAAAGTCATAGCGCTCATTTTTTTCAATATAGGTAAAGATGGTGGAAATTTCTTGATCAAGTTTTGCTTGTTGGTTTACTAGAATAGTTGATTTTTTAAAGGTGAAGAGGTTAAGCAAAAGAGCGGGGACTGTCCCGATAATCATGATGATGAGGGCGTTTAATGGAGCCCAGGTTGTTCTTTCGGCCCATTGTTGACCGATTAAAACGAGGGCAATGGTCGCCCCACTTTCTAGTCTTACAAGGTATAAGACTGCTAAGACGGTAAAAACCATGATAAATAGATTAACAATGGTGTAGCCGAAGACGAAGAAGAGAAGGGCACTAATAGCGAGGCCAATGAGACTTGAAATTAAGCGGGTGACGGCCGTTTTAACGACCGTATCACGGCTGTACCATGAATGAAGAATTGCAATCACGCCAGCTGTATAACTATAAGGAAGACTGAAGAGTTCAGCAATGAGAAAACTAGTGATAAAACCGATGAGCATTTTAAGATAGAGGGAGAGTCGTAATTTCTTTTCCATACCTTCATCATATCAAAAATAGGCGTATGAAATGAAAGATTAATCTCTTTTATTATTTTTTCGTGTAAACTAATTATTAGATGTATATTACTTATAAATAAAGGGGTAATCTATGAATTTATTTAAAACCTATAAAGGTGATAAAGTCCCACCTTTAACGAAATACGTTTTTTCGTTTACGGGCATTGGTCGTGATGCCGCTTATACACTCATTAATTTATTCTTAATGATGTATTTACAACTCACATTACCGGAAAGTGATGCGGGTCAATATAAGACCATGATTTTTGTGATCATGATGGCGATGCTCGTGATTCACTTATGGGATGGTTTTAACGATCCGATCATTGGTTCTCTCATTGAGAATGCTCGTTTTAAACTCGGTAAATTTAAACCATGGATTTTATTTGGCGGGATTATTAATGGTCTTTTATTAATGGTGCTCTTTAGTTTCCGTCCGTTTGGGGGATGGGGCTATGTCGCTTTCTTCCTCGTCATCTATTTATTATGGGAAATATCGTTTACTTTCAATGATATTGGGTATTGGGGCATGGTCCCAAGCTTAACCCGTGATCCAAAACAACGCAATCAAATTACGATGTTAATGGCCATCGCAGTCAATATTGGGGCTTTTACCGTCGGTGCGATTGTCCCGGATTTATATCCAGGACGGGCCATCGTCGCATTTAGAAGTCTCAGTATTATTATTGGTTCGATTTATATCTTTTCACAACTACTCATTGTCTTTTTATGCAAAGAAAGAGATCGCAGTGAAATCGATTCAATTGAAAAGATTAAAGTGCGCGATATCTTTAAAGTAATCGTCAATAACAAACCACTTTTAGTGATGCTTTTTGCGATTGTCCTTCATTACCTTTCGGGCTCGATGTTTAATAACTTAGGCCAAAATTATATGCACTTTGTGTTTGGTTATAAAGAAGCGTGGCAAGCCTTTTTCTACTTCTTAATTGCTTACGCCTTTGGTTCGATTATGGCAAACTTTATCTTTGGTTTTCTTGTCAAAAAACACACTCGCGCCCAAATCCTTAAAGGAGCGATCATTATCTCGTCAGTTGGGAACGCACTATTATTCCTTGTAGGCTCGCTTCACGCGTTTGGACTTTTGCCAATCGCCGATAATTTATATCAATATGTGCTGCCAGTCCTCGCTTTAATTATTTTCACACCACAAGGGGTCTTTTATCTCGTCCTTCTGGTCCAAATCACCAATACAGTTGAATATAACGAATGGAAAACAGGTGATCGCAAAGAAGGGGTGGTATTTGCCGCCCGACCATTTGCCGCCAAAATTAGTAATGCCATTACTGTTCTTGTTGTCTTCTTGACCTTGAGTGCGGGTGGCGTCTATACCATTACTAACCAAATCAGTGAATTTGAAGTTCAAGGTGAAAAGCTTGGATGGACCGATACGTACATTGCCGAACAAGCACAAGCGGCAATTGATGCTGCTAATAAGAGTCAAGCCCAATTTGCGCTTATTGCTGGGATGGCGTTATTACCATTAGTTTGTAACTTAGCGGCCTACGTTCTCATTAAACGGAAATATCCGATTGATGAAAAAATGTATGACGAAATGCTCGTTGATATTGATAAACGCCGGATGATTACGGATATTCTCTAACCGCTCAAATTTAAAGAAAAGAACCATCTTTAGTAACGATTGATGGTTCTTTTTTTGTTAACTTAATTCCGTTTGCGGTTTCGGACGAATGAAGACGTCTAAGCCTTCATTACGTTTTTCAAACCCATTACTGAGGAAGAATTGCAGGGCTTTGCCTTTGAATCCGTAGTTACGGGGATCAAAACCCGGATATTTTCGAACTAAGGTGTTGTTGGTATTGCTCCAATACGCCCAGCCATTTTCATCACAAGATTCATTAATGATATTCGTGACGACATCGACAAGGTCATCAAGTGCGATGATTCCTTCGTCAACTTCTTGTCCATTGGTCGTGGTCTTCGTTTTCCGTTTTGGTTTGGTGTTTTTATCGCGAATGGTTTTAATTTTATCAAGATAAATGAAGAGATCAACAGAGTTTACGAGTGAGAGTGGGGTTTTACTTTCGCCCATACCAATAATAAATTTATTATTTTGGCGAAGACGACTAACGAGTCTAGTAAAATCACTATCACTACTGACGAGGACAAAGCCTTCAACGCGGTCGGCATATAAGATATCCATGGCATCGATGATAAGGGTAAAGTCACTTGTACTTTTGCCGCTGACATACGATACTTGTTGAATTTGTTCTAAATTATACTCGATACATTTATTACGCCATTTGCCAAGGTTACTACTTGCCCAATCGCCATAAATGCGCCGATAAGTTAGATTGCCATGTTTATTGGCTTCATCACGAATAATTGACATATACTCTGAAGAAATATTCTCTGCATCAATTAAAAGCGCGAAATTTTTTTCGGCCATGATTGCTCCTTTCTATTTAACGGTGAGGTTAAATGATTTTGTTGTGTTTTGTACACTGATGGTTATTGTAGCACTTCCGACTTCTCTTACTGAGCGAATATACAAAGTTAAACAACCGGCGTGTAATGTTTGGGTCAGGGGGCCAACAAGCTTGATCGGTCCAGTTGTTGAAATATTGACTGGACTAAAGTCATAGGTATTTCGAAGCGGAGAGGTACTTTCAATGTGAATCATCGTCATATCATAGGTGTCACCATTACGTAGTTCGTCTTTATGGCAAGTAATTTGGTACGAGGTTGTGGTAGTTTGATTAAGTTGGGTCCGTGCGACTTCTTTTCCTTTTTTGTCGTATCCAACGAGTTCATAGCCTGCGGATTTATACCCCCAAGCGGCAATGTTTTGGGTCCATAAATCCACGAGATCATCTCGTTTGATTCGATATTTTAAGATAAGCAATCCTAAGCGGATTTTTTGTCCGATGGATAAACGATTAAAGTTGTGGGTGGCGGCGAAATTTAATAGCTTTGCAACGCGTTTACGATCTTTTTTACTAAAAGTAATATTGCTAATAAAGTCTTCACTCACAAAGGTATCTAAAATAAACGGTGGGTTTGGTAAGTTTTTATATAAATCTTTGCGCGGATAATGAGTCTTTAAAAGGACACCATTTTTAAAAATTTTAAGATGATTAGCGTTACTTAAGACCATGGTTTCGTATAAGCGGCTCTCTGGGAGGTCACCATTATCACCTTTAAAAAGCGGAAAGAGGACTGGTTTTTCACTAAAGTTTGCCATATAGGCATAAGCGGCTGGTTTTGGATGACGGAAACTATCAAGAATACCGTGATAGCAAATTTTATCGCCACTACCAAATTCTTTATGGGTGTAGTAATCATGCATGCACCAAGGAGAGATGCCGATCATATCTTGGTTTTTAAAAAACGCATCGAGGACCGCAAGATGTCTTTTCGTGTGACTTTCAAGGATTAACGGATTATCAAATGGCTTAGTCGGATACATATGGCCATTATTTTCACTCACGATATAAGGTTTCTTGCTTTTGGTAATTTTCTTTTTAGGCTCTAAACCACGATTCGTACCATCATGACTGAAGTCGTTATAAGAATAGATATCTTCCAGTGGTTCACTATTAGCGAAGTTTCGTGTGCCTGTTGTGGGACGATATGGATCAAGTTTTTTCGCAAGGGCTTGTCCTTTTTCATACATTGGATGGTCAACTGACTCATTAATCCGGATTGACCAGGCAATGATACTTGGATGGTTGTAGTCGCGGGTGATCATCGTTTCGATATTTTGAAGGTGAATGGTTTGCCACTTTTCGTCACCAATATATTGCCATCCAGGTACCTCATTAATAACGAGAAGGCCTAAATAATCGCAGGCATCTAAAAAGTGACGACTGGGTGGATAATGCGAGCAACGAACATAATTGACACCTAATTCTTTAAGGGCGACCACATCGCTAAATTGTAGGTAACTGGTAGCTGCCCCGCCTAGATAGGGGAATGTTTCATGACGGTTTAAGCCGACAAGTGGGGTTTTAACTCCGTTTAAATAGAAGCTTTCTTCGGTAAACAAAAGATCCCTAAAGCCAAAGGGGTAACCATAATATAAGTCGTTACCACCATGGCTTAGTTTTACTCTTAAGTAATAAAGATGGGGATCATTTAATGTCCAGATGAGCGGCTTATCAATCTTAAAAGAGGAAGCAGTGGTTTCGAAAAATAATGTGAGGTCATCAAATACTTGATAGGTGATTTCATAGTCGACATTATTGAGGTTTCTTACGTATGGTGAAAGTGTAACTAAGCCATTTTGGCGCGCGTCGATTTTAATACTAATTAGATCAAGTGGTTCATAAATATGAAGGGAGACTTCACGATAAATGCCGCTAAACGGAAGGAAATCAACGGTATTTCCAAATGGTGGGGCATTAACTGCCTCCGAACCATTGACTTTGAGAACCAAGAGATTGAGACCTTCTTTTAGTGATGCTGTGATATCGATTTGGACTTCCATGTAGGGACGAGTGTAACAACCGATATGATTACCATTAATATAGAGGTCAAACTGATTATTGATTCCCTCAAAGCAGAGCATATATTGATTATGGGGGGAGTAGTTAGAAATAGTAATCTCTTTTGCATAGGTCCCGATGATTTGGAAACTTTTTTCATCAAAGTAATTAAATGGGAAATCAACCATATTATGAGGAAGATCAACGAGGGTCGCATTTTTGGGGACACTGGTGGTGTATTCCATACTAAAAGAAGGAATAAATGACCATTCGAAATTAAGTGCATGTTTCATGTTTCTATTTTAGCATTAAAACGAGCCGACTATCTAGGTATTTATTAAAGCGCGTTGTATGTTAAAATTATTGTATGGAAAATACATATATACACTTAACAACCGATCTTTCCTCTTATGTTTTAATGGTGAATAATCATCGCCATCTAGAAAACTTATATTATGGCTCGCGCCTAAGTGAAAATGAAGATTTGTCGATTTTGATAAACAAGCAAAAGAACTTGCTCGGGACCTCGACGAATTATAGGGCGGAAAAAGAGGATGTCTATTGTCTTGATTTTCTAAATTTAGAAGTCGGGGCAATTGGAAAAGGTGACTATCGTAAACCAAGCATCCTCATCGAACATTCGAAAGGATATGCGAGTGATTTCATTGTTAAAGAACATGGGTTCGCCCCACTTTCCGTTTTAGTGCGCAATGAACTGCCGATTCCGCATGGTTCCGACCAATACTTTTATGTGTTACTAGAAGATGTAATCAGTGGTGTGACACTTAAAATCGATTATTTAGTTTTCAAAAAAGCAAATGTCATTGCTCGGCGTTATGTTCTTTTTGGGAATGGCCAAAAAGTAGTCAAAGCCAGTAGTTTCAACCTTGACCTTGATAATCAGCATTTTGAGATTTATTCTACTTATGGCACGTGGGCCAATGAAATGCATCCCGTTCGTCATCGCCTAGTACCCGGTGTCTTTGAAGTATCCACGAATGCTGGACCGAGTAGCAACCGCCATAATCCGTTCTTTCTCTTACTTAATGAAGATACTTCTCTTGATCAAGGGGTTGCTTATGGGTTTAACCTCCTTTATAGTGGACCTTTCAAAGCGACCGCTGAACTGACCTTCGCCAATAAACTTCGTCTACAACATGGCATTAATGATGAAACCTTTAGTAGTATGCTGATAGCAGATGAACCTTTTATCACTCCGTTTTCGGTGATGACCTTTAGTGCAGACGGCGAAAATGGCGTAAGTGCCCATTTCCATGATTTTGTAAAAGGACATGTGGTCCGTCAAGAATATGCGGACAAAGTACGGCCTATTTTACTAAATAACTGGGAAGCAACCTACTTTGATTTCACTGAAAAGAAGATTAAAGATTTGATGGTCGCTGCCAAGCAAATTGGGATTGAACTTTTTGTGCTTGATGATGGCTGGTTTAATCATCGCCATGATGACTATGGCGGTTTAGGTTATTATGATGTGAATATGAAGAAATTACCACATGGCCTTAAGGGTTTAAGTGATTTTGCAACCAAAGAGGGACTTCAGTTTGGTTTATGGTTTGAACCAGAGATGGTAAGTGCTGATCATGACATTTTTAAAACGAAGCCTTCGTGGGTTGTTCAGATTCCCGGGGTAACCCCGAGCACTGGTCGATTCCAATATGCGCTTAATCTCGCTCTTGATGAAGTGGTTGATTATATTATCTCAAATGTAAAAAAGGTATTAGATTCGGCAGATATTCGGTATGTCAAATGGGATTATAATCGAAATCTTAGTGATTTTTATACGGCGACCCAAGCATTTTCGACTTTCTTTTATGATTACACGCGCGGTTTATATCGCATTCTTGATACATTAACTAAGGCTTATCCCCATATCTTGTGGGAAGGATGTGCCAGTGGCGGGAATCGTTTTGATTTAGGGGTCCTCTCTTTTTTTGATCAAATATGGGTTAGTGATTGTAGTGATGCTTATGAACGAATTCGCATGCATACGGTGCTTGCCAAAGCTTATCCATTAAGTGTGATGTCTGGCCATGTAAGTGCGGTCCCCAATCACCAAATGTTACGGGATTTACCGCTTCAAACGCGCTTCAATAACGCATTTATGACCGGTGGCTTTGGTTATGAGCTGGATGTTACTAAACTATTACCTAAAGAGGTTAAAGCATTAAAAACTTATAATGGAATCGCTAAACTTTTTCAATCAGTCGTCGTTAATGGTCGCTATCGAGAACTCAGATCAAATAGTGCAAAAAATAAAACAACTTTTGGTGTGATTGCTCCGGACCAAAGTTACGCGATTGTGTTGATCAGTAATCATATCCATTCAACCCTTCCAGAAGTAAGCAAATTGCCCGCAATACCGCTAGATGAAGAAGCAATGTATGAGGTCTATACACTCGATCAAGCGACGGATATTACGCGTTTTGGTAGTTTACTAAAACGCGTCCTCCCCAAATTTATCAACTATGATGGGACAATTATTCGCTATTTAAACAAACGAAAAACAAGTGAAGAACTCATCAAGACACCGGTCAAAGAAAAATACGTTGTGAGCGGGGTAGCTTTAAAGGCTGGGGCGCTGACCTTATATCCAGAGTGGACCGCAACCGGAGTGAGTGATTCAACGAGAATTTTACGAGACTTTGGAAGTATTTTATACTTCATTACCAAAAAAGATGAGGATTTGTCATAATAGATGGGAATCGAGGTACGACCATGTTAGAAATCTTAGTTGAAAAAATATTAATTTATGGTGAAGCAAAACTTGCTTTGAGTCCTGAAGATATTAATTATTACCGTAATGTATTACTTTTTAAATTCGGTTTGAAAAAACCATATAAGGGTGTCATTAACGTGAGTGAAATCAATAGTTTGACGAACCCAAGTGCCCTCATTTCTGAACTAGAAACAGCGCTTAAAAATGAAAGTTTACCGCATCTATCGATCCAAGATCCAGAAGCCATTATTACGGATATTCTAGGCATGATGACCCCCATTCCGAGTGTAGTCAATTACCATTTCCGGGGACATGCTAAAAAAGATCCAGATCTTGCAATCAAATATTTACACGATATGAGTATTGCCAATAATTACATTCAACAAGCCAAAGTAGCGCAGAATATACGATGGCGCGCGTCGGTTGGTGAAAATTATTATGAGATGACCATCAATCTTGCAAAACCTGAAAAAGATAATAAAGATGTCGCTAAAGTCTTACAAGAAAAGCCAGAAGACAAATACCCAAGTTGTTTGTTATGTCTTGAAAACGTTGGGTTCGGTGGCAATGATTATACACCGCCGCGTCAAAATTTACGTTCCGTTCCCCTCATGCTTGATAAAGAGGAATGGTATTTACAATACTCACCCTTTGTTTATTATAAAGACCACCTCATTGTCATTAGCAAAGAACATAAACCGATGACCATTACGCCACGCATCTTTGCAAAGTTAGTGGCCTTCGTCGATCAATTTCCGAATCTTTTTATTGGCAGTAATAGTGATATCCCCATCGTTGGTGGTTCCATTCTCAATCACGAACATTTCCAAGGGGGCGCCCTTGTCATGCCAATCTTTGAAGCAAAAGACCGGGTTGTCATTAAACATAAGCACGACCGTAAAATTAAAATAAGTATTCTTAACTGGCAAAGTAATGTCGTGAAGTTAGAATCTACTTCCAAAGGGCTCTTATTAGAAATGGCCGCGAAGATCAGTGAGAAGTGGCTTAATTATGAAAATATCGATTTAGGTATTATTCCTTTTACAGGTGAGACACGTCACGCCGCAGTCACGCCAATTGTGATGAAAAACAAACGTAAATATATCATGTATATCGTTTTACGTAATAACCGGACGGATGAGACCTATCCAACGGGAATCTTCCATGCGCACCCAGAATTCCATCATATTAAAAAAGAGGGGATTGGCCTCATTGAACAAATGGGAACCTTTATCTTGCCAGCCCGTCTGAAAGCAGAATTTGCTTTAATCGAAGAACTCTACTATGAAGGGGTTAAAAAAGATAAGATGCTTAGTGATTACCCAAGTATTGCTAAACATCAAGCCTTTATCGATAGACTATTTACGGACGAGGTAAAAGAACCTGAATATGAAGCGTATAGCCGGGCATATATGACCGATGTTTGTCATCAAGTCTTAGCTAATACAGCTTGCTTCAAGGATGATGATGAAGGTCGGAATGCCTTTGAAAAGTTCTTAAAAATATAGGTTTCATTAATTTAATTCGATAAAGCCTTAAAAGTGGTATTTTTCCCTATATTTTGATAAAGTAAACGCATGGCAATCAATCAAAAATCAACTTTTCGCATTAACCTAACCGGCGATAACGACCGTGATCGTCAAAACATTTTTAATTACATTGTTGAAAATGTGCCAAATGAAGATACGGAGCCTGAAGTTTTTGTGTTGGCGGCGACCTTTTTAGGAAAAGATAGTAAAGAAATTCATAATGAAATTAGGCTCAACCCGGAAGTGCTTGTTCCCGTCTGTTTGCAGCTGATGAAAGAAGAAAAAATTAATCTCTTACGACGTGCTGAGATCGGGAATGCCCTTGTCAAATATTCGGATAGTCACGGGAAAATTTTGGATGCAAAGGCTCCTAAAAAACCATTGTTTAATTTGACCAATGAATATGAACAAGCACTTTACTCTAAATTATCTCAACAAAATTACCAAGATATTCTCGTAACCTATCCTTTTTTTCAAATCTATTTTCAACGCGGATTAATTTTTGAAAAAATTAGTGATTACCCGAATGCCTTCCGGATGTATTCAAAAGCCCATCAATGGAATCCGTTTAACCCGAAAGCCATTATCAAAATTTTAGAAGCACTTAAGTATGATAAAAGAGCCAGTGATATTTTTAAATTATCCTCGTGGTTCTTACAAGTTGTTTATAGTCTTTCAAATATTAGTGCAGCGCTCCGTTTTGCGGGATATGCCCTTTATCTTGAAGGTAAGTTTGAACAAGCATACGCCTACTATTATCAATCGATTGTTTATGATGATAAGGTGTTACCATCCAATTTTAACGAAGAAATTACGAGCGTTTTAACGGCTCTTAAAAAAGAAGGCCCCTATGAACTTACCCGCTCGCAAATTAAAAAACTTTTTGCGGCTGGACGTGACAAACCTTTTCCAAGTGAAATCGCCTTTGACACGATTCGAGCTTTAATTATTGAACACTATCATAAGGAACGGTATGTTGACGTCCTTAGATACGCGACGCATTATGTTTTTATTCGCCCAAATGACGAAAAAGTTTCACGTATTTTAAAAGTAAGTAAACTGAATTTAAATTAAAAATAGCACTCTTATTTGACAAGTGCCAAAGATGGTATATAATAAAATTAGCACTCAGGCTTTTCTAGTGCTAAGGAGGTATATATTATGAATTTTAATCCTTTTCAAAATTATGAACAAGATGAAAAAATACTTGAAAAATTTGGTCGCTTTTTAGATGAAGAAGCCAAAGCAAATAAAAGTGATCCTGTGATTGGTCGCGATAGCGAAATCCGCCGGATCATCGAAATATTAGCCCGCAAAAACAAAAATAATGTCATTTTACTTGGTGAACCGGGAGTTGGCAAAACAGCTATTATTGAAGGACTTGCGCAACGTATTGTGGCCGGCGATGTGCCGAAGAATTTAGCCAATAAGCAAATCTATGAACTCGATATGGGTGCCCTTATTGCTGGCGCTAAATTTCGTGGTGAATTTGAAGAACGCTTAAAAGCTATTTTAAAGAAAATTAAAGAAAGCAATCATAATATTATTTTATTTATTGATGAAATCCACTTAATTGTTGGTGCGGGTAAAGCTGAAGGGGCCATTGATGCTGGCAATATGCTTAAACCAATGCTTGCACGTGGTGAAATTCATACCATTGGGGCGACAACTCTTGACGAATATCGAAACTATATAGAAAAAGATCGGGCGCTTGAACGACGTTTTCAACCACTGATGGTTCAGGAACCGTCGCTTGAAGACACCATTTCCATCCTCCGTGGTCTTAAAGCACGTTATGAAAGTCATCACGGGATTAAGATTAGCGATAATGCACTTGTGAGTGCGGCTGTTTTGAGTGAACGTTATATTACAGAACGTTTCTTACCTGATAAGGCGCTTGACCTGGTGGATGAAGCGTGTTCTTTAATTCGGGTGGAAGTCGAAAGTTTACCGGTTGAACTTGATGAGATTCGTCGGAAAATGCGTCAACTAGAAATTGAACGGGTTGCCCTCGGTAAAGAAAAAGATGAACTTAGTAAAAAACGTCTTGAAAAGGTGAATGAAGAACTTGATAAACTAAAAGCCGAAGATGAACGATATTCCAAAGAATGGGAACATGAAATAAGTGACTTAAGTACGTTAAACAAGGCGAAGAAAGAACTGGAAACGGCGCGTTTTAACTTAACAGTCGCCTTTAATAATGGTAAATATGAGGAAGCGTCAGCATTACAATATAAAATCATCCCTGACCTAGAAAAAAGAATTGAAAAACTTACTTCAGAGAATAAAGAAAATAAACTACTCAAAGAAACGGTGACGGAAGATGAAATTGCTGAAGTCGTGGCCCGGCAAACCGGAATTCCGCTCAAACGTATCATGGAAAGCGAAAAAGCGAAGATTCTATCGCTTTATGACGCCCTTAAAAAGCGGGTCTTAGGTCAAGATGTTGCCCTTCGACTTGTGAGTGATGCCATCTTACGGCAACGAGCGGGACTAAATAATCCTAATCGGCCCATTGGAAGTTTTCTTTTCCTTGGACCAACTGGGGTTGGTAAAACGGAAGTGGCGCGCTCATTAGCGCTGTCGTTATTTGATGACGAAAAACATATCGTACGTATTGATATGAGTGAATACATGGAAAAATTCTCGGTTAGTCGTTTAATCGGGGCACCCCCGGGCTATGTTGGGTATGACGAAGGTGGCCAATTAACGGAAGCAGTGCGGCGTAGTCCTTATTCGATTGTCTTATTTGATGAAATTGAAAAGGCGCATCCCGAAGTCTTTAATTTACTCTTACAAGTGCTCGATGACGGTCGCTTAACCGACTCGCAAGGACGAGTTGTCAATTTTAAAAATACAGTCATCATTATGACCAGTAATCTAGGAAGTGAGCTCTTCCATAAAAATCAACTCAGTAAAGTTGATGATCTCATTAAGCAAACCTTTAAGCCTGAACTCATTAATCGGATTGATGAAATTGTCTACTTCCTACCGCTTAGTAAAGAAACACAACGCGACATTACGCGCAAGATGCTTGATGAACTCATTGAACATGTCAGCAAGAATAACTTTAAACTCATCTACGATGAGAAAATGATTGATTTCGTGCTTGATAATGCCTATGCGCCTGAATTTGGTGCCCGCCCGCTCAAGCGCTTTATTCAAAAAAGTCTTGAAACGTTTATTGCAGAGGAAATTGTCCGCGGTAACATTGACAATAATGTGACCTATCGTTTAACTGTGCAAAATAACGAACTAGTGATTTCTCCTTTTGCTTAACATGATTATTTTACAAAGAGGGTCGCTTTTGCTATAATTTACTTGGAAAGAATTATAGGTATTTTAATATGAAAATAAGAAAACTTTTATTGGGCCTTGTGGCATTAACGATTCTTTCGGCTTGTAAACCAACTTCAAGTAGTGAACCAACCGAAAGCAGTGAAACCCCAAGTGTTACCAGTCAACCTGAAGTCACGAGCGAACCTGACGTCACAAGTGACGTTGTCTCAAGCAGTGAAGAATCAAGTTCAGCCCCTTCATCTAGTGAATGGGTGCCACCAACCCCTGTTTGGCAACCTGCTTTAACGATGAGTTTTACGCCCATGGCGGAATATAGCGGCTCATTCTGGAATACGATCGATTTTAACTTACGGGGTGAAGACCTTAAAACAGCACTCTTCAACTATCTGAATCCTAAGAAAAAACTCATTACTTACGGAGAAACCATGGGTGCTTTACGGGAAATGGACCGGGACCCAAGTAATTCAAATAACATTCTCTCAATCTATGACTTAAAATCACATCCTGGGGCAACATACAATGGTGGTAAATGGAATAAAGAACACTCATACCCACAATCAAAATTAAAAGATGGCAACGAATCACTTGGCGCCTCCAATAATGTGGCAAATATCTCAAGTGACGTTGCAAACCTCTTTGCAAGTGATGCCGACTTAAACACAACCCGTAGTAACAATAGTTATGGCGAATGGAATTACACAAGTGATCCCCAAACACTTTATGAATTCACTTTAACGAATACTGCTGGTCAAAGAGTTGATTCCATTTTACGCCGCGGTTATTTCTCACCAACCCCGCTTGTTCGTGGTGAAATTGCCCGGGCTCAACTTTATATGTTAGTGATGTATCCAACCCAATGTGCACTAGGTGAAAACTTTGCTATTCAAACAATGATTAAGTGGGATCGTGAACATGTGCCAACCGTTGAACGTGATGGCCAACGCCAAACAGGTATTCAAAAATACCAAGAAATTCGGAACCCATTTATCGACAATCGTAACTTATCATGCTATATTTGGGGCGACACTAACATTCAAACCCGTTCACTTTGTAACGGAATTTACTAAAAATACATCGTCTATCAAGAAGCTCTAGCGCAAAACTAGAGCTTTTTTTATTCTTTGCATTACTTTGTTTGAAATCTAATTAAAGATGTAATATACTTTTAACGTTGCCCCCTTAGTTAAATGGCATAACAGATCCATGGTAAGGATCAGTCGCTAGTTCGATTCTGGCAGGGGGCACCATTTTATTAACAATGTCCTTGCATTTGTTCGTAAAATACGCTAATATTAATAGGTAAATATAATTTACAAAGTAAACTTCAAATTCTCTGGAGTGGGTACGCCCACTCTTTATTTTACTGGGAGGAATATGGATCTAAATTTACTTAAACCACAAATTAAAGCCATCTTAACGGACAAGGGCTATCGATTAATGAATGTTCACTTTCTAAATGAAGGGGACGAACGCTACTTACGGGTCATCGTTGATAAATACCATCATACGGTAAATCTTGATGAGATTGTCAGCATTAGCGAAGCCATTGATCAACTGATCGATGTTGATGCTGAATCGGAACCATTCACCCTCGATGTAACGACCACTGGGGCGGAAAAAGAGGTCCCACTTCATGAAGTTGATGATTACTTGAATACTTACTTATCGGTCACGCTAAATGATGGTATTAAAGGACCACCTGTCGTAACCGGCACGCTTGTTGCGGTCAGTAATGAACGCTTATCAATCACGACTAACCTCAAAGGTCGGATTAAAAATATCGATATCCCACGCGGGGACATAAAATCAATTAAACGCGCACTAAAATTTTAAAAAGGATCAATAGAAAAATGGCCAGAATTACTAAATCAGTACAAAAACAACGACAAACAAGATTTGATGCGATGCTTCAAATGTTTCGCGAAGTTGCCGAAAAGCATAATCTGAAAGAAGAAGTTGTCATCGAAATCTTTAAGAAAGCGGTTCGTAATGCCTATGCCCGTCAAAAGGGCGGCGATGATGTCAATGTTGACGTTGCTTTAAATGAAGAAATGCTCGACTTTGAAGCACAACTTTTAAAAACCGTCGTTGCACACGATGATGATATTCAAGATGATGCGCTTGAAATTAGTCTTGAAGAAGCCAAAGAGTTTGATAACGATGCGATCGTTGGCGGTCATGTTGTGGTCGAACGGGGTTTCTTAGGAACATTTAATACCAAATTATCAAACAACGTTGCCCAAAACTTTCGGCACCAACTCATTGAGTTAGAAAAAGAACAACTCTTCAATCTCTTCAAAGACAAAATTGGTGAACTTGTTAAGGGGACAGTTGAGAAAAACGAAAAAACAACTTATATTAACTTACTAGGCATTACCAATGTCTTCTTTGATGAAAGAGGCAAACAAGCCATTCCTGGTGAAAACTTCCGTAATGGCCAAGAACTTAATTTCTATATTGTCGATGTTGTGAGTGGTACTAAAGGCGCCAATATTATTATCTCTCGGAGCCACCCAAACTTTGTTAAACGCTTAATGGAACGCGAAGTCCATGAAATCTATGATGGCACGATTGTGATTCACGACATTGTTCGGGAAGAAGGCGAACGCGTCAAGGTTTCGGTTGAGAGCCTTGATCCAAACGTTGACCCCGTTGGCAGTTGTATTGGACCAAATGCAAGTCGGATTCAAAAAATCACTGCTGAACTTGGACCTGATGGCCGTAAAGAAAAAATTGATATTATTCCGTGGGCTAAAAATCCAGCCCTTTATATCTTTGAAGCCTTCCGTCCTGCAGTCCCGCTGGGCTTAACGATTGATACTGAAGATAAGACTGCTAAAGTTGTCTTTGCGGAAGAAGAAAAAGGAAAAGCCTTTGGTCATAAAGGGGCAAACATTCGTCTTGCCGCTAAATTGACGGGCTACAATATCTCGATCCTTGATGTCAATGAAGCGATGGAACAAGGTATTATCTTCCAAACCAAAGCGGATATTGAATATGAAGAAAGACTGGCAGAACAAGAAAAAACCCGTGAACGAATTCTCCGTGAACTGGCCCGTAGTGAAGAAGTTGCGCAACGCGTCGCTGAACAAAAACAACTCCTTGCGGATGAAGTTAATGCCATGAATGAAGATTCACCAATGGATAAGGATGAATTCACTATTAAATTAGAAGCTGAACCAACACCAGTGGTTGTTCCAACCCCAGTGGTCGAAGAACCGGTCGTTGTCCAAGCGGTTAAAACGACGATCTCACTCGCAGATCTTGAAGCTGAACTAGCTAAAGAAAAAGCCCTTGAAGAAGCCAAAGAAAAAGCGCTTGCGAAACGGGAAGAACGCCGCACTCGTGGCCGCGTTGAAACGCCAAAAGCTCCAGTTGATACCGTTGAACCAACGATCAGTGGCCCAAAAATGGACATTTATACCGAAGAAGAATTAAAAGCCTTAGAACAAGAACATGAACAAGTTGTTGAAGAAGATGATATCGACTACGATGACTTTGATGAATACTATAACGAATAAAGTTAAAGAGGAGGATCACCATGAAAAAAGAAGTCTTACGACGCTGTATTGTCACCGGTGAAAGCCATCCCAAAAATAATCTTATTCGGGTGGTGCGTACGCCTGAAGGTAACGTCATCATTGACCCGACTAAAAAAGCAAATGGTCGTGGGGCGTATGTCGTGGCACGTCAAGAGGCTATTCTTCTTGCAAAAAAGAAGGATGCCTTTGCACGCGCTCTTGAAACAACGACAAGTGAAGCGCTATATGAAGCGCTCTTGGAGTTAGTGCGTGAATCGTGAACGTTTACAATCGTTTCTCCACTTGATTAAACGAAGTGGCGTTATTATGCTCGGAGCGGACTACTTAACGGTTAGTCATCTTCCGCGCATTCACATCGTTCTCGTGAGCGACGAAATTAGTGACCAAAGTCGGGCGTTAGTGACAAACTTTACAACCCGACACAATATCAGACGTTATGATGTCCCTGCGAACATCATCGTTAGTCTCTATCCAGGCAAGAATGTTAAAGTGCTTGTAATTACAAGTCGTGAATCTGCCAAGAAAATCGCAAATTTAATGAAAGAAGGTGATCCTTATGAGTGAAATTAAACGCATAAGCAATCTAAGTCCGCAAAGTAAAAAAGCTAATAGCCCCTATGTTGAAGGGAGAAAACTTTTCTATCAAGGACCAATTAAAGTAAGCGATTTAGCCCGTTTATTAAAAATATCTGAAGCCCAAATTATCAAAAATTTATTTATGAAAAAACAAATGGTAACGATTAATAATGTCCTTACCACGGAAACAATTGGTGAATTATGTCTGGATTTTAATTTTGATTTTGAACTTATCGAAAATAAAGATGAAGTCTCTGACTTCAACTTGTCCGCCGTCATTGATGATCCAAATGATTTAAGACCACGGCCACCTGTTGTGACCATTATGGGGCACGTTGACCATGGTAAGACGACCTTAATTGACACCATTCGTAGCAGTAATGTCGCAAGTGGCGAAGCGGGGTCCATCACCCAAGCCATTGGGGCTTATCAAAAAGAAATAAATGGCCGCAAAATTACCTTTATCGACACACCAGGACACGAAGCCTTTACCGCCATGCGTAGCCGTGGCACGAAAGTAACTGATATTGTCATCCTTGTTGTTGCTGCTGATGATGGCGTTATGCCACAAACCATTGAGGCGATTGATCATGCCCGTGCTGCTAATGTTCCAATCATTGTCGCGGTTAATAAAATTGATAAATTAGGAGCAGATATTCAAAAAGTAAAAAATGAATTACTTGCTCAAAACGTCATTGCCGAGGATTTCGGTGGTGATATTATTTTCCAAGGTGTTTCTGCAAAAAAAGGCACCGGTATTGAAGCTTTGCTTGATGCCATCCTTGTAACAAGTGAAATGCTTGAACTCAAAGCTAATCCCTATCGTTATGCGTATGGGACTGTTCTTGAAGCAAAACTTGAACGCGGTGAAGGGCCTAAAGCGACCCTTTTAGTTGAAAATGGAACCCTCTTAAACAAAGATTTTGTCGTCGCTGGCGCCAGTTTTGGTAAAATCCGACGCATGAGTAACGAATATAATAAAGTCATTAAAAGTGCAGGACCCGCTACTCCGGTGAGTATTATCGGCTTAGATGAAGTCCCTGAAGCTGGCGATAATTTTATTGCCTTTGAGACCGAAAAAGAAGCCAAAGAATTAGCCTTTAAGCGTAAACAATCAAAAATTGATGAAATGCGCGGCAGTAGTGAAGGTCTTAAACTCAGTGATCTTGCGTCTAAAGTTGCCGAAGGTGAAATGGTCACCCTCAATGTCATTATTAAAGCCGATAACAGCGGTTCAGCTGAAGCTGTCCGTTCAAGTCTAGAAAAAATTAATGTCAAGGGCATCCGCCTTAATATTATTCGTGCGAGTGCTGGCCAAATCACCGAAAGTGATGTCTTACTTGCGACGGCGAGTAACGCCATTATTTATGGGTTTAATATTCGGCCATCGGCTCAAGTTCGTGACCTCGCGGATCGGAATAAAGTCGAAATTCACTTACACCGTATTATTTATGCCTTACTTGAACAAACCGAAGCGGCCCTTAAAGGGTTATTAAAGCCAGAATTTGAAGAAAAAGTAACTGGACAAGCCGAAGTCCGGGCTATTTGGAATGCCTCTAAGGTTGGCACAATTGCCGGTTCATATGTCTTATCCGGTGTGCTCAAACGTGATCAGAGTGCTCGTCTCATTCGGAACGGTATCATCGTCTATGAAGGAAAAATTGCGACAATGCGCCAAGTTAAAAATGATGTCGCACAATCACGTGCTGGTTTTGAATGCGGGATGACCCTCTTAAATTTCAATGATATTAAGGAAGGCGATATTATCGAAGGCTTTGAAATGGTGGAAATTAAAAATGCCTAAACATAGTAAAGGTCGTAATGAATCTTTGATGCTTCGCTACTTAAGCGAAATCGTATCCTATAAAGTCCATGATCCTTCACTTGGCTTAACGACCGTTACTGAAGTTGAAGTGACGAGTGATTATAGTTACGCTAAAGTGTTCGTTAGTTTTCTCGGGGATGGCGATGTCAAAGCAAAGATGACGATTCTTAATAACGCTGCCGGGTTTATTCGTCATGAACTAGCCCAAAAGATGACGATTAGAAAAATTCCTGAACTTCGTTTTGTTTACGATGATACTTTAGAAAAAGCAGCGAAGCTTGATGCCATCTTAAAAAAAGCACTTAAAGACAAATAACATATTAAGTCTTATCAAAAATTGATAAGACTTTTTCTTTTACCCACAAAATTCGAGACATGATGCTCTTTTATACCATTAATTTCATTATACAAGTGTGATGTTTTTGGCGAACATCTTGTGATTAGGTATAATTAAATAGTTAGGGTATTATTATATTTTCGCCCTAAACGTTATTAAGGAGAGAAAGAAATGCATCCAGTATTAGAATTCTTACTACTATTCGTTGTCGCTTTTGGTGTTTTTATTGTCGTTGATTTAGTGTGGCTCGTTGTGATTGCTCGTAAGCTTTATAAAAAGTATCTTGGTTATATTATGACCGACAAGGTGAGATGGGGCGCGGCCTTAATCTTCTATGTTATTTTCATTGCCGGCCTTGTTTTCTTTGCGATTATGCCAGCAAATAACGCCCTCATGGCCATGCTTTATGGCGGCTTACTTGGATTTTTAGGTTATGCAACGTACGATTTAACGAATCTTGCGACCTTAAAAGGATGGCCGGTTGCCGTGACTATTATTGATCTTATTTGGGGCACAAGTCTTGGCGCCATTGTGTCTGTTTTAACTTTCTTAATTGTCCGCTAAAAGGAGTATTATGACTTTAAAAATAATTAATGGAGTGCATGTTTATCATGCGTTTGTGGCTGGTGCAAAAAAGATCATCCAACAAAAAAGTTTTCTAAATCGCATCAATGTATTTCCGGTCCCTGATGGCGATACAGGAACCAATATGGCGGCAATGATGCAACGGATTATAAATGATGCGGTCATTACCGAACATTTAGGCGATGCGCTTGAATCCATTTCTTCCGCTGCCATTTCTGGTTCACGTGGCAATTCCGGTATTATCTTTTCTGAGTACCTCAATGGTATTTATGAAAAACTCCAAGATGTTAAGGAAGCGGATGTTCAAACATTTCATGAAGCGGTTCTTCATGGCATTAAGAAAGCTTATGCTGCGATTCAAAATCCGGTCGAAGGCACAATCTTAACTGTTTTTCGAAAAGCCTTTATCATGACGCCGGAGATTGATGATTTCGTCACTTACTTTTCAACCATTAAAATGCAAGCCGAAACCGCACTTGCGGATACGTCCAAACAACTAGAAGTTTTACGACTTAATAAAGTGGTGGATGCTGGTGCGCAAGGACTAGCCTCATTTATTGATGGGATTACGTATTACTTTACGAATGGGATTGAAGAAGTTCTCACCGACCAAGAGGACGACATCTCAATTGATCATCATGTGACGAATGGAACCATTACAGAGCGTTATTGTACAGAAGTTTTACTAAAAGATTGTAAAAAAAATACACTCGAAGTAAAAACATTATTAATTAAATATGGGTCGTCCCTCGTTGTCTCAGGTCGGCCATCTAAAATGCGCGTTCATATTCATACGAATGATCCGTCACAAATTGTGTTTGAACTTCGTAAAATCGGGGAAATTCTTGAACAAAAAGTCGATGACATGATACGCCAAAATCATACGGTTAATAAAGAGCATCCACGCATTGCCATTGTCACCGATTCGATTGCAGATCTACCTTTAGCCTTAGCGGATCGTTATCAAATCCACATGATTCCAATGTATTTAATTGCTGATGATATTTCATATCTTGATAAATTGACGATTACCGCACAAACGTTTTATAAATTAATGGATTCTAGTAAAAGTTTATCCTCTTCGCAACCAGATAAATTGACTATAGAACGTAATCTTTCTGCACTTCTTGAACATTATGATCATATTTTGGTGGTCACGGTTGCGAGTCGCTTAAGCGGTACGTTTAACGCAATTCATCAATTTTCTAAACTTCACCCTAAAATAGTTGTTTTTGATTCAAAACAAAATTCAGGTGCCCAAGGACTCGTGGTTTTAAAAGCTTGTGAGTTAATCGAGGCTGGCGTGCCAATTACGGAAATTATCCCATTACTTGAGGATTTTACGAATCGGACAAAGATTTATGTCTCAGTCAAAACCCTTAAATATATGGTTAAAATGGGACGCGTTAGTAAAGTGACCGGTCTTGTTGGTAAAATCATCAATCTTAAGCCCGTTATTGGCCTTAGTCCTGAAGGGGCAGGGGTCATTAGTGCGAAAGCTTTTAGTCTTCGCGGTAATGTAAAACAAATCATGAAATTACTGAGTAAGGGAGAAGTGGAAAATTACGCGATTGTCCATTCTCTTGCCGGCGAACGCGCCCAAAAACTTGCGAAATTAATTGAAAAGAAAACGGGAATAAAGCCGTTATACACCGAACTTATATCACCAATTGTCGCAATGAATGCAGGGATTGGGGCTGTCGCAGTTGCCGTTACATTTAAAGAGGAGGTCTCTCATGCTTAATCTTTATTATTTAATAGGCGTTGTCGTATTGGTATTCATCTACTTTACTACGCTATTTCTCATTGCACAAAAACTCAATAACAATTCGATTGTCGATATTGGATGGGGTTTTGGTTTTGTTTTAATTGCGATTTATAGTTTAATCTTCACGTTTGCGACTGGCTACCATGGCGGGATTACGCCGTTTAAACTTATTTCGAGCGGTTTAATGATTCTTTGGGGGTTACGGCTCTTCTTATATATTGGGATTCGCAATATTGGCAAACCAGAAGATTTCCGTTACGTGAATATGAAAAAGAAGTGGGGTAACAATCGTCCGCGCCTTCAAGCTTTCTTAAAAGTATTTATGACCCAAGCTTTCTTTATGATGATTGTCGCAATGCCGCTTTATTTTGCCTTTCTTAACCAAAAAGCAGTTAGCACTGGTACTTGGATTGTGACGATTGCCGGAACCGTCATCTTCGCTATTGGCTTCTTTTTTGAAAGTGTCGGCGATGCCCAACTTAAAAAATTCCTTAAAACACGGACGGATCGCAGTCAAATCATGGATCAAGGGTTATGGAAATATACCCGTCATCCGAACTACTTTGGCGAAGCGATGATGTGGTGGGGACAATTTATTGTTGTCATGCTAAACACGCTAGGTTTTATTTCCATTATCTCCCCGGTTGTGATCACCTATCTACTTGTTTTTGTCTCAGGTATCCCCCTTTTAGAAAAACGCTATCAAGATAATCCAGCCTATGCGGCATATAAAAAAGTGACTTCCCCTTTCTTCCCTTGGTTTCCACTAAAGGGAAAATAAAGACTATGCTACGCATTGGTTATGCTTGTCTAACGGTCGGAGAACCGCTTTTAAACTATCGGACATTGACTCAAAAGTATTTGACAAAAGATAGACTTTATGGGGTTATTTCAAACAATTTAGCGACCTTAAAACGTCATATCATTTATAATTTTGAACGTCAAATTTTAGTCTTCCGGATTAGTTCAGATCTTATACCTTTTGGTTCAAGCCTTCTAAATTCCTTTTCGTGGGCGGATGATTTCGCTCCTGAGTTTCAGGAATTGAAAGAACTTATTAGTCAGACGAAGATGCGAATCTCTATGCATCCTGGACAATATAGTGTCCTTAATTCACCGCATGAACGCGTCGTTACGGCGACGATTCGCGATTTAGAATATCATCAAAAAGTAATCGCTTTACTTGGGGGCTCATCGGAACATAAAATAATCCTTCACATTGGTGGCATCTATGGGGATAAAGAAGCCGCCGTTAAACGTTTCATTGCGCAATATAAGTTATTGAGTGTGGACATAAAAAAGCATTTAGTCATTGAAAATGACGATCATTTTTATGATTTAGAAACGGTGCTTGGTATCAGTTATGAAACAGGTGCCCC
This sequence comes from uncultured Staphylococcaceae bacterium, assembly GCA_964410505.1. Classification (GTDB taxonomy): domain Bacteria; phylum Bacillota_I; class Bacilli_A; order RFN20; family CAG-826; genus UBA1361. The sequence goes on from CAYPGR010000002.1 coordinate 67,784, forward strand.
GGTTATTTTCGATCTCTTTCATCATCAGGTATTACCAAGTCTTGAAGGGGTTGACTTACAAACTCTTTTTCAATTGGTACGGGCAACGTGGCGACCTTCCGATGGCCGAATGAAAATCCATTACTCTGAACCTGACCTTAATAAACGAGGTGGCGCACATTCGCAAACCATTGGGGCAGTCTCATTTTTAAAGACCTTTGAGTCATTTCGTCATGAAGATATTGATATTATGCTCGAAGTAAAAGATAAAAATATCTCCGCCATCAAGTGTCATAATCTCATGAGTACAGATCAAACAATTGAACCATTAGAGTACGCCTGGTCACAATATAAATATTTAGTGTTAGAACATGACCATCAAGCTTATCAGGCCATCCGAGAACTACTTAAGCATAAAAGTGAGTACCCAGTTTTGGCTTATTACCAATTAGTTGAGAAGGCGCTTCATAAAAAGCCGACACCTGGCGGCATGCGTAATGCGGCCATGCATGTCTGGGGATATTTTAAAAAGGTAGCGACGGATCGTGAGAAAAAATCCTTTGAACAATATCTTCAATCAATCGCTGATAATGAAGAAAATAATCTAAAAATTAAGCGCTTTTTACGAAAACTCGCATTTAAATATAATGAAACTTATTTAATACGTAGTTTATATTTATATATGACCGGATTCATCGAAATAAAGTAGATTCTAAACTATTTTTTTAACGAGATGATAATGGACAATGTTTGCGTCCATATAAGGTTCGCCAGTGACCTTATATCCTAAACTTTCATAGTAATCTTTCAATTGGTGTTGGCCACCAATTTCAATGGTTAATGGGCGATATTTATAGGTGAGTATTTTCTCGATATGCTGAATCATTAAAGCCCCGTAACCGTGACCCCGATTGGGTTTTAAAACGGCAATCCTGCCAATGGTTGCAACGCGGGTTTTTTCATCAATTTTATATCGAATTGTCGCAATTGGCGCTTGATTTTGATAAAGCACATAAGAAACGAATTGGCTTTCATCTTGATCGAACTCATCGTCAACTGCGATTTGTTGTTCTTCGATAAAGACTTTTGAACGAATGTAAAGTGCATCTCGAAATTGATTGGTTGTGTTTGCTTTTACGATACTAACGCCGGTCGCGATCTCGGTGTTAAAGGCATCATACCAAAGGTTCATTTCCTTATCATTAATAAGCATTAATTGAAAGTTTTTCTTGGCACTTTCATAAGTGTCATATAAGCCACTTAGTAATTGCTTGATGTCTTCACGTCTGGTTTTTTTATTGTTCGGGCAACTATATTCAAGCAGGGGTAGTTTGAGATCATTTAAGACATTAATAATGAGATCCTCATCAACGAGGGCTAAGGGGCGGATGAAAGTAATATCGGCTCGTTCTAAATGCATCTTTGGTTGAAAAGTTGCGAGGCGTCCGCCACTAATCATATTCATAAATAAGGTTTCAAGCGCATCATCAATATGGTGGGCGAAAGCGACTTTATTAGCACCAAGTGATTTGGCCACTTCATTAATTGCTGCTTTTTTCATTTTTGAACAAATTGAGCAAGGTAATTTAGGCAGATGTTGACGCTCTTTTTGAATTTCTAAAATCCGGGCCACATTACGCGCGTCGCTAATATAAAGATCATAACCGCGGGCTTTAAAATGCTCAACATAAAGAGAGGCATCAAAGCGCTCAAACCCAAGGTTTAAGATAACAGGATAAAGGGTGAAGTCTTTCTTAGCATATTGTTTATAGGTCATCAGTGCCTCAAATAAGACGATTGAGTCCTTGCCGCCACTAATACCAATGACAATTTTATCGCCATCATTAATTAAATTAAATAATTCATCGGCTCGTTTTATTTTTGCTAGTAATTCTCGGTAATATTTCATTATCTAAACCATCCGTTTTATATTATAATATAAACGCACATGAGAACAATTAATAGTGGTATTTTATTAGTAAACAAAGAAGCCGGGGTCACAAGTCGCCAAGTTGGTAATTTAGTTTCAAAAAAATTAGGCATCAAAAAAGTCGGTCATTTAGGCACCCTTGATCCGTTTGCGACGGGTCTTTTAATATTTGCTTTAAACGAGGGCACCAAAGTATTACCTTATCTTGAAGACCAAACGAAAACCTATGTTGCAACCTTTAAACTTGGTTATTTAACCTCAACCCTTGATCCAGAAGGGGATGTCTTACTTGATGAAGAAGTACCCGCTATTTCACCAGCAAAAATGACCCGTGTTTTAAATGAATTCCTCGGTGAGATTACGCAAATACCACCGCTAACGAGTGCCATTAAGGTCGATGGAAAAAGACTTTATGAATACGCCCACCGTGGTGAAACGATAGAAGTTCCGGAACGAAAAGTATTTATTCACACCATTAAACTGATTGATTATGTCCATCCTTTTTTTAAGATTGAGGCGGATGTTAGTAAGGGCACCTATATTCGAACCCTGGGTGAAGATATTGCTAAAAAGTTAGGTACCCATGCAACGACAGTAGCGCTTGAAAGAAGGCGTCATGGATCGTTTGAATTAACCCACGCAAAAAAATTAGATGACGTTACGGCTGAAGATATTATTTCTCCGAGCAAAGCACTTAGTTTTCTACCGATTATTAAGACGGATGACCGCCTTATCATTGACGTTCGCAATGGCAAAGACATCGATATCAAGCATGATGCACCACTGATCCAAATTCATGATCAAAATGGTGTTTTACATGCTTTATGTCGTAAAAATGGTGATAAATATACGACTGTCCGAGGTTTTAATTTATGAAATTTCAACACATTGATTTAAGGAGTTTAACAAAGTTAAAGCTTAATTCTTCTCTCGTCCTTGGTACCTTCGACGGGGTCCATACGGGACATCGTTACTTAGTCAAGGAAGCTTTTAAGCTCAATCCCCACGTCACCATTTTGCTTATTTATACGAACAAAAAAATTACTAAGGATCATCAAACTTCTGGTGTCTTAACTACGCTTGATGATCGCATTAATCTTTTTCAAAAATTGCATGTTGAAGAAGTTTTACTTCTTAACCTTGATGAGCAATTACTCGATTTATCGCCTGTTGAATTCATCAATAAAATTTTAGTGCCACTTGCGCCAAAAGACATTGTCATTGGCGAAGATTTTCGTTTTGGACATCGCGCTTTAGGAACGCCAGTCTTGCTTCAAAAACTAGGAAAAAATCATTTTGAGGTGAGTATTATTCCGCCGATGGTCATTGACTCCGAAAAAATTAGTACATCCCTTATCAAACAAGAGCTCTTAGCGGGCAATACATTCAAGGCCCGTCGTTTATTGGGTGCGTATTATCGTCTTACTGGTCTTGTCACAAAAGGCTTTGGCTTGGGATCAAAACTAGGTTTTCCTACTGCCAATGTTGCCCTTGATCCGAATTACTTTTTACCGCGTCACGGTGTTTATTTTGTGCGTGTTCGTTATCAAGATAATTTCTATTTTGGCATGGCTTCGCTCGGTTATCACCCAACCGTTAATGAGGTGAATTTACCGCTTCTTGAAGTGAATATTTTTGATTTTAAAGATGATATCTATCATCAAGTTTTAAGTGTTGAGTTTCTTCGCTTTATCCGTCCTGAAGTGAAGTTTGATTCTCTTGATGCACTAGTCGCAAAGATAGAAGAAGATCGTGCGATTTGCTATAAATATATGAATGAAGGAGATTTTTAAAATGGCAGTGTTTAAAGTTGTTAACAATGTCTATTCTATCGGCGTTAAAGATCCGAATTTACGCGTTTTCGATATCATGATGGAAACCAAACAAGGAACCACCTATAATTCCTATTTAATTATGGAAGAGGGCGGGATTACCATTATCGATGGTGTCAAAGAACCCTTTACCGCAGAATGGCTTGCCAATATTGAGTCACTCGTTAAATTCGAAGATATTAAGTACCTTGTAACCCAACATACCGAACCCGATCATAGTGGATCGATTCCAGCCTTACTCGCAATTAATCCAAACATCCAAGTTTTTGGCTCATTTATGGCGATGGCCAATCTTAAAGAAATTAATAACGCCGCGTTTCTTGCTAACGCTGTTAAACCCGGTCAAGAATTGAAATTAAGTGACCGACAAAGTCTATTTTTCCACCCAGTACCAAATGTCCACTGGCCAGACACTATCATTACCCATGATCCCGTTAATCACCTCGCTTATACGTGTGATTTCCTTGGTATGCACGTCTCACCACCGCAATTATTTTTAAGTAAAGAACCAAATAAACCAGCGGCGCAAGAAGCTTTAACGGTGTATTACGAAGCGATCATGGCCCCTTTTAAAGGCGACTGTTTAAAAGCTGTTAAAACCCTGCAAAGCTTAAATGTCGCGATGGTTTTAAATAGTCATGGTTACATTTTGGATGATCGAAAAGATGTCGATCATGCGATTAATGAATACATTCGTTGGTCCACCATCCCCCAAAGTGAAAAGCTTGTGGTGACGGTTGTCTATGCGAGTGCTTATGGTTACACGAGCATGATTAAAGACGTTGTCGTTGAAGAACTAGTGACCGCTGATGTTGATGTTCGCGTTTTCCGGGCGCCGGAAGATGATATGAATCAAATCGTGGCAAGTATCGAACAAAGCGATGCCTTAATGCTTGGCTCACCGACGTTTGTTGGTGACGGCATTAAACCTATTTATGATGTTCTCAATTCGCTCAATCCCTATATTGGAAACGGTAAATACATGACGGCCTTTGGCAGTTTTGGGTGGAGTGGTGAAGCCGTTAAAAACTATATGAATCGCGCAAAAGAATTACGGATGAAAACAGTGGATGAAGGTCATCGCATTCGCTTGAAACCAACTGTTGAACAACTAAAAACAACCCGCGAATTTACCAAAAACTTTGTTAATCTCGTGAAAGTTGAAGTGAAGAAATAACATCATCATGGAAATTGTTTCGCAATTTGTTAGATAACGAGACAATCTCAACTTTATAACTTGGCAAACGTTTTGTAAAATTTTACTATCGTAACGCGACTTTAGCGCTGCTCTGATTTCCCCCTAAATCTTGGCGATGCTGAAGTTAAGACCGAAGAAAGGGGAAAGAAAAATGGCATTAAGCAAAACCAAAATTAACGAAATCGTTAAAGAATTTGGCACAAACGAAAAAGACACCGGTTCAACCGCCGTCCAAATCGCACTTTTATCCGCTCAAATTCGTGAACTTACTGAACACATGAAAGTTCACAAACACGATTACCATTCACAACGTGGCTTACTTCGTTTAGTCGGCCAACGTCGTGGTTTACTCGATTATTTCAATCGTGTTGATCGTGAAGGTTATTTAGAACTGATTGCAAAACTTGGCATTCGTCGCTAAGTGAAGATTAGAGGAAACTGTCACCCGACAGTTTTTTCATTAAATTGTTGGAAAAGAGGAAAAAAATGAAACAAATTTATGAAATGATGTTCCACGGTCGCAAACTTGTCGTGGAAACTGGCGAACTCGCCAAACAAGCTGATGGCGCCGTCTTAGTCCGCTATGCGGATACCGCTGTCCTCGCTACTGCCGTTGCAGGCAATAACCCAAAAGACATTGACTACTTCCCATTATCCGTGACGTATCAAGAAAAACACTACGCCATTGGTAAAATCCCTGGGTCTTTTTTACGCCGTGAAGGACGTGAAACAGAACATGCTACTTTAACTGGACGTTTAATCGATCGTCCAATTCGTCCATTATTCGCTGATGGCTTCCGTAATGAAGTTCAAGTGATTAATACCATCTTAAGTGCCGACCTTGATGCCACGCCAGAAATGACGGCGATGCTTGCTTCAAGTTTAGCCTTAACGATTAGCGATATTCCATTTGAAGGACCAGTTGCTGGTGTTCAAGTTGGACGTGTCGATGGAAAATTTATCATTAACCCAACGAGTGAAGAAAACGCCAAAAGCGATATTCAATTAACCGTTGCCGGCACCAAAACTGCCATTAACATGGTTGAAGCGGGTGCTTTAGAAGTGAGCGAAGAAGACATGCTTGAAGCCTTAATGATTGGCCATGAAGCGATTAAAGAACTTTGTGCCTTCCAAGAAGATATCCAAGCGAAAATCGGCGTTGCCAAAAGAAGTTTCCCACTCTTCGTGCCAGAAGCATCTTTAGTGGAAGAACTCAAAGAAAAATTCAATGCCAAACTACAAGCGGCAATTAGCATCTTTGATAAACTCGAACGTGGTGAAGCCATTGAAGCTGTCAAAGGTGAAATGGTCGAATACTATAGTGGTTTATCTTACGAAAGTGATGACAAGAAAAAACGGACCATTAATGACGTTAAAGCGCTTCATGAAGTGATGGTCAGTGACGAAATTCGTCGCCTCATTACTTTTGAAAAGATTCGTCCAGATGGCCGTAAAGTTGACGAAATTCGTCCACTTGAATCCAAAGTTGATTTACTCCCACGGACCCACGGTAGTGCTTTATTTACCAGAGGTCAAACACAAGTCTTATCCGTTGTCACCCTTGGACCAAAGAGTGATGAACAAATTATTGATAACTTAACTGAAGAAGAATCAAGACGGTTTATGCACCACTACAATTTCCCACCATATAGTGTTGGCGAAATTAAAAAACTTGGTACGCCTGCCCGTCGTGAAATTGGTCATGGTGCGTTAGGTGAAAGAGCCTTAGCGGCTGTGATTCCTAATGAAGTTGACTTCCCATACACAATTCGGGTTGTGAGCGAAGTTCTTGAAAGTAATGGTTCGAGTTCACAAGCGAGTATTTGTGCCTCAAGTATGGCCCTTATGGCTGCTGGTGTCCCCATCAAAGATATGGTCACCGGGATTGCAATGGGTTTAATTACAAGTGGACCACTTGATGGTAACCACCCTTACACGATCTTAACCGATATCCAAGGTCTTGAAGATCACTTCGGAGATATGGACTTCAAGGTGGCTGGTACAAGTAAAGGGATTACCGCCCTTCAAATGGACATTAAAGTCAAAGGCATTAGTAAAGAAGTTCTTGCTGAATCTCTTGCTCAAGCCAAAAAAGCCCGTGAAGAAATTCGTGCCAATCAAATGGAAGCGATTAGCGCACCACGTGAAGACGTTGCAAAATATGCACCAAAAATGGCAAAAATGTTTGTCCCAGTTGACAAAATTCGTGAAGTCATTGGTACCGGTGGTAAAGTCATCAATAAGATTATTGAAGAAAATGACAATGCCAAAATCGACATCGATGATACTGGTTTAGTGGTCGTTTACCACATGGACCGCGAAGTCATCAACCGCGTCATCAGCATCATTGAAGGCATCGTTAAAGAAGCTAAAGTCGGTGAAGTTTATGAAGGCGAAGTTGTCCGGGTTGAAGCCTATGGGGTGTTCGTTAACTTATTTGGTAACGTTGATGCTTTAGTTCACGTTAGTGATCTTGAATGGGCCTATGTCGAAGACGCCACGAAGCTTTACAAAATTGGTCAAAAACTAAAAGTTAAAGTTGTTGGTGTCGATGAAAAAGGCAAAGTCAAGGCAAGTGTTAAAGTGTTCAAAGAAAAACCAGAAGGTTATGTTGAACGCAAACCAAGCATGGGACCACGTCGTAAATAGTCGTTTATCATAAGCAGTTTAAGGCCACTCCTCGGAGTGGTCTTTTTTATATATTCATGTGGATTTTTTTAATTCGTGTAAAATAAGAGTAGTTATTAAAGTAATCTTTAACAGTAGTAAAGGATGGATTTATGCATGATATTATCATTATCGGTGCGGGAGTCATCGGTGGCCTCATTGCGCGGGAACTTTCACGTTTTAAACTCGATATTTTAATTTTAGAGAAAGACAATGATGTCGCAAATGGCACAACGGCCGCTAATAGTGCGATAGTTCATAGTGGGTATGACCCAAAACCTGGTTCTCTAAAGGCTAAATTTAATGTGTTAGCCGTCCCGATGTATAAAACCTTATGTGAAGAACTCGATGTTGAATTTAAACGCATTGGTTCGCTCACCGTTGCCCAAAGTATTGAAGAGTTGCCGATGCTAAAAGTCCTTGAAGCACGGGCTAAGGAAAATAATGTTGAGGTTAAAATTCTTAGCAAAGAAGAAGTTCGACGGTTAGAACCAAATCTCAACGATCATATTGAGGGTGGTCTCTTTGCCCCGACAGCTGGTATTGTCAATCCGTTTGAACTGACGGCACATGCCATTGAAAACGCGATTGAAAATGGGGTGAAATTAATCCTTAACGCGAAAGTGACCACGATTCAAAAATCGCATGACTCTTTCACGGTATCGACAACGGCAGGAACGTTTAAAAGCCGCATAATTATTAACGCCGCAGGCGTTTACGCTGATAATATTATCAATATGGTTAGTCAAGCTGACTTTACGATTACACCTCGTAAAGGAAGTTACTTTGTCATCGACAAACTAACGACACCACTTGTGAATACCGTGGTTTTTCCGCTTCCGAATGTTCATAGTAAAGGGATATTAGTTGTTCCGACCACATCTGGTAATTTTTTAGTCGGTCCAACGAGTGAAGAGATTATGTCGAAAGAAGATGTTGGAACGGATTATGGTTCGCTTGAAAACATTAAGGCAAATGCTTTAAAACTCATTGGTAATATTCCGTTTCATAAAACGGTTCGGACATTTAGTGGCTTAAGGGCGACCCCTTCAACCGGGGACTTTGTGATTGGCCATGATCCTTATGTTAAGGGGCTTATTAATGTAGCGGGCATTGAAAGTCCCGGGTTAGCAAGTGCCCCCGCGATCGCGCAATATGTCGTTAATGATCTAGTCGCTTCACTCTTATCACTATCCCCGAAACTTGATTTTAATCCACGCATTCGTCCACGCGTTCGCGTGAAACATTTATCAATCAAGAATTTAAAGGCGTTAGTTAAGGAAAACAAAGATTATGCAACGCTTGTTTGCAATTGTGAAGAAGTCACAAAAGCAGAAGTCATTGATCTGCTTAGCCGACCAATTCCGATTCGCAGTGTCAAAGCCATCAAAAAACGATTACGGGCCGGATTCGGTCTTTGCCAAGGCGGATTTTGTACCCCAAAAGTGGTTGAGATTATGGCTCAGTATTACGGTATTCCGGTTTCAGATATTGCCTATGATGAAAAAGAAAGTTATGTGGTGAAAAGTGATGAAACATTATAACCTTATCATTATTGGCGCGGGTAGTGCCGGGATTGGTGCGGCGCTTAAAGCCCATCAAGAGGGCATCAAAAGTATCTTAATTATCGAAAAAGACCGTTTCGTGGGCGGCATTTTAAACCAATGTATCCATGACGGATTTGGTGTTCACTTATTTAAAAAGACATTAACGGGTCCAGAATATGCCTATTATCTTGATCAAATGCTGAAGGAACGGCAAATTGATATCATCCTCAATAGTAATGTCACCGCCATTAATGAAAACAAAATTGTAAAAGTATTTGAAAGTGGCAAAGCAATCATCGAGTTGAGTGCGGACGCACTCATTTTGACGAGCGGTTCTTATGAACGGAGTGCCGGTGCGATTAATTTACCTGGTGAAAGAAGCGCAGGAATTATGACGGCTGGTCAGGCGCAATATTTTCTTAACATGAAAGGGTATCATTTTGCAAAAAATGTTTTAATTGTTGGTTCAGGTGACATCGGACTCATTATGGCCCGTCGTCTCAGTTTGCTTGGAATCAAAGTCCATGCGGTCAGTGAAATTATGTCGTATTCAAGTGGATTAAAACGAAACATTGTCCAATGCTTGGATGACTTTAATATTCCGTTATACTTATCACACAAAGTCGTCGATGTTCGAGGCAGGCCCCGAATTCAAGAAGTTGATATTGCCGAGATTGACGCCAAAGGCCAAGTGATTCCCGGCACGCTTAAAACCTTCACTGTCGATACCTTGCTTTTAGCGGTCGGTCTTATCCCGTATGTGAGTCTTGCGGAGAAACTAGGCATTCCTTTAAGTAAATCCAGAGGCCCGTGGATCAATCATTTTTATCAAACATCGCTCCCTTGGTTTTTTGTCGCTGGTAATGCCCTTCACATTCATGATCTCGCTGATGATGCTTATTTTGAGGGTGAAGAAGCAGGGGCTGCCGCCAGCATGTATTTAAAAAACTTGATGGCACCATCACTAAAGAAAATCGAAGTTAAACCTGGAGCAGGTATATTATATGTTTTACCGAACGAAGTAAGTTTTCCAATCACATATGATACGATGAAATTCAAATTTCGACCGAACGCGAATTTTATTAATAAACGAGTCATTATTAAAAATGGTGAGAAGGAAATTTATAAAAAATTCTTCCCTTTTCTCTTTCCGAGCGAACTCGTGGTATTAACGGTTGACGCTCATTTAGTGAGTGATGAAAAACAAATTATGATTGAGGTGAGTTATGATTAAAAAGTTAACTTGTCTTGTCTGTCCCCGTGGATGCACTTTAACGATTGATGAAGCGCTTAATGTGAGCGGTAATTTTTGTCCGCGCGGTATTCCTTATGCCCTTCAAGAGCTTAAGGCACCGAAAAGAACACTGACTTACCTTGTAAAGGTTAAAGGTCACTCACAACCATTACCGGTTCGAAGCGATGCGCCGATTGACAAAGCACTTATTTTTGAGGCTGTTGCCATTTTAAACACGCTTGAATTAACCCCACCCATTGACTTTAACACGATTGTTGTTGAAAATATCCTCGGTTCTGGGGTGAATATCATTGCGACAAGAAAGATTGAATGTAATGAGGACTCTTACTTGCGAAAACACGTGTGAGTTGCTATAATTGGCCTAATGAATTAGAGCTATTTGTAGTTAGAGGTATAATATGGCAGATAAGATAAAGATTTTCGCTTTAGGCGGCTTGGATGAACATGGAAAAAACATGTATGTTATTGAAATTAACGATAATATTTTTGTATTTGAGGCGGGTCTAAAATATCCTGATAAAACATCACCAGGGATTGATTTTATAATTCCTAACCACGAATATTTAATTACGAATAAAAATCGGGTTAAGGCTTATATTATCTCCCATGGACATGATGATCAATTTGGCGCCTTGCCTTTTATTTATAAGCTTGTCCCGGCACCAATCTACACGACTAAATCGGCGGCCATGATGCTTGAACGCTTCACAAAAAGAGTCGGTATTAACTTAAAATATGATATTCAAGTGATTGAACCTTCAAGTCAATTAGAAATTGCAAAAACTAAATTCACTTTTTTCCAAACAACGCATAGTGCGATGCAAAGCTTTGGCGTCTCCATTGATACAACGCAAGGGGCGATTGTATATTCGGGCGACTTTATTGTCGAATATACGAATAGTACGCGCTATAAACTTGATTTAAATAGTATTGCCAAAATTGCCGAGAAGAATGTTTTGTGTTTGCTAAGTGAAAGTTCAGCGGCTGAAAAGGCCGGTTATACTTCCCCAAATCACCGTTTAACGCCGCAAATTGAACCTATTTTCCGTGATATTAAAGGTCGGATCTTTATTGCACTTTATGATCAATCCACTTATAACATAGAAGAACTCGTCCAAGTGTGTGCTCATTCAAAACGTAAAATTGCGTTCTATGATCCCCTCACAGAAGAGTATTTCAACGACTTTGCAAAAGCGGGTTTACCGCTGATTGATCCTCGGAACATTATTAGTAATGACGATTTATTAAGAGCGCGTGACCAAGACATTTGTATTTTAATGCTTGGGACGGGCGAACGTATCTTTGAAAAAATTCTTAATTTGTCCCATCGTCAAAATCCAGATAAGAAGATTGTATTAAATAAAGAAGACACGTTCATTATGGCCCTTCAAGCGCCGGCGACATTAGAAGTTGTGGCGACTGAAGCACTCGATAGTTTATATACGACAGGTTGTAACGTTATTAATATTACGCGAAGTGTCATTTCGAATATGCATGCGCAAGAAGAAGATCTTCGTATGCTCCTATCACTTTTAAAACCAAAATACTATTTACCAGTTAAAGGTTTATTTCGTCAACAAATTGCAAATGCCCAACTTGCACTCCATAGCGGTCTCAAGTTTGGCCATCATAATATTTTCTTACTTGATAATGGCGTGACGGTTGAATTCACGGATGGGATTGGAAGAGTCAAGGCACATGCGATTGATCTTGTTAAAAATGGCGATGTTCTCGTTGATGGTACGGGTATTGGTGATATTAATCGCGGGGTCATTGAAGATCGCCAACGATTAAGTGAAGATGGCATCATCATTATGGCGATTGCTATTAATTATCATGAACGTACAATCACAGCGGGCCCAGATGTACAAATGCGCGGCTTTGTTTATGTGAAGGATAGTGAACAACTATTAAAACAAATTCGAACCATCTTTGTAACCACAACGTCAGAATATTTAGCGATGAAAAACTTCGACATTGATGCGACTGTCAAAGAAGTACAAAACCGTGTCGAACGTTATATTTTTAAAGAAACCCGTCGCCATCCGATGATATTACCGTTAATTCGTGTAATCAATAAATAAATAGAGACAATGTTTAACGACCGAGTGGGTGTGAATTAACACCCACTCTTTCTTAATATTATGTATAATATTACATATGAGTAAGTATAAAAATATCTCAATTAATCATCAAAAACGGGTCACGCGCGCCCTTCAGGGGATCATCCTTGCCTTGCTTGCTTTGATTGGAATATTGAAGATTTCGATTGGTGGTGTCATTAATGTCCCGATTGCCCTTTTGTTTGGTGATATTTTTGTGGCTTTCTTCACCGCTCAAATTCTTTTAGCCTTTTATTTAATGGTCTTTCCGATTTCCAAAAAGCGGAAACGATTACTCATTATCTTTTTTTCGTTCTTAGGCCTTATTTTAATGACAAGCATTACCTATGCGAGTATTTATCATGATTTCATTTTAGAAGCCGACGAGTTTAGACAAAATCTCCAACAAATGCTCCTTTTGGCACGCGCCAATTTTTCATTAGGGGCGGCCACCCAAGACTACTTTTATCATTTTGGTGGCATTCTTGGTGAGGGGGTATTAGTCATTTTGACACCCCTTGGTCCCGGACTTATCATTACTTTTATCGTGCTTTTTTATACGCTTTTTATCGTCTTTATTTTTTGGCCACTCTTACGCCGACTATGGTTCCTGATTAAAGAATCAATCCGTGATTATAAAAAACGTAGGAGAGTCCTTATTGAGGCAAGTAAAGTAGTCGTTCAAAGTGAGACGGAGGCACCGCTTCAAGTTAGCATCAATGATGCGATTGGGCACACGGCTGAAATGTCTCAAAACTCGCTACTTCACCATGTTGGTCCGAAAGAAAAAGAACCAATTGTTCTTAATCCTCCACCGATTAATGCGAATGTCGCGCTTGAGCGACCCAATCCGGCAATTGATTTAATGGAGGACCCTTTTACGTTGCCAACCCTTGATATGGAAGAAGGAATGGAAGCGGTTATTACACAAACTAAGCCACTCAATGAAATGAATCAATTATCCAATGCGGATTTTGCGTCTCTTCAAAAAGCCGTTGATGTCAGTGGTACTTTTGAATCATTAGCTTTTGAGACTGATGACCATCATGAAGAGCAAGCCGTGGCTGCACCACTTTCTCCTTCACTACCTGAATTAGAAATAACAAAACCAGAACCAGAAAAACATCCTTTACTTGATGAAACTCTTCAAGAAGAACCGTTAGTAACGGAACCATTATTAGAAGAGAAACTTGCACTAAATGAAGAAAAGGTTATCGCGAAAGTCTCAAACAAAGAACCAGATCGTCATCCTGATCCGTATCTTCATTATCGATTACCATCGCTTGATCTTTTAGACGATCCGCTTGATCAAGGAAAGGACGAAGAAAATCGCATGATTGCGAGTGATTATGAACATAAAATTAATGGGTTCTTTAATGACTTTCAAATTGGTGCCCATGTTTCAAATTGGACCATTGGTTCAACCTTTACACGCTTTGAGATTCAACTTGACGCTAATGAAAGTGTGCGTTCGATTCAAGGGCTAATGGATGATATTTCACGGCGTCTTAATGGCGCGGCAGTTCGATTTGAACCAATTATTCCTGGAAAAGCGACGAGTGGCCTTGAAGTTGCGAATACGCATCGCACAATTGTTAATTTTAAAGAATGTATGCGTAAAGTTGAAAGTGATAAGAAACGAAAATACCTCATCCCTCTAGGTAAAGATGTCGGTGGCAATATTATCATGGCCCCGTTTGGTGATTTCCCCCATTTACTAGTTGCTGGTTCCACCAATAGTGGTAAAAGCGTATTTATTCATACGGTTTTAACCTCACTTATTATGCGTCATGACCCCCGCGAGTTACGATTAATGCTTATAGACCCGAAAAGGGTTGAACTGGCCCAATATAATAATATTCCGCATCTGATTACGCCAATTATTAAAGAGCCAAAAGAAGCCCGGGTTGCGCTCGATCGATTAATTGATGAGATGGAACGTCGGTATAAGCTTTTTGAACATACGGGTGTCAATAAAATGAGTGACTATAATGAGATTGCCGAAGAAACGGGTGTTGAAAAATTACCCCTTATTATTGCGGTCGTTGATGAATTTGCTGATATCAGTGAAAGTGAAAAAGAGGTGTCAGGGCTTGTCCTTCGGTTAGTCCAAAAGTCTCGGGCCGCCGGTATTCATATGCTGCTTGCGACCCAACGGCCAAGTGTTCAAATTATCACCGGTAATATTAAAGCTAATTTGCCGAGCCGGGTTGCGTTCATGACTGCTAGTTCGATTGACTCCATGACCATCTTAGGTCAAGGTGGCGCAGAATTACTTCTTGGTTATGGGGATATGTTAGTGGATAGCATTACCGTATACCGCGGCTTACTCCGGATTCAATCGCCTTTTATCCCGATTAAAGAAGTGATGCGCGTAACGAACTATCTGCGCGCAAACTACCAACCTACTTTCTTTGATGACTTTATTGATCTAAAGGAGAAAGTGTATTCAAATGGGGCTGGTGCGCCAGTAAGTGATGATTTATATCCAGATGTCTTAAGATTCACCCAAGAAAATGAAACGATTTCAATTAGTAGACTCCAACAACAGTTTGGGATCGGTTGGCCCCGGGCCCGGACCTTATATGATATGCTGATGAGTAATGGTGTGATCGAACCGCCAGATGAGGCCAATAGTGCTAAAGGCGCAATCGTGATTATAAATAAACGTAGATAGGAGAAACTTATGGCAGTAGGAATTGATATTGTCTATATTCCCCGCTTTGTTGGCAAAGAGCAACTAGCGACCCGCATTCTTTCCGCCTCTGAGTTAGAGATTTATCAACTGAGACCAAACAAAGAAGAATTTTTAGCTGGCCGCTTTGCGGCTAAAGAAGCATTTTTAAAAGCGATTAAAGAAGGGATTGGCCGGATTGCCTTTCACCATATTGATATCATCTATCAACGAGATGGGCGCCCTGAAATTCATCATGATGGCAAGGTTTATCCAGTTTCGATTAGTCACGATGGCGATTATGCCGTGGCAATCGTAGAAATAAGAGAATAATATGGCATTTGGACAATTTAGCGCACATCTTGTAAGCTCACGCGTCATTCGGGTTGTGCTTTATAGTGATAAATATCATTATGAACAATCAAAAGTGACAATTTTTGACGATAATGATAAATTAATTCCTCTTATAGGGATTAATAAAACGCAACAGTATAAAGTAACCATCTACGAACTTACTTTGGAACAACCTTTTATTCTCGGGCAAAATTATAAAATTTATTTACAAAACTTTGGGCAAGTGCCTTTAAATGTGAGTGAAGCCACCACTTTTCCAAATTTTGATAAAGATTATTATTATGACGGGGAGCTGGGCCCGATTTACACCCAAGCGGCGACTACTTTTAGACTTTGGGCACCGTTAGCGAGCCGTGTCATTTTAAAATATTTTCTCCCAAACAATAAAAACTTTTTATATCGTAAATTAAAACGCGGTGAACGCGGTGTTTATGAGTATACGCTTGAAGGCGATCATGACGGTCTCCGTTATACCTATTTAGTCCTTAATAATGGGGTTGAAGAGGAAGTCACCGATCCCTATGCAAAAAGTAGTGGTCCGAATGGGCAATTTAGTTATGTGATTAATCTTGAAAAAACAAAGATGGCCATGGGCGAGCAATATCTACCGCCCCATACCCGTGCGACGGATGCAATCATTTATGAAACAAGTGTTCGTGACCAAACGGTTGATGAACGGACAGATATTGAGTATCGAGCGACTTTTGCGGGGATGCTTGAAGAAGGCCGTCAAGTTAAGGGTCTATATCCTGCGGGATTTGATTACTTAAAAGGACTTGGGATTACCCATCTTCAACTTTTACCCGTATATGATTTTAAAACCGTCGATGAAACCAAAAAATGGCAAAGCTACAACTGGGGATATGATCCGCAACAATATTTTGTGCTAGAAGGAAGTTATGCCCGTGATCCTATTGACCCATATAACCGTCTCCTTGATTTCAAAAAAATGGTCGCTCGATATCATGAGCAAGGTATTCGTATTGTGATGGATGTCGTTTTTAACCACGTTTATGATCATGAAACGAGTGTTTTTGAAAAAATTGTCCCTAATTATTACTTCCGCAAAACAAGTGAAGGGGTCATTAGTAATGGTAGTGGGGTCGGTAATGATTTTGCGACTGAACGGCCCATGGTGCGTCGCTTGGTCGTTGATGCGTGTCTATATTATGTCAATGAACTTGGAGTGGACGGCTTCCGTTTTGATTTAATGGGACTCATTGATAATCAAACGATGGAAGAAATCTATCAAAAAACATTGGCAATCAAACAAGATTTTATGATTTATGGCGAAGGCTGGGAAATGGCGACAACGGTTCCAAAAGAGGAACTCGCCCATCACGGTAATGCTTTTAAATTGAAAAAAATCGGTTTCTTTAATGATGCCTTCCGCGAGATTAATAAAGGGGCAAGTTTTCCTGAACATCTTCATGAACGCGGTTACTTACTAGGGGCGACCAATTATCGCGAAGGATTTTATTTTGCTTATACAGGTAGTGTCCTTAATTCGACTTTCACACCACGATACCCAACCGCTAGCCAAAGTATCAACTATGTTGAATGTCATGATAACGGTGTCATTATTGATAAGATGGCGGTGAGTAATCCGCAAGAAAGTATGGAAACGCACCTCTCTCGACTGTTAAGTTTAAATACGATTGTGATGCTCTCGTTTGGTGTTCCTTTCTTCCACCGCGGCCAAGAAATTGGCGCTTCTAAATATGGGGATGGAAACTCGTATAAATCGAGTGATAAAATCAATCAATTTCCTTACACCTTAGCGTATAAGCGAAGTGATATGGTCTCTTATTTTAAAGCGTTAACAGCCTTAAGAAAAGAATGTCTTTTCCTTCACGAAACCGATCCAAAAGTGATTAAGGAACGCGTAAAGTTTATTGATTATAGTAATGGTGCATGTGCAATTGAATATAACCCCGACCATGATTTAGCGCCTTATAGTTATTTCAAAGTCTTTGTTAATCCGACGAATGAGCCGATGTTTATTGATTTAGAGACACCATTAAAAATAGTTTTAAATCGTGCAGGTTACATTGCCGCACGTTCTAGTGAATATATTGAGCGCGTGATGGTCGCTCCCTATAGTGTAATTGTACTTGGCTTACGCCTAGGCGATCCGGGTCCAAAATAACATGAAAGGAGATGTGGATCGATGTTAACAGCTATATTTATAGTCGGTAAACTAGGACCTGTTGAAGGTGATTACCGCTATGTCTTAGTAGAAAAAGTCAAGCACCATGGAGATGACCAATCAAAGGTTGAATATGACCGGTTTAAAGTCAAACTATGGTCAGATATTTCTGGAGTTTTACAACGTCTTCGTGAGGATACAATGGTATCCATCAAAGGTCGCCTTGAAGAGCAAAATGGTGACGTATTTGTCATTGCAGAACTATTTCGGAGTTTTTAATAATGTTTAAATATGTGGGTTGGTTAATTAAAGCTGGAATTCCGATTGTATGGAATTATTTTACGTGGATGCGGCGCTGGGCGAAACACCCCGAACGTTATAGCCAACAAGCGCGTTTTGAACGGGGCCGTCAGGTTGCTTTAAAATTATTAAAGCGCTTAAAAGTTGATGTTGAGATTCGTAACGCCCCGCTTTTAAAGACTGACGAAGTCTATTATTTTGTTGGTAATCATACCTCACTCATGGACGCCGTTGTGACCTTAGCATATTTACCGGTTCCGGTTTACTATATTTCAAAAATCGAAACCCGCAAGATGCCATTTGCCTCAACGATGTTTAAAATCGTTGGTGGCGCCCTGATTGAACGCGATAATCTCAAGCAAGAAATTAAAGTCATGCAACAAATGCGTGAATCACTCGCTAAAAAAGAAACGAGTTGGTTGATTTTCCCTGAAGGTACGCGGAAAAAGGATTATCACACCCCGCTACTTGAATATAAAGCGGGAGCCTTTAAGGCGCCAGTCCAAGCCCAAACGACGATTGTTCCATTCGTTTTATGGGGCAATCAAGTGATCCTCAATCCTAAGACAAGGGCTAAACGATATAAAGTGGTGCTTGCGTATTTAGATCCAGTTTTACCTACCGGTACAACCAGTGAAATCGCCGAGCATATCCTTAATGAAAGTAATCGGATGGCCGAGATGCTAAAGGCGGAATACTATAATACGCAAAAACTGAATCGTTATGGTCGAAAGCTCATAACGCCACCAACCCACACAGACTAACCCAACGAATAAGGGTTATTAAGATGGGGCAATCCTGCTTTGGATTGCCTTTTCAGTTCGGTTTCGATATTATTTAGATAAATGATCTTTACCTATGGTAAAATAAGTGAACAAAAAGGAGATTTGATTATGCGGATGTATGATATTATTGTTAAAAAAAGAGACGGTTTTGCCTTAACGAATGAGGAAATTGCCTTTTTTGTCGAAGGAGTTGCGAGCAAATCAATTCCTGATTATCAAATTAGTAGTTTTTTAATGGCGGTTGTTTTAAAAGGAATGACCAAAGAAGAAACGGCAGCCCTTACGTTAGGGATGATGAAAAGTGGAGACATTATTGATTTAAGTGCCATTGAAGGTGTTAAAGTTGATAAACATAGTACCGGCGGTGTCGGTGATAAAACTAGTCTTGTTCTAGGACCACTTGTCGCAAGTTTTGGCGTTAAAGTCGCTAAAATGAGTGGTCGCGGATTAGGACATACCGGTGGTACACTTGATAAACTTGAAGCGATTCCCGGCACCAAAATTGAAATTGAGCGTGAAGCTTTTATTAAACAGGTGAATGATATTGGCTGTGCCATTATTGGTCAAAGTGGCCATTTAGTGCCCGCGGACAAAAAACTATATGCCTTACGTGACGTGACCGGTACGGTTGAATCGATTCCGCTCATTGCAAGTTCAATTATGTCGAAAAAACTTGCATCGGGCAGTGACACGATTTTACTTGATGTCAAATTTGGTAGTGGGGCTTTCATGAAGACCTTAGAAGACGCACAAGCCTTAGCACGAGCAATGGTCGATATTGGTAAAAGTTTGAACCGTGATACACGGGCGATTTTAACTGATATGGATCAACCCCTTGGATTGGCCGTTGGTAATGCGCTCGAAGTAAAAGAAGCGATTGCAACCTTAAAAGGTGAAGGACCAAAAGATTTAACTACTTTATGTATGGAAGCCAGTGCCATTATGCTTGAACAAGCCGGTGCGGTGAAAGACGCCAAAGATGCCTACCCAGCGCTTGAAGCAAAAATTAAATCTGGCGAAGCCCTTCAAAAGCTTGTCGAAATGATTAAAGCGCAAGGTGGTGACGCAAGTTACATTACCCATCCCGAAAAGTTTGAAGTAAGTAAACATATTTTTGAAGTGAAAGCCACGAGTGAGGGATTTGTTTCCCATATTGATTCCCTTGCGATTGGTATTGCTAGCATGAAACTCGGCGGCGGTCGTGAAACCTATGATGACATTATTGATATGTCAGCAGGGATCGTGTTAAACAAAAAAGTAGGAGATGAAGTGAAAATAGGTGATCGATTAGCGCTTGTCTATACGAATAAAGAAGATGCAGTCAGTCATCCAATTTTAGTGGATGTTCATGATGCATTCAGCTATAGTAAGACAAAGTTCACTGTCCCACCGATTATTCACGATTATATTAAATAATGCGTGTTGTTGCACAAATTGTTCGTAATGCAACCTTAACGATAAACCAAAAAGTTTATAGTGAAATTCACTATGGACTTTTTCTTTTAGTCTCATTCACCTTTGGTGATTCGGCTGAAACGGCTGAAAAAATGGCAGATAAGGTCATGAAAATGCGCGTTTTCCCGGATTTCGAAGGAAAAACAAACCTTGATATTATGGCGGTAGGCGGCGAAATCCTCAGTGTCAGTCAATTTACACTTTACGGTGATTTCAAGGGTCGGCGTCCTTCTTTTACAAGAGTGCTTCCCGGGGCGCAAAGTCGCGAACTTTATGATATATTTAACAAGGCCTTAAGTCAGTCGCTTAAGGTGAAAACCGGTGTCTTTGGAGAAATGATGGATATTAACTTTACAAACGTTGGCCCGGCAACGTATTTATTGGAGTCAGATGAATAACGATAAAAGCAAAATAAAAGTAATGGTCGGTCTCAGTGGTGGGGTCGATAGTGCAGTCGCGCTCGCGCTCTTGCAAAAAGAAGGCTATGATGTTCATGCCGGTTTTATGCGCAACTGGGATGCGATCGCCAACAATGATTTTAGTGGTAATCCCACACTTTTAGATCCTGCTTGTCCCCAAGAAGTTGATTATGATGATGCCTTAAAAGTCGCTAATAAACTCGGCGTTACGTTACATCGTGTCGACTTTATTAAGGAATATTGGGATGATGTTTTCATGTATTTTCTTGCTGAATATGAAAAAGGACGGACCCCAAATCCCGATATTTTTTGTAATAAATATATTAAATTTGATGCGTTTTTGAATTGGGCGAAAAAACTTGGTTTTGATTACATTGCAACGGGCCATTACGCCAAAAAGATTGTCAAAGGAGATGAGGTTTTTTTAGCTAAGAGTCTTGACCAAGACAAAGATCAGACCTATTTCTTGAGTCAACTCTCGAAAACCCAACTCGAAAGTACTTTGTTCCCCCTTGGTGATATCACCAAAACGGAAGTGCGTGCCATTGCCAAGGCGTTACATTTAGCGCCGGCCACTAAAAAAGATAGCACGGGAATTTGTTTTATTGGTGAGCGTCAATTTCGTGATTTCTTAAAAAATTATATTCCCGCGCAACAAGGCGTTATTGTTGATATTAACAATGGAAAAACGATTGGTTTTCATAGTGGTGTCTATTATTACACCCTCGGCCAACGGCGCGGATTAGGCATTGGTGGGCTCAAAGATTACGACGAAAATAAACGGTGGTATGTTTGTAAAAAAGATGTTGTTAAGAATATTTTATATGTTGCAAACGATGACCATGACGCCCATTTACTTAGTGATAAAATTACATTAACAGACATCAATTTCATTAATGGCGAAATTGAAAATGGGACAACCATTAATGTTAAGTTTCGTTACCGTCAAGCGGATCAAAAAGCGACTTTTTATCGTAATGAACAGGGTGCATATCTTGTTTTCCCAACCCCTTACCTTGCGATTACCCCTGGACAAGCAGCAGTCTTTTATCTTGATGATATTTGTCTAGGTGGGGCAATAATTGCCGATCTTTATTTTAAAAATAACAAGATTAATTAACAATTAACTTATGTTATAATAGATTGAAATCAATAAGGAAAAGAAGTTTATCAACCTTAGCGAGTGTTAAAGAGTGAAAGTAACACAACAGCGATAAATGGGCCACTTCCTTCGAGCGACTAATCACCGCCGGATTATTCACGTTACGAATGAAATTGAGTGCATCATAAAGATGAATCGAGGATGGTACCGCGGCGCTTGTCGTTCCTTGTAAAAGTTTTATATAGGAGAAGCATATGAAAAACTTATCAAGTAACGAAATACGCATGTTGTGGCTATCTTTTTTTAAAGAGAAAAACCATAAAGTCATTGATGGGGCGAGTTTAGTGCCGCTTAATGACAAAACTTTACTTTGGATTAATAGTGGGGTGGCCGCCCTTAAACAATATTTTGATGGCAGCAAAGTCAGCAGTGATCGCCGGCTAGTAAACGTTCAAAAAAGCATTCGGACAAACGATATTGAAAATGTCGGGAAAACGAATCGTCATCATACCTTTTTTGAAATGCTTGGCAACTTTTCTATTGGCGACTATTTCCGCAAAGAGGCGATTCTATGGGGCTATGAATTCTTAACGAATCAAAAATGGCTCGGATTACCAATTGAGAAACTCTATTTCACCTATCATCCAAGTGACCTTGAAACGCGTTCCCTTTGGATTAGCTGTGGGGTCCCGCAAGATCATGTCATTCCAAACGCAAGTAACTTTTGGGAAATTGGCGAAGGACCTTGTGGTCCAAATACCGAAATCTTCTTTGATTTAGGTGAGGAACTCGACCCCCATAAACTGGGACCAAACTTATTAAGTGATGATATCGATAATGATCGCTTCTTAGAAATTTGGAATATTGTTTTTAGCCAATATAACGCTAAAGCGGGCGAAAAACGCGAAAACTATAAAGAATTACCAAGTAAAAACATCGATACTGGTGCTGGACT
This sequence comes from uncultured Staphylococcaceae bacterium, assembly GCA_964410505.1. Lineage (GTDB taxonomy): Bacteria > Bacillota_I > Bacilli_A > RFN20 > CAG-826 > UBA1361. The sequence continues at coordinate 90,487 of CAYPGR010000002.1, forward strand.
TGAAAGGATTGCGAGTGTTATGCAAGGAGCACTTAGCAATTTTGAAACCGATTTATTCTTGCCCATAATTCATGATATTGCCGAAATGACCGGGCACCAATATGCGACAAATAAAGTTGCTTTCCGTGTGATTGCGGACCACATTCGGACGACGACGTTTGCCTTAACGGATGGGGCAAGTTTTGCGAATGAGGGTCGTGGGTATGTCTTACGTCGTGTATTACGACGGGCTGTCCGCTACGGTAAAAAATTAGGAATGAATGGTCCATTTCTTTATCGATTAGTCCCAACTGTTATTACGATTATGAAAGATTTTTATCCTGATTTATTAAAGCGTGAAACAAATGTTACAAAACAAATTAAAGCTGAAGAAGAACGGTTTTTAAATACCCTTACCCATGGCGAAGAATTATTACGGTCTGCCTTACAAACAACAAATGAAGTCAGTGGCGAACTCGCTTTTAAACTCTATGATACTTATGGCTTCCCGCTTGAAATTACGATTGAAGTCGCGTCCGAAGTTGGTGCGAAAGTCGACAATGCCGCATTTGAAAAACATCTTGAAGCACAACGAGAAAAAGCACGTAATGCCCGGAAAAATATGAATAGTATGGCAATGCAAAGTGAAAGTTTGTTACGCTTTACACAAAAATCAACATTTATTGAAAATGAATATAGCATAAACGCTAAAGTCATCGGTCTTTTTAAAGATGGAGTTGAAGTGAGTGAGAGTGAAAATGAAGTCAGTGCCATCTTTGATATGACGCCGTTTTATAGTGAGAGTGGCGGCCAAGTCAGTGATGCTGGTTTTGTCTCTTCAACAGAGATGCGTGCGAGTGTCAAACAAATGAGTAAAGCGCCCCATGGGCAACACTTACATCATTTGGTCATCGAATATGGGAAGATTGCGATTGGAGACGAAGTGACACTTGATATAAATACGTCAAGTCGGCTGGCAATTACGGCTAACCATAGCGCCACCCATTTTCTCCATCGGGCCTTAAACGATGTGCTTGGTCCGGAAGTTGGACAAGCAGGCAGCTATGTCGGTGATGATTACTTACGATTTGACTTTAACTACAATAGTCGTATCAGTAAAGATGAACTAGCGACGATTGAAAAAAAGGTGAATCAATATATTAATGAGGCAATCCCTTTAACCATTAAGTTCATGAGTGTTGAAGAAGCGAAAAAACTAGGGGCTAAAGCGTTATTTATGGAGAAATATGGCGACTTAGTTCGGGTTGTTATCCTTGGCGACGTATCGATCGAATTATGTGGTGGTACCCACGTCATGAATAGCCGTGAGATTGGCGCCTTTGTCATTGTCAGTGAAGGAAGCGTCGCCAGTGGTGTCCGTCGCATCACCGCTTTATCCGGGTTAGCTGCTTATGACTATTTAAAAGAGTCACAAGTAACTATTCAGTTAATGGCCGATGTATTAGCCTTAAAGGATGTGCGCGATGTCTTACCTGCCGTTCGTCATCTCCAAGCAAAATATGAAGATGTAAATGCCAAAATGGCAAAACGGCATCAAGAAGATCTCCATGCCATTGCGGTCCAATTACCGGCCCACAAAATAAATCATATTCACCTTTATACGGCGTCATTTAACGATAAGACTCGTGAAGATTTAGGCATTATTGCAGATAAAATTCGCGGTGATGATCAAAAAGCGGCTGTCATCTTATTAAGTCAGATGAATGATTCGTTAGCGATTCTTATTAGTTTGCATAAAGAATTAACCACGACATTAAATGCCAATAAATTAATGAAATCACTCACAGCGGTTTACGGTGGTTCGGGTGGTGGCCGTCCTGATTTTGCAAGTGGTGTTTTAAAAAACATCGTTCAAATAGAAGATATCACGACCATCCTAACAAAGGAAATCAATGGGTAAATTATTAGGCTTAGATTTAGGGACGAAGACCCTTGGCATTGCGATAACGAATAGTGAGCAGACCCTGGCAGTAAGTTATGAAAACTTTAATTTCCCAGTCTATTACTATAAAATAGCCCGTGAACGTGTCCTCGAGATTTGTGCAAAGGAAAGTATTGAAACCATAATTCTCGGTTACCCCCTTAATACGGATGGAACCGTTGGCGAAAGAGCCCGTTCCAGTGAACGATTTCGCCTTGACTTATTAGCGGATGGGGCCCCACCCGTGATCTTGGTGAATGAGACTTATACAACGATTGCCGCCTATGAAGAGCTAAGGGCCCTTGGTTATAAGCCTTCACAAATTGCCGCAAAAATTGATGAAGTAGCCGCTAAATATATATTAGAAACATTTCTAGCACAAAGGAGCGAAGGAAAATGAAAGAAAACGAATTAATTACGATTACAGATGAAGATGGGGTTGAGTCAACCTTTGTTATTTTATTTACATATGAAAATGAAGCCCGTGGCACCCGCTACGTCTTTTTCCATGAAGAAGGCAATGAAGAGGAAGTCATGTATGCTCGTTATTACGATGATGGGAGTCTTGAATATGTTGAAGACGAGGAAGAAATTGCTGAGGTTGAGGAAGTTTTCGCAACCTTTGAGTCTGATTTAGAAGATAAGTAAAACACTCGCTATTAATTACTTAATCACCCGAAATTAAACATTTTTCGTAATATTTGGTTAGTGGCTTGGTTTGTGATATAATACGCATGCATCGAACAAAGGAGACTTTATTATGATCGATAAATATACACTAACGCAAGAAGGCGTTGAAGCTTTAGAACAAGAATTAAGAAACTTAGTTAATGTTGAACGTCCGATTGTCTTGCAAGAAATTGAAGAAGCCCGTGGTTATGGCGATTTAAGTGAAAACGCTGACTATGATGCGGCCCGAAATAAACAAGGTAATATTGAAAGTCGGATTATTGAAATTGAACGTATTCTTGCCAACAAGAATGTCGTTGAATTCTCAAAAACAAGCAAAACCGTTTCTGTTGGAAACTATGTTTTAATCCATGATACAACCTATGATGAAACCTTTTCATTCCGTATCCTTGGTCAATTTGAAGGGAAACCATTAGCTGGCACGATTTCCATTGATGCCCCGATCGCAGAAGCGATTTTAGGTCGAAAAGTTGGAGACCGGGTTGTCGTTAAAGCCCAAAACCCATATGAAGTTCAAATCTTAAATATTTCAACTGAACCAATCGTCTAATTATTTAATTGTAATAAGTTTAACAATGCCTCCATATTTATTAATAGGAGGCTTTTTATGTTAAAACTTATGATTGGTGTCGTGATTGCTACTGTGATTGTTATTTTTGCGTTTTCGGTTATTAATAATAATATTGGCCCAATGGCCAACTCAGGCTCATCGATTCAAATTGTCGATGATAGTTTTATGACGATGACCATTACGGGTCAAGTTGTTAAACCAGGTTCATATGTCATGAAAAAAGAGGATACCATTGGAGACCTTTTACTCGCGGCTGGTGGGACGACCAGTAACGCTGATTCCCGGGCTTTTATTGAAGAAACAAGTTTGGTAAAAGGCGTGAGTTACTACATTGCGCCGATTAATGATTTAAATGATTATTGCGGTGAACAAGCGCTTGAAAAATATAATGTTAACACTGGTTCAAAAGAAGAACTGATGAAAATTAAAGGAATCGGGTCGCAAATTGCGACTGATATCATTGCTTATCGGACGGAAAATGGAGAATTTACGTATCTTGAAGCGTTACAAAAAGTGCGTGGAATCGGAAAAAGCACGTTTGAATCAATTAAAAACTATGTCATTTTACGATGATTTTATTTGCTTATTTCCTCTCGTTTGTTAGTGGACTGCTGACGGCGTTTAATCCCATTTATCTACTCATCTTTTTTGGTTTTTTTTGGTTACAAAGAAGAAGTGCAAAGAAGATATTATTCTTTGGGGCATTTGCTCTAGGTTTAATATTGATATTTATTAGCAAAAGCTTTAGCGCTCTCCCTTTTACGAGAGGGATTAGTCTAGTGATCGATAGTGGCGCGAATTTTATTATTGTGAAAACGATTTTTTCAAAGTTCTATCTTTCACTACCGGGGCATCATTACAAAGTGGGTGATATCATTTTTTTGAATGGGGCAAAGGAACCATATTTTTTCCCGTTTCTTGAGGGGGACTTTAACTATGGCCAATATCTCAAAGATAAAGGCATCGCTTACGCCCTTACAAACGTGAGTATTAATGTCCTTATTTTGTCACCATTACGATTGCTCGAATCACTCAAAATTAACGTTGATTATCCTGCAATTTTAACTGGGTTGAAAGCATTTTTGTTATTTAAAAATCGTGATTATAAAGATTTGCTCCTGAATACCATTGCGGAAAGTAATTTATTATTCATGATTACGCTAAGCGGCGTCCACTTATCTTTCATTCGGCGGGTTGTTAAGAAGGTGTGCATGATCTTTTTTAATCATAAAACGAGTGAACGCATCAGTTATTTATCGCTTTTGCTGCTCTATATTCTGGACGTCACAAAGTTTGCGTTTTACCGTATTTTTGTGACGGGTATCTTACGCCATATTAATACGCGTTATCTTAAGCATCATTTTAACTACTTAGAACTTAATGTGATTGCGGCATCACTTTTCTTGTTCATTAACCCGTATTTAGTATTGTCTCCCAGTTTTTATTTATCTTATTTTCTCATTTTTGCATATACGCTAACCCCAGTTACGGGTGGATTTCGTGGCAAAATTAAAGGGGTTTTTATCTTATGGATAGTGATTATTCCTTATCAATTATTGACGCAAAGCACGTTCAGTTTAATAAGTTTAATTCTTCCTCTTATTCTCACACCGCTCGTTGCCATTTGGTTTCTTATTTATCATATAACGTTGGTGATTATTCCGATGCAACGGATGGGGATGAATTTACTATTTTTAATTTATCGTATCTTAGAGTTTAGTACAAAAATTGATCTTCAACTACGAATGGCGGCTCTCTCTATTTATGTAGGGGTTGTACTAATGGGCATCTCTTTTATATTCTTTTACGCCAATCTTTACGGAATAAAGCCTTTAAAAACAAAAAGCATGTTATTTTTCACAGCTATTATTTTGCTCAACAACATGCCGCTATTAAATGGTATTAAATATGGTGTTACGTTTATTAATGTGGGTCAAGGGGATGCTATTCTTGTGAATGCACGAGGACGGTATGTTTTGATTGACACCGGCGGATTATACGGACGAGATGTCAGTCGCGAAATACTGATCCCGTATTTTAAGAAGAACCGCATTTACGTTATTGAAACATTAATTATCACCCATGATGATTTTGATCATAGTGGTGGGGTTGACTCGCTTGATCGTGGATTTAGGGTACGCAATAAAATCATGGGTTCTGCATTTATGCCGTTTACTTTAAATAACATCACCTTTTACAATTTAAATCCAGGCGGTTATGATGATGTTAATCTAAATTCGCTCATCATCTATATTACTTTTCCAAGTTTTCAGATTCTTTTGATGGGAGACGCTGGTCACCCCAATGAAACGGCATTAATAAGTAACTATCCCGATCTCATTTTTGAATATGTAAAAATAGGCCATCATGGCTCTAATTCAAGTACGAGTGATCATTTTATCGCGCATTACATGCCACAAACAGCGATTATCAGTTGTGGTTACAATAATCGTTATGGCCATCCTCACCCGACTGTTTTAAATACCCTAAATCACTACGGTGTGGCAGTGCGCCGAACAGATATTGAAGGGACAATTGTCATCGAAAGATGGTAATATATAACTATGTTATACCTCTACGCTGCAAATGAATATGCCTTGATCGAAAAGGCAATAAAAAAATTAGTTGATAGTATCTTGGAAGTCCAAAATCCATTTAACTTGGTGCGCTATGATTTACGACAAACAATGTTTAGTGACATTCTCGAGGATGCCCATTCATTTTCTTTTGATACGGATCAGAGAGTCTTTATTTTAGATCACGCTTCTTTTTTGACAACTAGTAATGAAAAAAGTGTCAACAAAGATATTCCTGATCAATTGATTGATATGGTTGGGAATTTGAGTGATGATGTTCATATGATTTTTATTGCGCGTAGTTCGCAGCTAAATAAAAAAGATAAACTCCTTAAACTAATCGAAAATCGGGGCAAAATTACAATTGAAAAAGATATTGATAAGAATGATTGGCAACGATTTGTTTATGCCTACTTTGACCGCCAAAATATTGGGATTGACCGCGATGCCGTTTCCGAACTTATTAGCCGGGTGACGAGCCTTGGGGCTTTTTTGCAGGAAGCTGAAAAGTTATCGATTTACGGTGAACGGGTAACACTTGCATTAGTTGAAGAACTTGTAACGCCTTTGCTTGAAGAAAACAGTTTTGCGCTTGTCAATGCTTTTATCGCTGGTGACAAAGAAAAGACCTTACGGATTTGGCAAGATTTTAGAATTCAAAATCAAGAACCAGTTGCATTTATTGCCCAAGTTGGAAATCAATTTCGAGTATACGCCCAAATCTATATTTACCACGAGATGGGGCTAACCAATGATGAAGTCGCCTCTCGTTTAAATATCCATCCATATCGCGTTAAACTCGCCATGGATTTACGGAGAAGAACAAGTCTCACACAAATTTTTGAAATTCTTGTTGCCCTCTCAAAGCTCGACCATGAAATAAAAAGCGGTCAAATTGACCGCTTCTATGGTTTTGAAATGTTTCTACTTAACTATTAAACTGCAAGAGCGTTAATATCACAGGCAAGATCGCTTTTATGGCGACCGGCTTTATTTTGGTGTAAGACTCCGCGTTGGACGGCTTTATCTAAAAGGGATACAGCTTTGCGGTATTCTGCTTGAGCAAGGGCAACATCTTTAGCTTCAATGGCGAGACGGACTTTTTTGATTTGGGTCCGAACCATAGTTTTAAAGTGAGCGTTACGATTTCTTGCTTTGTCATTTGTCTTCACGCGTTTAATTTGTGATTTGATATTTGGCATAATTCACCTCTTTCAACTTAATCTTTACTATTATATAGTTTCACACTTAAATTAGCAACTAATGTTCAACAATTTTACACCGTTTTTTTCTGGTTGATTTATGCTCCTAAACCGGTTCGGAAACGTTTTAGTTTATAATTGTAATATGAATAATATTAAAACATTAAAAATCCTTTATATGGGGACCCCTAACTTCAGTGCAAACTTGCTTGAATGGCTTATTTTGGAGGGATTTAATATCATTGGTGTCGTTTCTAAAGCTGACGCTTTCATTGGCCGAAAAAAGATATTAACACCAAGCCCCGTCAAAGAAGTGGCATTAAAATATAACCTACATGTCTTTACCCCTATTCGCATTCGAAACGATTATGATTTCATCGTTAGTAAAGCGCCAGATTTAATTCTTACGTTCGCCTATGGCCAAATTGTTCCTAAGGCTGTTTTAGAAGCCCCGCGCTTCGGTTGTCTTAATTTCCACGGTTCTATTTTACCGGCTTATCGCGGAGCCTCACCAATCCAAATGGCACTCATTAATAATGAAAAGGAAACCGGAGTTAGTTTGATGGAAATGGTTGAAGCCATGGATGCAGGACGGGTCTTTGCAATCGAGAAGTTTCCATTAACATCGCAAGATAATTTTAAAACCGTGAGTGAAAAGATGGTTGAGGCAAGTAAAAAACTTATTTTAAACCACCTTCTCTCGGTTGTGAATGGTCTTAACCCCGGGGTTAAACAAGATGAAAGTCGTGTAACCTACGCCCCCATCTTGAAACCGAATAATGAAAATATTTCTTTAGAAACAGAGTCTATGGCAACGATACTTGGCAAAATACGTGCGTTTGCTCCAGATATTGGTGTCAATTTAAGGTATGAGGAAACGAGCCTTAAACTATATGAAGCCGAAGTTTATAATAATCTCATGGTAAGACCCCTAGGTGAACTCTTTATTGATGGTCACTTTTTAGTGTTACAGCTTAAGGATGGCCAAATTAAGTTGAATTTTCTTCAAAAAAGTGGGAAAAATCGCGTTGACGCTCGGAGTTTTATCAACGGTGATAAACATAAATTACCAGTTATCTTAAAAACCAGGACGCTCGATGAGTAAGATCATTTTAAGTGTTCACGGTTTAGTTGATTTTGCCTTAAGGTCAGGGGACATTGATACCCGTGTTTTTAATATTGAGACGATGACTCGAGGTTCTCAATTGCATGCTTATTATCAAGCAAAACAAAACAAGCGCTATTTAGCGGAGCAATATCTAGAACACACTTTTCTCTATCATCGACACGTAGTGGTCCTTCAAGGCCGGGTCGACGGTATTATTCTGAATGATGACGAAGTCGTCATTGAAGAAATAAAAACAACAAACACCGATTTAGATCAATTTTTTGAACAACATGAATTGTGGCATCTTGGCCAAGCACAATGTTATGCCTTGATGTTTGCCTATAAACAAAATTTGGAGACAATTCACATTCAACTAACCTATATTAGTCAAATTGATGAACGTAAGATGCTGAAACGATATCAGTTTTCTAAAGAAGAACTTGAAATCGCCATTCGTTCTTATTTTGGCATTTACTTTAGTTTTTTTAATCGCATTGAAGAATACGAAACTTCGCGGACAGAGGCCCTAAAAGCCTTAGTTTTCCCGTTTAATGATATTCGTCCAAGTCAAAATATGATGATGGATGAAGTGACAGAAGGACTTAAAGAAAGTAGCGAACTCTACTTTAATGCGCCAACCGGCAGTGGCAAAACCATGGCGGTTTTATTTCCTGCACTGAAACGTTTGGCGGAAAAACCAAAAATGAAGATATTTTATTTGACCGCAAAAGGAAGTGGAAAAGCGCAAGCGGAAAATGCCCTTCGGATTATTGCGCGTTCAGCAAACTTAAAAAGCATTAATTTGAGCGCTAAAGAAAAGATGTGTATTAACGATAAAATTGCTTGCAACCCTGATGAATGCCCGTTTGCGAAAAATTATTATGGCAAAGTTAAAAATGCCCTCTTTGACATCTATACCAATCACGATCAATACACGCCAAGTCTAATGGTGGATGTGGCCACTAAACATGAAGTGTGTCCATTTGAATTTCAATTAGATTTAAGTTTACTTAGTGATGTGATCATTGGCGATTATAATTATCTTTTTGATCCTTTTGTCTATTTAAGAAGGTTTTTTGATCAAAAACAAGGGGAATATCTTGTCCTTGTTGACGAAGCCCATAATTTATCGCGCCGGGTCATGGATAATTATTCTTTAACCCTAGATTTTTCAGCGTTCTATACCTTTCGGAAACTGATGAAAGGGCCGCCGCACAAGGAAATTCGGGCCATCATCAATAAGATTGTGAAGGTGCTTATTGAATATAGTGTTGATATGATAGCGCCTTATGAAACCATTCAGGAATTTCCCGGTGCCCTTTTATCACTTTTAGAGAAATTCATTACAATTGGCAGTCCGTATATGCAAGAACAAGGAAATGCACTGATTGAATCATTTGCCGATTTCTTTTTTGCGGTCAATAAGTTTTTGAAAATCTTACAAATGGTTGATGATAACTTTGTTATTTTCACCGAGATTGATCAGGACAAGAGGTTTTTCCCAAAGTTTAATATTAAGTGTTTAAACCCTGCGAAATTTATAAATGCAAGTCTAAAAGGGGTTGATCATACGATTTTCTTTAGTGCCACACTTGCCCCAGAGCCCTATTTTAAGACGATGCTTGGGATGAAGGGGGACATTAGCCATATTCCCAACCCCTTTAAGAGAGAACAATTGCTTATTCTAGTCGATCCAACAGTATCGCTTTATTTTAAAGATCGGGATGAAACAATTGGAGAAGTTGCTGACAAGATTCTTGCCGCTATTAATGTTCGCGTTGGTAATTATCTTGTGTATGCGCCAAGCTTTTCTTACTTAGACGCGCTTTCGATCAAATTACGCGGTAAAACGGGTCATGATATCGTTGCCCAGTCGCAACAAATGACCGATGGAGAAAAAGATCGCTTTCTTGAAGAGTTTTCATTGAATCCGCAAACGACTAAAATTGGTCTTGCTGTATTAGGCGGATCATTTAGTGAAGGAGTCGACCTCGTCAGTGATCGATTAAGTGGTGTCATTATTCTCGGAGTCGGTTATCCGCCCCCGTCTTTTGAAAAGAAATTAGAAGAAGAATATTTTGATAAAACAACTGATGAAGGCATGATGTATGCCTTTGTTTATCCGGCCTTAAATAAAATTCTCCAAACCATGGGACGGGTGATTCGCACTGAGACGGATAAAGGCTTTATCTTACTCATGGATAAGCGCTATAATTATCAACCATATCGCGAACACTTAGAAACTTACCACGGCATCTTAACAAGCGTTCGACATGCCCATCAAATTAGTGAACAAATCTCTCAATTTTTTTATGATTAAGACCTGTATTGATAATATATCAATAACAGATATTCGAATTCTCGAAAAAAACCTTAAAAGTTGGTATAATGCTCTAGCATAGGACACACAACATGAATTACGATCCAAAACTTATTCGCAACTTCTCAATTATTGCCCACATTGACCACGGTAAAAGTACTTTGGCTGATCGCTTAATTGAACATACCGGGACACTTGCTAAACGGGAAATGAAAGCCCAAGTGCTTGATTCTTTAGAATTGGAACGAGAACGCGGGATTACCATTAAATTAAATGCCGTGGCCTTGAACTATTTAGCAAAAGATGGGATTACATACCAACTCAACTTAATCGATACTCCGGGACACGTTGATTTTACCTATGAAGTCAGCCGTTCTCTCGCCGCTTGTGAAGGGGCTATTTTAGTCGTTGATGCAACCCAAGGGGTTGAGGCGCAAACCCTTGCGAACGTCTATCTTGCAGTTGATAACGACCTTGAAATTATCCCTGTGATCAACAAAATTGATTTACCGAGTGCCCGCCTTGAAGAAGTGACGGAAGAAATTAAACGTCGCATTGGTCTAGGTGGCGAAAAAGTAATCGGCATCAGTGCCAAAACAGGCTTTAATATTGAAGCAGTTCTCGAAGCAGTTGTCCGCCATGTGCCGGCCCCTATTGGTGACCGCAGTGCGCCCCTAAAAGCGCTTATTTTTGATAGCTATTATGATGCCTACCGTGGCGTCGTGATTATGATGCGGATTAAAGAAGGAGAAGTGCGGGTTGGCGATGAAATTTTAATGATGGCAACTGGCAAACGTTATTACGTTACCGAACTCGGTATTAGAACCCCACAAGAAGCTAAACGCGACATTCTCCGGGCTGGTGAAGTCGGTTATCTAGCTGCCCAAATTAAAGATATTAAAGATATTAGTACGGGTGACACAGTTACACTCGCTAAAAATAGAGCCAAAGAAGCGCTCCCTGGTTATCGTGAAATTACCCCCATGGTTTATTGTGGCCTTTACCCGACTGACTCAAAAAAATACGCCGAGCTTAAAGAAGCGCTCGAACGGCTTTCGCTTAATGATGCAGCGTTAAAATATGAACCGGAAACAAGTATGGCCCTTGGCTTTGGATTCCGTTGTGGCTTTTTAGGTTTACTCCACATGGATGTCATTCAAGAACGACTTGAGCGTGAATATGGCATTGATTTGATTTTAACGGCCCCAAGCGTTATCTATGAAGTTTATTTACATGATAAAAAGAAAGTGACGGTTGACAACCCCTCAAAATTGCCTAATGTGACGCTGATTGATCGGATTGAAGAACCCTACGTCATTGCACGGATTATGACACCGAAAGAATATGTGGGTCCAATTATGGATTTATGCCAAGATCGGCGAGGTATTTATAAGGATCTTACTTATCTAGATGATACTCGAATGGAAATCATTTATGAAATCCCGCTATCCGAAGTCATTTATAATTTTTTTGATAAATTAAAAAGCTATTCAAAAGGGTATGCGACCCTTGATTACACTTTAAGTGATTATAAGGCGAGTAATCTCGTTAAAATGGATATTTTATTGAACGCGCAAGTTGTTGATGCGCTCAGTATTATTGTCTATCGCCCGAATGCCTATAAGCGGGGCGAAGCGATTTGCCGCGCCTTAAAAGAAATTATTCCGCGCCAACAATTTGAAGTCCCAATTCAAGCCGCAATCAACAATAAAGTGATTGCCCGGACTGACATTAAAGCCGTTAGAAAAGACGTCTTAGCGAAGTGCTATGGCGGTGATATTTCCCGTAAACGGAAACTGCTTGATAAGCAAAAAGAAGGTAAGAAACGGATGAAACTTGTCGGTTCAGTGGAGATTCCACAGGAAGCCTTCATGAGTGTTTTAAGTATTGAAGACGATAATTAGTAATTAATTAGTAGAGATATAGTTTTTATTCTCTTAATATAGTACAATAGGGTAAACACAAGGGGAGACGATTATGAGTATAAATCAAGGTGAACGCTTTAGTAATGATCGTTATTTAACGATGAATCAGGTAAGTCGAACCCTCGGCACCACTTTAATCGATGATATTTGGAAAGAAGTCCTTCAATATCGCAATGCTTTTATGTCGACACTTTCACTTCGCACCGTTGAACGTAACCGTTTAAAAGTAGTCTTAACACCCAAAATTAGTGATCGTATGAATCAACTTGATCGTCGGATGACAAGAATTCAGACTAAAATCAATGAATTAAGTCTTAGTCCCCATTATGATAACCAACTAAAAACCTTATTAAATAAAGATATTTTGAAGACCGTGGCAAATAGTTATGGTATTACTTTTAATGAAGCTATTGTTTCCCAACTAATCAATAATAGCATTAGTGTATTAACACCGCGGGAAATGTTTTTAAATGATTACTACCGTGGGCTTGAACTTGTTGTGACGTCGCAGTGGCTTTCTTTCGATGAAAAAATCATCGCTGAAATTGGACGTTTATTTAATGCACCACCGCTCAATAATTATATTTACCGCACGACTGAAAACAAAACGAGCCGCCAAATTGCGTTAATCAATTATATCCACCAACATGTACCCACGAATCAAATCACCGATATGGTCGGAGATTTAATTAAATTTGTGAATGAGAGTGAGTTACCCACCATTGTTTTAAGTGCTGTTATTATCTTTTATTTAGACTATATTAAACCTTTTGAAACTCATAGTGAAATTATTGCGATTCTACTCGCTAAGTCCTTTTTGGCTCAACGTGAACTCGCTTTCCTTGCACCCTTTATTAATTTTGAGTTATTATTAGAGCGCTTTAAAGAAAATCGTGATGAAATCTTTAATGAAGTGAAGAAAAGTAGTGACCTTACCTATTTCATTGATCTGCTCATTAATATCCTGAATGAATCACTCGAGGCAGTCGAAGGTCATGTTAATCAAGTCTTAACCCATGAAATCGAAGCGGAAAAACATGTCGAAGATCCCGTTGAAGAAGTTGTCTTAGAAGAACCTTCCCCAACTGACCTATTCTCCCATGCACTTGCGGAAGAAAAAAAGGCTGCTAAACCTATTCCGGTCTACGTTCCAAAAGAAGGCGCCATCATTCTTCCTAAAGAGGAAACAGTGGTGAGGGTTAGCCCCCAAGAGGCAAATCTTGGGATTAGTGATTTACCACCACAACTCAGTGAAAATGACATCTTACGCTTAGAACGTCATCTTCGTGAAAGTGATCCGAGTTTATCAAAAGCTGAATCATTCTTCTACGCAAGACATTGCACGATGGGAAAATACTATACCATTAACGACTTTAAAGAAGTGACCGGCTGTGCGTATGAAACAGCCCGGACGAGTATGGATCATCTGGCGAATAGTGGTTACTACCGCAAAGAAAAATTCAAAAATAAATTTATTTATACACCAAACAAGAAAGCATAGGAACTAATTATGTATATCCCAACTTTAGCCGTCATCGATAACCCAGGATTGATTTTATTGTTTTTACTTCTTTTCTTCGGCCTTATCGCCCTCGTCACTTATTTACTTCGTCGCTTTATCCCTGGACTGAAGGATAAAGGCGGTCATGTCAATGAAGACATTGCTGTCCAGCAAGAACTTGAACGAATCCTTGAACCAATCACCGATGAAAAAGTCTTGGAAGAAATGAAAAAAACTGATATTACAAAAAAAGATGAATAACGGTTTATACGTTCATATTCCTTTTTGCGGTGCGATTTGTCACTATTGTGATTTCACAAAGTTTATTTATCAAAAAAATTGGGTTAAACCTTATTTAGAAGAGCTAGTGCATGATTTAGCTCTTTTTAATGTCCCCTTCTCACAACATACCATCTATGTTGGTGGCGGTACGCCAACGGTCTTGCGGTTTCATGAACTAAAGGCACTACTGAAGATGCTTCAACCTTATACGAAAGAGGTAGTTGAATATACATTTGAAGGGAATATCGAAAGTATTACTTTGCCAAAATTACAACTTTTAAAAGAATATGGGGTTAATCGCCTGAGTATTGGCGTTCAATCAACCAATAACGAACGGTTAAAAGAACTAAACCGACAACATAGCTATCGTTCCATTCGACAAAAAATTGAACTCGTGAAAAAGATGGGGTTTCATAATTATAGTGTGGACCTTATCTATGGTCTCCCGCACCAATCTCAAGACGAACTGGCAACCGATATCGCCAACATCTTAAAACTTGAACCCCCACATATTTCAACTTATGATTTACAAATTGAGACCAACACCGTGGCATTTATTAACAAATGGCCGAAAATTTCCGATGAAGAAAGTCGCATGATGTACGAAAGTGTCTTAAATACATTAAGAAATCATGGCTTTGAACGTTATGAAGTGAGTAATTTCGCCCGTCCTGGTTTTGAAAGCGTTCACAATAAACGTTATTGGCGTAATGAGCCTTATTTTGCCATTGGCCTTGGCGCAAGTGGCTATATTGAACATAAACGCTATAAAATAGGCGGTGGGCTCACCCGTTATTTAAAGGGTGAACGGAAACTTGAAGAAGAAGCGATTACGCCAGCTATGTATATTGAAGAATTTTTTATGCTCGGTTTACGAATGAAAGAGGGTATTTCACTTACTGACTTTAAAATTCGAACGGGATTAGATTTACTGGCGACGTATAAAAATCAAATTGATATTTTAAAAGCGCGCGGCCTCGTAAAGTATAATGACACCCATTTTTTCTGCACAGATGAAGGTATTTTGCTTTTAGATTCTGTCATTATTACACTTA
This sequence comes from uncultured Staphylococcaceae bacterium, assembly GCA_964410505.1. Lineage (GTDB taxonomy): Bacteria > Bacillota_I > Bacilli_A > RFN20 > CAG-826 > UBA1361. The sequence goes on from CAYPGR010000002.1 coordinate 105,638, forward strand.
TTTCTTAAATCACTTTACTAAATTAAAATTTGCGTTATAATATACACGTGAATAAATGAACATATATTCATATGAAGGTGTACGATGAAACCGTTAAACTTTGTAAAAGTTGAGAAGCTTCGGAATTTTTTTAAAGTCTTAGGTGATGATACCCGCATGCGTATTATCTTGTTGTTGCAGAACAATCCAACAACTGTAAATGACATTGCGCGTGCTTTAAACATGGAACAAAGTGCCATTAGTCATCAGTTGAAAACCCTTTACCAACAACGTGTCGTAACCTATAAAAAAAGTGGTAAAGAACGAATCTATGAAATCATTGATAATCACATTTTTGAAATCATCGCTCAAGCAAGCGAACACATTGAGGAGTAATGTATGTCTTCCATTAAAAAACGTCGAAAATTGGATTCCCACGCGGTATCTCTACTACTTTATTTTGTCGGTCTTGGTCTCTTTCTTTTTGCCCTTTTAGAATTTGTCCCTCTTTTTTCGTTTCTTAGTTCGACCATTGTGATGATTCTTAATTTGGCGGCGTTGATTTTAGCGGGCCATCACGTCGTGACCGCTGGTCTTGTTGATACTATCAAAATGAGTTGGAAGTATAAGCGGTTTAAACCAAATATTCATATTTTAATGGCCCTTGGTGCAATTGGCGCCATTATCATCGGCGATTATCGTGATGCTGCTTTATTAATTCTTATTTTTGCTGGTGCGCATTTTCTTGAAGATTATGCCGAAGCAAAAAGCAAAAAGGAAATTACGAACTTATTAAAAATTACCCCAAAGAACGCCCGCTTGATTAATGCGGATGGCACCGCAACGATTGTTGAAGTGAGTCAGTTGAAAATCAATGATCAAGTGTTAGTCTTAAATGGGGACCAAGTGCCTACCGATGGTGTCATCATTAAAGGGAGTGCCTCGATTAATGAATCAATGATTACGGGAGAAAGCATCCCTGCTGAAAAAGTAGAAGGTAGCGATGTCTTTGGTGGCAGTATCAATGGCAACTCGACCTTTACCATGCGCGTCAGTAAAAATAGTGAAGACACGGTTCTCGCTAAAATTTTGCAAGTTGTCAGTCAAACGCAAACGAATTTTACGAAAACAGCAACCTTTATCAAAATATTTGAGCCAATCTACGTGACTGTTGTCATCCTACTTGCTCCATTATTTTATTTATTTGGTTATTATGTTTTAGGTTGGACCGCAATTATTGCTGATAATGGCATGAATCTTGCGTTTAATCGCATGATTATTCTTTTTATCGGCGCATCACCTTGTGCGCTTGCCGTCAGTGATATTCCGGCGACCTTAAGTGCGTTAAGTTTATTAGCGAAACGCGGTGTCTTATTTAAGGGCGGTGCCCCGTTATCTTTATTCGCTGATGTGAAGGCCGTTGCTTTTGACAAGACGGGCACCTTAACATACGGGAAACCACGGGTTACCGATGTGATATTTCTGACTGAGATTGATCATCCTGGCCAAACGGAGCTGACTAATATTATCGTTTCGATGGAAAAAAAGACGAATCATCCGCTTGCCCATGCGCTTGTTAATCACTTTGATCAAGCGGCACTTTATGATATCGAAGTAGAGACCATTCCTGGTAAAGGCATTCGCGCCCACTATGAGGGGCATGAATATGGTATTGGCAAACCAACCATTTTTAATCTAACACCTTCCTATCAAGCGCAAGTTGAAGAGTTCTCACATGAAGGAAAAACAGTCATCATGCTCGTCAAAAATGAGATCCCTGTTGTCATGATCGCATTACTTGATGTCGCGAAAGATAGCGCAAAACAAGGTTTAAGCTACTTTAATGAACGCGGTATTGCCACCGTCATGATTACTGGTGATAACGCCTTAACGGCCAAAGCCATTGGCGAAGACCTCGGAATCACAAAGATTTACGCCAATGTTCTACCGGAAGAAAAGCAAAATATTGTCAAAGAACTTAAAGAAACGTATGGCCTTGTCGCGATGATTGGGGATGGCATTAATGATGCACCCGCCTTAGTTGAAGCAACTTTAGGTATCGCAATGGGGGACGGAACGGATGTCGCGATTGATGTGGCCGATGGTGTCTTAGTAAATAATGATTTTTTAAAACTCACCCTCACCCACGCTGTATCACGTAAACTAAAGCATATTGTGGTCCAAAATATCGTTTTTGCGATGGTGGTCGTCGCGCTTCTCATTGGCATGAATTTCTTTTTTACTCTCCCAATGGGCGCGGCGGTTGCTATTCATGAAGGAAGTACCGTACTCGTTATTTTAAATGGCCTTCGGCTCTTGAAATTTCGTGATTCGAAAAAATAATGAGCCTTTAATGGTGACTACGATGTTCATAACATCGATATAAATTGTAAGAAGAATTGCTTTTAAAAAATTAATATAAGATTTTGGCACTTAATAGTTGACAGTGCCATTTTCTTTAGTATAATAATCTTAGCAATGAGATATTGCGAGTGCTAAAGGAGGGATTATGCGGTATCGAAGAAGAGAATTAATTCTGAAATACACGGTTGAACTTTTTATCAAAACCGCCCAACCGGTTGGCAGTAAAAGTTTGATTGAAAACTATCATCTTGACTATAGCAGTGCGACGATTCGAGCAGAAATGAATGCGCTGGAAACCCAAGGGTTTTTGGAAAAACCACATACGAGCGCGGGACGTGTTCCAAGTAAAAAAGGTTATGAATTCTATGTTGCCAATCTAAGGGAAAGGGTGGTTAGCGATAACATACGCCATCAAATCCAAACGCTTATCGAAGCCAAGACACGTAGTGTCGATGAAATGATTAACCAAACGTGTGAAATCCTAAGCCAAATGACAAATCTTGTCAGTGTTGCCCTCGGACCAAAAACAACCGGCGAAGTGCTTAAAAGTGTTCACATTGTCCCGCTTGATAAACATAGTGCAACCGCGATATTCGTGACTAACCAAGGATATGTCGAACATAAAACGTTCATGATTCCTATGGATTCAAGTATCGAAGAAATTACCGAAGTGGTTAAAATCTTCAATGAACGACTCATCGGAACAAAGATTAGTGATGTTGTGGCGAAAATGGAACTATTACGGCCATTACTCAAAGATTATGTTGTCGAACAAGAAGTGCTTACGAATGCCTTCACGGAAGCTTTTATACGCTATGCCCGTGATCGGCTCAGTCTTTATGGAAAAGAAAGCCTTCTGGAACAGCCTGAGTTCATTAATGATAGTGAGAAATTGCGAAAACTCATCGGCATCCTGGATGATCCAAGCAAATTACGCGAACTCATTATAGGTGATGGGGAACTAAAGATTAATATCGGTGATGCCGATGAAGACTTAAGCCTCATCAGTGCAAATATTCAACTACCAGGTGATCAGGTTGGACAAATTGTCTTAGTTGGTCCGAAACGGATGGATTATAACAGCGTCCTTTGGGCCCTTGAATACGTAACGGATGAGTTAGAAAAATACTTTGAAGTAGAAAGAGAGATTAATGATGAGTGACGAAAAAAAAGAATTAGAAAAGGACGTTTCGCCAAAGAAGAAACATCAAATGCAAATAAAGAAATTAGAAGAAGAAATTCAAACGCTCCAAAATGAAGTCGGCCAATGGAAAAATAACTACATGCGGGCCTTAGCCGACATGGATAACGCCAAAAAACAAAACGCAAAAGATCAACAATATTACATGAAGTATCGGGCCGTCCCGTTCTTAGAAAAATTACTACCTTCGCTTGATATCTTTGGTTCCGTGCTACGCAATGAACCAAGTGATACGGTCTTAAAAAATTACTTAATCGGCTTCAAATATGTGTATACAAACATTCTCGAAGCCTTAGCAAGTGAAGGACTCAAGGAAGTTGAAGTAAAAGTCGGTGATGCTTATAACGAAAATACGATGCATGCTCTTGAAACGGAATATCACCCGGATCTTGCGCCAAACACAGTCGTTAGCGTTCGTAATAACACCTTCATGTTCCAAGATTTAATGATTCGGCCCGCCCAAGTGACGGTCTCGACAAACGTTAAAAAAGAAGAAGCAGAAACAAATGAAGTAAATGGGGATGTAACCCCTGATAAATTAAATTAAAAAGGAGAAATTAACAATGGCAAAAGAAATTATTATTGGTATTGACTTAGGTACCACAAACTCAGTCGTCAGCTATCGTCAAGCTGACGGTCAAATTAAAGTTATTCCAAACCCAGAAGGAAAACCAACCACCCCATCAGTTGTTGCCTTCAAGGCCGACGGTGAACAAATTAATGGGGAAGCTGCCAAACGGCAAGCGGTCACCAATCCGGATACTGTTTTAAGTATCAAACGGAAAATTGGGACGAGCGAAAAAATTAAAATTCAATCACTTAAGAAAGAATTTACCCCTGAAGAAATTAGTGCCAAAATTCTTGGTTATATGAAAGACTATGCCGAAAAGAATTTAGGTCAATCAATTAACAAAGCGGTCATTACCGTTCCCGCATACTTCAATGATGCACAACGCCAAGCAACTAAAGTCGCAGGCGAAATTGCCGGACTTGAAGTTGTTCGGATTATTAATGAACCAACTGCCGCTGCTCTTGCCTATGGTCTTGATAAAGAACATAACGAAAAAATTCTTGTCTTCGATTTAGGTGGTGGTACCTTTGACGTCTCAATCCTTGAGATTGGTGACGGCACGTTTGAAGTAATTGCAACCGCAGGTGATAACCATCTCGGTGGTGATGACTGGGACAATGAAATCGTTGAATGGATTAAAAAAGAAATTGAACGTGAACACGGTCTTAAATTAACTGACAAAATGGCCAATCAACGGTTCCGTGAAGCTGCTGAAAAAGCGAAGATTGACTTAAGTCAATTGCTTGAAACAACGATTGCCTTACCGTTCATCGGCATGGGAGCAGCTGGTCCAATTAGCTATGAAGGTAAATTAACACGTGCGAAATTCCTTGATTTAACGAAACATTTACTCGCTCGTGTTGAAGAACCAGTCCGTCGCGCTTTAGCTGATGCAAAACTAAAAGCGGCTGATCTTAACCAAGTTATCTTAATTGGTGGATCAACAAGAATGCCCGCCGTTCAAGAACTTGTCAAACGCATGACAGGTAAAAACCCGAACCTCACGGTGAATCCGGATGAAGCGGTGTCCATTGGTGCGGCTATTCAAGGTGCCGTCATTGCTGGTGATGTCAAAGATGTCGTCCTACTTGACGTAACCCCACTCACCTTAGGAATTGAAACCATGGGTGAGGTCTTAACCCCACTTATTACCCGGAATACAACGATTCCGACGACTAAATCACAAATTTTCTCGACCGCTGCCGATAACCAACCTTCGGTTGATATCGTCGTCTATCAAGGGGAACGTCCAATGGCCCGTGATAACAAATTACTTGGCCACTTCCGTCTTGACGGTATTAAACCAGCCCGTCGCGGACAACCACGTATTGAAGTCACCTTTGATATTGACGTGAATGGTATTGTCAAAGTAACGGCTAAAGATTTAGATACCCAAAAAGAACAACACATTACGATTTCTAACTCCAGCGGACTTAGCAAAGAAGAAATTGATCGCATGGTTAAAGATGCCGAAGCCCACCGCGAAGCAGATGAAATCCGCAAGAAAAATGTGGAACTCAAAAATAAAGCTGAACAATTTATCAATGACATCGAAACCAGTATGACCGAAAAAGGTGAAAGTTTAGATGCCGCACAAAAAGAAGCCAGCGAAAAATTACTCAAAGAATTAAAAGAAGCCTTAGAAAAAGAAGATTATGCAACGCTTGAAAAACGGATTGCAGAACTTGAACAAATGGCACAAATGATGCAAAATATGCAAGGACCTGAAGCCCCGAAAGATGGTGCTGCACCCGAAGGCCCAAAAGATGATGACGTCATTGATGCTGATTTCACTGACAAAAAAGACTAATCAATTTTTATTCCATGATGACTGCCCCGGCATCCCCGGGGTTTGTCTTGTAAAAGGAGGAACATATGGCAAAACGCGATTATTATGAAGTTTTGGGCATTAGTAAAAGTGCTTCAAAAGATGAAATAAAAACGGCTTACCGCCGTCTTGCCAAAAAATATCACCCGGATATTAATAAAGAAGCCGGGGCTGAAGAAAAATTTAAAGAAGTCCAAGAAGCCTATGATGTCCTCTATGATGATCAAAAACGGCAAACTTATGATCAATTTGGTCATGCAGCCTTTGACCAAGCCGGTGGTGGAGGCAATCCATTCGGAGGCGGTTTTGGTGGTTTTGGCGATGTCGACTTGGGCGATATTTTCTCAAGTTTCTTTGGAGGTGGTGGTAACCGTCGTCAGACGCGTCAAAACGGTCCTTTACGTGGTAATGATGTGTTAACACGTGTCCGAATTGATTTTATGGACGCGATTAACGGAACAAAAATTGAATTTAACCATACTTACGATAAACCATGTCCAACCTGTCACGGTCTCGGTGCCGAAGATAAAAATGACATTCACACTTGTTCCAAATGTAATGGCAGTGGAGTCGAAACTTTTGTCCAAGAATCCATCTTTGGCCGTGTTCAAAGTCAAAGAGCTTGTAGTAGTTGTGGTGGTTCTGGAAAAACCATCGCTAAGAAATGTAAAACCTGTAGTGGCTCGGGATACTTACGGGTCAATGAGCGACAAGAGGTCTCTATTCCTGCCGGGATTGGCGAAGGTCAAAAGATTCGCGTTACGGGTAAAGGTGAACGGGGTGCAAACGGTGGCCCGAACGGTGATTTATTCGTTGAAATCCGTATTAAGGAACATAAATCATTCCGCCGTGATGGCAATAACATTTATTTATCGATTCCCATTAGCTTTGTTGACGCCGCGCTAGGGGTAACGCTCGAAGTGCCGACCGTTTATGGGGTTGTGGAAGTAAAGATCCCTGCCGGAACCCAACCAGGAGCAACTTTACGTCTCTCGGGCAAGGGGGTTAAAGACGTCCGCGGTAATGTTGGTGATCAATATCTTGAAGTTGAAGTCAAGACCCCAACGACCCTCACGAAGGCTCAAAAGGAAGCGCTTGAGAAGTATTTAGCGGCTGAACCTAAAAAAGATTCGCTCTTCGAAAAATTCAAACAAAAATTCAAACGATAAGGAAAGGGTATTATTACCCTTTTTCTTATATATTAATGACGATAATGATAAACTAATAAAGGTATATTAGGATGAGTTATCGCTTTTTTGGTTTGTTGATTGATGAGGAAGTCACTTTATCAAGTGATGATATTTTTCATCTCACTAAGGTCTTAAGAATCAAAGCGACTGAATCATTCGAAGTAATCGCTAATGAACAGATCTATACTTGTCGCATAGACACTTTAAAACCTTTTCGCCTTAAAATTATTCATAAAACAACCCTGCCTATGAATCACGGCCCCCATATCACTCTTATTTATGCCTTACCCAAGGGCGATAAACTTGATCTTGTGATTCAAAAGGCGGTCGAGCTAGGGGTTAATCATATCACCCTTGTCGCCACTAAAAATGCCGTCGTCAAATTTGATGAATCAAAAAGCGAACGGAAGTTAGAACGATTTGAAAAAATCATCAAAAGTGCAGCGATGCAAAGTAAGCGTAATCAGATTCCAACGATTGAAGGTGTAATGGCTTTTAAAGATATGTTAACGCGGCCATTTGACCTCAAACTCCTTGCCCATGAAAAAGCGACCTTACCGCTCCATGTGGCATTAGACCCGCACCAAAAACCTCAATCAATTTCTGTGCTTGTCGGACCAGAGGGCGGGTTTAGTGAAGAAGAAGTCAGTCTCGCCCAAGCGGCAGGGTACCAGATTGTAAGTTTTGGTCGTACTATTTTACGGAGTGAAACGGCCGTCTTCTATGCTTTAAGTCTTATCAAGAATTTTAAGGAAACGTATTATGAAAATATATGATCTCTTGCTAAATAATCGGCGTCCACATTTAATCGCCCCTTCACGTGAATATTTATATTTCCAAGAACATGAGAGTCTGCTAGCAACGATGCCAGAAACGATTCCTTTCATCGATCCCAAAGATGGTTTTAGTATGATTTGCATGAATATTATCATCGATAGTATTCTGAATTATCAAAAATTAGTGGAAATTTGGGATAATGGTGGCGATATTCGCGATTCATCCCTCATTCAGCCATTATTTGTTTATAATGAAGTCCCAATTTATTGTCCGCTTTTTAGTGTGAGCAATAATTATCTTATTTCGAACAATATGAGCGGTAAATTGACAATTAATCACGATGCGATTGATTTGTTTGAAACGTATCATTACGCCCTTTTTGAAAGTGATCTCACAAGTCTCGTGCTAGTGGGTGAAGATACGCATACGCGTGCGTATTATCATTATGATTTTCACACGATTTATATTATTAATGACCAAGGACGGCTCGATAAACGCATTTGTTTATTTGATAAACATATCAAACAACCTGACTATCGGAATATACTTGAACGCATTACCCCCGTCATTGATGCTTACTACGCGAATGACAGAAGCGCCTTTATGAATGCACTCCTTTATGAAAAACTAATTAGCCAAAAAATATATAACATGTATATGAATGATTTAAGAAGGCGGAAACGAGGATGATTAAGACTTTCGTCAGTGTCACCCTTGGTTGTAAGGTCAATGCTTACGAGGCCGATAGTTTAACGAATGAACTGATCGGTGCTGGTTATTTACCCGCAAGCGGGGATGACCAAGTAGGGGTCGCCCTTATTAATACCTGTTCGGTGACAAGTAGTGCCGACGCCAAAAGTCGCCAACAAATTCGTAAACTCGCTAAAATGTATCCAGATGCCATTTTGGTGGTCATGGGTTGTTATTCCCAAATTAATTTAGAACTGGCCACGACGATTCCTGAAATCAGTATTGTCGTTGGTACGAGTAATCGGACGAAAATACTTTCCTATATTAATGAGTATGAGCGGACTAAAAAGCAAATCATTGCGGTCAACCATGAAAGTCGGACGTTTAGTTACGAAGAACTAAAAGCAACAAGTGTCACGAAACATGCCCGTGCTTACTTAAAAATCCAAGACGGGTGTGATCAATTTTGTACTTTTTGCATTATCCCATTAACGCGGGGTAAGTTACGTTCACGCGCTCCTGAGGATGTTGTAAAAGAAGCTAAAGCCCTTGTCGAAAAAGGATATAAAGAAATTGTCTTAACGGGTATTCATACCGGTGCCTATGGGGTTGATCTCAAGGATACGTCCTTTACGGATATTGTTAAACTTATTCTTGATGCGTGTCCATCTTTATATAAATTACGGATTTCAAGCATTGAAGAAAATGAAATTGATGATGATTTACTTGCGCTCATGCGTAAAGATGATCGTTTAGCCAAACATCTCCACATTCCCCTTCAAGCGGGAAGTGATACGATTTTAAAACGTATGAATCGTCACTATAACACGGCTCTTTTTCTTGAAAAGGTTACAAAAATTCGTCGCATCGTGGGGGATGTTGCCATTACCACGGACGTGATTGTCGGTTTTCCGGGCGAGACGGATGCTCTCTTCCAAGAAACGGTTGATTTTATTAAGAAAGTCAATTTTACCGAACTTCATGTTTTTCCGTATAGTGTCCGCAGTCGAACGCCAGCCGCTGGATTTAAAGATCAAGTTGACGCGATGATCAAAAAAGAAAGAGTCGCAACTTTAATTGATGTCAGTATGGCACTTAAAATGGCATATAGTCACCAATACAAGGGACAACGATTATCCTGCTTAATTGAAAGCCGCGAAGAAGGAACAAATCTTTATTGTGGCCATACGAGCAATTATCTTGATGTCAAAGTTGAAAGTGAAGTCGATTTGACCCATCAAGTGATTGATGTGATTTATGAACCGAATTTAAGCCGGAAAATATAGACAGTGTATAAAAAATGCGCATCTAAAAAGTATCGTATAATCATCATTTAAATAATTTTACTATAAAATGTCTAAATTTGTTGACACGGTCATAAAAATTGCTATAATAACGCTAGTCAAGAAGGAGGATACTTATGGCTGTTCAACAAAGAAGAACTTCAAAAACCAGAAAACGGTTACGTCGTACCCATTTTAAACTTGAAGTGACTGGTCTTACTACTTGCCCAAACTGCGGAACTTTAATTCGTGCGCACCACGTTTGTCCAAAATGCCACTATTATGGTGGTAAAGACGTTATTACTAAAGAAGCTCCAAAAGCTGCTAAAAGTAAAGCCAAGAAATAAGTCCCCGCAACGGGAAATAGTATAAAAAAGGAAGTAAAGCTTCCTTTTTTTCATTATGCACCCGTTTTGATGCCTAAATTTGCATAAAATGGTAAAATTAATGCGGAGGAATATATGAAACTAAATAAACTAATTGATCATACGCTTTTAAAAGCGGATGCAACCCCAAGTCAAATTACCAAGCTTTGTGAAGAGGCTATCGCCTTTGATTTTAAAAGTGTTTGTGTAAACCCAGGCTATGTCCCACTTGCAACAATGCTTCTTGCTGGAAGTGATGTACTTGTCTGCACGGTTATTGGTTTTCCCCTTGGTGCAACGAGTCGTGAAAGCAAAGTGCTTGAAGCAACGATTGCCGTTGAAGAAGGTGCTAAAGAGGTGGACATGGTCATTAATGTTGGCAAATTAAAAGCAGGACTTGATCTTGATGTCTTTAATGAAATTCGCGATATTAAGCAAGCCGTTGGCCAAGATATCGTCCTTAAAGTGATTATTGAGACTGCATTATTAACTGACGAAGAGAAAGTACGGGCATGCCTTTTAAGCAAAAAAGCTGGGGCTGACTTTGTAAAAACAAGCACTGGTTTCTCAACTGGTGGCGCTACGGCGGAAGATATTGCGCTGATGCGTGCCACTGTAGGTCCTGATATGGGCGTTAAAGCAAGTGGTGGTGTTCGGACGATGGCTGATCTTGAAAAAATGGTCAAAGCGGGTGCAAACCGCATCGGAACGAGCAATGGCGTGGCCTTCTTTAGTGGTAAAACCGGAGCCGGTTATTAATTGATCGTTCATGGCTAAATATTATAAAGCAAAACGTTATCTCTATTATTTTATCGCCGGTCTATTTTTATCACTTGCCATTTTAGGGTTATGGATTGGTCTATTACTTAATACCTCGGGTTCAAAACCGGGTGATATTGTCCTCCTTGCCCTCTTGTTTGTCATGATTATTGGTGGTCAAATAGTTTTCTTGGTTATTTATCTACGGCGTCCGAATATGCTCCTTTCGTTTGATGATGACGAAGTCATCATTTATCTTACGAGACATAAAGAGGTGAAGATTCCATTTAGCGAACTTAGTTCATTTGGAAAAATTCGGCGTAACATCGTCGTGATCACCAAGAAAAATGAGGTCATTATGCTTCGTTTTCTCAAAGCGGATACTGAAGCAGAAGCGGCGCTTAAATTAGCGCTTAATGTCTTCATTAATAATCATCCTGACCGTTATTTTTCCCCTAATCTTCTTAATCAAGATGATATGGCTAAGAAATAAACAAAAAGTCATTAATTTGCAATAGTACCCTTGCATTATTTCTTAAATTACATATAATTATTAACAGCAACTAGCAACGGAAGGGGTGACTCGCATGCCAAAAACATTTGTACGTGATAATGAATCATTAGATGAAGCATTAAAACGGTTTAAACGACAAGTTAATAAAGCAGGTGTCCTTTCTGAAACTAAGAAACGTCAATTCTACTTAAAACCAGGGCTTAAACGGAAACTTAAATCCGAAACCGCTCGTCGTAAAGCACGTAAAGGCTAAATCACAAATACCCACTTCGGTGGGTTTTTTTGTATATAAAATGCCGTTTTAACTTGTATTTCTTAATATGAAACTAAAACGGTACTTATTAAAGCAAATTAAAAAAGATGATTGTGGTGTCACGACCTTCCGTATGTTACTTGCATTCGTTTACAAAAATCCACGTTATTTAACAATGTCTGTATCTTCAAACCTAGATAACTTTCTGGTGATGAAGAAGTTATTAGCAGAACATGGCGTGAAAGTTACTGGTTACGCCCTCACAAACAAAGAGATGCTGACCAACATTAATCAGCCGTTCATTATGCAAATTAAGGAAGGCGGGATCAACCATTTCGTTCTGGCAAAACGCAAAAAGTCCTATATTGAAATTAACGATCCAAAGGGACAACACTATTATTTCCCTCTTAAAACGCTTCATAAGTATAATATTAGTAATATTTTAGTAGTAGATGATGTAGATATTCCCTTGAAATCGCCAATTAAACCAAAAATGATACCGATAAAGCATTTTTTGTTGTCAGCATTATTTTTACTCTCAATCTCAATTGGGATGGCCTTTGTTGGTTATCAGGGACTAGAATTTATTGCTTACGCTTTTTTCACCCTTGCTGCAATTATTAAAATTCTCGAGCAAACGTATTTATTAAAAGGGTTTATTCATTTTGACTATATGATGGTAGGTCCACGTTTGGTGACGATAAATCGACAATTTGATCAAGAATTTTTAGCCCTTCAGAAGGCTAAAGAAGTGGCCTTTTCCCATCCATTAGCAACCTTTTCAACACTCACAACCACCTTATTGATGTTAGGACTCCTGATCATAAATCACCCGTCTCTCGTAATCATTTCGATTTTTTGTGGGCTGGCTGCAATTTATCTAAATCGGCTGATTAACACCTCTGGTGCGGATGCTTGGCAACTTGATTATGATTTACATAAGTTGTGGCGCGTTCCACACGAAAAAAGGCAATCACTTTATGAAAAAATAGTTTGTTCCTCACACAAACTAGCGAAGAAACAAACCTTTACGAATAGTATTATCATATTTTTGATTGCCGGTTTTATTCTTTTACTCATGACTTTTACAAAGACGTATTCCCTCAACTATTTTCTTTTCTATTTTTTTGGATTTTGTTACTTTTATAGTGAGGTAAAAAAACTCATAAACTTGCTTCAAAATAAAAGTGCATATTATCAAGCAATTAATATCTTACAGCACTAATTTATGGTTTAACCTATGTTAAAATATATTGTATGAATAAACTAAACCTTGAGTTTTATGATGATTATCGTCCACTATACGGTAAATATCGCCCTATTTTTAAGCGGATTTATGAAAAGACACTTAAACTTCACGGTATTACTAAAGGTGAGTTCTTATTAGAAGTTTCAATTGTTGATGAAGAAACAATTCAAAATGTGAATCGTGATTACCGTGGTAAGGATAAAGTAACCGATGTCATCTCGTTTGCATTTAATGATGAGGTTCCTGGCGAGCTTCAAATTATCGATGCGCCACTTACACATCTGGGGGCAATTTTGATTTGTGCCCCACGTGCGATTGAACAAGCGACAGAGTATGGCCATGACGAGCGAAGGGAATTTAAATTTCTTTTTGTTCATGGATTGCTTCATCTACTAGGCTATGATCATGAGACAAAGGAAGATGAAGAAGTGATGTTTAATTTACAAGATAAAATCATAGGAAAAAGGGGTAAAAATAGATGAAAAAAGAAGAATTAATTGCGTTAGCAAAAGACGCTCGCAATAGAGCCTATGTACCATATTCAAAATTTCAAGTTGGTGCTGCGCTTTTAACAAAAGATGGCAAGGTATATCAAGGGGCAAACATTGAAAACGCTAGCTATCCACTTTGTATGTGTGCGGAACGCAATGCGCTTTATAATGCAATGATGCACGGCGAAAAGAAAGATAACTTTGTGGCTATGGCAGTCACTGGTAAAACCGCGGGACCAATTAGTCCTTGTGGAGCCTGCCGTCAAGTACTAAGCGAACTTTTCCCAAAAGACGCGCCGATTTATTTAACGAATTTAGACAATGCTTTGCAAGAAACAAATGTATTAGAACTCCTTCCTTTTGCATTTGATGATTCCGATCTATGATTAAAAGTGGCTTTGTAACGATTGCAGGGCGGCCTAACGCTGGTAAAAGCACGCTTTTAAATACGATTTTAAATGAGAAAAGGGCGATTGTGACCCCTAAACCTCAAACGACAAATCGGAATATCCAAGGGGTTTACAATGATTTAAGGGGTCAAATAGTCTTTATTGATACACCTGGAATTCATAAACCGAAGACCGTTTATGGCGAGCATTTAAATAAGCAAGCCTATCATGGTATTCGCGGAAGTGAACTTACTTTACTTGTTGTGGACGCAAGTGTGCCTTATGGTCCTGGCGATGAATATTTATTTCAAAAACTTAAAATCGACCATGATTTGATTGTGGTCATGACGAAAATTGATCTTGCAAAAGCAGATGATGTGAATCTGATCAAAGAAAAGTGGACCCAAAATTATCCAAATGCTCCGATTATTGAAGTGAGTAGTGTGCGCCACTTTAACATAAGTGAACTTATCACACTCATTTTTGAAAAACTGGATTTTGGACCAACCTATTTCCCTGAACCGGAAGATTATGAAATTAAACTCGAACAATACATTAATGAAATAGTTCGTGAAAAAATCATTATGCTCACCCACGAAGAAATCCCCTATAGTGTCGCGGTTACAGTTGATTACCTCAACAAAAGTGAGAAAAAAGTTGAAGCCTATTTGACGGTTTATTGTGAAAAAGAAAGTCAAAAAGGCATTCTCATTGGTAAAGGGGCGAAAATGATAAAACGTATTCGGCTTCAAGCTCAATATGAACTTAGTGAATTTCTCAAAAAAGATGTTCTATTAGAATTACTCGTTAAAGTCGAACCAATGTGGCGTAGTGATCCCAAAATATTAAAAAAACTATTGGGTGTGTAATGGAAGTTGTTATTACCCGTTTAACGCCTTATAAAGAAAAAGATTATATTGTGAATGCTTTAAGTGCGGAAGGTTTCATCACCTTTCGTGCGAGTGGGGCGCTTGGCGTTAAAAGTAAATTCGCCGGTAAACTTTTTTTATATGCGTTCGTTGATATTGAAGTCAAGGACACAAAACTTGGTTATTCACTGACTAATATCGAAAGTCTCAATAATATTGCGAAAATCTTCACTGATTACAATAAGATTATCGCCTTAAATTTAATTGGTGAAATTATTCAAAAAACCATTAAAGATGATGAAAGTGCGATTGAAACATTTTCTTTGGTAAAAAATGTGCTCAAGGGATTGCCAACAACCAATCATCTTTATTCAATGATCTACCTCTTTATATCAAATTTGTTGCGGCTCCTTGGTTTGGGCCTTGTCGTTGATAAATGCGTGAGCTGCGGCAAAAAGGAAGCGATCATTGGCGTTGATTATTACCGAGGCGGACTCATCTGTGGCAACTGTGCAAATCAAGACACCATGTATTTGAGTCCTGAATCAATCAAGATTCTCCGTTATGCCTTTATGATCGATGAAGAACAACTGTTTCGTCATGAATTTGAGACGCAAGAAGTAAAAGAATTACTAAAGCGTATCATCAAACAAATAGAAGAAACCTACAACTTTAAAATTATTAGTAATGATCTACTAAGTTAATTTCACTACACTCATAATGGGTTGACAAAAACACCTATTTGAGATATATTATTTTTTGTTATGGAATCGCGGAGGAATTATGCATAAACATTCATTTGAAAAAATTGTCAACCATCTTATTGTCAGTGGCTTTGTCTATCAAGGCAGTGAAATTTATGGGGGACTAAGCAACAGTTGGGACTATGGTCCATTAGGCACCAGTGTCAAAAATAGTATTAGTCAATTATGGTGGAAGAAGTTCGTGACTGAATCAACCCTGAACGTCGGGATTGATGCGGCGATATTAATGAATCCACGTGTTTGGCAAGCGACGGGCCACGTCACGACGTTTAATGATCCCTTGATTGACTGCAAATCATGTAAAGCCCGGCACCGGGCTGATCAATTGATTGAAAGCCAAATGAAGGATGCAAATGTCGCTGGATTTACTAATGAACAATTAATGGCATTTATTCGTGATAATAACATTAAATGTAGTGTGTGTGGGAAGCAAGATTTCACAGATATTCGCAAGTTCAATATGATGTTTAAGACACATATTGGGGTTACAGAAGATAGTCAAAGTGAAGTATACTTACGACCCGAGACCGCTCAAGGTGTTTTTGTAAACTTTAAAAATGTCCAACGGACGATGCGAAAAAAAGTGCCGTTTGGGATTGCAAACATTGGTAAAGCCTTCAGAAACGAAATAACACCAGGGAATTTCACCTTTAGAACCCGTGAATTCACGCAAATGGAACTTGAATTTTTCTGTAAACCAGGAACCGATCTAGAATGGTTTAAGTATTGGAAAGATTACTGTATCAAGTTTGTGCAAGATTTAGGCATTAAAGCTGAAAACCTTCGCTTTAGAGACCATTCTCAAGACGAACTTAGTTTTTACTCGCTTGCGACCACGGATATTGAATACTTATTCCCATTTGGTTGGGGTGAAATATGGGGGATTGCTGATCGGACCGACTATGATTTAAAACAACATATGAAACATAGTGGTGAAAATTTTGAATATCTTGACCCTGAAACGAATGAACGGTATGTACCTTATTGTGTTGAACCAAGTGTTGGCCTTGACCGGTTATTGCTGATGACGCTCGTTGATAGTTATGATGAAGAAGAACTTGAAAATGATACAAGAATCGTCTTGCGTTTGGCACCGCACCTTGCCCCTTATCAAGTCGCAGTCTTGCCTCTTCAAAAAAATAAACTAGGTGATAAAGCCACGGAAGTCTTTTCTAAGTTAGTAAAACAATTTAGAACAGTTTATGATGAAACAGCCTCCATTGGTAAACGCTACCGCCGTCAAGATGCGATCGGAACACCCTTCTGTGTGACAATCGACTTTGATACGTTGGAAGATGAAACCGTCACCATTCGGGAACGGGACTCTATGACCCAAATTAGACTCCATCTTACTGAGGTCGAGGGTTATATCCGCTCTAAAGTAAATATTTAGTAGATTTTAAGTAATAAAATAGGAGAAATGCTATATATAACAATGCCCCTTTTGAAGAATTGCTAAGTAATGTCAACATCGTTGATATCATTTCACGCTATATAAGTGTCGAGAAAAAGGGCCAAAGTTATCAGGCTCTCTGCCCTTTTCATGATGATCGTAATCCCAGCTTAATGATTAGTCCGACAAAAGGTGTCTTCAAGTGCTTTGTTTGTAATACGGGCGGAAATGCGATTCGATTTGTCCAATTATATGAAAAGAAAAGCTATTTTGAGGCCGCGCGTAAAGTAGCGGAAACGATTAATTTTAAAAGCGAATTTTTCGCTAAACCAATCATGGTTTCTAAAACGGATAACCAATTGGCACCGCTCGTTCGGGCGATTAACGATTTAACCGCTTATTATGAATATACTTTATTAACGCCTGAAGGTGTGGCAGCGAAAGAATATCTTCAAAAACGTGGGCTAAATGATACTTACATTAAGAAGTATCGTATTGGCTACGCCCCACAAGACGGACAAGCAACCATTCTGTTTTTACAAAATAAAGGTCATACACTCAAGACATTGCAAGATATTGGGGTCCTCTCCGGTGACTTAGATAGACCATATGACAAGAATCAAAGCCGAATTATCTTTCCATTAACGAGTACCGAAGGTCAAATCGTCGGGTTTAGTGCTCGGACCATGAGCCGTGAAAAAGATGTACCAAAATACGTCAATTCTCCAGAAACTAAGCTTTTTATCAAATCAAATACGCTTTATAACTATCACTATGCAAAAGATTTGATGGCGATTCAATATTTATATGTCGTCGAAGGTTTTCTCGATGTTATTGCCCTTGATCGTGCCGGTATTAAAAGTGCGGTCGCTTTAATGGGAACCGCCTTTACCCATGAACAAGTGACTCTTCTTAAACGGCTGAATAAAGAAATAAGAATATGGTTAGATAGTGATATTCCTGGTCAAATGGCAACCTTAAGTGTTGTCAAAGACTTGATGGCGGCGGATATTAAGTTCCAAATCATCAAACCGAACGAAGAACGATTAGATCCTGATGATTATTTAAAAAAACATGGTGAAGAGGCACTTCAAAAATTAAGCACAACCTTTATCTCACGCGAAGATTACATCTTCAATTACTATATGGCGACGAATAAACGTGATGATATTGAGGCGAATAAAAAGTTTGTTAATGATGTTATGGATGATGTGATTGTTAAGTTGAATAGCCGCCTCGAAGTGAGTGCTTTTATTGATCGCTTAAGTGAAGCTAGCGGATTCAATGGCGTCGTCCTTCACAAAATGTATGAGAGTAAACTTAAAAGTATTGAAAATAAGGACCGCGCCCAACGGATTGTCGAAACAAGATTACCGCTTAAGCAAGTCTTAAATAAAGTGACCCAAGCAGAACGCTATATTCTCTATCAAATGATTGTCTACCCAGAGGCCCGTGCCTTCTTTGATGAAAAGGTGAAAATATTCACCCATGAAATACATCGTTATATCGCGAATTATCTTAAAGAATATGCGTCAAATGAAACCTTTAATTACGCGATGCTGCTGAATGATGTTAATACTCGGTTCGCTGATGAACATAAGATTAGTGAATATACGAATGAACTCTTAGACATTGAACAAGATCTTGATAAAGTGAAATATGATGAGGCTATCCTCAATGACTCATTAAAAATCTTACTTTATGAGCGAGAATTGAAGTTACTTGAAAAAGAACATGAAAACGCACTCCTCAAAGCAAGTGATGATGAATTGTTCTTAGCTGAGAAGAAGCGATTTTTAGAAAAAAAGCAGAAGTTAATCAAAAAATATGAACGAAAATAGTAAAGGAGAAGTTAGTTTATGAGTGATATCAAGAATGAAGATGGTTTAGACTTCGAAGAAGAAATTGTGGTTGAAGATGAAGAAGAGGAAGCACTTTTAACGCTGCCCCAAATTCGGAAACAACTCCTTGAAGAGGCACGGAAGAACAATAATCAAATTGATCAAGACGACGTGATTGAGGCGACTGCCCACTTAGATCTTAAAGAGACGGATATGGAAAAACTAATCACTTACTTTAAAAACAATAAAGTAACGGTCATAAGCGATATTGAAGCTGAAGATTATGATCCGGATTTTGTGAAGTTTGTGACAGGTGACTCTGATGTCATCGTTGAAGATGAAGAAGTTGAATTTGAAGATGAAGAAGAGGAAGAACTCCTTTTTGGTGAAGCCTTTAAAGATGAAGAGGAAGAAAATTACGAAGAAAATCAACGCGTTAAAACAATTTCTCTCGGCGAAGTAAAAACAAGTGATTCCGTTAAGATTTATATGAAAGAAATGGGCCAATATAATCTATTAAAAGCTGACGAAGAAATAAACTTAGCCCGTCGTTATAAATTAGAAGGCGATATGGATGCCCGTGATGAACTCATTACGCGCAACCTCCGACTAGTTTTTAATCAAGCGAAAAAATATAGCTCAACGAATATGCACCTCCTTGATTTAATCCAAGAAGGCAATATTGGTTTAATGAAGGCGGTTGAAAAGTTCGATTTCACAAAAGGATTTAAGTTTTCTACGTATGCGACGTGGTGGATTAAACAAAGTATTACGCGCTCGATCGCCGATCAAGCTCGTACCATCCGTATTCCTGTTCACATGGTTGAAACCATCAATAAAATTAGTCGGACCCAACGGCGGTTGACCCAAGAATTTGGTCGTGATGCCACTCCCGAAGAAATTAGTGACGCACTCATTACATATCGTCCAAAAGAAATTGAAGAATTATTGGCGTTAAATGAAAATAAAGAACAAGTCCCGCTCCCAGAAGATAAGGCCGATCATGTCCGTAAAGTGCTTGATGCGATTGAGATATTAGTTAAAGATCTTAAACGTCAACCAACCATTGAAGAAATTAGTGAATCTTTCCGGGAATTTAGTCCAGCTCGTATTCGCGAAATTCAAGCCATCGCGATGGAACCAGTGAGTTTAGAATCACCAATTGGTGAAGAAGATGACAGCCATCTTGGTGACTTTGTGGAAGATAAAGATAATGAGACACCGACTGACTTTGTCAGGAAGAGTATTCTCCACGACCAACTACGTGAAAATATGCTTGAATTCCTGACACCACGTGAAGAAAAAGTATTAAGACTTCGCTATGGATTCGATGACGACAAACCGCGGACCCTCGAAGAAGTGGGTAAAATCTTTGGCGTTACTCGTGAACGTATTCGGCAAATTGAAGCTAAAGCCATAAAAAAACTACGTCATCCAAGTCGGACCAAAGGTCTTCGAGGACATAATCAATAATGTTGACACGTCGGCTTCAAGCGATTGCCGCTTATATTAAGGCCGATGATGTTGTTGCTGATATTGGTAGCGATCACGGAAAAATACCCCGTTATTTAATTAGCCAAGGACATAGTTATGTCTACGCTAATGAGAATAAAAAAGGGCCATATAACCGTCTTAAAGAAGAGTTAAATGACATTAAGGACGGTTTAATCGAAGTTGACTTGGCCGATGGCCTCAATAAGCTCCCGGCCCGAGTTAACACCATTGTGATTGCTGGCATGGGAGGCGAACTCATTGGCGACATCTTATCAAAACGGTCGGATAAACTCGACACGGTTAAAAAGTTGATCCTCGCTCCGAATGGGGCAGAGGAATCGCTGCGACGATTGATTAGCTATCTTGGTTTTACAATCGTTAGTGAAACGGTCATTGAGGAAAAAGGAAAGTTTTATGAGATTCTGGTTGCAGAAAATCGGCCTTGTCTCGTCTGTGGTGTCGAAACGAAGTTTGGGGCCTACAATATGATGATCAAAAGTGATGCTTTTCTGCGGAAGTGGCAAGAAGTTTATCACCGAAATGAAGTTTTACTTGCTAACCCTGATTTAAGTCCCGCACGACGTGCGGAGATTCTTGAAGAACAAGCACATATTCAAAAAGCATTAACGAAGAAGGATTAAAGATGAAAACAAATCAATTACTTAATAAACTGGGTCGGCTGTATCCAAAACGCATCGCCCTCAAAAACAAGGATGTGGTTGGTTATATGGCGGGACAAAAAGTCAAAGAGATCAATAAAATCGTCTTATTGCTCGATCTCGATGAAATTGTGCTTGAAGAAGCCCTCCGTCACCAACCAGATTTAATCTTGACACACCATCCATTTATTTATGGCACGCGGGCGAAAGTATTTAAAAGAGATGAAAAAAAGGCGCTCCTTGCTAAATATTTAGACACGTTACCCTTAATGGTCTATTCGATGCACACAAACTTTGATGAAGCACCAAACGGGATGAATGATGCCTTAGCTGAGAAACTCGGGTTAATTGACATAAAACCATTACAAAAGGCGCCGATGGCGCGTGGTGGAAGATTAGAAAAAGCGATGCCACTAGAGGTTTTTAGCCAACACGCAGTTAAGGTGCTTGATTCTCAATACGGTCTCCTTGTTGATGCTGGTAAAGAAATGATTGAAACGGTCGCCATTATTGGTGGTGGTGGCAGTAGAAGTTGGTCTGTCGCGCAAGAGGAAGGCTATGATCTCTATATTAGTGGCGACGCGCCGCACTATGTGCGCCGTGATATCATGAATGCGCAATATAATTATCTAGATTTGCCACATGAAATTGAAAACATCTTTCTATCGAAAATGAAAGAGGTGCTTATGCAAATAGATTCCAATTTAGAAATCATCACCATTAAGCACGAAATCCCTCCAAAACTTGTAAAAGTTGAATAGTAGTAATAAAGTAGTTATTATTTAGTAACTAAATAGTATAAAGAAAAGAGAATGCATATGGACTTTGCACAATACAATATCGATAAAGACTTAATTGCCGTCCTAAATAGTCATGGTTATAATACGATGACGGATGTACAATCGACAATTATCCCGCTTGCCCTCAAAGGTGAATCACTGATCGTGAAGGCAAAAACCGGAAGTGGTAAAACCCATAGTTTTCTCATTCCCCTGATAGCAAAATTAACCAAAGATGGTGGGATCCAAGCCATTATTCTTGCCCCAACGCGCGAATTAGCACGCCAAATTTACGATTTTGCTCAAGAATTAAATAAAGAATACAAGAATGTTGATGTGCTCCTTTTAGCAGGTGGTCTTGAAAAATCGAGACATAAAGAACGATTAGCCAATAAACCAGCGCTCATCATTGCGACCCCAGGGCGGTTAAATGATCTTTTAGTTAATGAAGATGTGACGAGCTTAAAAACAGTCCATACGGTCATTCTCGACGAGGGCGATATGCTCTTAGATTCAGGCTTTTTTGAAGTTATTTCCAAAACCCTCGATGTTATTAATGCCAAAACCGTACAACTCTTCAGTGCCACGATTCCGCAAAAACTTGCAAACCTGGTTACGAATAAAACAGGCGTGCGGAAAATCACTGATGTCGATAGAAGTGACAAAACAAGTGATTCAGTAACCCATTATCTTATTGATGTTCATCACAAAAATCGCTTTGAAGTCATTGCTGATTTCATCAAAGTGTATAATCCGTATTTACTATTGGTTTTCGGTTCAACGAATAAAGATGTCATGAGTCTTTATGAATTCTTAATAGGCAAAGGGCTTAAAATCGGCTTATTAACCGGCGAACTTGAAAATCGGAAACGGAAAGCCATGTTCCGTAGGATTAAAGAAAATGAGTTCCAAGTTGTGGTGGCAAGTGATATTGCAGCCCGGGGCATTGATATATTAGATGTGAGCCATGTCGTAAGTCTAAGTTTCCCGTATGATCTTGAGTTTTATTTTCACCGTGCGGGTCGAACTGGACGGAATCAAAATATAGGAGACGCTTTTACACTTTATGATCACGATGATTTACCAACCGTCGCGAAAATTGAAGCGCTTGGGATTCACTTTAAACTTCTCACCTATCGTGATGGCGAATTTGTTGAAGGAAAGCGTAAAGAAAAGGCCAAGAAGTCTGTTACCCCAGACGAAAAAGTACTTGACACGAAAATTAGAAAAGCGGTCGCCGCTAGTAAAACGAAAGAAGTACGCCCTGGTTATAAGAAAAAAGTAAAAAAAGCGGTTGAAAAGGTCAAAAAAGCCCATCGTCGGCAAGTGATCAAGAAATCAATCAAAGAACAAAGAATGAAGAATAAACGAGGAGGAAGTGATGAATAACCCTATTATTATCGGTAGTCATGTCGGAATGAGTGGTCCAGATTATTTTATTGGCGCTATTAATGAGGCGCTTCGTTATGGTGCTAATACCTTTATGATCTACACGGGCGCACCACAAAATACGGTTCGCCGGCCGACAAAAGATATGCACGCTGAAGAAGGTAAGGGTTACTTAAAGGAAAAGGGATTTGATATTAATCATATTGTCGCCCATGCCCCCTATATTATTAATCTTGGTAACACCGTTAAACCGGAAACCTATGAATTAGCCGTCTCTTTCCTTCAAGAAGAACTGATTCGGGTCGCTGCCTTTGGTATTAAAAATGTTGTTTTACATCCTGGTGCCCATGTTGGCGCCGGAGTTGAAGCGGGAATTAACAAAATTATTGAAGGCTTAAATCTAGTCCTTGATAAAGATACCAGTGGGACAACGATTGCCCTTGAAACGATGGCAGGAAAAGGGACCGAAATCGGTCGCAGTTTTCAAGAAATCAAACAAATCATCGATGGGGTTCATAAAAAGGAGCAAATTGGCGTATGTCTCGATACGTGCCATATTAATGATGCAGGTTATGATGTCCAAAATATCGAAGCGATCCTTGATGAATTTGATCACGTCATTGGCTTAGAATATCTAAAAGTCATTCACGTCAATGATTCTAAAAATAATCGTGGGGCCGCAAAAGACCGCCATGAGAACTTAGGGTTCGGGACCATTGGCTTTGAAACCTTGATGAAATACATCACCCATCCACGGCTTGCAGGGATTCCTAAAATTCTTGAGACACCCTATGTTGGCGAAAATGCCCCATATGGGCTTGAAATCGCCATGATTAAAGAAAATAAATGGAATGCCGAGCTAAAAAACATCCTTAGCGAGAACTAGACTATAAATATACAATATTTAAGCAATACAAATTATTTTGTGTTATTATATACAAGCAATTAGAGGAGATATTAAATTATGAGAGTAAATATTCAATTACGCTGCACTGAATGCCAAGAAGAAAACTATCTTACTAGCAAAAATAAAAAAACAAATCCAGAACGGATTGAAAAGAAAAAATTTTGCTCACGGTGCAATAAAGTAACCATCCACCGCGAAAAGAAATAAGCAGGTAAAGGAGGTTTAAAGTATGGTAAACGTTACAGAACTTAGACCCGGAAACTATTTTGTTGAAGGTGGGGAAATCTACCACGTGATCGACATCTTACTGAATAAAACAGCCATGCGCAAAATGGTGGCCAAATTAAAAGTAAAAAATGTCCGCTCAGGGGCTATTACCGAACAAACATACAACAGTGGCTATGCCATTGACCGTATTAGTATTAATAAAAGAAAGATGCAATATCTCTACGATAGTGGCGATCTTTTAGTGTTTATGAATACCGATACGTTCGAACAAGTCGAATTAAACAAAAGCTCAATGACATGGGAATTAAACTTCTTAGTCGAAAATAGTGAAGTGGAAATGGCGAGCTATGAAGATGAAATCTTCGGTGTTACCTTACCTGCTAAAGTCGACTTAAAAGTCACGGAAACCGCGCCAGGCGTTAAAGGCAATACGGTCCAAAACGCGACCAAAGATGCGGTCTTAGAAACCGGATGGAAACTTCGGGTTCCGCTCTTCATTGAAGAAGGTGAAGTAATTACAATCAAAACCACTGATGGTAGTTACGATGGTCGCGCCTAATGATTAACGTATGGGCTGCCGTCGGTATTGCGGTTTTTGCCCTCATTGCCGGAGCTGTTGCTGGATTCTTTATTAGTCGTAAAGTTTTCCAAGACCAATTAAAGAAGAATCCCCCGATTAGTGAAAAACAAATTCGGACGATGCTCACGATGATGGGTCGCAAACCAAGCGAAAAACAAGTTCGCGAAATCATGCGCGGCATGAATCAATAATAAATAACTGATGACAAAATAAAAAACTGGGACAATCCCAGTTTTTTGTTTGCTTAGGATGGTTCTTATTTCATCCACTTAATTTTATTCTCGGTCCCTTTTTGAAGCCGTTCAATATTGGACCGATGTTTGAGGATGAGTAAGATACATAGTCCGATGAGGGTCGGAATAAAATAGAAGAGATTTTGATTCGCGAGCGGATAAAAACTTAAGTTCCGAAAGCCATCAATTAAAAGTAAAGGGGAGACAGCCATTAAGAAGATGGCGCTCATAATTGAAGCGAAACTAACAATCTTGCGGACATAAAGCATGGTAAAAAAGAAGATGAAGCCCATGACGGCAATCAGCCAGTTACTTGCTAATAGAAAGCCGGCAACGACGCTTACCGCTTTGCCACCCTTAAACTTATAATAGACGGGATAACAATGACCCACTGCGGTCATAATCATTGCAAAATGAAGGGTTGCACTTTCATCAATATAGTGGCCTAAATTGGTGAAGAGGAATAAAAGGGTAATGAGCCAGTAAACAAAGATGCTTTTAAAGACATCAAGAAACATGACCGTGACTCCGACTTTTTTTCCGAAAACACGACCGGCATTTGAACCGCCGGCATTTTTAGAACCATAGTGGCGGACATCCTTCCGAAAAAAGACATTACTGATAATCACAGCATTGCTAATCGACCCAATAAAGTAGCCACCAGCGACAATCACGACATAGAGTAAAATGCGAATAAAGAGTTCCATAGATAGCCTCCTCATAAAGTATAGATTAATATTAATAACTTACAAAATAAAGTGATATTTTGTTATAATAACAAAGAAATGTAATCACTAGAGGGATAATAATCATGGCAGAAAAAAAGATAGATACACAATATACTGCTGATTCGATCCAAGTATTAGAAGGACTAGAAGCAGTCCGGAAACGGCCAGGGATGTATATTGGGTCAACTAATATTGTGGGTCTTCATCATTTAGTATGGGAAGTCGTAAATAACAGTACCGACGAAGCAATGAGTGGGTATGGCGATAAAATCACGGTCACGATTCATAAAAACGGATCAATCAGTGTCGCTGACGAAGGGCGCGGTATTCCGACCGGCATTAATAAACAAACCGGTCAACCAGCGGTTCACCTTGTTTTTTCAACGCTTCATGCGGGTGGAAAATTTAGTGAATCGACGTATAAAACCAGTGCGGGTCTCCACGGGGTCGGCGCCAGTGTCACAAACGCCTTATCAGAGTGGCTTGATGTCACGGTTTATCGGGAAGGTAAAGTCCATCATTTACGTTATGAAAATGGTGGGAAACTTGTGGTCCCGCTTGAAGTCGTTGGCAATACGAATAAAACGGGAACGATTGTTAATTTTAAACCAGATCCAAAGATTTTTGGTAATTTAGAATTCAAATGGGATACCATCACCAGTCACTTACAAGAAAGTGCCTTCTTATTAAATAAAGTGGCATTTCTTGTTAAAGATGAACGGACAGGGTTAAGCGAAGAATTCTTTTATGAAAAAGGGTTGATTGAATATGTCGATATTATTAATCAAAACAAAACCCCAATGCATACCCCAATCTATTTTGATGATTTTTACACTAATGGGGGCAAATTAAGTGAACCCATGGAAATGGAAGTAGCGCTTCAATATTGTGGTGACGATTATGGGGAAACGCTCCTTTCGTATGTGAATAACTTACGGACGCACGATGGTGGCACCCATGAAACCGGATTTCGGATTGGCTTAACGCGCGCGGTTAATGACTTTGCAACCGAACATAATCTTGTCCGCAAGGGCACTAAACTTGAAGGCAATGATATCCGTGAAGGTATCACGGCTATTATTTCATTACGGATCCCCGAAAGTATTCTTCAATTTGAAGGCCAAACCAAAGGCAAACTTGGGACGAATGACGCGAATGCGGCGATGAATAATTTCATCTACACCAAATTCACTTATTACCTCCAAGAAAATCATGAATTTGCGGTTACCCTCATTAAAAAATGTCTTGATTCGCAAAATGCCCGTATCGCCGCCCGAAAGGCAAAAGAGAATCTTCGGAAAACGAAGAAAGTTAAAAATGATATTATTCTCAGCGGTAAACTAACACCCGCCCAAAGTAAGGACTATCACAAAAATGAACTCTTTATCGTTGAAGGGGATAGCGCTGGTGGCACAGCTAAAGGTGGTCGTGACCGCATTCACCAAGCCATCCTACCATTACGGGGGAAACCATTAAATACCGATACCAATACCGTTGATAAGATGTTGAAGAATGAAGAATTTGCCACGCTTATTAATACAATCGGTGGCGGTTTTGGACAAAACTTTGATCTCGATGATGTCCGCTACGGCAAAATTATTATCATGACGGACGCCGATACCGATGGTGCTCATATTCAAACCCTCTTACTTACCTTCTTTTATCATTATATGAAACCTTTACTTAAGGCTGGCATGGTCTATATGGCAGTCCCACCCTTATATCGGGTGAGCAAGACCATCAATAAAAAGGTCATCTTTGAATATGCATGGGATGATAAATCTTTAGAAGAGGCGAAAAAGAAAATTGGCCCAGGTTATAAAATTAGCCGTTATAAAGGGCTTGGCGAAATGAATAGTAGTCAACTCTGGGAAACAACCCTTAACCCGCAAACGCGAACCTTAATTCGCATTAATATTAACGATCCTCTTTTAGTGGAGATGCGGGTCCGAGTCCTGATGGGCAAAGATGCGAGTGTGCGCCGTAAATGGATAGAAGAGAATGTCGACTTTAATGCTTATGACGCATTCTTAGATGAGGTAAAGTAAAATGGCCAAGAAAAAGAATCAAGTCGAAGAAGTTAAAAAAGACGAAACTATTCTCGAATTACCAATGGACGAACTTATGGGTGAACGTTTTGGGGTCTATGCCAAATATGTCATTCAAAATCGTGCCATTCCGGATGCACGCGACGGCTTAAAACCCGTTCAACGGCGCATTATTTTTGCCATGTATGATGAAGGTAACGTTTTTACCAAACCAATGAAAAAATGTGCCCACACGGTTGGGGCTGTCATGGGTAAATATCACCCGCACGGTGACTCGAGTATATACGAAGCCCTTGCGCGGATGAGTCAAGACTGGAACTTACGATATCCCCTGATCGATTTTCAAGGTAATAATGGGAGTATCGATGGAGATGCCCCGGCGGCGTATCGTTATACGGAAGCACGGCTCAATGAATTAAGTGCCGAACTCGTACTTGATATTGAAAAAGATACCGTCGATAAGAATCTGACTTTTGATGATACGAATTTTGAACCCGATGTTTTACCGTCGCGTTTTCCTAATCTGATCGTCAACGGCAGTCAAGGGATTGCAGTGGCGGTTGCAACGGAAATTCCTCCCCACAATTTACGGGAAGTAGTCGATGCGATTATTTATACGATCAACCATAAAAATACGACCGTTGCCGATATTCGCAAATTCATTCTTGGACCTGACTTTCCAACGGGTGGCGTCATTTATCGCGGTGAAGGTCTTGATGCGATTTATGAGACTGGACGGGGTCGGGTTGAAGTTGAAGCGAAAGCGACCATTGAAAAAGATAAAAATGGTCAAAATATTATTATTACGGAGATTCCATATCAAGCAAATAAAAGTGTTATTCTTCGTGAAATCGGCGTCATTGAGCAAAATCATAACATTGACGGCATCATTGAAGTACGTGATGAAAGTGACCGCGAAGGGCTCCGCATTGTCGTCGAACTTAAAAAAGAAGCTAATGCCGAAATTATTTTAGAATATCTTTTTAATCGCACCCAATTACGGACCGGTTACAACGCTAATATCGTTGCGATTGCCGATAATCGCCCTAAAACCCTCAATATTCTTGATTTAATCCAAGTTTATATTGCCCACCAAGTTGAAGTGATCACCCGCAAGACAAAATTTGAACTTGATAAATATAGTAAGCGGCTTCATATAATTGAAGGACTTATTAAAGCCATCAGTGTTGTCACAGAAATCATTGCCATTATTCGTCAAAGCAATGATAAGACGAGCGCCAAAGAAAATATCATTAAAGCTTATGCCTTTAGTGAAGAACAAGCGGAAGCGATTGTCATGCTCCAACTTTATAAATTGAGTAATACCGATATCACTGTTTTAGTGCAAGAAAAAGAAAATCTATTATCCTTGATTGCGGAAGCCAATGACATTCTCGAAAACGAAAAGTCACTCAACAATGTGATTATTCGTGATTTAAAACGGATGGTCACCCGGTTTGGTGATGATCGACGAACCGCCATCCAAGATAAAGGTGAAGTCATTCAAATCGATAAACGAGACCTCATTGCGGATGAAGATGTGATGGTCGCCCTCACCCGTGACGGCTATATTAAACGCAGTAGTCTTAAATCATACCGCAGTAGTGGCGATAATGCCTTACCGGGTATTAAAAGTAGTGATCAACTCATTGTGAGTAGTGAACTCAATACTAAAGACTTCCTTATTGCCTTTACGAATTTAGGCAATTTCCTTTATGTGCCGGTATACCAAATTAGCGAAGGCAAATGGAAAGATGAAGGTAAACACATTAATTACCTCGTGCAAATGAATCCTGATGAAAAGATTATTCGGGCTTTCAATGTCAAATCATTCCGCACGGATCTCTATTTGACGATGGTAACCACCAACGGCATGATTAAACGGAGTGCGGTCAGTGATTTTGTCGCCCAACGTTATAGTCGCCCCATCCAAGCTATTCGTCTTTTAAGTGGTGACACGCTATGTGATGTCAGTCTAACGACCGGAAATAGTGACTTAATCGTCATTACCGAAAGTGGCGCAGCTTCCTTTTATAATGAAAATGAAATTACCGTCATTGGTCTTAAGGCAAGTGGGGTTAAAGCCATTAATAAAAATAAGAATGATAAAATTGTTGGCCTCGTGAGTGTTGACCCTGACGCCAAAACACGGACAGGGATTTTGACCCGTGAAGGTCATTTACGGCTCCTTGATCATTCCTATTTCGCCTCAACCGCCCGTCTTGGTCGCGTTCAACATGTAATGAAAGTCTTTAAGAGTGATCCACATACGATTGTGAGTGTTTTTAAATACGCAAAAAATAGTGAAGTCATTAAACTTTTCGCTTTAACAAATCAAAATGTCATTCTACCACTTGTAATTAGTGA
Organism: uncultured Staphylococcaceae bacterium; assembly: GCA_964410505.1. GTDB lineage: Bacteria > Bacillota_I > Bacilli_A > RFN20 > CAG-826 > UBA1361. The sequence continues at coordinate 135,820 of CAYPGR010000002.1, forward strand.
ACTTTCACCAACACCAGTTGATAAGTATGCCAAACAAAATATTAATGAACTGGCGGAGGGGGAAGCAATCTGCGGCATTTATAACGAAGGAATCGTTCGGATTGATGATGAAGTCAAAGCCTTTGCCCCCATCGTCAAAGCGGAAGCCGTTAAAGTGGATCCGGTTGAAGATAATTATGAACAAATGAGTATCTTTGATTTGCTAGAAGACGAATAAAAATAAGGCACTGGTCTCTTCACCAGGTGTTAAATATTTGATTGTATAAATAAGATTCACGATATAGTAGCCGCTTAGTAAGAAGAGAACACCCCATATAAGGATGATTTCGTCTTGACTAAAGTGTAGTATTTTCTGTTTTTGTAAGAAATAAGTAATACCCCCGAAGATGAGGCCATAAAACGGGAGAAAAAGTCCGACCGCTAACACGATTGTAAGAATCGAGATATTTAAATATTTAAAGTTTTTCCGTGCTGACATGATTGTATTCTAACATAGATGCATCTTCGGTGGGAAGATGGCGGGCTAGTATGATAAAATAATGAGTGAATAAATCAAAAGAAAGTAGACCTTATGCGAAAATTAACGCCGACCTATTATGCCAAAAATCTCTATGTCGTGGATCCCCTCTTTTTTAAGGAAATCGGAATTGAAACGCTCCTTTTAGATTTGGACAATACCTTGGCTTCTTACCGCGAACTAACGGCAAGTCAAGCAACACTGGTCTACCTTGAAAAGCTAATTAACGCCGGATTAAAAGTATACCTTGTCTCCAATAATAAGGGCGAAAGAGTCAAAACCTATGCCCAGAGTGCGGGACTTTCCTATATTGCTGGTGCGCGCAAGCCACTGACGAAACGGATTCGGCAGTTTCTTGAAAAAGAGAAGGTTAATCTAGGAACGGTGATGATGGTTGGTGATCAACTTTTAACGGATGTCTTTTGTGCGAATAACTTAGGTGTTAAAATATTATTAACCGATCAGCTTGTAAAAGAAGATCAATGGACGACACGTTTCAATCGTCTCCTTGATCGTCCGATTCGCAAACGCTTGAAGGCGAAAAATAAATTAAAGGAGTGGCATGATGGTCGAAGAACTCAAGAAAATTAAAAAATGTTATGGCTGTGGCGTAATTCTGCAAAGCGACAATGAAAATGAAGTCGGTTGGGTTCCTGCGAAGCTTTTGGCCAACGACGATACCTTTTTATGCCAACACTGCTTTAAGACCCATCACTACGGGGCTGATAAGTTAAAAGAGCCGATTGTAAGCCTTGATTTTATGGCGCTCATTCGTGATATCAAGAAGAAGAAGGCCCTGGTGGTCTATGTCGTTGACGTCTTTAACTTTGAATCCAGTTTTAATCATGATATTAATACGGCCCTTACCGGACTTGATATGATTCTCGTTGCCAATAAAGTTGACCTTCTACCAAAGAAGACAAATCAAAAGAAGCTAAAAGAGTACGTAGCCCGTAAAATGAGTAATGAAGGCCTCCGGGTCTCGAATATTATTCTCGCTAGTAGCACTAAAAACTATAACATTGATGAAGTACTGGCCGAAATTGAAAAATTAGGCGATAAAAAAGATGTCTACTTCATTGGCGCGGTAAGTAGTGGGAAGTCGAGCTTAATAAAAACGCTCCTCCGTAACTATAAAAACGAAACGAGTCGGTTCATTACCACAAGCATTTATCCAAATACGACTTTAGCGGTTCAAGAAATTCCCATCAGTGAGAAAACGACCATTTATGACACTCCAGGGATTTCGATTAATAATAGCCTTCTCGGACTAGCTGAAAAAGAAGTAATCAAGGTGATTGTACCGCGCAAAGAAATTAAACCGCGCACTTATCAATTACTGGCCAAACAAAGCATTCTGATTGGCGGTATCGCCCGCTTTGACTTTGTTGAAGGACCCTTTACACCGTTTACCTTTTATTTTGCTGAAGGGGTAAAAATTACCCGTAGTCAGACGAATCGGGCTGACCGGACATTTAACTCTTTAGTGCAAGGCAAGAAGATTAAACCGACTTCAAAACTAGTTGATTCCATGACTGACTTAGATGCCTTTGAATTTACGACCCATGATGATCTTAAATATGACTTAAGCTGGAATGGTCTCGGCTTTGTTAGTTTTAAAGGAAATGGTCGTGTCGTCCGTGTTTTTGCCCCAAGAGGCGTAGCCATTAGCTACAATGAAAGTAAGATATAATTATGTTAACAAAAGAACAACACCGCTTTTTAAATGCCCAAGCCAATCAATTAAAGGCCTTATTTCAACTCGGAAAGAATGAAATTGGTCCAACCCATATTGATCTCTTAAATAACGCCTTAGGCGCACGGGAACTCATTAAAGTGACGCTCCTTAAGAGTGTCGATGATGACGTGAAAGCCTTAGCGATGGATATTGCCGTTAAAACCAATAGTGATCTCATTGAAACGAAAGGGCGGACGTTTGTCTTATACCGCCGTAATCCAAAAGATCCCAAAATTGTTTTGCCAAAATGAAAATAATTATTTATCCTGGTAGTTTTGATCCCGTTCATCACGGTCATTTACTCATTGCCCGCCATGCAAAACGCGTCATTGGGGCCGATCGTGTGCTTTTTTTATTATCACCTTCGACCGTATGGAAAAAAGTTGATACTGCCTTTACCCATCGTCAAAACATGCTAGCAGGGGCATTAAGTGAGGAAGGCTTTGAAATCTCTTTAATTGAAGAAGAAAATGAGGGTAAGACGAATTATACCTTTATTACCCTCCAAAAATTAAAAGCCCTATACCCGGCAGATGAACTTTATCTACTCTTAGGAGAAGATCAAGCACAAGTATTCGATAAATGGATGAATCCGGATGAAATTGCCGCCAAAGCAACCATTCTTGTCTATAAACGAAAAGGAAGCAAATTACCAAAACACAATATTGATCGGTTTAAGATGGTAGAAATTGAAGGGCCGCTTAGCCCAACGAGTAGCTCACTGGTCCGCAATTTTGACTCCATCGATGTGCCAACCTCCGTTCTTGAGTACATTGGCCGTCATAAACTCTACTTTGCCGGCCGGATTAGTAAATACCTAAGTGATACCCGATATTTCCATTCTTTCGAAGTGGCCAAATTAAGTCGATTAATTGCAATCGCGAATGAGCTAGATGATCTCAAGGCTTTTAAAGCAGGATTTCTCCACGACATTGGTAAAGAAGTGCCAGATCTAAAAACAAAGAAGATTATGACTGAAGAATATCGTGAGTATTTAGACTTGCCGCTTTGGTCCCATCACCAGTTTGTTTCTGAATACATTAGTCGCACGGATTTTTTAGTGTTTGACGCAGACGTACTGCACGCTATTAAAAATCACGCCACCGGCAATAAGAAGATGAAGTCGATTGCAAAAGTGGTCTATGCGGCCGATAAGATTGAACCAACACGTGGTTTTGATAGTTCGGATCTCATCGCAAGCTGTATTCGTGATTACGAGCAGGGCTTTGTTAAGGTCTTAAACACAAATAAAGAATACCTTCAAAAATCCGGAAAAGCTGTTGATAACCGTTTGACAAATCTTTGTTTCAAAGCCTACTTAAAATAGCACGTTTCAAAATGGAAGTACTAGAGGGATTGACCCTCTTTTTTATTATTCAGGTTAAAATTGTTGTTTACTATTACTTTCAATAATATATATTATGTAAACTAAAGTATCAATTGAGTGCTTTCTATGAAGACATCTTAAAAATATTATTAGAAAACCGGTTATCTATCCAATCTAAATAACCAAAGTTATCCACAATCCTTAATTACTTAAATAATACTAATTTACTACTAAAAACGATTGTTGACTAAATGATTAATGCCTTCTACAATCTTTTTAAACTGGTCTTTCGTTATTTTGGTTATTGGACCAACGATTTTTGTTGAGGGGCGATTATCACAACTATGGATGATTGGCCTTAAATAGATACGAGCTTTATCAACAGTTCTAATTTGGCTTACTCTTGCATAACTACGATCACTTGTTTCGACATCTGGTAAATAACCAATATCAATCGCTTCACCATAACTATAGTGCAGCTTTGAGGTCAACGGGACCACGACGATATTCTGGGCCTCTTCATCGCTATGATGCATGACAACAGCGTAATGCCGTTCATTGAGTTCACTTCCGACATTACGGCCGAAATCAATTTCGAAGACTTCACCTTGCTTAATTTTATAGCGGAGTGAGTTATTCTCGAGAAAGATCGAGTATTCTACCGCTCGCTTGACCCAATCGATCATTCCGCCTAGTTTCTTCCGTTTCCGTTCAATATCGATTGGATCGCCGTCACTTATACGAAGGAATCGATTCGCTAAGTTAGTTTTGTTATCAGACATATTTATGTCCTCACTTTCTTGTATTAATAATAAGTACAGGGCAATTTCACGTTTAATCACAATTAAATAAAATTATCTTCTATTAAAATAAAAGCGCTCATTTTATGAGCGCTTTATCAAACAAAATGTTTGAATTAATCTTCTAAAAGTTCTTTAATGGGGGTTCCAATCAAAGCGGGGGTTGGCAAGAGGTTAAAGTTTGCTAACACGGTCGCTCCTATATCCCCAAAGGAACTACGTTCATCAAGTTTGCGGCCGTTTTTGAAGGCTTTACTAATGGCTAACATGGGGACTTTTTCTCGGGTGTGGTCGGTACCATGCCACGTTGGATCATTGCCGTGGTCAGCGGTCACTAACACTAAGTCATCTTCAGTCACGACTTCGAGCAGTTCGCCAAGCCGTTTATCAAAGCGTTCGATGGCCATCGCATAGCCGAGTGGATCACGACGGTGACCGTATTCACTATCAAACTCGACTAAGTTAACAAAGATAAGGCCGTTAAATTCATTCGCTTTGGCTTGGGCAATGGTTTTATCCATCCCATCTTCATTGCTAACCGTCTTTTGCGTGCGAGAAATGCCGTAATTATTGAAGATATCCGAGATTTTACCAATCGCACTGACGGTAATCCCGTTTGAATCTAAGATGTTTAAGACGGTTGGTTCACTTGGAGAAAGGGCATAATCATGCCGATTGGAGGTTCGTTTAAAGCTATTTTTGTCTTTACCAGTAAAAGGACGAGCAATAATACGGCCCAGTAAATATTCTGGACGCATGCAAATTTCACGGGCAATTTCGCAACAGCGATAAAGTTCTTCTAGGCCGGTCACTTCTTCATGGGCGGCAATTTGAAGCACGCTATCGGCGGAGGTATAGACGATAAGGCTATTATCGCGCATTTGTTCTTCACCGAGTTCTTTTAATATTTCGGTGCCGCTTGCAGAATAGTTGCCGATAATTTTATAACCGGTTTTCTCACTTAATTCATCAATAAGTGCTTGCGGGAAACCTGTATCGGTAAAGGTTTTGAATGGTTTCTTGGTATGAATCCCGGCCATTTCCCAGTGTCCAGTCATGGTATCCTTCCCATTACTTGCTTCTAATAGTTTAAATACATAAGATTGCGGGTGATTGGTGACGGGTTTAACCCCACGAATCGCACTAAGGCTTCCCAATCCATATTTTTCCATGACTGGGATATTTAATCCCTCTGGTTTACTTTCAGCGGCGTGACGAAGCGTATGGCTTCCTTCATCACCAAATAATTGTGCGTCAGGCATTGAACCAATACCCACGGAATCCATCACAATTAAAAAGACACGTTTAAATTTCTTGATTTCCATAAATTGTCCTTTCTTTATGCAAAGTAATTATAGCAAAAAACCATCCCTTAATTCATCAAATATGACGAGATTAACCCTTTTTCATAATGCGATCATATGCACTAATAATGCGTTTTGTTGAAACGTGCGTATATATTTCTGTCGTGGCAATATTTGTGTGCCCAAGCATGGCTTGAACGGCCCGCAATTCAGCGCCATTTTCGAGTAAATGAGTGGCGAAAGCATGACGTAAGCTATGTGGCGAAATGTTTTGCGTAATCCCCGCTGCCACGGCGTAAGCTTTAATCATCTTAAAGAAATATTGACGCGTAAGCGGATTCCCGTCACGATTCAGAAATATGACCCGCGATTCTTTTGTTTCATGATGAAAACGAACTTGATTCATATAAAAGGCTAAAGATTCAAGGGCAAAGTCCCCAATTGGAATTAAACGGTCTTTATTTCCTTTCCCACGTATTTTAACGATGCCACGTGTAAAATTGACTTCCTCACGCTTTAAAGCGAGGAGTTCACTAACGCGAAGACCTGACGCATACATGACTTCAAGCATCGCTTTATCACGAATGCCGCGATGATTAGTTAAATCGGGGGTATCCAAAAGGTGCTCCACTTCATCGGTTGTCAAGTATTGCGGCAAGGCTTTTGTGATTTTCGGACGGTTAAAACGTTTTAATTCATGTTTATACGCGCCCTCATCTTTTAAAAAAAGCAAATAATTATAAATACTAGATAGACGACGGACGATGGTCGCACTGCTTAATCCCTTTTGATTCTCAAGGTTAATGAAATCACTGACATGCATGGGGGCAATGTCGTGGGTATCACTAAATTGAAAGGTTTCATGAAAAAGATGAATATCGTCAAGATAGGCATTAACGGTTGTATTCGTCAGTCCTTTTTCAATGACTAGGTAATTGGTATAATGGCGAACTGCTTCATCGATATGCATCTTAATCCTTCTTCACATCACTTAACTTCTTGAAAGTTGGCTTATCATATTCATCATTGAGTAGGTCCATAATGACTTCGGTTCGACTTTTGGTCGTAAAATCATCAAATAATGATAATTGTTCACGTAAACTGCCTTCATCGGTTAAGTTTTGTAGGGTCACCCCTAAGAGGCGTATAGGTTCATCTTTATAGTTGCGATCGAATAATTTCATGGCTTCATAAAAGATCGTCAGGGCATTATTCGTTGGTTTCGCGAGGGTGACGCTCCGATTGACAGTTTCAAAGTCGTAATAACGAATCACAATTTGGACTGTGAGGCCGACTTTGTTTTCTCTTTCGGCGCGGCGACTAACAGAAGCGGCTAATTCTTTAAAAAGACCAGTAATTTCGTCATAATCGTCGGTATCAAAAAGGAAAGTCTGTGAGTTACCAATACTTTTAGGGTCTTCCTCTTCAACTAAAACGGTATCACTACCACGCCCATTAGCCCATTCATGAAGCGTAAAATAGCTTTTTCCTAATAAACTGATAATATTTGGATCTTTGGTAAGGGCTAAATCACCAATCGTCTTAAGGCCAAGTGCTTTAAGACGTGGGGCGGTTGCTTTTCCAACCCCGTACATCTCATCAATTGGTAATGGCCACAGTGTTTTGGCTAGTTCACGTCTTCGAAAAACGGTAATTCCCATTGGTTTTTTGTAATTACTCGCCATCTTAGCGAGAAATTTGGTTGGGGCAATGCCGATTGAACAACCTAAACCAAGTTCTTTCATTAAAGTTTGCTGCAACTTATAAACAAAATCAACGGGATTGGTATGTGCACCGAGAACCTCAGTTGCATCAACATAGCATTCGTCGATGCTTGCGACTTCGACAAGCGGGGTGACGTGTTCTTTTATATAATTGAAAAATAGAGAGGAATAGTGATGATATAGTTTAAAATCGGGTTCGATAATGATGAGTTCAGGACATAGTTTAACCGCTTTGTAGGTTGGCATGGCGCTATGAATGCCGAGTTTCCGGGCTTCATAACTCGCGGTACTTACAATCCCACGTCGGCCACCGCCACCAACAATCATCGGTTTGCCTTTTAAAGACGGATCACGAATAACCTCGCACGCAGCAAAGAAGGCATTTAAATCAATATGTAATATTATTCTGCTCATAGAATCATTATACCTCAAGGGTTTAGTTTACATAATAAGAAAACCTATTACATGACCCTACTTTTAAATACAAAGGAATAAGTAAGCTTGATTCATTACAATTGTTAAAACTTAAAAACTACTAAAATAGAACTAAATAAAAACTAATAACTTGCTAACGGGTTATTTTGACTGTAATTCTTCGATTTTTACTTTCGCATTGTTTAGTTCGGTGGCAAGTTCTTTACTTAAGCGATTGCCTTCTTCAAAAAGAGCTAAACTTGCATCAAGACTTAATTTCCCGCTTTCAAGTTCACTCACAATCACACTGAGGCGACTTAACTTCTCTTCAAATGATAATACTTTATTCATATTCTTCTCCTTCGAGGACTTCCGCTTTTACGCTGCCATCACTAAATTGAATTTTAATGATATCTTTTGTTTTTAATTCTTTTGCGTTTTTAATGACTGCCTGATCTCTCGTAATGAAGGCATACCCACGTTCCAGGACATTTTTCGGATTTAGGGTCAGTAATTTGGCGCTTAAGTAGGTGATATCTTCCCCTTGTCGGTTCAAGCGATTGATCGTGACGTGTTGAAGTCTTTCACTTTGACTCCGGACTAATAACTCACTTTGATTGATGATTTTAGCGCTATAGGCTCCTAATTTGGTTCGCAATGATAAGAGACTTGTTTCAATGGTTTTAATAATCTCATTAAAATTGATTAAAACAGGGCGCTTGGTTAAATTAACGAGCGAAGTGTGTAAAAGGTCATATTTGCTTAAAATCGCGTTTTGAAGCCTTATTTCGACATTTGCGAGATCTTGGCGAAGTTCATTTTGATCGGGGACACTTAGTTCAGCGGCGGCCGTCGGCGTGCTCGCTCTTAAGTCAGCGATATAATCGACGAGGGTGGTATCAATTTCATGGCCAATCGCACTAATAAGCGGCACCTTACGTTCACTTAGGGCGAGGACGAGCGCTTCATCATTAAAAGCCCACAAATCATCACTACTGCCACCGCCCCGCGCCATAATCATCACATCAATGTTTGTTTCATTGAGCGTTTTAAAAGCTTTAATGAGTGAAAGCGGCGCACTATCACCTTGGAAGGTCGCATTTATAATCTTTAAAGTTGCTAACGGATAACGACGATTGATATTGGTGATGATATCACTTTGGGCCGCGCTATCTTTGGGGGTAATAATGCCAATTGTTTTTGGGAACCGCGGAATTTTACGTTTTTTATCGGCACTAAAGATCCCGGTCTTTTCGAGTTTTACTTTAAGGGCTTGGAGGGCCATCAATTTCGCACCGAGGCCATAATAACTGACATCATGACAAATAATTTGATAGGTCCCGCTTTTTTCGTAAACACTGATGCGGCCACTGGCGACAACTTCATCACCCTCTTTAAGGGTGCTTGGAAACGCCTTAATATTAAAAGACACAGCACTTAGTCGGGCTGTGTCGCCCTCTTTAAGGGTGAAATAGATGGCCGTGGCGTAACGTTTGAGGTTGATGATTTCGCCCCGAACTTCAACATAACTTAAATAAGGATCGTCTTGAATCAAGTTTTTAACGTAGTTATTAAGTTTACTAATCGTTAAAATTTCACGCATGCTTTAAGACCCCGTCCAGTACGGCATTAATAAATTTATAGTCTTCATCGGGGGTATAAAGTTTTGAGAGCTTGACCGCGACGTTAATGACGACGGCTTTACTGACATTGCCAATATAGAAATAATGAGCGTAACTATAAATTAAGATCGCTTGGGTCACTAAGTTCAGGCGGGAGAATTTCCAATCTCTTAAATACGGCGCAAGCGCGAGAATAATATCATCATAGTGCTTCAGTGAATTGAGGAGTGTTTCTTTTAAAAAGATGGGGAGTTCACTGTAAGGATATTCGCTAATATTAGCGATCATGTCACTAAATTCGAAGGTTTGGCCATTTTTAATATTAATGAGCATTGCGTATAAGGCTTGTACGGCAATCTCATGACTTTGGTTACGCGTAATCATAACTTTTCCGCCTTTCGGGATTGATAAGTAAGTATAACAAAATCATCATGAAAAGCATGGCAAACATCACTAAATGGATAAAGTTTGTGATCATCACGCCTTGTGTTGATTCAAAGTAAAGTGGGCTTAAGGATAAAAAGGCATCGGCGATATAAAGGAGAACCCCGATCACCAAGGCAAAAACATAGCCTTTCCGAGCTGCGACGTAAAGTCCGTACATCAAGCCACTACTAAGGACGGTCGTCATTCCTAAGAGGAAAATCCGCCAGCCGATATTTAAAATCGTGTTTTCGATATAGCGTGATGCAATGGCAATCGCGTTATACCCAAAGTGGTAATAGGTAAAGTGACCACTAATCCCAATAAAGTTCCCAATTAAATTGACTAGTAAGGGAATAAACAAAAAAAGCGTTAGATAACGATAAATATTGTGCTTAATATGTCGTACTTTCGCTTGTTTTTTCATTAAAATTAACCGATATCAATGACTTCAATATTAATATTAAAAGGTATGAGCTCTGTCATTTGGCTCAAGGAGTTAGCGACGTTTTCTTGGACTTCGCGGGCGACTTCTTTGACATTGGTGTTCGCATTGACTTTCAGTGAAATTTTAACGGTCACCATGCCATTACGGATCGTGCATTGAACGGGCTTATATAACGAATAACGATTTTTGCGACGAGACACAGTTGCGCCGGCCACTTCATTCGTGGCAATTTCTGCAATTTGATCAAAAACTTGATGAGAAATCCCCATCGTTCCTTGTTTATTGTAATTTTGAATGTATACATATTCTGCCATAAATTACCTCGTCCCTATTATAGCGAAAAGTGACGCTTTAATCAATCTTAGATGTTGCCTTTCTTTAATTATTTATCAAGGGGAGAAGGGATAAAAAAAGATGGATATCACCATCCATCTTTCTTATTTTACAAGCGTTCGCTTATTTCTTTGTCTTTTTGACAGGTTTTTCGTCAGTACCTTTAACTTCAGCCGCGACTTCTTCGACTTTAAGGTTTAAAGCGGTCGCTACTTTGTCTTCGCCAGGCACTTCCTCATTGAGGGCGGTGATAACAGGCGGTAAAGGACTTACTTCTGCTCCCGAATAAACAGGATCATTCGCTTTAGCACTTTTAGGATCAAGCACTTTTTCCACTAACCGGGCGAGCGTTTCTTGGTTGTAGTTGAGATGCGCTAAGATATCTTTTTGTGGCGCACTATAACCAAAACGGTCTAAACACATGGTGTGATCAGCCCATTCATGCCAACCTTGGCTCGATAAGATCTCAACCGCGATCCGGTGGGTTTTTGGTAAGGATAAGACTTCGTCACGGTAGGAAGCTTCTTGCCGTCTAAAAACATCAATAGATGGCATTGAGACCACGCGGACGTTAAAGCCTTTCATCGCTAAGGTGTTTTGGGCTTTGACGGCCATGTTGACTTCACTTCCGGTCGCAATCACAATAAAATCAAGCTTTTTCTTTTTGTTTTCACTGCTCACGACATAACCGCCCTTGCGAATACCCTCTTCTTGACTGCCAGCAAGGATTGGTAATTTTTGCCGACTTAAGGCTAAGACGTTTGGCCGTTCTTTGCTTTCAAGGGCAACTTTCCAAGCCACAAAGGTTTCGCGGGCATCTGCGGGCCGCCAGACATCAACATTTGGGGTAGCACGAAGCATCGCGAGTTGTTCGATTGGTTGGTGGGTTGGTCCGTCTTCGCCGAGATGGACCGAGTCATGACTAAATAAATAGATATTTGGTAAATGACTTAAGGCTGCAAGCCGAATCGAGTTTTTCAAATAATCACTAAAGATTAAGAAAGTACCAACATAAGGACGGATTCCGCCATGAAGGAGCATCCCATTACTCATTGCGCCCATCGCAAATTCACGAATGCCAAAGTTAATATTACGACCCTTACGGTTTTTAGCTGTAAAGTTGGTTTCGCCATTAATCGTCGTCATCACGCTACTGGCGACGTCAGCACTTCCACCCATTAAGTGTGGGAGGTGACGATTAAAGGCGGCTAAGGTATTCCCGCTCGTTGTGCGGGTGGCTTCGCTTAGTTCGGCATCGAAGTTTAAGTTAACTTTCGATAAGATGCCGGCGGTATCATCACTTAAAGCAATTTTAAGATCTTCGCCTTCAACACTGGCATCCGCTTCAAGATGGGTGTAAGCTTTTTGCCATAATTCATGGGCTTTCGCACCATTTTTGGCGATATTATTGCGAATTCCTTCGTAAACTGGGAGCGGAATTTCAAATGGGGCATTTGGATAAAGGTAGGTGCCTTTAGCAAAGGTGCCATCGAGTTCTCCAAGGGGGGCGCCATGGACCTTGTGGGTACCTTGTTGACGGCTACCTTGACCAATAATCGTCTTCATAATGATTAAGGTTGGCTTATCACTTCTTTTCGCTTTTCGAATGGCTTTATCGATTTGCTTTAAGTTATTGCCGTTAGCGACTTTTAAAACGTTCCATTCACTGGCTTTAAAGCGGAGGGCAACATTTTCACTAAAGGAATCACTAAGTGGCCCATCAAGCGTGACTTCGTTCGCATCATAAAACACGATGAGTTTATTTAATTTTTGGTGGCCCGCAAAAGAGATGGCTTCTTGGCTAATCCCTTCTTGTAAACAGCCATCACCGACCAGCGCATACGTATAATGGCTTAAAAGATGAGCGTATTTATTGTGGCGGGCAACGAGGGAGGCTTCCGCTAAAGCCATCCCCACGGCATTAGCGAGTCCTTGACCTAAAGGTCCAGTGGTCGCGTCGACCCCAGCCGTCATTTTATATTCTGGGTGTCCTGGGGTAATACTATTTAATTGCCGAAAGGCTTTAAGATCATCAATATTGACGGCATAACCGGCTAAGTGAAGAATGGTGTAAAGGAGCGCACTCGCATGACCAGCACTTAACACAAAGCGGTCGCGGGCAATCCAGTTTGGATTACGGGGATCGATTTTCAAATGATTCTTATAAAGATTATAAACAAGCGGCGCACTGCCAATCGCCATCCCAGGGTGGCCCGAGTTCGCCATATTCGTGACGTCAATGACGGTCGCACGAATCGCGGCAATGCTTAAGGCATCGACATTATTACGTTTACTAAACAACATATTCTATTCCTCACTTCCTTTATTTAGTTTAATATATAATTCATCTAATTGGTAGGGGCTAACGTTGGAGGGTTCTTCACTCATTAAGCTTGCCCCCTTCAGGTTTTTCGGGAAGGCAATGACGTCACGTATGTCATCAGTCCCACTTAAAACCATCGTTAAGCGGTCTAATCCAAAGGCTAAACCACCATGCGGTGGGGTGCCGTATTTTAAGGCTTCAATGAAGAATCCAAATAAGTATTCGATTTCTTTTGGAGAAAGGCCAAGAATTTCAAAAATCCGGTTTTGAATATCTTGATCATAAATCCGCATACTACCGCCGCCTGCTTCATAGCCATTAATGACGATATCATAGGCGTAACTAATGACTTCTTCTGGTTTGGTCCAAAGTTTGGGAATATCACTGGTTACGGGTTGGGTAAATGGGTGATGTTCACTCACATATTTTTTCGTTTCAGGATCATAACCGAATAAGGGGAAGGAATCGACCCATAAGACGCCAAATTTTTCTTTGTTAATGAGATTAAAGAGTTTTCCAAGTTCATTCCGTAATGAGCCAAGGGCACTCAGAATACGCGCCGTTGGGGCATCAAAGCCAAGGAAGAGGACATCATCTTTAACAAGGCCTAAATCTTTAATGAATTGATCGTGGTTTGCAATATTCTTAGCCAAACTTCCTGTTAAATGAAGGCCATCATATTTAAGTAAGCCGAAGAAAGCTAAGCCGTAGCGTTTGGCAATTAGATTAAGTTCATCGGTCACTTTCCGGCTGAGTTTATTCGTCGGATCACTTATTTTTATACCTTTAACCGCTTCTTTGCCATGGATAAAGGAATCATATGAAAGACCTTTAACATCCATAATTTTGAGTTCAAAGCGAATGTCGGGTTTATCACTGCCATAGGTTTCCATGGCGTCTTTATAACTAAGTCGCGGAATCGGAAGTTTTAATTCATAGCCAACGACATCTTTGAAGATGCGGGCTAAGAGGCGTTCATTAAGGGCGAGTACTTCTTCATAAGTGAGAAAACTCGTTTCAATATCAATTTGGGTAAAGTCTGGTTGGCGATCACTACGCAGATCTTCATCGCGAAAGCAACGAGCGATTTGGTAATACTTTTCAAAACCACCAATCATTAAGAGTTGTTTATAAATTTGTGGGGATTGGGCTAATGCATAAAAAGTACCAGGGTTTAAACGACTTGGCACTAAGTAATCACGCGCACCGCCGGGGGTACTTTTGGTTAAAATAGGGGTTTCAATTTCAATAAAGTCTTCATCATCAAGAAAAGCACGGGTTGCTTTTGTGATTTTGGCGCGCATCATTAATTTATTTTGAAGCGTTGGCCGTCTTAAATCTAAATAACGATATTTAAGGCGGACGTCTTCGAGGGCATCCGTTTCATCCGCAATAATAAGCGGGGGATTTTTCGCTTTATTAATTAGGGTCACCTTTGTGGCGACAACTTCGACTTTGCCGGTCTTCAAGGCCGGATTTGGAACTGCTTTTAAACTTACAATGCCTTCGACTTGAATGACATATTCATTGCGCATTTCGGGACGTTCAATATTTTCGTTAATGAGCACTTGCACAATGCCGCTTCGATCCCGCAAGTCAATAAAGGTTAGACCACCTAAATCACGTTTTTTTGCGATCCAGCCGATGATTTTGACACTTTCACCGACAATCCGTTCACTAATTTTTCCGTTTTCAATACTACGATACATGTTAATACCTACAATTTCTTTTATTATTTACAGCCACATCCACCGCAGCCGCAGTCGTCATCTTTAATCGGACGTTCTTTCTTTTGGCCACAGTTACAGTCGCAATCTTCATCTGGACAGGCACAGTCGGCACAATTTTCACAACCACATGAGCAGTTGCACTTTTGGTCTTTGTTTTCGCAATCGCAATCACATTGACCATTTTCACAGGCGCATTCGCCATCTTGACAGCAACAATCATGACCATCTTCATCATGATGATCATGGTTGCAACCGCAGCCATCGTGGTCATGGTCGTGACCGTGATCGTGGTGATGGAATCCAAGTAAATCAAGAACATGATGCGTAATATCTTGATATTTCACTTCGGATTGCTCTTGTGTTTCTAGATTTCGGACACTGACAACTTGATTATTCACTTCATTCTCGCCAATAATGAGCGCATACTTCGCACCCCGACTTTCCGCAATTTTGAATAATGATTTAAAGGATTTATCACTAAAGTTGGTAATTGCCCTGACGCCATTCGTCCGTAAACTTGTTAAGAGGGTAAAAGCATCATAACGAGCGGTTTCTCCAACGCTGATGATATAAAGGTCATCGGTTACTTTGACATGATCGAGTTTTCCTTCTTCGTGGAGGATATGATAAAGCCGTTCTAAACCGAAAGCAAAGCCAACGCCTTCTAAAGCAGGCCCACCTAAATCGGAGATGAGTTTATCATATCGACCGCCGCCGCCGATGGCGCCATAGTTTTTACCACTTGCTGGTACATATTCAAATTCAAAAATAATACCTGAGTAATAATCAAGGCCACGCACCAGACTGGTATCGATTTCTGTTTCAATGTTGAATCCTAAAAGGGCATTTTTAATAAAATCAAGATCTTTTTGATCCTTTTCGGTTAAGAAATCACTAATGCGCGGTGCTTTTTTACTGAGGGCAACGTCTTCGGGAACTTTACAGTCTAACATCCGAAGGGGGTTTTGTTCATAGCGCACTTTACAGTCATCGCAAACATGTTCGAGATGTCCGGCGTAGAAGCCTTTAAGTGCTTCTTTATACTTTTCTCGGGTTTCGCGACTACTTAGACTATTAATTCGCGTCGTGATTTGCTCAAACCCGAGGGCTTGGAGGGCGTGAATGGCTAAAAGAATGACTTCAAGATCGTCATAAACAGTCGTAACACCAACGCTTTCAACGCCAAATTGGTGAAATTGACGATAGCGGCCAAGTTGGGGCCGTTCATAGCGGAACATGGGACCACTATAAAAATAGCGTAGCGGTAAATCATTTGTGGCATGAAGCTTGTTGGCGATAATGCTACGCATTACGCCCGCTGTTCCTTCTGGCCGAAGCGCATTTAAGCGATCGCCTTTATCTTTAAAAACATACATTTCTTTGCGAACAATGTCGGTCGCATCACCAACCCCACGGGCAAAGAGTTCGTTTGCCTCAAAGATTGGGGTTTGGATCGGGCTGTATCCGTAAAGGGTGGCGACTTCTTCACACACGTTGATAATATGGGAATAGCCGCGTGCTTCATCTCCTAAAATATCGTGGGTGCCTTTGGGGCTGCTAATCATAGCCATCTATTATTCCTCCTTGAAATAAAAAAAGGTAGTATAAGGACGGATTGCTCCGCGGTACCACCTTACTTCGTTTATTGTTATAACGCATCTTCATTACGGTAACGGTGTAGCCGGTCTTCTTATGGATTAAAGACATGTCTCCGTGGCGTCCTTAAGGTTTGCTTTCGCTAGTTTTTCACCAACCAACTAGTCTCTGGCCTTGAGCAATCATTAAATCCACTTCATCGACCCTTTAATTATAAATTAAAACAAAGCGTTAGTCAATGTAATCCCTTTATCAAAATAACTAATTATAAACTTAAAAACTACTAAATAAATACTATTAAGTTATTTTTAATGGAAAACACGCTCAATTTTATAAACTGACTCGACTTGACCGATAATATTTTGGACACTGCTTAGCTGACTAATATCCGCAATCAAAATCGTGATATCAATCACACTAGTTCTCGTCGTTGGATGGTAGGTAGCTTTGATTTTACTAAGACTTACCTTTGCTTGACTTAAGGCATTCATCACATCGACTAACAGATTTTCGCGGTCGAGACATTTAACCGATAAATCAAGGGGATACAGTTTAGTGACACTATGTGGGTTCCACTCCACTTCAACCGTGCGATCCATGACATTCATAATATTAGGGCATGTAATACGGTGGACGGTAATGCCTTTACCTTTGGTGATATAGCCGACAATTTCATCACCCGGAATCGGTGTACAGCAATTTCCGAGGGTGACCGCGACCGTACCTGCACCGGGAACAATTACCGGATTTTTCGCATCTTCGACTTTCCGACCTTTGGCTAAGATCTTTCCAATATGGTCACGGCGATCAAGTTTTAAATAGTCGAGAATGGTACTCGGGGTAATGTTACGCGAATAAACAAGCAGCAAGAGCTCATTATAATCGTCTACTTCAAAGTGTTTTAAAATCGCTGGTTTATTGACGTAAGGTTCGACTTCATGCTCGGCAAAGCCTCGTTCTTTAAAGGCGTCATTTAGGGAAAGACGGCCCTTTTCAATATTTTCATCACGCGTTAATAATTGGTTCTTACGGCCAAGTACTTTTCGAATATGATTACGCGCACTATTAGTGGTTGCAATGTTGAGCCAAGTTTCCGTTGGTCCCGTCGCCGTCTTACTTGTTCTAATTTCACATATATCGCCTGTTTTAAGTGGGGTATTCATCGCCACGAGTTTATCGTTTACGAGTGCGCCAACCGCGCTATCGCCCACTTTGGTGTGAATTTTATAGGCAAAATCTAGCGGGGTGGCCCCACTTGGTAATTCAATCACATTCCCCTTCGGGGTAAAAACATAAACGCTCGTTTCAAAGATTTCCTTGGTTAAAGTATCCATGTATTCTTTGGCGTTATCGCCCGTTTGATAACTGATTCCGACAAAATCGCGGAGCCAGTGAAGTTTATTTTCAATTTCACGTTGTTCTTTTTCTGGATTATAGTTGGTGCCTTCTTTATAGGCCCAGTGCGCAGCAACCCCCGAATCGGCAATGCGATCCATCTCGAGGGTTCGAATTTGGACTTCAAGCGCATTTCCGTCGCCACTAAAGATAGTGGTATGTAAACTTTGATACATGTTGCTTTTCGGCATGGCGATATAATCTTTAAAACGTCCGGTAACCGGTTTATAAGTGGCGTGAATGAGGCCGAGGATTTCATAACAATTTAGTTCGGTCCCGGTGATGATCCGTAAGGCCATTAAATCATAAATCTTGTCGAAATCATTATCTTTTTCTTTCATTTTCTTATAGACAGAATAGATTGATTTGACGCGAAACTTCATTTCAAACTTGATGTTATTCTTAAAAAGAATATCGGCGATACGTTTGCTTACTTCGGTCAAGGCCCGTTGTAAGTTTGGGGATTTTTGTTCAACGAGTTCTAAGACATGTTTATAAGCCTCAGGTTCAATATATTTGAGACTAAGGTCTTCCATTTCGGCCTTAATCTTTCCCATCCCTAAACGACCTGCGATGGGAGCATAGACGGCCATGGTTTCATTCGCAATGGCGAGTTGACGTTCAGGTTTTAAATAATAGAGGGTCCGTAAATTATGAAGGCGATCCGCGAGTTTAATAATAATGACACGAATATCTTTTGCCATGCCGAGAAAAATCTTGCGGTGATCTTCATAAAGAAATGAGGAGTCATCGCCTTTTTTGGATAGTTTAAGGCGTTGAATCTTCGTCACGCTATCAACAATCATCGCCACATCTTTGCCCCAACGGGTTTGAATTTCTTCAATCGTTACATCGGTATCTTCGACGACGTCATGTAAAAGACCCGCAACAATGGTGCTTGGACCAGCTTGGAGTTCGCTTAAGATAAAAGCCACTTCAATTAAGTGATGAATATAAGGTAATCCGCTTTTTCGAAATTGACCCTCATGTTTTTGCCGTGCAAATTCATACGCTTTTTCGATATTTTCACGATCATTTACATTTGTAATATAGATGAAAAAGATGTCTTTCACATCTTGCCATGCGTGGATGACTGGTAACGGAAGATTTGTCTCTTTAATTTCTGCCATATTCTTGTAACCTACTCATTATTATATCAAATAATGCACATAATTCCCTAGCCATAGAAAATGTCCTATTCAAAAGAAAAGACCCAAGGGATGACCTCGGGTCTAATCTTTATTTGAAATTATTAGTAGAAAGATGGATTAAGCAACTGGAACGACGATATAATCGATAGTTCCAAGTGAGAATGACCATGTTCCAGCAGTTGAGGTCGCTTGTTGAATGGCATACACATCAACGAGTGTTTCATTCGCTAAGAGTTCGGTAACGAGTGCTTTAATTTCTGGTCTATTCTTTTGAATAGCATCCATTGAATCCATAAAATTAACAGCGATAACAGCAGTTTCACCGCCTAAATCAACGGTAAATCTGTTTGTACCACCAACTTCAACGCCGACTACTTTGACGCCAACAAGTTTAACTAAGCGGGCATGTTTTTTAAGGTCGGTTTCGGCCTTCATCGCAGCGAATTCAGCAGCGCTTGAAGCGATTGCTGGGGTGACTTTGCTGAGGTTTTCTTCAGCAACGACACTAAGTGCAGATAAGGTAGCAAGTTGACCACCATTGTTGTTAACCGCATATAAACCGGTCACATCAATAACAGTTCCTGGTTTAAGTAATGGTTTTTGTTCATTTGTTAAACCAAACCCACCAAGTGAAGCACCTGATAATGGGTCTTGCATGTAGAATGCACCACCATTGGTTCCAAGAATAACACCACGTGTGGTATATGAGTTTCCAACGACTGGAGCAGCAACGATGTCAGCGATTGAAGTATGTCCAACTGGTAAGCTGGCGAAGTTTTCGACTGGACCAACTGGTGGTTCAACTTCTTCAACTTTTAAAGTTAAAGTAATTTCGGTTAAGATAACACGTTTGGTTGAAACAAATTCCAGAACGTTCGTAGCTGATGGTAAAGCATATTCAAAAGTACGAATATCTTCTTTGTTTGTTGCGACTGGGTTGGTGAAGTCTTTGCTGACAGTGTTGATTGCGAGGGCAGCAACATCTGTATTCCAACCACGGCCTTTAACGGTAACACTTTCGATTAGTTTTTCCGCTGGTAATGTAATGGTCATATTACCAACAACACTGCTTGTACCAAATTTAATAACGGTATAAGTATCAGGCATGCTATCAGTACTACTTGATCCACCGCCAACGCCAACATAGACTTTAGAAGCGGTTACAGTTGTGCCAACTGGTAAGCCTGAAATATGTTTTGCAACAAGTTCTGGGCTTGTAAGTTCAGCATTTTTATCAGTTGCCAGAGTATCTCTAACTGGTTTGACAACGAATTCGGTTGGATCACCAACAGGGGCTGCTTTGACTGTAACGACAACTTTGGCTTCGATTGCGCCAAGGGTTGCGGTAATATCAGTTGTGCCAGGGCCAACTGGGGTCACTTTACCTTCTTGATCAACAGTTGCAACGGCTGGGGCACTTGAGGCCCAAACTAAACCGGTGACATCTGCGTCAAATGGGGTGACGACGAGTTTTGGTGAATAGACTTCATCATGGGCGAGTTCTTTGGTGGCGTCAGCAAAGCTTAAACCACTTAAGACGACTGGTTCACCGAGGTCGATGTCCCATTCTTCAACTCTCGCATTGGCCATTTGGAAGGCACCTTGACCGATGGTTAAGATTCCTGTCCATTTGATGGTCGAATTGGAGGTAACGGTTTCAAGTAAAGCAACAACTGCTTCGGCTTGAGCCATTGGAATATTATAGTGCATGTAAGTGCCAATCGCGACATCACCTTTACGGAGGTCTAAGTTGACACTAATTTCGGCACGGGTTGCACCCATATAAGCATATAAGGAGCGAACGCCATGGAGTTTAAGTCCTTCAATCGTGACTAATTTGGAATCTTTACCAACTAATGCAGCTTGTGAGATATCCGTCAAGACTTCTGGGACAACTGGGGTTCCAGCAACGTGGCTAACGTAATCAACGCGGCCAAGTTCATGAAGACCACCATATGGGGCTAAGTGACCAGTAGCGGTTAATAAATCGCCAACTTTCACGGCCGACCATTTAGCAGCGTAATCAGCTTCAGTAATCCCGTAAAGCATAATGGCATCGCCACCTGTTTGGATGGTGAGGTTCCAACCTGGACCAACGCCAGAGATGTTTGCGCTACGTTCTACTGAGGTAACGGTACCAGTGACTTGGTACTTGACTTCTTTTTGTGCTTCGGTTGCTGTTGATCCGTTGGTCATCCCACGTAATTCAGCAATTGTTGCCACGACAGCGGCTGGTACTTCGGAGACGGGAACGCTTGGTAAGCTTTCTTCATCTTCTTCACTCGTCACACTTGGTTCTTCAGTTGTCACAACTGGTTCACTTGTGGTGACAGGTGGTTCACTCGTCACAACTGGCTCACTTGTGGTTACAGGTGGGGCACTTGTGGTTGACGGCTCTTCACTTGACGCGGCTGGTTTACAACCGGCGATCAATAATGCAAAAAGCGGTAGTAAAAGTAAATTTCTTTTTTTCATTATTTCCTCCTTTTTTCTACTACACATTAATAATATCATATCCATAGATGGATGCAAAAAATAATTGACTTATCAATTGAATTTAGGAAGAATATTATTTAAGTATGCTAATTCTAAAATCAATATTCGGTTTACCGTTAAAGATACTTTTTGAAAAATGGCCATAAAGCGTGCATATTTTTAAGTTTTTGATCTCCTCGCCAAGACTAAATCCGACTAATTTAACGCCGGATTCAAGTGGTGAAATAATATGTTTTCCGTCTCTTGAAGTCTTTAAAATACCTGGATTATTCACTAAAACACTGAGTTTTGGGGAAGGCCATTTAAAGCCAAAAGGGGCTAATTCATTAATAATTTCGTAGTTTTTGACATTAATTTCGTCAAAGGTAACCTCAAAATATTTCTCTTCTTTCGCGACTAAGGGATTTGCTTCCGCAAGGCCATTAAAGGCGTGCTTAAAGGCACTAAAATCATCGCGTTTAATCGTGAGACCGCCAGCTTCAGGATGACCCCCACTCGCAATAATGAGCGGTTTAAGGGCCGCAAAGGCTTCAACAACGTTAAAACCGTGACTACTTCTTGCACTTCCTTTTAATAAGGTAGGATTTTCACTACTTTCGGTAAAGACAATCGATGGTTTATTAAAGGTTTGAACATAACTTTGTGCTAATAGCCCGAGCACCCCTTCAAGTTCATCACTGATGAGGACAATCGCGGGATGTTCCATTTCTTCAGGGGTTAAGTCACTGGCTTTACTCATTTTCTTGCGTTCTTCATAGACCCGCTCGACATAAGCGGCGATTTCGTAAATTCGTTTCGGGTCATCAGTTGTAAAATACTCTACTAATATATTCGCTTCATAATTTTGGCTAAGGCGACCTAATGCATTAATTCGGGGTGCGATACGCATCCCAAAGGTGTTTTCGTCAAAATAGTTGCCGTCACTAAGGCGGACGAGCGGAAAATATTGTTTTTGATTAACGTTTTCAATGCCCAACCGTACTAAAGTGCGATTACGGCCCACAAGCGGCATCATATCCGCAATCGTCGCAATCGCAGCAAGAGTTACGAGGTAATCATCATAATAGCCAAGTATTCCATAACTAATGACTAACGCCATATAGGCCCCGCAACTATTGATTGATGGTAAGGTTGATAAAAGTGGATGGAGAATCGCGTTTGCGTTCGGGCGTGTCGCGCCAATTTCATGGTGATCACTGACCAAGACATCGATCCCGTTCGCTCGTGCTAAAGCAATCGCTTCATGTTGACTGACACCATTATCGACCGTGATAATGAGGTGGATATCGCGTTTAATAAGTTTTTCGACGATTTTGCGATTAATGCCGTAGCCATCCTTATAGCGACTCGGAATCATCGTACTCACTTTTTTGCCGCGCTTCATAAAGGCATACTTTAGGATGCTTGTTGCCAAAATCCCGTCAGCGTCATAATCGCCATATATTAAGACTTCTTCATCACGCGTTATCGCTACTTCAACACGGGCGATAAAGTCAAAATAAGAAGAAAAAGCGCTGACATCGGGAAGATCACCGACGGTGACTGGAGCCCGTAACTTATCATAGTCTTCTGGGGTTAGTTCGAGATAATTTAATAGTTTTAAAAGAAATGAATCCATAAAAAAATACTATCACAAGGATAGTACTTTTTCTTTGAATGTAATTAAGATTAGTCGTTAATGCCGATAAAGATCGCTTCTTCAGGTTCGCCTGACTTACTCTTGATCGACGTTCTTTGTTCTTTCGATAATTTGATTTCTTTCCGGCGACGTGGCATCAAGGAGAATAAGTTTAAGGTTGTACTTAAGAGGAGGGTATTGAATTTTGAGACGACGAGAAGCGTCACGAGCACGGCAACAAGGCCGGCCAGATAGACACTGCTAACGGCAATTGGTCCAAGTAAGGTAAAGACGACAAAGGCTAAGCTGAAGATTAAGACAAAGACATAAAGGGCACTTAAGCTATAGCGGTGACCTAAGTCAAAGCGTTCGCGGATGGTTAAGTTTTTCACGCTTTGATCTTTCTCAACGTCACGTGTGTTTGTAAAGATAAGGACATTGAGAAAGCCAACAAAGAGAATCGCGACAAAGGCACCCATGGTGGCCAGTGGCGGAATTGCTAAGCGAGCGACCATAAAGAAGAGGAAGACAAGGGCGGCACTGACAAAACCTTCAATAAAGGTGGTGACACCGCGTGTAATACCGAAGCGAATGGCGAGATATAGGGCCATGACGGCTAAACTCACGAGGGCGACCCATGCAATGCGGCCGAAGTGTGGGGTTAAGGCTACTTTACGGACATCATTGAAGGAGACGGTGGCGTTATCATCGCGGAGTTTGACGATTTCTTCAAGCGCTTGGGTTAAAGTGCCTGCGCGCATCGATTCGTTTTCGGCCGTTTTATAAGTGACCGCTTCGTTGCCATCATAGTTACCAACAAGGTCATAGACATAGAACGTGTAAGTGACCTCGATTTCTGTTTCACCAACTTCTTCTAAAGTAGTAAAGACATGGGTTTCAGTGACAGGATTACCGTCTCTAGTCATCACTTCAAGATTTTCACCATCGATTTCGATGTATGAAAGTAAAAGAAGTGGGTTATTCGTTTGGGAAAGTGCCGTAATCGGACTATTCTCACTTACTTGGAAATAAACCCGAGTGGTGTTTTCGTTATATTTAATAATGTTATAAGGATTAATTTGGGTGAATGCCCCAAAGATTAATAGTAAGAGGGCACTGACAACGGACAATGATCCAAGCGCTAAAACATTCACTTTTGCTTTGGCGTCAGGTTTGTGATTAACAAAGCGACCGAAGTAAGTTTGTTTTTCATCTTTCAAGGGGTTAGGTACTTTCGTTTCATTAATGCCGTAGAAACCAAAGGTCGTACTCGATAAACGATTATTGGCAAGTAACGGCAGAATCAGGGCGTTGTGGAGTAAGACACTCACAAGCATGACAATACTACCAAAGATTAAGGTCGTGGCAAAGCCGGCCATCGTCGCGCCACCAAAGAAGTAAGTAAAGACACCGGTAATGAGTAAGAGCACGAGCATATCAATGGTCATAAATGAAGAGCGCGCGATCGCTTCATTATGGGCTTTTTTCATGCTCCGTCCTTTGTAGACTTCATTACGGAATTTCGCACTATAGATAATCGTACTCATTAAGCTCACAAGCGACACAATCAATAGACCGACTAAGGCACTGGTGGAAAGTTCAACTTGAATAGCGTTAAAGATAAAGACGGTCCCTAAGAACGTCAAAAGACCACTACTTAAGGCATTAATAATCGGTAGTCGATAGATTGCGAAAGCAATGACAAGGACCACTAAGAAAGTAATAAGCGCAGCAAATAAGGTTGCACTGAGGGCTAAGTTATCGCGGTTGCCTAAATTAATAAGTGGTTCAACACTTGGATTTGTATATTTATTAGCAAAGAGGAATTCAACTTTATAATCAAGGGTCCCCGCGTTAAAGACGTTTGCCATATAACGGGCGGTATCACTTGCTTTTTTAATTTGGGCGGTGGTGTATTCGGTTTGACCTTCTTGGGCACCTTCAAGCGGACTGGCAACGCCAATTTCGGTTTTTTCATCATTCCACCACATCGAGCGGAAATCAAACGTTAAGAAGATTTTGCCTTGAGTATCGCCTTTAGGGTCAAGGTAGCTATCTTTATCAGGGTCAAAGTCACTCCACATGACGATGGAGGCTTCTTTGACTAAACTTGGGCGATCTTCGCCTTCAGCCGCTTCACCCGATCCTTTTTCGCTTTGAATGGATTCAGCCACTTTAACGATGTTTGTTTCAAAAAGTTCAGGATTACTCAGTGGGAAAATGATAAACGGGTATGGACCCCGATATTCAACGCGGGCCCGAACATCTTTAAAGACTTCTTCAGCACTTAGTTGAGCTTCGGTATTATCGTCATCGCCAATGCGAATCGTGAAGTTAGCATTATAGTTTAAGTAAACTTGTAACCGTTTGTATTCTTCATCACTTTGTAAGGTGGTGGAGGCACGAATAATATTAGTGCCTTCTTTGGCAATATTATATTCACTGACCCCGAAGTTTTTCATCCGACGATCCATCATACTCGCCACTTCATCAATCGCGGTATAGTCGGTAAAGACGTTATCAGGATTTTCCTTATCGCTTAAGCGATAGACAAATTCACGGCCACTTTGATATTCGTGGTTTGTCACGAGATTACGTAGTGGTGTAATCGTATTTAAGGCTGCCCCAATAATAATGGTAAATGTTAGGGTTAGGTAGGCAATTAGTCGACGCATAAGTGGTCCTCCATCATAATAAAAAATTAGTCGATGTCATTTATCGCTTTAATAGAATACTATTAAATGACATTTTTAACAACAAAAATAAAGTGTGGGCCTTATTTTAAGGCGGATTCCTTAAAATAGCGAAGTTTGGCGTGGTTTCTTAAGATGAGCGTAAGCTTTTTCACTCGCTACCCGGCCTCTAGGGGTTTTGTCAATCATCCCAATTTGCAGTAAATAAGGTTCATAGACGTCTTCCAAATTCGTGAGTTCTTCACCAATCGCATTAGCTAATGTTTCAAGGCCAACGGGTCCCCCTTTAAAGCGTTCAATAAGGGTGGAGAGATAGGCAATATCAACATCATCAAGCCCAAGTGGATCAACCCGTAAATGGGAGAGGGCTTCAAGACATAATTCCTTTTCAATCACATTTAGTCCACTAAAAGTAGCAAAGTCACGAATCCGCCGAAAAAGGCGATTGGCAATCCGCGGGGTCCGCCGACTGCGTTTCGCGATTTCAAGGGCGGCGTTATCACTAATCGTTAAATTAAACACGCGACTCGTTCGTTTGATGATATCAAAGATATCTTGCTCTTCATAGTAATCGATTTTTTCACTAATGCCAAAGCGTGCTCGTAACGGACTCGATAAATCCCCAGCCCGCGTGGTGGCACCAACGAGGGTAAAGGGCGGTAAATCGACTTCAAGATTTTTGATATTACCGTCAATGTTAATCATTACTTGTAATTTATAGTCTTCCATCGCGCTATAAAGGACTTCTTCAACTACACGGGGAAGGCGATGAATTTCATCAATAAACAAAACATCACCTGCTTCAAGGACGGTTAAAATCGCGGCAAGATCACCTGCTTTTTCAATGCTTGGCCCATTAATGACTTTAATATTGGCGTCCATTTCATGGGCGATAATATGGGCGAGGGTCGTTTTTCCTAATCCAGGTGGGCCAAAAAGCAAAACATGATCGAGTACTTCATGTCGGGTTTTCGCGGCATGAATAAAAATATGAAGATTATGTTTCAGCGCTTGTTGGCCGACATATTCACTTAATGTTTGCGGCCGAAGCGTGACTTCCATCGTCCGTTCACTATCACTCGCGTGATTGCTGACGACGCGACTCATGGTTAACCTCTCCGTAACTCATTAAGGGCAAGTTTGAGGAGTTCATTCGCCGTTAATGATTTACTTGATACTTTTTTGATGACTTTGGTAATTTCTGCCTTTTTAAAGCCGAGATTCGTTAAACCGATGATGACTTCTTCTTCATAAGGGTTCTCACCACGGTTCGTGTTGGTCTCAAGTTTTCCTTTTAAGTCAAGAATCATTTGACTTGCCCCTTTTGGGCCAACACCAGGTAGTTTTTTTAGATAGGCTAAATCTTCGGTCGTGATGGCGTTAAAGAATTTATCCGGGGTCGTCGCAGTTAAGATACCAAGGGCGGTTTTCGGGCCAATCCCATTGACATTAATTAGTTTGATAAAAAGTTCTTTTTCGCTTAAATCCCCAAAACCGATTAAATATTGGTCATCTTCACGAATGACTTGATATGTATAAAGAAAAAGTTCGGAACCAAGCGGTACTTCTGGTAATGAGGGGACTTTCACTTCATAAAAAACATGATTGACATCTAAAATAATTTCAGTGACGGTTTGTTTGAAAACAATGCCTTTTAAACCATAAATCATGCACTCACCATCCTTATAAAAATTAATAATATAACAAAGAGAACGACGCTAATAAGACCCGCATAGAGTGCTGGGGTAAGTTTATCTTTCTTCACGCCGATACGCTCGTGGTCGTGGTGTCTTATCCCGCTTATGGGCACTTATCCGGTGAAGGGCAAGGGCGCGCGTCTTGACGTGTTCACTCACCGGTTTACCAAGTAAGAAAGCATCAAGCTCAGGATAAGTAATTCCCATCTCATTTTCATCGGTTTGCCCAAGATATAATCCTGCGGTTGGGACTTTATTGACAATAGCGGATGTGACCCCTAATAATTTAGCGGCTTCGCGCACTTCACCTTTTGTCAGTGAATTAATGACAAAAAGATCAACGGCGCCATCACCATGTTTGGTAAAGTATCCGGTATAAAGTTCATCTAAGTTATCTGTTCCTAAAACGAGTTTACTGTGGGTTTGTCCAAGGGCGTATAACGTCACCATCCGGAGTCGGACTTTGGTGTTAATCTTACTTAATGCATTTAATGGGGCATGTTGTTCTAAATTAGCAACAAGGGCATGATATTCGGCACTTAAATTAATATCTAAATACTTTAATCCGTGGACCCGGCATAGTTCGCGGGCATCTTCTAAATCTTGGGGATGACTATCAATATCAATAATCACACATAAAAGTTGGTCTCCAACTGCGTCTTGGGCAAGACGGGCAACAACTGCACTATCAAGGCCACCGCTAAGGCCAAGAATATAACCATTAAAGCCTTTAGCCTTTCGTTTTAGATAGCGGGTGATAACACGAAGGTATTGTGATAAGGTTTCCATACATCCTCCTAACGATAATATTCAAATTCAAAGTCAACAAGAATGACCGTATCGCCATCTTTAATGCCAGCATTTTCAAGGGCGGTTTCCACCCCAACCTCCCGGAGGTAATTAAGAAGCGATAAGACTGCCTCTTCACTGTTAAGGGTATATTTAGCGTAACGTTCTTCAACAGCAGGACCACTCACTCGGTAGACATTTTTACCTTCTTTGGTAATGGTAAACACGGAAGGATCAGCCGCTTTGGTTAAATCATATTCACGATATTTAAGGTTCGACCCGGTTTCATCGACTAATTCAATTTGCGGTGCGTTCGAGATCGTTTCATCAATCGCATTAAGAAGGGTATCGATATTTTCATTTAATAAACTACTAAAACCAATCACATCATGATCTTTCAGCTTTTTAGCAAACGCTTTGATCTTTTTCGTGACTTCAGGACTTTCTTCCTTGGAAACACTGACGATAAAAGGACGATCTTCTAAGCCATAACCATAATTTTTAACTTCTTCCCGAAGCAATTTGTATTCAGCATAGAAATCATGACTATTTTCGCCGTCAATGATAAAGAGGAGGGCACGGCATCTTTGGGCGTGACGAAGAAAGCGTAAGCCTAATCCTTTGCCTAAATGAGCGCCTTTAATAATACCGGGTAAGTCACTAGCTACAAAACTATGGCCACTTGGGGTCTTGACGACACCTAGTTCAGGATTAAGGGTCGTAAAAGGATAACTGGCAATAGCGGGACGGGCGTCGCTAATCACACTAAGAAGGGTAGATTTTCCTGCATTAGGTAAACCGATAAAGCCGATATCCGCTAAAAGTTTAAGTTCGAGAGTTAAGGAAAACTCTTCGCCCTGGACGCCGTTTTCCGCAATTCGAGGCACACGGTTTAAACTACTTTTAAAAGCCGTATTACCGCGGCCACCACGGCCACCTTTAGCGATACAGATCGTTTCGCCAACATGTTTAAAGTCAGCAATTACTTCGCGTGTTGGTTCTAAAAAAACGACGGTACCGACTGGGACATTTACATAAAGATCTTCACCACTCCGACCATATTGGTTTTTAACCGCACCATTGCCGCCGTTATTAGCTTTAATTTTAAGGCCAAAGCGAAAATCACTTAGGGTTGAAATATTATGGGTGGCAACAAAATAGATGGAACCACCCCGGCCACCATTGCCGCCATCAGGACCGCCTTTAGGAACGTATTTTTCATGACGGAAACTGACCATACCGTTTCCGCCGTTCCCGGCTTTGACACTAATTTTAACTTGATCGACAAACATTAGCGGACTTCCTTTACCGATTCAATGACAAAAAATGGTCGTTTTTGCGTTTCATTGAACGTTTTTGCGAGATAGATAGCAATAAGGCTTAAATTGAGTAGTAACACGGTTGTCAGAATCAAAGCGATATTAATCACGAGGAATAAACCGTGATTGATAAATGGAAACACGAGAACACTTGTCATTTCTAAAATGAACAAGACAAGTTGGGTAATAGAACTAAGGCCAGCGATAATGCCGATGAGCATCGCAAACTTAAAGACAAAGTTAAGCGGTTTCGTTGACGTAATGGTAATCGAGTTAATCGCTAAGTCAATCATCGATTTCATATTGTAATGTGTTTTACCATGTTCCCGTTTTGGCCGTGAAAAGGCAACTTCTGCCGTTTTAAAGCCAACATAAGGAACTTCAACCCGGAACACGCGATTGCTTTCGGGTAACTTAATGACTTCATTGAGTACGCGACGACTCAATAAGCGATAGTGACCGACGTTTTGAGGAATGCGGACCTTGCCGCTTAAGTTATCAATTACTTTATAAAATTGCTTTGCGGTGAAGCGTTTGATCCAGGCATCTTCTTTCCGACTAGCACGGCGCGCATTCACCACTTCAAACCCTTTTTCAAAAAGTTCGAGCATTGGCGCAATGAGTTCGGGTGGATCTTGTAAGTCAGCGTCAATCGGAATAATGGCGTCCCCCTTGGCGACACTAAGTCCCGCCGCAACAGCTGCTTCATGACCGAAATTACGACTGAGGTTAACGACTTTTAAAAATGGGTATTTTGATTGCGCTTCATAGAGGATATCAAGCGTTTTATCGCGGCTTCCATCATTGACTGCAACAACTTCAAAAGTATAACCACTATTAATCTTTATGATCTCATCGATCTTTGTTAAAAAATGGGGAACCATTGGTTCTTCGTTGTACATGGGCACAACGATCGACACTAATTTTTTTGCCATATCTACCTCTATTCTTATCTATTTTATTATAAGTAATAAAAAAAGACCATCGTAGTAGTCTAAGATGGTCATTATTTTTTAATTCTTATTCAGCGACTGGATAAACGCTTACACGTTTACGACTTTTACCTAAGCGTTCAAAGCGGACAATCCCAGAAACGGTGGCGAAGATGGTGTCATCACTACCCCGCATGGCGTTTACTCCTGGATAAATTTTTGTACCACGTTGACGATATAAAATAGCACCGGCAGTTGCAAATTGGCCATCAGCCCGTTTTGCACCTAAACGCCGTCCAGCGGAGTCCCGTCCGTTTCTTGTCGAACCAACACCTTTTTTACTGGCAAAGAATTGTAGATTTAAGATAAATTTCATACTTTTTTCTCCCTTTCTTCACGGATTGCGATATACTTTCCGTAATTTTCTTCGATTGTTTTTAAACTTGTGATTAAGACTTTGAGAATCACCTTATTTTCATTTGATGGGCGGTAGAGTGGGGTTAATTCCACAAGACCATCACCAATTTTAACGCGGAAGCTAGTGTCGATATCTTCAATACTATTGAGTATCCCGAAGACAACGCTACTGACGCCGGCACAAACGAGATCGTGACCAGGTTCACCGCTATAAGCGTGTCCACTAATCCGAACGTTTAAGATTTCTTCGTCAATCTTCTTAACGACAACTTTAATCATACTCTTAGCCCTTTATTTCAAGAACTTCAAGAGCGGTGTATGGTTGACGGTGTCCGAGCATCCGTTTTTTCTTTGTTTTTGCTTTGTAAGTAAAAACTTTGAGTTTGCGGTTTAATCCTTGTTTTAAAACTTTAGCAGTCACAGTCGCGCCTTTAACGTAAGGTGCTCCTACTTGTGCTTTGTCGCCGCCAACTAATAAGACTTTATCAAAGACAAAGTTTTCTCCTTCTGCGACGTCAAGTTTTTCGACATAGATAATTTCTCCTGCGGCAACTTTAATTTGTTTGCCACCGGTTTCGATTATTGCATACATGTGCTAACCTCCTTTATGTATTTCACTTGGACTCGCTATCATGGTAGAGTAACTCATTTTGGAACCATTTTTAGGCGGTTAAAGCTCGTGAGGCTATAACGTTAATAAAATACCATAACGAAGCGATTTAGGCAAGACTTTTATCATCACTTTCATTCCTTTTACATAGTAAGGGATAAAATTCCATGATTTATGCCCATATCTTAATTTTCGAGCAATGAGTAAACTTCATTCAATTTCGGATAACAAAGAATCGGTTTCCTGCCACCACTATATAAAAAACTACTAACTAAATACTAAATTATAACTTATAGCTTCTTTTTATCGAATAATGACTGTTGGCACTAATAATGAGATGGTCATAAAGTTCCACCCCAAACTTTGACGAATAACTTGCCATTAAGCGAGTTGTTTCTAAGTCATGAACGCTTGGTTCGACATACCCACTTGGATGATTATGGATTAATACATAGCGATCGGCGTGACTAATTAAGAGTTCGCGCATCACTTCTTTCGCGTCAAGTACGAACCCTCTTTCATTGCCGATATAGAGTTGTTTTTCACTAAGAATCACATTCTTTCTCGATAGCGAGAGAAGATAGAGCGTTTCCTTTTGTAATCGGCCAATCTTCTTTTGATAAGCCCGTACCACTTTAAGCTCATCATAACGGAGCTCCTGGGCACTATCTTCAACATATAACACTCTTTTATTCAGTTCAAACACGGCAAGAATCGTTAACGCCTTAACCTTTCCAATCCCGTTCATCATGAGGACACGCGGGTCCGTAATACGATAGAGATTGGCGAGTGAAATATGACGATCAAGCAAGGATTTTGCGACTTCAACCGCATTTTTATCCTTCGTGCCCTTACCGATTAAAAGCGCTAAAAGTTCGATTTCACTTAACGTTTCAATCCCATAATGAAGTGCTTTTTCACGGGGTCGTTGTAGAAAAGGAAGATCTTTCATTTTCCTATTTCCATTCAAATTTGAAACCTCCCGGAATCGTCGTTGAGCCGGCTTTTGATGTAAAAATCTTATAGACAACGACGGTCACAACCGCGATGACTAACACAGTCATAATCGCAGTTAATGTAATGGGTTCGCCACCGGTGACCTTACGTAAGGCATATTGTGATAATTCGCGCATCTTTATTCCTCCTAATCATAAATAAAAGAGGAATGAGAAAACTAGCGCAAGGTTTTTAGTTTTTCTTGAGCAATATGAAGGCTTTCGGCATAATGTTTTGCTTTTGCTTCTTCTTCTGCAATTTTATTCGCCGGCGCTTTAACTTTAAAGCCAGGGTTACTAAGCATTTTTGTGCTTCGGTCAATCTCTTTTTCAAGTGACGCAATTTCTTCTTCAAGTTTTTGAATAAGGGCTTTCTTGTCGATTTCGATTTCCAGTCCGAATTTAGCGGATGGAAGAATAATCGTCGGCATCGCTAAAGGAATCGCCTCTTCTTTAATCTCATTCATAAAGCCTAAACGCATAATGACATCATAATATGGGGCAAAATTGAAGGTTGCTTGATTGATATAAAGCTTCATTTTGGCGTTTGGTGCGAGGCCATTCGTCGCTTTGAAGTTGCGGATTTCGCGAATGAGATCAATCACCGCACTTACTTCTTCATTGGCAGAGGCGTATTTATGACGCGCGACTTTTGGATAGCTTTCAAGCATAATCGACGCTTTCGCATTCGGTAATGATTGATAGATCTCTTCACTAATAAACGGCGAATACGGATAGATCATCATTAAGATGCCGTGCAAAGTATGATACATGACGTTATGGGTATTCGTGTGGTCACCTGGTTTATTTAATGTGACCTTCACCATTTCAAGGTAGGCTGAACAATAATCGTCATAGACAAAATTATATAAGTACGTACTGGCCATGCCGAGTTCATATTTATCCATTAAAGTGGTGACCTTCTTCACGGTCTCATGATAACGATGAAGGATAAAAGCGTCAATTTGATCGACTCTCTTATAATCGATCGCCCCTGGTTTAAAGTCTTCGGGTAGATTCATTAAGATAAAGCGGGCCGCGTTCCATATTTTATTAAGATAATTGACACTACTTTGAAGTTTGACTTCACTAAAGCGGCCATCTTGTCCAGGGGTACTCGCGGTTGCTAAGAAATAACGAAGACTATCGACCCCATATTTTTCAATCACGGTCGAAGGATCAACCCCATTACCGAGTGATTTTGACATCTTACGGCCACTTTCGTCACGAATGAGACCATGAATGACAACATCATTAAATGGCTTTTTACCGGTTAGTTCTAAGGCCATAAAGATCATCCTTGAGACCCAGAAGAAAATAATGTCATAACCGGTAACCATGACGTCGGTTGGGAAATAACGTTTGAGCATGGCGGTTTCTTCGGGCCATCCAAAGGTCGAAAATGGCCAGAGAGCACTGCTAAACCAGGTATCGAGGACATCCGCATCTTGAATGTAGTTTTCGATATCTTGAGGTGGGGTGGCACTAACCACGACTTCACCTGTTTCTTTATGGTAATAGGCTGGAATGCGGTGTCCCCACCAGATTTGGCGGCTCACACACCAGTCTTCAGCGATATTCATCCAGTTTAAATACGTTTTATTAAAGCGTTTTGGGAAAAAATTAACTGGATCATCACCCTCTTGTTGGGCAATACTTTGGCTTGCAAAGTAATCCATCTTTAAGAACCATTGTTTTGATAAATAAGGTTCAACAATCGCATCGCTTCGTTCACTATGACCGACACTATGGGTGATTTTTTCAATTTTAATGAGTAAATCAAGTTTTTCCATCTTGGCGACGAGCTTTTTACGGCCGTCAAAACGGTCGAGGCCATTAAATTCACCTGCCAGTTCGTTGAGGGTTCCATTCTTATTAATACAAATAGGACGCTTTAAATGGTGCTTTTCACCTATTTTAAAGTCGTTAGCGTCATGGGCCGGCGTACATTTCATTACCCCGGTACCAAAGGCCACATCAACATAGTCATCAGCAATCAGCGGAATCGCTTCCCCGTTAACCGGATTAATAAAGTGTTTACCAATATAAGAAAGATAACGTTCGTCTTTAGGGTTCACCACTAAAGCGACGTCGGCAAACATCGTTTCCGGGCGGGTCGTCGCGACACTTAAAAAGAATTCACTGCCCACTAATTTATACTTAAAATAGTAAAAACTCCCTTTTACGTCTTTATGAATGACTTCAATATTACTAACGGCCGTTTCAAAAACTGGATCCCAGTTAATAATCCGTTCACCTTGGTAGAGGAATCCGCGTTTATAAAGTTCAACAAAGGTATGATTAACGGCTTTATTTAAACCTTCATCAAGTGTGAAACGTTCATGATCATAATCAAGCATCAACCCAAGATTCGCCCATTGTTTACGGATTGTGGCGGCGTATTCTTCTTTCCATTTCCACGCTTCTTCTAAAAACTTCTCCCGCCCTAAATCATAACGAGAAACCCCAGTTTTACGAAGTCTTTCTTCAATTTTGGCTTGCGTGGCAATCCCGGCGTGATCAGTTCCTGGGAGATAGAAAACATCAAAGCCTTGGGCTTTTTTATAACGGGCGATAATATCTTGGAAGGTATTATCCCAGGCATGGCCTAAGTGAAGTACACCGGTGACATTCGGCGGCGGAATCACGAGGCTAAATTTTGGTTTTGTAAGATCACCACTTTTAAAGTAACCAGCGTCTTTCCACGCTAAATAACGCCCCGCTTCGACGGCTTTATGGGAATAATGGGTGTCGAGTTTTTTCATATCTTGCTCCTTATAATAAAAAAAGTACCACTCAAAGGACGAACGCTGCCGTGGTACCACCTTATTTCGTAATCTTGTTGACTACGCACTCAATTGTTTTTAACGCAAACGGAACGGACATCATTTATGGTTACGACCTGCAAATCGCTTACTCTTCTTTTTCACCATCCAAGAAGTCTCTATAAGTAAGAGCTGATTTACTCCTTAACCAATGTCAATTAATTCTATCAAATTATTTAAATAATAGGTAGTGAGTTATCTTTAACAGATTGCACGATGTGATTTTGTAGCTTATCAATATTTTCTTTAGCGACCGAACTGGTAAAGAAAACATCAAACGGTTGGTCACTAAATAACTTCTTATACATGTTCTTAGCCTTTGCCCGCATACTTTGATTGAGCTTATCCGCCTTTGTAAAGACAATCGTCACCTTCAAATTAAAGTGGAGGACAAAGGATAGAAATTCTTCGTCCTCAACACTTAGTTCACGCCGAGAGTCAATGAGTAGATAGATCATCTTTAACGCTTTATTATCAGTGAAATAGTTATTCATCATCACTTCAAACGCTTCATTCGTCCGCTTCCCTGTTTTGGCGTAGCCATAACCCGGCGCGTCAACTAGATAAAAGGTATCATCGACGTTATAGTAATTGAGTAACTTTGTAAAACCAGGCTTCTTTGACGTAAAGGCGAGGTTTTTACGGTTAATCAGCGCATTAATCAGACTACTTTTGCCAACATTACTTCGCCCAATGAAAATGACTTCAGGGAGTGTTTGCACACTCCCGTCATTTTTCGTTGTAAAACTTTGGACAAAATTTGTTTTTAAAAAGTTTATCATCACGTGTTAGGCAACCGCAGGAGTATCCTCTTTTGGTAAAAGGGCAATCGCCACGGCTTCATCAATCGTTTTAATTGGAATAAGTTTAATTTTTTCTTTCACTTCAGTTGGGACTTCTTCTAAATCAATCACGTTCTCTTCTGGGAACATCACCGTTTCAATGCCGGCTCGAATACAGCCTAGGATTTTTTCGTAGAGGCCACCAATCGCGAGCACACGACCGGTTAAGGTCACTTCCCCTGTCATGGCGACATTCGGATTAATCTTGCGATTCGTGAGGGCACTAATGATGCCAATGGTCATCGCAACGCCCGCGCTATTGCCGTCTTTGGTACTGGCTTGTGGGAAGTGCACATTTAAATCAACGTTCATGAATAAATCAGGATCAACGCCATACTTTTGAGCGTAGCTCCGAACATGACTAGCGGCGATTTCACCGCTTTCTTTGAGCATTTTTTCAAGGTTACCGGTGACGTTTACCATCCCTTTACCTTTAAAGGTCGTGACTTCAATTTTCATAATATCGCCAATGTTGCCGGCGACACTAATGCCGGTGACAACACCAACAATTGGTTCTTTTTCTTTAGCGGTAAAGAAGTTACGGGGACGTCCTAAGTGTTTTTTCACTTCGTCAGGAGTAATCGTAAAATTACTCTCAACATCAGTTAACGTTTCAACACTGAGTTTACGGAGAATGGCACTGATCTTTTGATCAAGCATCCGGACCCCTGCTTCCCAAGTATAGCCACCAATAATAAAGCGTAACGCGTCATCGGTAAACTTGATGTCATACCCTTTAAGGCCATGACTTTCAATGCCATCAGGAATAAGGTGGCGTTCAGCGATTTGGACTTTTTCTTCTTCGGTATAGCCTTTAAGCTCAATCATTTCCATCCGGTCACGAAGTGGCCGCGGAATATCCCAGAAATAGTTAGCGGTTGCAATAAAGACGACTTTACTTAAATCATAAGGCTCATCGATATAGTGATCAATAAACCCTTTGTTTTGTTCAGGATCTAAAATTTCGAGTAAGGCACTGCTCGGGTCACCCCGATTGGCGCTTTTACCAAGCTTATCGACTTCGTCGAGGACGAAAATAGGATTAATTGTCCCGGCTTTACGCATACTCGACATAATGATGCCCGGTTGAGCCCCGACATACGTCCGTAAGAAGCCACGGAGCTTACTTTCTTCATCAACCCCACCTAAACTCGCTTTAACAAGTTTTCGGCCCATTGCGGTCGCGATACTTAAGGCTAAGCTTGTCTTCCCGGTACCCGGTGGCCCGTAGAAGCAAAGGACGGTGGCTTTATTTTCTTTAGCGAGCCGTTTAACAGCCATAAATTCAATA
This sequence comes from uncultured Staphylococcaceae bacterium, assembly GCA_964410505.1. Taxonomy (GTDB): domain Bacteria; phylum Bacillota_I; class Bacilli_A; order RFN20; family CAG-826; genus UBA1361. The sequence continues at coordinate 173,189 of CAYPGR010000002.1, forward strand.
ATCCGTTTTTTTGGTTCTTCGAGTCCATAGTGATCATTATCTAAAACTTTCCGGACATTAATTAAATCGAGGTTATCAATTGTTTCTTGATCAAAGGGTAATTTCATCACCCAGTCGAGATATTCAATAATACGGGCCCGTTCACCCATTTCCGAACGTGCCATCTTTTTAACTTCTTTTTTAATGCGGGTGACAAAGTTTTTGGGGAAATAGCGGGTTTTGAGTTTTTCTAAAATCTCATCACCACTATCAAATTCCTCATCTTCATCTTCTTCAATAATGATGGTGTCCGGGTTAACAGCACCTTTTTCTTGAAGGGACGGATCACTTTGGGGGCGATTGCGAACGATTTGGGTAATCGCACTGACGGCATCGTTAGCCGCATCATCTTCTAAAAGTTTTAAAAGGAGATCAATACGTTTTTCAAGATTGGATTCTTCAAGAATCGACATCCGTTGCTCCGTGCTATTGAGTGTTTTATTGGCGAGGAAGTAAATTAATTCTTCAAGACCGAGGTTTTCCGCGCGGATATCGTCAATCGAGATGTGCAAGCGTCTTGTTAATTCAAGGCGATCATTAAAGAACGTATAGATGGCTTCTTTAAGGGCGTTGATATCGACACTTCCATCGAGGGGGTCATGGGGCACATGCATCGCTTTCGCGACCGCAAAAGTACCGGCTTCATCACTTTCAATTGATTCGATAAAGACACGTGCTAACGGTTCAAGCTGAACGGTGACATGGTGGGGTTTTTCGCGTACTTTCGTTAAGCGTGCAAGGACCCCAAAGGGATAAACATCGTTTAACCCAGGGTTATTAATCGTAAAAACCCGTTGGGTGGCCACAATTAAGAGTTTATCTTCGGTATTGTTTGCAAATTTAATGGCTTCCACGGTTTGTGGTCGGCCGGCATCTAAGTCATCACTTTGATTATGCGGAAAATAGACTTGATTCCGCGTAATGATGAGGGGTAATTCGTATTTCACTTTTTTGGTTCGACTCATACTACCTCCTATAATTACATTGTACCAATCGTCGCTTATTGGTGTCGGTTCGTCGACTTAAGTTATTTATTATTTTCAACAAGGAAGTCGATAATGCGGCGTTGACGAATATCACTCTTAAGGTTATTGATATTATCGCCAAGAATTTCGCGAATCTTCTTTTCTTCCATTTGGTAAGTTTGGGCCATTTTTGACACTTCAAAGTCAACTTCAGCATCGGTTACTTCGATTTTTTCGAGTTTAGCGATTTCGGAAGTAATTAAGAAGTTTTGGATTGAAATCCGCGCTTCTTCATGGAAACGATCGTGGATTTCTTGATCATTTTGGCCGGTTGCGGTTTTATATTGATCCCAGGTCATGCCTTGTGCTTTGACTTGATCTTCAAGTTGGTGTTGCATATGGTGGCCTTCACTGTGGATGATGTCTTCGGCAATTTCAAATTCGGTTGTTTCACGAAGTTTGGCTAAAAGCTTTTCAACATAGGCACTGCGTTCATTGCTTTCGGCTTCTTTGGTTAATTCAAATAAAGCGTGGACGCGTAAGCTCGCGACATCGCTGACATTTGGTAAACCAAGGCTGGCGGCAAAAGTATCATCGAGGGTTGGCACTTGTTTGGCTTTAATTTCATGAATCTTCGTTTTAAAAACCGCTTTTTTGCCCTTAAGGTTTTCATGGTAGTTTTCAGGGAAAGTGACATGAACATCACGGTTTTCACCGGCAACTGCGCCGACAAGGGCATCTTCAAAGCCTGGAATGAATTGACCACTGCCAAGTTCGAGTTCGTGGTTTTCGGCTTTACCACCTTCAAAGGCGACGTCATCAACGAAGCCTTCAAAATCAAGGACAACGGTATCACCAAGGGCTGCTGCACCTTCTTTTAAGGTTAGTTCAGCATTTTGGCTAAGGTAAGATTGGACTTTTGCTTCAACGGCGGCATCTTTGACGTCAATTGGCTCATGACCAATTTCTAAATCTTTGTAAGCACCAAGTTTGACGACTGGCGCGGTGACAACACTAAATTTAAGGGTTAATTCTTTGTCACTCACTTTAACGACGTCATAGCTTGGTTGGGTGACTGGATAGTGGCCAGATTCTTTGATGGCGAATTGGAAGGCGTCATCGAGGACCACTTTGATGGCTTCTTCAAGTTCTTTTGCTGGATCCATTTTAGCCTTGATTAAATGTTCTGGGGCTTTTCCTTTACGGAAGCCTTGAATGGTGACTTCTTGGGCTAATTTTTTAAAAGCCTTGGCCCGGGCTTCTTCCCACTTTGTGGAACCGACTTCGACTTCAAGTGCGTAAACACCTGTTTCTATTTTTGTTACGTTTAATTTCATAGTAGATTTCCCTCCGTTTTATAACTAAATTATTATACTAAAACAAACCCGTTATTAATAACGATTTACGTGGTTTTGACTTTTTTGTATCGAAAAGCCGTCTGAAAGACGCAGTATTTGATTGAAGGCCTAACTAAGGTGGAGAAATTTATCAAAATAATACTTTTTCTCAATGCGTAACAACGCTTCTAAATTAAAATCATGCTCCAAAGAAAAATCCTCAAGCGTGAGGTGGTTACCCATCATATTTGTCGTCAAATAATATAAATACTCCGCAATGTGCGGGACGTCCTTAAGGGTATAGGAAAGGGGGTAATAAAAAAGTAAATGTTGATTGAATAAATCAAGACTATTCTTAAAGAAATTCACTTCCTTTTCTTTAGCCGTTAAATCTTTTAAACTTGCAATGATATGTTGAACCGCTTTGATATTTAAGGGTTCTTGAAGTTTCGTGATATCCGCAGTGATGATTTGGTCGAATTTATGAACTTTAAATTGGCTCTTGGACCCTTTTTGTCGTAAGAGAAATAAGACGAGTGATTTTGTCAGTTCAAGCGGGGCCTCACGTAAGACTTTTCCGAGTAAAATCTCATAACTTTCGTGATAATACGTATCAAGATATTGGACCGCACTTAGCATCAGTTCTTCACTCATTGAGAGCAAGCGTTTTTCAATAACCGGCAAGGTGATATGGCGTTGCTCATATTTTTCTTTGCGTTTCTTTTGTACTTTATCGCTTAAGCGAGTGATGAGTTCATTCGTTTCGAGTGAGAAATACGGAAACGTATCATATTGTTTTAAAATATTGAGTGCTTGATCGAGTTCATTAAGTTCAAGTAAGATATCGATATGCCATTCGATTAATTGCGGGGCGTTCGTATTATAAAGCTCCATTTGGTGTTCGCTAATGTAAGAAAGGGCAATTTGATATTCGCCAATTTGGCGAAGGCCAGCAATATAAAAAAAGGCGGAAACGGGATCCTCACTATTTTTCGTTAGTTTAAGGAGCGTTTCAATGTCGCCTTTTCGTAATAATTCTTTTAGTCGTTCACTCATATTGACTTATTATAGTACAAAACAAGTTTCTAATGAGGGTGATAAGATTATAAATTTAGTGATTGATTAGACATTACTGTTATCAGTCGCCGAGACCGATGTTGATCCAGGTTGAGGTCCAATAATTTGGACTTTTTTATCAAGGGTATAGGACTTAGTGATATAGAGTGAATATTTAGCCGCCGGTGGTCCAAAGATTTCGTATAAGACCCCTGCAGCAACGATAATCGTTGTCAGCATTAAGGCGTATTCGGGATGGCCGTAACTTTCAAGGATACGGGAACCAAGCGCGGCGAGCCCTAAGCTAACCCCTGCTTGCGGAATCAGGGCAAGCCCTAGATACTTTTTATTGTTATCACTACTTCTTGCGACCACGCTACCAAGCGAGGCACCCGCGTATTTACCAACGATCCGCGTTAAGAAATAGACAATCCCGACAATTCCAATACTTGCTAAAGCTTGGAGTTGTAACCGCATCCCACTTAAAACAAAGAATAAGGTGAGGATAGGTGGCGAGAAGGCGTCAATTTGTCGGAAGAGTGATTCGTCAGGGGCAATATTTGTATAAGCCATACCCATCGCCATAACGCCAAGAAGCGGAGAAATATCAAGGAGCGAGGCAATGCCGCTAAAGCCGAGCATAAAGGCGACAGCAATAATGAGACGATTATCTTTGGTTCGTTTGGGTGGGGTTACCCAGAATAAGAGTAAACCGAGTAAGTAGCCAGCAACGACAAGGACTAAGTTATAAATAAGTGGTAGTGCGAGTTGACCGAGGTTAATCCCGCCACTTTCGTTACCAGTGATAACGGCCATCGAGACCGAGAATAAAATTAACGCAATCGCATTATCAAGCGAGACGACTTGTAAGATCGTATTAACAAAGTCACCCTTTGCCCCAAATTGCCGAATGGTCATCATGGTTGAGGCAGGTGCGGTCGCACTTGCAATAGCAGCGAGTAATAAGGCTAGTTCCCAGTCAATTTGGAAACCAACTAAGTTCATCGCCATCATCGCCCCAAAACTCACGGCCATCGCCATTAAGCTTTCAAAAAGGGTGATGATAAAGATTTTTGATCCACTTTTCTTTAAAACATCAAATTTAAAGTAACGGACAACCCCAAAGGCAATAAAGGCTAACGCAACGTCAGTGATAAAGTCCATGCCGACGCGGATTGATTCCGGAATAAAGGGCTCACCAATGACAAGATTCATGACTGGACCGAGTAAGACGCCGGTTAAAATATAGGCGGTTACGTTAGGTAATTTTGCAAGTTTCGTAACACGGGTAAAAAGGAAGCCAACGAGTAACATAATTGATAAGGTAATTAAAATCGCAGGCACAGTGTCCATTGTTGTGAGTGGGTTAGATAATAAAAAATTCGCCATATATACCTCCGATTTATGTTACTAAAAGAATTATACATTGAAACTTCATGCATAACAACTTATACTTTGTTATACTAATATAAGTAAATCTTATAATAGAGAAGTGTGAGGAAACCCCATTGATCAATGATAAATTAAAGACGCTCATCGTCTTAGCCCAAGTAAAGAGTTACACCCAAACCGCGGAGATATGCCATTTATCGCAACCAGCGGTTTCGCAACATATCAAAGCCCTTGAAGAGATGTATGGGATTAAAATCTTTAAACGTGTCGGGCGAAACATGATTTTAACATATGAAGGCGAGGTTTTGGTCAATAATGCGAAAAAACTCATTGCTTTAAACCGTAATATCGACAAAGAACTCAGTAAAAAGCGCGGGACGATTAGCAAACTTGATATCGGCATTACCCTCACTGCCGGCGGCTACTTTATTCCGGAAATCTTATCGGTTTTTAAATCAAAATATCCTGAACTTCGCTTTAACTTCCATACAGACCTAGCGAGCAATCTCTTAGAACGGATGCGCCTAAATGAACTTGACTTTGTAATTGTTGACGGCACGCCGCAAACCACTGATTTTATGATGGAACTCCTGGTCAAAGATGAACTCATTATTATTGGACCAAAAGGTCATCCACTCGCCGACAAACCAGTCGTTTCAATTGATGAATTAAAGCAAGAAAAATTCATCTTACGGCATGAAAAAGCCAATACGCGTCTCGCCTTTGAAAATTACCTTCAAAACCACCTCGAGAGTATTGCTAACTTTGATATAATTCTTGAAATTGATAACACTGCCCTTATTAAGCAGCTCATCATTGCCGGCCACGGTTTAAGTGTCATGAGTAGGGCCTTATGTGAAGTCAATCTTGCGGTCGGGACCCTTAAAGAAATTAAGTTACATGACTTCCATCTCGAACGGGGGATATATTTGGTCTATCCAGGTGAACTAGCGAAAAGTGACATCATTAAGAGTATCATCGGTCTTAAAGACAAATAAAAAACACGAGATAAACCCGTGTCATTTAAAAGGAAAAGTGTCAACTTATTGGTATAAGTATTCACTTTTCAGGGCTTCAATTAAGTTATTGATGAGTAATAAGATTTCGTCATCCGTATAACGGGTTAAGAGTCCTCTTTCTTCTAAACGAAGGGCCTTGATTTTCTCAAGTTTTTCAATTGTTTCAAAGACTAATTCTTCCATGATTCACTCCTTTCTTCCTCTATTATATACGAGTTTACAAATTTAAAACACCCTACAAATTTAGTGATTGGCTTCATTGCGACATTTTCCGCAACGAGCACTGATATAGTCATCCGCGCACTTAGGACACTTTTGATTGACAGTTGAATCAATTTTGCCGTTACAATGCGGACAATAACCGACGACTCTTGATTGTAAGTGGAGGGCACTATTTTCACTTCGCTTTGGATTTGTTGGCATCGCATTATTTGGATTTTTACGGCGATAGGCATTTTTAAAAATGATAATCACTGAGATCACGATAATAAGAGTTGCGATTGATTGAAGATTGGGCATATTAGTTAAATAATTTCAACATCTGAGCGATGTAGATCCTTTTGAATTCTTCGTCACTAAAGGTGGCACTGATGCCTTTTTTTCCTTGCATGAGACCGACTAACATCGGGGTTAAACCGGTGGCAAAGAAAATCATATAACGGGCCATAATTTCTTTGGGGTTATTTGAACCGATGAGCCTCGCCAAATGGCTATAAACAAGCGCCGTAAATTCGTTTTCACTAAAAAAGGCACTCACCAGTTCAGTCGCGGATAGTTGTTGACTATCTAGCGTTAAAAATAAATATTTCATCAGTCCCGCATTCGTTACTGTATAATCGTAAATGACATTGACTAAGTCACTCATAAAGACATCAAGTGGTGTTCCTTGTTCAAGCTTTTCGATATAGTAAATAAGGACTCTTTTTAAGTCACTTACTAACTCAGCGATGATCGTTTTCGTTAAGTTCTCTTTAGATCCAAAGTGATAATTGACCGCTGCAATATTCACATGCGTCGCATCCGTTAATTCTTTAATCGTAAAACCACCGTTTTCCTTAATTAATTCCCGTGCCTTCGTCATGATTAAGTTTTTTACATCATCTTTTGCCATACCTATCACCTTTTTAAATATAATTTCAAATCGTATTTCTATATGTATTTTGCCATGCCCGGCATACAATGTAAATAGAGATTTCAAATATACGTTTGAAATAGAGAGGAGGATTACATATGCGTTATATTGTCACCGGGGCCACCGGACATCTTGGGAACACCCTCATCAAAAAGCTGACCCAAGAAGGTCATTATGTCCGCGCTTTAGTGTTAAAAGGTGAAGCAATCACCCCGCTTTTAGGTTTTCCCCATGTTGACATCATCTATGGTGATGTCACAATCTATGAGTCACTTCTTCCTCTTTTTGAGAATCTAAATATGGATGAAGAAATATGTCTTATTCATACCGCCGGTATTATCTCGATCAGCGACCGAAAACCAAAACTGATGCAAAAGGTTAACATTGAAGGCACAAAAAACATCCTGCGACTAATCGCCTCTTTTCCGATTAATCACTTTATCTATATTTCTAGTGTCCATGCCATCCAAGAACCAGCAAGCGATACCATCATCACGGAAACTCTCACATTTGACGAGAATAGTGTGCATGGGGCGTACGCTAAAACGAAAGCAGCCGCCACTAAATTAGTCATTGAAACTTACAAAAAAGGTCAATCGACAACCATTATCCATCCAAGCGGCATTATTGGTCCGTTTGACTTCGGAAAATCACATATGACCGCTTTATTTGAAGCATATTATAACGGTAAACTGAATGCTCGCATTAATGGTGAATATGATTTTGTTGATGTCCGCGATGTGGTCGAGGCGATTTATACCGCCTCTTTAAAGAAAGCGCAAGGTCCTTATCTTATTACCGGACACCGGGTCGCACTCCGTGAACTCTTTGAAACCATGCGTCTAACCGCAGGATTTAAAAGAAAACCGGTCGTCTTTGCCCGTTGGTTTGTCAAGATTTTCTTGAACGTCCTTGAGAGTCGTGCGATAAAACGTGGTAAAACGCCGCTTTTCACGAGGTATTCTCTTTATACATTAACGACCCACTGTCGCTTTAGTTACGAAAAAGCAGCTCATGATTTAAACTACAAACCACGGCCACTTAATGAATCGATTCTTGACACCGCCCGTTGGCTAGTCGACCAAAAGCGTGTTTATCATAAAAAAACCATTCGCTACATATTAAATAAAGTCAAATTATCGTAAATAAGCGTCTAATACCCGCTCATACCATCAAGTGCTATCATAAAAGTAGTAAACATGATGAAAATAAAGCACAATCCATTAACCCTGATTGATAAAGAAATAAGAGAAGATCCGCTAAATTTGGCTTATACCAAGGCTGGGATAAACCCTATCTACCAAGTTGACGCTGAAGCTTCGATCGTTCTCATTGGCCAAGCACCTGGCCTTAAGGCCCAACAAAACGGGATCCCCTTTTTAGATCTAAGTGGGGATCGTTTAAGAATATGGCTCGGGGTTGATAAAGAAGCCTTTTATGACAACAAACAATTTGCGATTCTGCCGATGGATTTTTACTTTCCGGGGAGCGGTAAACATGGCGATTTACCACCGCGACCCTTTTTCGCTCAAAAATATCACGCTCGCATCTTAAATGAATTGCACAATATTAAACTCATTATCTTAATTGGTCAATATGCCCAACATTATTACCTAAAAGCGTATCAAACGCTTTCACTCACGGAAATTGTTAAAGAAAACGGGCGGTTACCCGCCCCGTACTTCGCGCTCCCGCATCCGAGTCCTCGTAATAATATTTGGTTAAAGAAAAATCCTTGGTTTGAAGAAGATATACTTCCGGAACTAAAAGACCGCGTAAAAGAAGTCCTACTTAATCTTTAAAGGATGGCCGTTAATGACTTCAGCGAAGATGGTGAGTAAATGGGGGTCATAAAGCACCCCACTTTTTTCTTTTAGGATAGAGAGTGCCTCTTTAGGGGACATTGATTTAAATCTGTCACCCTGATACATTAAGAGCCCATAAGCACAAAGAATCTTTACAATCCGTGACTTAAGCGGGATCTCAGCACCTTTAAGACTGCGCGGGAACCCACTCCCATCATAGTTTTCATGCATGGAAATCACATCATTGGCTATCACACTATATTCTTCCGTACTAATCAGCATGCGATAGGCGATTTCAAGCCGTCTACGGATTAAAATACATGTTTCCTTGTCCCTCGTGCAACTTGATAAAAATTGCGCCTCAGGGATCGTTACAGAACTAATATCCCGTAAGCGGACCGCTTCCGCAAGATGATGAAGTTCCCCACTTGATAACGCCAATGCTTTACCTAGTTTACGGGCTAATCCAAGTAAGAAATCATCATCAATGGGGTCTAATTTTAAAACTTGGGTCTGATCGAGTAAGATATTGATAATATTTGAGCGGTGCCGTAAAATATCATCAAGTTTATCTTTATACATTAAGTCCTCAGCAGCAACAATCGTTTCTGCTAAACCCCGTTTCGCATTCGTAGCGGCGACCCCAAAAGAAACCGAAATTTCAATGCCTTGGATTTTCTTAGTTAAAAGTTTCTCTTTAATGTTATCGGCCATTTTTTTAACGTCTGCCAGAGACGTTTTTTCAATGACTGAAATAATTTCATCGCCACCGGTCCGGCACACAACCCCGATTCGACTAAAGGCTTCTTTAATGTGCTGACTAACCGTAATAATGAGTTCGTCTCCTGCATTATGACTAAACATATCGTTGATGATTTTAAGACCATTGATATCGGCATAAACGACGACGATGTCACCCGATGTTTTTGACATATTCTCAACATAGTCATCAAAATAACGGCGGTTATAAAGATTCGTTAACTTATCATGATAGCTCAGATAAGTAATATTTTCTTCGCGTTTCTTGCGTTCTGTAATCTCATAACTAAAGACCGTCACCCCGATAATTTCTTGTTGGTCATTATAAATGGGGGCATAGAAATCATGAAGATACTTACCAGGTATTGATTCAAGACGTACTTCGACGTCAAACTTCTCCCCCGTTAAAGCACGCGCTAGCATCTTCTCTAATCGCGCTCGCACTTTCGTATTTGGAATCTCATTTAAGAAGTTTCCGCCAACCCGTGCTGTCCCATTAAAAAAGCGGTTTAAATTCTTAGCGTGGAAGTCATTAAAACTTAAGTAATTAAAGTCGCGATCAATGACAAAGATTTCCATTTCATGCGGGGCGTTAATCGAGGCTCGTTGAAGAGCTTCGGTTTCCGCAAGTTTTTCTAAGGTGTAAACTTGGAGACGTTGATCATACATCACAATCGCATTAAGATAGGTAATCGCGGGGAACATGATAAATAAGATGAATAATGTTTCCCAAATGTTTTGCCGTACTTCTACGTTTAAAAGAAGTACTGCCATTAGGAAAATAGAGTTAATGAAACCGCCAATGACAAATAAGGCCCCTCTTATATTCTTTTTTCTTACATCCATCACATATTGCTTTAATAGGCTTGGTAGGATACTTGCTACGGCATAAGGAATAAGCCCAAACCACATGTGTGGGGGACCAATGAGAAAATGGGTCACTAAGGTCACCCCTAAAACAATAAAGCCCTGCGTGTATCCAAAAAAACCAAACGATAGTAAAAGTAAGATGGTTGAGATATCAATCGGGACACTGCCAATCTTTGCAGGAAGTAACATGATTAATACTTGGGTTACAGCAAGAATAATACCAACAAGCGCTTTATAGATGAAAATACGTTTGATATGTTTGTAGTAAGCATTGAGTAAATGAGCGAGCGCTTGGGCAACAAAAAATTGAATCAATAATTTTTCAATGATTGGATTTTGAATATTGCTAAAGAATTCAAGAATGCTAGTGATCATATTCCGTGCCTTTGGTTAATAGTGATATTATACCTACTAGACAAAAATATGTAAATTTTTCTATTGTTTTAGACCGATTTTGTCAAAAATACAGTAATAATCCTTAATTTTAGCGTTGAAAGCAGTTGTACCATAGGTGATGGCGCGCTTTAGGCTTGGACTCACCCCGTAACCGTAGTAATAAAGATAAGAAAGATAGTAAGCGCCTAATGGATTAGTGGAAACTAAGCTCACGACTCGAAACACTTTAGTGTAATCAGGAGAGGTTTCTTGTAAAAGGGCTTTTACTAATGCAATAATATCGGCCTCAAATTCATCTTTTGCAATTTTTAAATAGTTTTCTGCGATCTCAAGGTCAACTGGTACCCCTTCACCCAATAGATAAGCTCGTCCCATAAGGAGAGCACTATAGGGAAGGCCTTCATTCGCCCTTTTTCTTAACATATCTAAATAGACAACAGAAGGATCTTTAGTTGAATATGTTTCAAAGAAAGTTTTTGTTGCTTGGTTAATTTGAATATAGTTATAAACGAGACCAAAGGGCATATATATAATATTAAGCGTAAAGTTGATGAAAAGACTTAGCGGATAAAGAAATAAACTTAACTTGGATGTCAAACCTTTCTTAGGATGAGGTGTAAAGGGGTAGAGTGGATTAGAAAAGAAACCCGCTCTGAGGAATTTTTGATCTTGGAGCTCAAGGAGTGGAAAACGATTCACGCTATGGCAATGCGGACAGTACCTTGTAATCATTAGTTTCTTCCCCGGATAAAATGCGGGATTAGATATGGGAGCATGACAAAATTTACAGTAAAATACCTTTTTATCATAAATTGCATACTTTGGTCGGTGATACATTCTCTACGTTTCTTCTTTTTTGATCTTCATTATATTACTACTTTAAAGGGAGATTGCATAGCATAAGAAAGAGTCGTATACTATCCAATTACCAAGATTAAGCGAAAACCACGATTACTGAAATAGGATTCGGCACCATTCGCCCCAATTAAGACTTCACCGAAGCGTCTTTCACCGTATATCGCCCCACCTTTTTCTCGAATAGATGATGGGGTCAGTAACCAACTGCTTGATTTTTGATCAATCGGGATAATCTTTTGAAGTGCAAGATATTCTTCTTTAGTTAAAAGTCTTGCTCCTATTTCATTTGCCATTCCGATAGCGTTACCAATAGGTTTATTAGCCTTACGTTTATCAAATGCCTCTAGATCATAACAAAGACTTCTTCTACCCATAGGGGACTCAGGTGAGGTATCGACAATTGTAATACCTTTATACCCAAGACCCAAGTCTATGATAGCGGGTTCGCCACCAGATAATTCCATTTGATTGACGATTTTTAAGACTTTAGGACATGAAGAAACAAGATCAATGACTATTTTCATTTTATTGAAATCATTGGAAAAGACATACTTTTTAGATCTTTTTTCTACGTTAATTAATAGTTGTTCTTTATTCATACATTGTCCATCCTTTACAATACCCTATAAGAATATTATATAAGTTGATAAATAATATCGCATTACACGCACATGTTTGAACAAAAAATTAATCAGCAAGTAGAAATTTCATTTATTCAAATTTAAACTTTTATGGCGTCGTTTTAACAAACATTATTTGTGAGAGGAGACTATCAGTAATCAATCCGTAGAATTTAAGTAAGATATTAAAAAAAAGTTGAGTAATGGTTTAGATAAATATCTTTAATGACAGAAATTAAAAGGGAGGACGCATCCTCCACTTTGTCCCTGGGCCTCGAAAGTATCCAGGGCTCAATCTAAGATTAGTTTACACGCGGGAGTATAAATAGTCAAGTATAAAGGATAACTATGGGAGAAGTTTTTCAAGTTGAAGTTTCCAATCTTGAGGAAAACCCATTATATCAAGTATGGTGTTTATGTGGATGGTCTTTAGTTTTATTTCTAACTGAAAAATGATTGTCGATAATCGATTAATGAAAGCTTTATATTCTCGACCACTCATAAAATACTTCATAGCAATTAAGACAGTGAATAATTTATGTTGACCATTTGAGACTTTTATTAAATTGAATTGGATAGAATAATTTGCCTGGTCGGGAAGTGGTAAATCGTTTGTTTTAATACAATAGAGTCTATTCCCATGGGCACAACTATTTCGAGTATAGGTCAATAATTTGATGATACTAGATAAGTCATTATCAGGCATTTTATACCTTTTTGAAACTGATTGTCTATTTTGTGGCTTCATGCAGGCATAGAATTTCCCAATGTCACCGAATGTTAAATGGGTTGCAAGCGCCCACAATGGGACATAGCCATATTTTGTAAGATAGTGAGAGATAGTTTCAGAATTTTTGAAGTTTTTTGAAATTGTTTTATGCAAGTTAGAAATCAATCCTATTGCCGAAGAAAAATTTCTCTCATTTGAGGACTTATTTAGATCGTAACTATCAATTCTTAAATAAGCATCACCATCATGTATGAGTTCCCGATTATGATTTGTAGTACTCAAAAATTCATATACAATCTGTGATTTTAAGATGTTCTCTATATCCAATAATGCCGGAAATAAGACATTTCTTAGTTGCTTATCAAAATAATAGAGTTGATAGATTTCCGTAAACTTAACTCCGCGTATATAACGGGTTTTGTTACCCAAATACAAAAATGGTTCTCGATAGCCATTTAATATATTGTAATAAGAGTTTTTCATTAGAATAGATTCAGTTTTAGGCCTATTTTGAATTTTAATTCCTAATGAACCTAAACGGTTAATTTGCTCGTTTATAGTTAAAAATTTCTTTGTTTTCATTTGATACTATCCTCGAACTTTGCTTGATATGATTATAATTATATATTTTATTATTATACAATGCTAGAGTTTATCAATGATATGTATCAATTAGATGATTGCTTGTAAAAATCCGGAAAATATATCGATGGGATAGTATAGAATTGGTACAGCTAAAGAAATAGAAATTAAGTGTTGATGGCAAAGATATCAAGTTGAATATATATACTTTCTTGGAAGATTCTTCATTTTATGTAAGTAAATTGACAAATATAAATACAGAAGGAGAGAAATAAATTCCCTCCACCCTCAGGTACACCTAAATAGAGATTAGGTATACTAATTAATTTGGCAAAACAATTACAACATCAATAATACGATTAAGAAGCCAGCTTATGGCTATCGTAATTTCGCCCGCTTTCGTAAACGCGCCATGCTAATCACTACCTTCTCTAAACCATAAGAAAAGAGCCACAGAATTGCTTCGATGGCTCTCCACCTTCTATTTAATAGTTTTTGTCAGTAGTTTTAGGATTCCACCTTTTTCCACCTTTTATTTAATAGGCTCAATTAAATAGAACGTGGACACTTTTTTAAAATTCCACGCTGCATTTAATA
>CAYPGR010000003.1:0-103233 GCA_964410505.1 uncultured Staphylococcaceae bacterium
CCCCGACCTTCTGTACGTCAAACAGATGCTCTCCCAGCTGAGCTAAACATCCAGCGAGATTTAGTATAAAAGAGGCTCGTTGATTTGTCAACCTTTATAGTTAGAAAACTTTTAAAGAAAACCCTGACCACCGTATGGGCGGTCAGGGTAAGGGTCCTGGTTGTGACTATTTCGCAAGAACGCTATTAAGCATCCAAAGATGTTTATCGAAACTGCCAACGGTCGTAATCAGAAGGTCAAGCGTAATTTCATCACCTTCTTCTTGGGCAACCTTCATAAGTTCAACAAATTCTTTGCGTAGCAGGGCGAAGTCATCCGCGATGGCTTTGAGCATGCCTTCGGCACTATCAATTCCAATTGCTTCTTTAATTGAAGCGACTGCAAGATAGTCCTTCATCGCACTCATTGGTTTGCCACCAATCATGAGTAAACGTTCAGCAACGGCGTCATAGAGTTCATTGACTTCATCGTAGAATTCTTCAAATTTTTGATGTAATTGATAGAATTGTGGTCCTGGAACATACCAGTGGAAGTGGTGTAACTTCACAAAAAACACTGACAAGTTTGCGACTTGTTTATTAAGACCAACGTGTAATTTTGACATTTTGTGTCCTCCTTTTTCTTTTATTATTATACCACCCATAACCAAAGATAAACGAAAAGTGCCTCTATAAATATTTCTTATAATAATGAAGCATTAGCATTGAAATATTTGATAGTTTGATGTATAATAAGCTTATAAGTGAGAAATCGCTTATCACCCCCCACAAAACTAAGAAGACGTAAAGGAGGTGTTAAGATGCGTAAATTCTTAAACAAAGTAGCGAAGCTATTAATAGACCAAGTACTATTCACTTCGCGCCTCTAACTTGCTACCAAGCAGGTTAGGGCCAACCGCCCTTCGGGGGCTTTTTTTATATTCTATTGCATTTCTGATATCGGGTTTTAAAACCGTTTATATAATATATATAGGAGGCTATATATGAATACACGTCACATTAAAATGTTGTTTGTCGCACTCACCTTACCTTTTTTAACTGGGTGTGCCTTTATCGATAACTTAGTTAATGGTATCGCCCTTAACGCTATTTTCAGTAGTGACTTTATCCTTAACCGGGTCGCGTTTACAAGTGGTGAAGCGAGTTTTGAACAATACGATCCAAAACCAACGAGCAATGATAAACGCGGTGATTTAACGTATGGCCTTGAAGCTTTAGTCATCCCAAAAACCATTGAGACCTCACAATTTGGTTTCGATGTAAAAATTGATTTTGAACTAACCTTTGCAGGCACCAGTGAAAGTTACTTCTACCGTGAAGACTATGCCGCCCCTGAAGGTGAAAGCGACATCAATTTCACTGCCGAAATACTTTATCCTGTCGGGAGCGTAACACCACCCACGAGCATTGAGGATATTGCAACATACTTAAATGTCGAACGAATGCTCGATTTCCACAGTGAAACAACCCGCGATGTGGAAATCACAATCAAGGGTACTGCTGGCACCAAAACTAAATCGCAAACCTTCTATCTCAATTTAAATAATGAAGGCATCACCCTCCCTGGCGGTGAAGATGTTGATATTGATCTTGATTATGCACTAGTGGTGACTAAAGACGCGGAAGAAAAGTCGCTTGATGTCACCATCCCTAAAGAAGATGTTAGTAGTGGATACGCGATTCCTCTTCAAGTTATGTGGGTTGAATTAGGAAAAAGCGGTGTCCACGGTAATCTAACAATTACCATCGAAGGACTTGTTACTGAAGATTATGACCTCACCTTACCTGAACTAACTTTACCACTTGATGTGATTGTCAATGAAACCTTAGTGGAATACCCTGTGACCGTTACTTTAAAAACGGGTAAACCCGTCCCAACCGAAGATCTCACCATCACTTTTAAAGCGATGGTAACGATTCCTTCTTAACTACCCATCATCAATTAATATTTTTTCTAAATATAAACTATTTTAAATCCATATCATCATATAAAATTTAGATGAAAACGTTTTCTATTTTTTTCTTGTAAATAATGAGTCTAAATGTACTACAATATATTTTGCATATTTTAAAAAGGAGACAATAATGAATAACAAAAAAATATTGCTGCCTGTTTTATTAGCCACACTCGTATTAGGTGGTTGTAAACCAAGCACATCTGATTCAAAATCAGAAGACGTTTCGAATGGTGACGGACAATTACTCATTGACCAAGGTTATACCAAATCAACCGGCTGGCCAAATGGTGTCATTGCAAGTTACCTATCCGCCATGGGAGTAAGTGAAACCCTCCCTAGCTTCACAACCTCACGTGAAGTATTCTATGCTGAGTATATTGACGAACAATTATTTGGCCAAGAAATTATCGAAGTTGCCGTCTTAGACGCCACCAACGATACTCTTAATGCATTTCACACTTTACTTGATGGTGCAAGTTTCGTTCTTGATCCAGAAAGCAGTCTTGAAGAAGGATTTATCTTCATGTCCAACACTGCCGAAACCATTGCCATCTATGCTGAAGTCTTCCCTACCGAAGAAGGTTGGCCGGCAGCCACTCACTTCTTCATTGCTGGTTTTGGTGAAGTTGATCCTGGAACAAGTGAAGAACCTGGCACGAGTGAAGAACCTGGAACCAGTTTCCCAGACGTCGGTAGTGAAGTCACCGAAGGTGCTTTAGCCGGCATGTTCCAACATACAGGTTGGCCAACTGCTGCAATTAATGCTTACTTAAATGTTTTTAAGATTACTTTATCAATCCCATCCTTAACTGTCAGTGGTAGTACTTATACCTACGTCGTTACCGATGACGAAAACTTCCCTGATCCATATTTATTTATGATTGTTCCAGGAAGTGACCGTTCAACTGAATATGGTACCGCCTTAACCGCTGCCGGTTTTACAGTTGAAGCTGACATTGAAGATCCAACTTACTTCTTTGCCTTTGATGCCGCTGAAACCGTTTTAGTGGAATACTATTATGATATTGAAGGCGACGGATATCCAGCCGGTATGTATATGTTCGTTTCTGCCCTTGTTGAAGGCGGAGATGGCGATGGTGAAGTGCCACCACCAGTTAATACTGAAGGTGCTATTAAATTAAGTTTCGCCACTGAAGCAACCATTAGTGGTGCAAAAAGTTCAGCTACCACGACTTGGGCTGTCAGCAACCTTACCTTCAAAGTTGAAAAAGATCAATCAACTGTCAATGTTGGCAACTTTGAAAACTCATCAAAGCCAGAAGGTTATTTTGCTAACCCAGTTCGTATTTATGCTGCACAAGTGATTACCTTAACCGCTCCAACCGGACAATTAATCCAACAAATCGCTTTTACCACGGATAGTGCCCATGCTTCAAGCGTGGAGTCATTATCAAATTCTGCCCCTGCCGGTGTCACCGTCAGCACGTCATCAAATGTTGTAACATTTACTGTTACCAGTCCAAAAGCAAGCCTCAGCTTCATTGCGGCCGCACAATTCCGCTTAATGGAATTAACGGTTTACTTCGCCGCGTAATTAGCGACTAAAAATCAAAAATAAAAGGCTCACCTCGGTGAGCCTTATTTTATATCCTAATGAGTGATTTTAGTCTCTTGAAGAACAAAAGCTATCGTTTCGACTTTGATTTTGATTTGATGGTTTTTTTAATCTTTTTAACGACTTTTTTTCTATTCTTTTTGTTAAGTGAAAGAAAAATGAGGATGAAGATGATGAATATGATGGCCGCACCAACGCCAAGAAGAATGATGGTTTGGTTATCAACCCCCATCGGTGGCGTGGGTTCTTCATCTTCACTCGTTGCGGGTTGACTGACATTAATTGAATAAGAAGCTGTTTTAGTCACTTCATTTTCCGTATAAGTAACGGTAATGACTTGCTCACCAAATGTTGTCAATTTCGTATCATCTTCCATACTAACTGTATAGTCAAAAATACGTTCAACACGCTCATTATTATAATGCGCATAAACAACAAGACCCTGGGTATCAAAAGATTCATTAACGACGTAGTCTTTCTTAACATGGGTCGTATCAAGCGTGATATGGGTTAAAAGCGCATCCTCATTCGACCCAACACTAGATTGATTAGGGGCATTTGAGGCGCCAGTTCCCGTATAAGTTGGATCATAAGCAATACGGGCCCACTGCGGATAATCAATAAATGGATTTCGATTTAATTGATAATTATTCGCAATCAGGTTATTTCGACGAATTTCATAATCATCGACCGGATCAAGTTCATGCCACGCTAAAAGCGTATCAAGAATACCCGCCTTTCCAGTAATCGTTGTGGTTGCGGTATGGGCGTTTAGCGAAGTGTTTACTAATTCAAGTTTCGGATGAAGGGCATCGATATATTCATAATATCGGGCGGGCATATAAAACATTGCGCGTGCGACATCACCCTTATATTCATCAAGCGGTTCAAATACTTTATTAGGAGAACCGTCGACATAGCCATTGCGTCCCACTGGGGTATCTTTATCACTTAAGTAATGAGTAATACCTGTCTCTGGCACCCCAAAACTATAATTTGAATGGGCATTTTGATTACCACGAACATCACTGGGGAGGAGGGAATGAAAATCACTACCTGCACCGCCAGAGCGCCCAAAATTTCCTAACGATTGAGCCCAAACGTGTTCTTTATCAAAACTAACGCGACTTGCACCGACGTTACGAAAACGGTCGGCAGTCGTTATATCATCGTTATAATCCGCGTAGAGTTTGCGAATAAAACCATTATCGGCTGAATAATTAAAGTTTTCGACATTAGCAGGAGAAACCGTGTCAAGGGCATCAAGTTCCCAGTTTCGATCGATAATTTTATAGATGTAGCGATGCGTACTATTATCATAGTCATATTCGTTGTGGTCTTTAATAACACTATATAAGAAGGATACCAGTTGATCACCACTTTTACCTTCTACACCAGCGTAATAGGCCGCGACTTCGGCATCCGTCGCATTGGTCATATCGATCGCGGTCGGCATCGGTGTAGCGGCCCTTGTCGAATGATACTTGCTTGGCCCAAACTGAACCATCGCCATCAATAATGTCATAATCGCGAGGAATTTTCTTACTCTCATATATATCTCCTTTGATTTTGATAGGTGCCCTCAAATTATATCAATAATGATATAAGAAGCAACCACCGCGCCTAAACCATACTTTCATGAAAATAGCTATTCAAGACAATATTGGCACCAATTATTCTTTATAAGTATTAAAATAAATGGGATTATAGGAAGGGAAAGATGAGCAACAACCACAAACCAAATAAACGATTATCACCATACTTCTTAATCGTCTTCTCATTCTTAGCCTTAATTCTTTTAGGTGGTTTTTTACTATCGCTTCCAATTTCATCAAATCCAAGTGCGAATTTTAGTGTCATTGATGCCTTCTTTGTTGCGACATCCGCTGTGACCATTACAGGGTTAGTTCCCGTTGTTGATTTATCCATTACCTTGACGCTATTTGGCAAAATTGTGCTTGGTCTGTTAATTCAATTGGGTGGTTTAGGGATTATTACTTTAACGATTTTTATTATGATTCTCATTGGCGCCAAAATCGGCATTACGAACCGCGTTTTAATACGCGAAAACTTGAATATGAAAAGTGTTTCTGGCGTCGTCAGTTTGATTAAAAAAATAATTCTCATTACCTTCATTATTGAGTTACTTGGTTTTATCATAAACCTCATTGTATTTGTGCCAATATATCCACTTGGAAAAGCAATCGGCATTAGTGCCTTTCATGCAATATCTTCTTTTAATAATGCCGGTTTTGACTTGCTTCCTGGGGCAGGGTTAGTGGCCCACAATGGCAATGTATTATTAATGATCAATACCGGTTTATTAATCATTCTCGGTGGACTTGGTTTCATTGTTATTTTAGATCTTTTAAAGAAGAAATCATTCCGCGGATTAACGATCCACACCCGCATTGTGTTAATGATGAATTTAATTCTTTGGGTTGGGGGCGGATTGTTATTAAAACTCGGACAATTCGGCTATCAATCAATTACGTGGCTTGATGCGTTTGTGCTTGCAATCAGCACTCGAACAGCCGGTATACCAATCGTTGATATGGGCATATTGACCAACTTCAACGGCCTCGTATTAATCATTTTAATGTTCATTGGTGGATCTCCGAGTTCTACCGCTGGCGGGGTTAAAACAACGACTATTTTTACCATCTTTAAAACCGTCTATTCGTTTGCGACTGGGCGTGAAGCGAAAACCCAAAATCGACGGATCAGCGATGCTTCAAAACGAAAGGCTTTTGTCCTCCTTTCTATTGCCGTCACGATTGTCATGGCGGGGACATTACTCATTCTTTTATTTGAGGAAATATCGATTGGACAAGCCATCTTTGAAATCGTCTCGGCTGGTAGTAATACAGGTTACTCACTTGGCCTTACTCCGACTTTAGGGACCCCTAGTAAGCTCGTCGTCATGTTGGTGATGTTTATTGGTCGGGTTGGCCCCGTCACCATCATCACTTTATTCAACCGTAATTGGTATAAAGTCTCAACGCAAAATATCACATACTTGGAAGAAAGAATTATAATAGGATAGAGGGAAAAATATGAGAAAAAGTATCGCCATTATTGGTTTAAGTCGCTTTGGCATTAGTTTAGTCGAAGCCTTCAGTGAACTTGATGTCGATTTAGTCGCCATCGATATGGAAGAAGAACAAGTTAGAAAAGCAGGTGAGTTCATTCAAAATGCCTTTATCGCTGACTCAACGAGTCTTGAAAGTTTAAAAGAAGCGGGTATCGGTAACGTCGATCATGCCATTGTCGCCATTGGTCAAAATGAACGAACCAATCTCACAACGAGCATTATTTCTGTCATTAAACTAAAAGAGCTTGGCGTCAAACAAATTACAGCACGCGCTGATGATGATGATTACGCTGAAGTTTTAACATTAGTCGGTGCGACAAACATTGTCATGCCACTTTCGATCGCCGCTGAACGGATTGCCAGCAAAATTGCCGCTGGAAACGTTCTTGATTACTTCAATGTGCGGAAAGATTATGACATTTACGAAGTAAAAATTGCCAAAGACTTTAAATCATTACCAATTATTGAGCTTAACGGACGGGCAAAATATAACATAAACATTCTCTTAATTGAACGCGGAAAATCACTCTTAATCCCAAACAAGGAAACGATTCTTGAACCAGGAGATGAAATTTTTATCTTTGGAAAAAAACAAGATGTTTCAAAAGTGATCGCCCTTTTCAGTTAATCATTATCAACTTTATTCGCATTCCATCTCTAAATTTTAAGTTGTGTACATATAAACTTGTGTTATCATAAAATTAAATATCAAAGGAGTTATCACATGGCCAAAGTTGAGTTAGTTGGAATCCACAAACTTTATGAAGGTAACAAAAAATACTCTGTTACCGATTTTGATTTGAAAATCGAAGAAAAAGAATTTATTGTTTTTGTCGGCCCTTCTGGGTGCGGCAAATCCACCACCTTACGGATGATTGCGGGACTTGAAGATATTACAAGTGGCAGTCTTTATATCGATGGCGTCCTTGTTAATGACTTACCGCCAAAAGATCGCGGCATTGCAATGGTCTTCCAAAGTTATGCGCTTTATCCCCATATGACCGTTTATGACAACATGGCATTTGGGTTAAAAATTCAACGCCTTCCCAAAGAAGAAATAAAAGCTCGCGTTCATGAAGCAGCCCGCATTCTTGAAATTGAACACTATCTTAATCGCAAACCCCGTTCACTATCCGGTGGGGAACGGCAACGGGTCGCCCTTGGTCGCGCCATCGTTCGCCAAACCCAAGTCGTCTTAATGGACGAACCACTAAGTAACTTAGACGCTAAACTACGGGTCCAAATGCGTAGTGAAATTATTCGTCTTCATGAAACATTAGGTAGCACCACCATCTACGTAACCCATGACCAAACCGAAGCCATGACGATGGCCACACGGATTGTTGTCATGAAAGATGGCTTTGTCCAACAAGTCGGAACCCCGATTGATATTTATCACAATCCTGCTAACCTATTTGTCGCCAGCTTTATTGGATCGCCACCGATGAACTTCTTTAACGTCATCGTCAAAGAAGATGGTCTTGCTTTCTTCCATCATGAAAAAACTGAAGATGGTGAAGGACAAAGACGTGTGATGGATAAGACTTTAGCGATTCCAGAATTACTCCTTAAAAAACTCAAACCTTATATTGGCAAACATATCGTCTTTGGTGTCCGTCCTGAAAACATTCACTACCTATCAAGCGAATCTGGGCGTGAGTTCAATGCCTTTGAACAACTAATCCAAGTTGAAATTGCAGAGTTATTGGGTAATGAATATGTTGTTCACACGAAATTATTTGGACAAAAAATGATTGCAAAATTGCTGGTTGATCCCGCGAATGCCATTCATATTGGTGCAAAATTAAACTTGGTCATCGACTTCAATCGGGTCGCATTCTTCAATGTGAATACCCCAGAAGAAATCGAATCAATTCCTCATGCCGAACGTAATAAACGCATCATCTTAAAGTAATTATTACCGATTAAGAATATTTCGAAAGCCTCGTTAAGCGGGGCTTTTTTGATTATAAATCAAAGAAAGAGCGAAAGTCTCCATTTTTTATTTGTCAATTCGGTAAATAGCATTTATAATGAATATGTCTAAACTTAAATATGGAAGCGCTAAACACTCATTAAATAATTGTTTCGTTTCCAATAAAAACATAGGAAAGGAGAATTTATGTTTAAACACAAACGCGTTGCGTTGATGCTTGCCGGCCTTTTCATGATTGCCGGATGTACCCCAGCGGGTTCAAGTTCCGAAACCGGTAGTAATCCAGACAGTTCTACCACTTCGACTTCAACAAGCACAACAAAACAAAGAGTCAGACTTCAAGTGTGGGGTCCCAAACAAGAACAAGCCCTCTACACGAAACATGCGGCCGAGTTTCAAGCTTTAAACCCCCAAATCGAATTCAAAGTCGATTATGGCGATGTCGGTGAACCCGATGCCGCAAAAAATGTTCTCGCAGACGTGTCAACCGCTGCCGACGTTTTCTTTTATCCTGATGATCAAATCGCTGTTATGGCCAATAAAGGCGTCTTAGCACCTTTACCTGTCGGCTATAAAAATAAAATCATTGCCCGGGATACTGCACCAGCCGTTAGCGCCGCAACCTTTGATGGTGACGGTGAAATGTATGGTTTCCCAGTTTCTTCTGACAATGGCTATTTTCTCGTTTACAATAAGAAATTCTTCACTGAAAATGATGTTAAAACGTTAGAAGGCATTCTTGCTAAAGTTGATGCCAATCACCAATTTGCACTCGACATGGGCAATGGTTACTACTCAACATCCTTCATTCAATACATTAGCGACATCAGTTACAATCCAGTCACTGAATTACATCAAACAAACTTTAATAACCAAGCGTCACATGATGCTCTCCAAGCAATTGCGAACTTAATCCGCCCACTTAAAAACAAAGGTTTCTTATCAGAAGACTTTAATGGTGCGGCCCTTGATGATTTAAGTGACGCGAATAATAACGCCGTTATCGCTGGCGTCACCGGTCACTGGAATACAAACAAGTTAATCGAAATCCTTGGTGATGACCTTGGCACAGCCAAACTTCCAACCTTTAAAGATATCAACAACGTTGATGTCCAAATGGGATCCTTCATCGGGTCTAAACTTGTTGGTGTTAAATCAAGTAGTAATAATTTAGCCTACGCGATGGCGTTTGCTGACTATATTACCAACGAAGCCGCGCAAATTTCACGTTTTGAATTAAACGGCTGGGGACCAAGTAATACCGAAGCGCTAAAAGATGAAGGCGTTGCGGCAAACCCAGGTCTTTCCGCTTTAACCGCTCAGGCCCCTTATGCGATTCCCCAAGGAAAATCAGTTGGTGGTTTATTCTGGAGTAACGCTGGCACCCTCGGGACCTTCATCCTTGACGGTCCAACAGAGACCGGTCCACAAACCTTACAAGACGCTCTTGATCAATTCGTGATTGCAATCACACAATAATATAAATAATTCTTATTTACTCTAAGATTTTTAAGTGAGAGCCAGCCCTCGCTGGCTCTCTTATCTTCAAGAAATGAGGCCCCATTATGCATCCCAAAAAAAATAGATTTTTCGATTTAGGGAATTCGTTCCTAAATTGGTTTGTTAAATTCATGACGACGTTGCTATTTGCCGTTCTTCGGTTTTTTAAAAAGACCGGGATAGCGATTGCTAATGTATTCATTAATTTATACAAATTGGTGACAAACTTTTTCATCAAAACATATAAACACTTTGTTTATGGCGGATGGCGCACAAAAGTAACCCATTTTATTATGGGTAGTGGCCATATGCTATTGGCGCGGCCGATTAAAGGGTTCATCTACTTAGCAACCCAAGTCGGCTATTTTATTTATATGTTTGTCCCAAAAGGTGGAATATATTGGCTTACTAAATTCCAAACCTTGGGTACCGTCGCCGTTGAGTATATAGCCGAATGTACCCAAATCCCCCCTGTTCCCGTTGAACAATGTGATCCGGATTTTATCACTTATTCCAAACCTGTATATAAAGATAATTCGATGTTGATCATGCTTTTTGGGGTCGCCACCATCATTATTACGGTTCTCTTCTTAGTCCTTTACTTCATGCAAGCAAAAGGTACCTATCAAGCAGAGAAAAAATATATTGAGGCTAAAGCTGCTCATCGGAAAGTCATGGTTGATGAACACGGTAATCAAGTAAATGTTGGTCGTTTTAAAAATCCGTTACCAACCATTGGTGATGAATTAAAATCCCTTTTAAATAATCGTTTCCACTTTACCACTCTCGCAATCCCGACATTAACGATATCGGTATTCACGGTGTTGCCGCTTGTCTTTATGATTTTGCTTGCTTTTACAAACTTCAATCGTGATTTTGGTCCACCGAACAAACTCTTTGGTTGGGTTGGACTTGATACCTTTAAAAATCTATTCTCATCATCAGGTACAAATACCTTTGGTCAAGCCCTGGGCGCCATCATTCAATGGACCTTCATCTGGGCCTTCTTTGCAACCTTCACAAACTATATCTTCGGACTTATCTTGGCGATGATTATTAATCGTCGTTCGATTCGTGCGAAGAAAGTGTGGCGAACAATCTTTGTAATATCGATCGCGGTCCCGCAATTTGTTACCTTACTTTTGATGAGTCAATTATTAAAAGATAATGGACCACTTAACCATACCTTGATTGACTTGGGCATCATCGATGAATCAATTAAATTCTTAACCGATCCGACCCTTGCTAAAGTAACCGTCATTTTAGTTAACATTTGGGTCGGGGTTCCTTATACGATGCTTATTACCTCTGGGATCTTAATGAATATCCCTAGTGACCTATACGAATCCGCTCGCATTGATGGTGCGGGGCCCGTCCGTCAGTTCACCAAAATTACCCTTCCTTATATGTTATTCGTCACTGGACCTTATTTAATCACCCAGTTTATTGGTAACATTAATAACTTTAACGTGATTTTCTTCTTAACCCAAGGTGGTCCTTCAACTGGTCAATACGGCCAAGCAACCTACGGCCATACTGACATCTTAATTACGTGGTTATTCAGTCTCACCGTTGGTGGGGACCGTAATGAATATGCCATTGGTAGTGCGCTTGGTATCTTTATCTTCATCATTAGTGCGACGATAACCTTAGTCTTATACTCCCGCACTTCAGCAGCTCAAAACGAAGGAGACTTTGCTTAATATGGAACAAGTAGTACATACCCCAGCCAAAACCAAAAAACCAAGTATCTTTAAAAATCAACGTTATACACGCCGGATGGTTGATACTCTGCTTTATATCTTATTAATCATCCTTTGTGTGATCTGGATATTCCCGATTGTATGGCTCATTGCCAATGCCTTACGGGGCGAATCAACCGGGCCAGTTCGCTATTTGTTTCCGCGCGAAATCACCTTTACTAACTTTAGAACCCTCTTTACAGATCCAGACATTCCCTATTTAAAATGGTTTACAAATACCCTTATTATTGCCACCTCGACAAGTGTCATTTCCACCATCATTGTCCTTTTAACAAGTTACACCTTTAGTCGCCTCAACTTCAAGGGCCGCAAAGGCATTATGAAGTTACTCATGATTTTAGGGATGTTCCCTGGCTTTATGTCGATGATTGCGATTTATTACATTCTCAAGGCATTCGGACTTTTACCAAATGAACTTAATCCTCGGGTCCCCGTATCGAATTATCTCATTAGTTTGATTCTTGTCGGCACGAGCGGGGCAGCCATGGGCTATCTCGTCAGCAAAGGTTACTTTGATACGATTAGTAAATCAATTGACGAAGCCGCCGAGATTGACGGGGCGAATAAAGCCCAAATCTTTTGGCATATTATCTTGCCACTTTCGAAACCAATCGTCATTTTCACCGCCTTAACCTCCTTTATGGGGCCATGGGGTGATTATATCTTTGTCGAAACAATCGCGAAAGGTCGCTTTGAAGCCTGGAACGTCGCACGTGGTCTTTATAGTATGATTAACGGCGGTCAAGAACGGATTGGTAAATATTTTACCCTCTTCTGTGCGGGATCAGTCTTAATCTCGATTCCGATTACCGGATTATTTATCTTTATGCAAAAATACTATGTAAGTGGTGTTACCGGTGGAGCGGTGAAAGGTTAATATGCATGGTTTTAACACAAAACGTGCGTTATTTCTCCTTATTCCGCTTTTAATGATGGCAAGTTGCAAACCAGTCGTGAGCAGTGAATCTA
Organism: uncultured Staphylococcaceae bacterium; assembly: GCA_964410505.1. Lineage (GTDB taxonomy): Bacteria > Bacillota_I > Bacilli_A > RFN20 > CAG-826 > UBA1361. The sequence goes on from CAYPGR010000003.1 coordinate 12,796, forward strand.
GTGATACCCTCACGAGCACGCCAAGTGAGAGCAGTGAATCAAGCGAAATCACGCCCCCTACTGATTACGATATCGACCCCACCATCACCAATGAAAGTGGCGGCGTCTATTACGAAATTTTCGTTCGCTCATTTGCGGATTCAAATGGGGACCAAAAAGGAGACTTAAAAGGGATTGAAAATAAAATTCCTTATTTAGCAGATCTCGGGGTCAGCGGTATTTGGTTAACGCCAATTAATCCCTCGCCCAGTTATCATGGTTATGATGTCACCGACTATAAAGACATCCATCAAGACTTTGGGACATTAAGTGACTTTGATAGTCTGATCCAAACTGCCAATGATCATCACATTAATATCATTCTTGATTTAGTCCTTAACCATTCCTCGAATTCCCATCCTTGGTTTCTTGAAGGAAAAGAAAACTTCCGCACCAACAACTACTCAAAAGACGATCCTTATAATAAAGCGAATTGGTACAACTTTATGTGGGATAACGGTCAAGTCGTCACGGATGACGGAACTTTTGGCAGTCATATGCCCGAACTACAACTTGATAATATTGCCGTCCGTGAAGAAATTGAAAGCATCGTTAAATTTTGGATGGACCGCGGGGTCAAAGGTTTCCGCCTTGATGCCGCGAGTCACTTCTATGATAATGCGACCGAAAACATCAACTTTTTAAACTGGTTTACCGGTGTTGTCAAAGCCGAACGCGCTGATGCCTATATCGTGGCAGAAGCTTATATTACCTCGTTTAACCAACAAAAAGTCTATTATAGCGGGGTCGAATCCCTCTTTAACTTCTCGGGTGCCGATGTCAATGGTTATATCATTGATAAGATTACAAGCCGCAATGGCGCGACCATTGCCTATCAAATTGCGAAAAACTATAGCGATATGTTTGAAATCAATGACAGTGGCCTGATGGCAATGTTTTTAAGTAATCATGACATGGACCGCTCAAGTCAAATGTTTCTTTTTGACTATGAAGAACGACAAAAAGTAGCCGCAAGTATTTATTTATTAACGCCTGGAGTGCCTTTCCTCTATTACGGTGAAGAAATCGCACTCAAGGGTAGCCGGATGACGAATCAAACTGACGCGAATCGGCGGCTCCCCATGATTTGGCAAAAAACAAATGATACGGAACGGACGGGACTTCCGCCCCTGACTGACTATCCAATGAGTCAACAAGTCAAAGACGGCGTGAAAGAAGGTCTTGAAACCCCGTTTAGTCTCCTAAACCACTACAAAAAAGTCATCAGTGTTCGTAATAGTTATCCATGGATTAAAGAAGCACGCGTTTTAAACATTGGTTTAAACAATAATGCTTTTACGAGTTTGAAGCTAATCGAACATAAAGGTGAAAACTTTATCCATGTCATCCATAACTTGCAAAACGTCACTCAAACCGTTGATTTAACGCGGTTTATCGACGATGAAATGATGATTAAACACGACTTATATTCAGTCGGAACAAGAGCCACCTTGGAAAATGGCATCTTAACACTTGCGCCTTATAGCAGTGTCGTCTTAGAAAGGAAGTAATATGAAGCGCGAAGCAGGAATTCTCTTAGCTGTCTCAAGTCTCCCCGCCAAACATGGCATTGGCGACTTCGGTCCAAGTGGCCGAACCTTTATCAAAAAAGCAAGCCGGATGGGCTTTAAATTATGGCAGATTTTACCCGTTAATCCCCTCGGTTACGGCAACTCACCCTATCAACCATTTGGAAGTAAACCATTTGATGAACTTTATATTAGTCTAGAAATATTAGAAAAAGAAGGTCTTCTAAAAGATGTCCCCTCTTACTTTAGTCACGCTAAAAAAGTGCGCTATGATCAAGTCCGAAAGTTTAAACTCCGTTATTTGAAAAAAGCCTTTAACGCTTACCAAAAAATGGGCAAACGCGGCTTTAAATCATGGGTCAAGGCCAATGATTGGGTCTATGACTATGCTGTTTTTATCACCTTTAAGAAAGCCAACAACCTTGTGCAATGGCATTACTGGAAGAAAGAACACCGTGACTGGATCATTGAACGTAAAGGGGCTGATTTAAAACCCTTTAAAAAAGCGATTGAATTTGAAATGTGGATGCAATATATGGCCTATACCCAATGGCAAGATTTACGCGCTTACGCCCATCGCTACGGGATGGAGATTATCGGTGATATCCCCATTTATGTGGGCATTGATTCAATTGATGTTTGGAAAAATAAGAAAGTCTTTCTCCTTGATGATCACGACATGCCTACCTTTGTTGGCGGTGTCCCAGGCGATTACTTTAACGCCGATGGTCAATTATGGGGCAACCCCCTTTATGACTGGGACTATTTAGAAAAAACAAACTTTGCGTGGTGGGTCGATCGATTAGAATATTGTAGTCGCCTTTACGACTATGTCCGCATTGATCACTTCCGCGCCTTCGATTCATATTGGAAGATTCCGGCCGAAAGCACCAAGGCCACGAATGGTCACTGGGCTTACCCGCCGGGTTATCAATTATTTGATGAAATTTATCGGAAATTACCAGATATTAAAATTATTGCTGAAGACCTTGGGGATCTACGTCCCGAAGTGCTTGAATTACGTGACCACTATAACCTTCCAGGGATGGAAATCACGCAGTTCACCTTTAATCCTTATGAAAAACGGGGCGAATGGCCACAAAATCGCTTAGTTTATCCTGGAACGCATGATAACTCGCCAATCCGTGGTTGGTTTAAATGGAAAGATAAAGCATTCTTTAAAGCAGCGAATGCCCTCCTTGATCAATTAGGATTTTATGAATTTGATAATTTCTATGATAATTTTATTGCCTATAACATGGGCAGTGATGCCCGGTATGTGGTCTTACCAATGCAAGACATCCTTCGCTTAGGCGATGAAAGCAAAATGAATTCACCAAGCACCATTGGCTCCCCTAACTGGGAATGGAAAATGGTTGATTTTAAAAAGTTTGATGAAGAAAGTTCATTTATGGCGTATTTAATCGATAAATATGACCGTTAAGAAAGGAGACCATATGAAGAAGTTTTTTACATCGATTGTTGTCTTCCTCTTTCTTTTGATTGGTAACGGCGTTGCTCTTCCTCCTGAGGAAGTAAACGCAAGACCGATACCAACGCATGAGATTATGGAAGCAAACGATCCTTTACCAACCTTTACTGAACCACATCTAGTGTTCCATTATCGCCGGAGTGATAATAATTACACCGGTTGGAAACTTTGGCTTTGGGGCCAAGGCGAGGGTGGCGCCGATTATGAGTTTACAAAAAATGAGGAATCGTTCGGTAAATATTTATACCTACCCATTGATAGTTTCACTGACACGACCCAAGTAAACTTCATTATTAAAAAGGGCAGTTGGGAAGCCCAAACCCCCGATGCCAACATTAAGTATGCTGATTTCACATTTGATGTTGCAACAAACGCTTACCATTTCTATTTATTAAATATGAATACAAAAGTGTTTCCAACACTTGAAGCAGCGTTAGCAAATCAAATTCTTGAAAGTGACTTTGCGACAAAAACTACGGTAAAGGTGGTTACTAACAACGAACCGGCTAACTACATCTTTAAAGAAGATGACGCGGTCGTCAAAAGTGCCGTTATTACAGCAAGCTATAGTAGTACTTTATATACTTGGAGCTTTACCATTAATCTCGGCGCAAGTTATTCACCTAACTTCACAAATACCTATACGGTGGAAGTTGGTTATAAAACGGGCAGTGCTGTGACCGAAGTCGTCGGATTAAAAGGAATTTTTGATGACCCTTATTTTGTCCAAGAATTAACCTATGAAGGCGATGACCTTGGCGTGACTTACTCCGCAACCGAATCCGTCTTTAAAGCATGGGCGCCAACCGCTCAAACATTAAAATTACGCATCTATAATAGCGGCACCCCTGTCGCCATTAATGCCTTAACCGGGGATGATACCTTTGTTGAACATACCTTTGTTCGTGGTGAAAAAGGTGTTTGGTCCGTTACCCTTCCCGGCAATTTACACGGTAAATATTACACCTTTGTCGCCAAACATGCGACCGGAGAAGTTGAATTAACCGATCCCTACGCTAAAGCCGCCGGTATTAACGGCATTCGCGGAATGATTGTTGATTTTAGTCAAACAAACCCTACTGGTTGGGATGAGGTCAATTATCCTGAACTCTCCCCCACGGAAATTATTCCTTACGAACTCCATGTTGCGGACTTAACGGCGGATGATACATGGAATGGCACGGAAGCAAACCGTAAAAAGTTCTTAGGTCTCATAGAAGAAGGCACGACCTACAACGAAGGGACAACGACCGTTAAGACCGGCTTTGATCATATTAAAGAATTAGGGATTAATGCCCTCCAAATTATTCCTTTTTATGACCAACAAAACGACGAACGGACCCCATCCTTTAACTGGGGCTATAACCCGCAAAATTATGATGTTCTTGAAGGATCATATTCCAGTGATCCTTATGACGGGCTTGTTCGAATCCGTGAATTTAAACAAGTTGTAAAAGCTTATGCCGCCGAAGATATTCGGATTATTATGGACGTAGTCTATAATCACGTTGCTAGTCTTGGTGCCCATTCATTTAATAAACTGGTCCCAGGATATTACTTCCGTTATGAAGCAAATGGTTCGCCAAACAACGCAAGTGGTGTTGGAAACGTAACCGCTTCTGAACGGGTGATGATGGAAAACTTCATGCGTGATTCAACCGCCTTCTGGGTTGAAGAATATAAAATTGGTGGCTTCCGCTTTGACTTAATGGGGCTTCATACGACTAAATCAATGGAGACCTTATTCAATAAAGTTAAAAGCATCCGTAATGACATCCTCGTATATGGCGAAGCATGGGATATGGACCAAAGTAGTCGACGCCCCACACTTTTCCATCAAGATAACGTCTACAAAGTTCCAGGGATTGGGGCTTTTAATGACCAAATTCGTGATTCATTTGTAAGCAATGCAAAATCCCCAAGTGCAGGATGGGTGCAAATGCCCGCGGTTGATGTCAATAGCGCCGTTACCGTTAAAAACCGCTTAAAAGATGGGATGCTTGGTAAAATCTTTGGCAAACAAGGAACCCCCACCCAAACAATTAACTACGCCGCGGTCCATGATAACTATACCTTATACGATAAGCTGACCCTCGTTGGCAATAATAAAGGGTTTGATGCCGCGCAAGTGGCGAAACAATCGCTTCAAACTGATGCGATGGTCTTACTCTCACAAGGGGTTTCATTCATCCATGCTGGCAGTGAAATGTTACGTAGTAAACCAACTGAAAGTGGATTCGATCATAATTCCTACCAATCAAGTTATGAAGTAAATAGTCTCAAGTGGGATGAAAAAATCGATAATCTCAGTGTCTATGATTATTACCGCGATTTAATTAATATCAAACGCAATGTCCCAGCCTTTCAATACACAACAAGAGCTGAAATTAACGAAAATGTAACCTTTACATTTGGTGGTGATATCGACTTAAATGACAACTTTATCAAATATACGACCCGCGATGATGACTTCACATATACCGTCTTATTCTATAGTGTTGGCGCCCGCCTCCGCCTCAATGATCTCGATGGTCAAACCGTCGTCCTTGATACGAGTGGCACGTTAACCCCTGGTGATGTTGTCAGTGGCACAGTGAGCTTAACATCCAACACAACGATCATTTTGAAAACATCGAATGAGCCCATTAATCCGGGATCAAGCGATACGAGTACCCCGCCTTCAAGCGGTCAAACAAGCGAACCAACCGAACCGAGCGAACCAATGGAATTAACGTGGCTTTATATCACCCTTCCAATCGTTGCAGTGCTCGCTGCCGGCGTCGCTTTAATCAGCATTTTACAAAAGAAGCGTATTAAGTAATTAGTGCAATCTATGGGCGAAAAAGAAGAATGAGACCCATTCTTCTTCTGCCCGTGGAACCACGCTCTTCATTCTTGACTGAATGCGCTTACAAGATGTATAATGAATTTAGCCCAATAAACCATTTAGGCAAAAAAAGAAAAGGAGAAACTATGAAAAAACTATTTAAAGGTTTATTCACCACTGCATTAGCCGTCGGCTTTTTAGCAGGGTGCAAACCAGCAGCCTCAAGTAGCGAACCCCCCGTTAGTTCATCGCAACCCGTAGTGACATCCGAAGAGGTCGTCATGCACCTCGTCGAATTCTACGAAGATAACGTTGGCAAGTTCTATCTTGAAGTTGAAGTCGCCCACGGCACAAAGGTTACACAACCTGCCGATCCAACCGCTCGTGCAAATTATGAATTTGCGGGATGGTGGGTCGATGAAGAATATTCTGCCGAATTTGATTTTGACACCCTCATTGAAGAAGATACAACCATCTTCGGAAAATGGGACTTTGCGCCTGAATACGTTCCAGACACCAGAACATTCCAAATCGTCGGTGCTTTAAATAACACGGATGTGGATTATGTTAACTGGGCTGACGCCGGTGAAGAAGGCGTTAACTGGGATGTCCGTTCATACTTAACAAAAGCCGAAGATTCAAACCTCTACAGTCTTGAAATCGAAATCGGTTACTTAGGCAAATTCAAAATTAAGATCCCTGGCCGTCCATGGGATAGTGACCAAGAATTTGACTTCACACACATTAAAGAAGAAGACAAAAACGAATTTATCCAAGAAGGTGACTTACGCAATATCCAAGTGACCGATTCTGGTCTTTATAAGATCGAAGTCGAAACCACCTGGCTTTGGGTTAAAGTGACCCGTTTAGGTGATGCGGTTGGTGAAGGTGTCCGTCATAACACAGGCGAAACCCCATCTGTCGGTATCGTCGGCGATCAAACCAACTGGGGTAATGAAGTCGTTGAAGGCGATCCAGAAAGTATTATTCCGGATATCGCATTAACTTATGATGAAGCTGGTGACTTCTACTACTTACCAGTCGTCTTCTTAGAAACTGGTGGCTTTAAATTACGTGCTGACAATAGTTGGTCCGCATCTGTTAACTTTGGTTCACATCCAAATAACGAAGTTCCAGCTGGCATCACACAACCAATTAATGCTGAAACTGAATTAGTCGAAGAAGGTGGCAACTTAACCGTCGTTACCGCCGGTTACTATTCAATTTACTTCAAAGAAAACAAAATTATTATCCGTGATTTAACCTTCGTTCTCCGCGGTAGTGCACTTGCAACCGACTGGGGTACCGATTCAGCACCATTAGCCCTTGTGACGAACGTTGCTGATGAAGAAGCTGGCACACAAGTATTAACCTTTGAAGGCACCTTTACTATGGCTGCTACCAAAGAGTTTAAAGTTAAACTTGCCGCCATCGAAGGATTTGATGGCTGGAGCGTTAGCTTTGGTACAGAAACCGGCGGAAACTTCGTCGTTGGTGCAGATGGCGACTATGTTGTTACCTTTGTCTTAACGATCGATGTCGAAACCTTAGCACTCACTGGTGTTGCGTCATTCGAACCAGTAGTTGCCGTCTAGTCGATAAACAAGTATCCTAAATGGTTTAGGCCCACTCTTAGGAGTGGGCTTTTCATTTCCTTGTCTTAACTAAAAACGAAAGAATAGTATAAAATATACATATTGTCCCGGTAGTTCAGCTGGATAGAGCAACAGTCTTCGAAACTGTAAGTCGGGCGTTCGAATCGCTCCCGGGACGCCATGGGATTAATCAAAGCTAGGTGACCTTCTCCTAGCTTTTTTATATAGACGAAGTGAATGGCGGATATCAACACCTAAAAACTTCTACATTTTGTTAAAAATTTGGTTTTCCTTCACTTGAGGGGAAATTAATGCATATTCTTTACATTTTTTTTACACATTGTTTACAAAGTTTTGTATAATAGAAATGAAAGGGGTCCGCACAATGAAATTCCATAAATTTGATAAAATTTTAACCCTCTTCTACCGCCTCCACTATAAACACGGCTTATTGAAGACGATTCAATATTCAATCTTTCTGTTTTATAAACCTGATCGCTATATCGCCTTAAATACGAATCCATTCAAAAAGTTTGTCTATCGACTTTTGACCCTGTTATTAGGGATTCTCTTAACGATTCTTTTAATCCCCATTTATCTTGTTATCTATCTCGCCACAATGATTCTCACCTTTATCCCGGTTAGTATCCTTAGTCTCGGAATTGGAATGTACTATGGATTATTCCCTTTCTTACTCAAGCTCGAACGAATTTATGTCGAAAAAATAGAGCCCGTTAAACTAAAACGTGCCGGTTTTGATACGCTCCTTATCCCTTTAACTTGGGGTGGACTGGCAACGAGAACTTTTGTCCGTAATATTTACCATATGGGCCTTAATCCTATCCGTCGGAGTCGCGAATTAAAAGAAAAGAATGATGGCCATATTATCGAGCGCATTGGTCTCATCGTCGCCTCAATCATCGCCTATATCATTTATTCCCTTGTCTTCTTTTCATTAATCGAATTAACAAGTTTCTTCTCACTCACCCTTATTGCAATGGTATCGCTCTTTATTTGGAGCCTACTCGCCTTATTTATTCGCATTATCGGCCGCTTATTTAGTGATCAAGATTATATGAAGCCTGAAGAAGAAAATAACGCAAAGGAGTCCTAATTTATGAAAGATTATTTACCACTCATCCTGATTGTGACAAGTGTCTTGCTTTTTATCTTTAGCATTACCCTCGTTGTCCTTAACCCTAAGTCAAAGTCGCCGCGAGCAAAGAAGCAACGCATTAAGAAAGTCAACGTGGAGCGTGTGAGCCCCCCTTTAAAAGACCAATCAACGCCAATATATGCGCAGACAAAAGGCCCAAAAATCAATTACTTAGCGTTCATTACATTTATTATCACGAGCGTCATCTTAACCATTATTTTTCTATCTGAAGATGTATCTAAATGGCAACTTGTATGTTTTATTATTGGTATTGTGATTATCATTTCGTCTTTTAACGAAGGTAAGAATAAAGAGAATCAAGTCGTACGTTTATCAACGCTTGTCATTGGTTTACTCCTGGTTGATGCCTCCTTATATCCTTTAGTAAGCGTCAATCCAAAGATCTTATATTATATGATTGGTTTACCCCTATTGCTCTTATTTTCGCATCGCCTCTTAACCCTTTACGTTATCTTCTCGCCCCTCTTAATCCTCATTAAAATCGTGACTTGTCTTTTACTTGTCGGCCTTGGTATCATCTCGTTCCTACTCTTTAGTGGCCCCCTTTTTATTCTGATTGGAGTCTTTTTCTTCCTGGGAGCGCTTCTTTTTATTGGGGTTAGTATTTTCTCTTTTCTAGCTAAAGTCATCACTTTTTAATCAACATTAAGACCAATTCGCTACATTTTTGCTCACTTATAAGGTAAAATGAGCCAGAGGTATATATATGAGTTTATCTGATCAATTACGCACGTTTATCACAAATTTATTCACAGAATGGATTTCAAATGCAGGACTTGTTGAGTTTTTAACTTCTGCGGTCATGATTCTATTTTGGGTTCTACTCGCTTTTCTTATTACCAAATCATTCAAGTTTATTTTATTTAAATCAAAATCACTGGAAAAGAAATTTGGAAAACAAGAAACAAAGGAACAATTAACCGTCCGGCGCTTATTAAATAATGTATTACAATTCTTTTTCTTCTTTTGGATCACCATCATGATTTTAAGTGAACTAGGCCTTGATCTTGTGCCTTTACTAGCTGGCGCCGGGGTCCTCGCTTTCGCCATCGGTTTTGGCGCCCAGGAGCTCATCAAAGACGTCATTGCCGGCACTTTCCTCATCCTTGAAAAAACATTCAAAATTGGTGATTATGTGGAAATTGGAGCGAATGCAGGAACGATTGTCGATGTTGGTCTACGACGTGTTAAACTTCAAAATTGGAAAGGCGAAGTGATCACCTTAAATAATGGAGATATCCGCACGATTAAGAATAGTAGCATCAACCCTACCTTTGCAGTGATTGAGTTCCGCGCGGACTATGATTTCAATTTAAAAGAATTTGAGTCACCTGATTTTAAAGCCTTACTCAACAAATTTAAAGAACGAAATCCCGATGTGTTAGAAGTGCCAGAAAAAGTATTGCTCATCGACTTGAATGATGGTTTAAAATTCACCGTCAATATCAAAACGAAAGCGCGCAAACATGTCGGTGTCGAACGTGAATTCCGGCGCGTACTAGTTAATTACTTCCAAAGCAAAAAACTTAATATATATGTTCCAACCATGATTGTTGATGCTACACCTGAAGAACCGAATCAGTAATATCTAACCATCATTATAAAAAATGCGCTTAACTTGAGATTGAGCGCATTTTTGTAAGCATTAACCGTTATTTATGCGGTTTTTTCTTGGGCATTAATTGATGCGATAATGCGTTGACTTCACGGCGAATATAATCGGCAATCTCCATTTTTGATAACCCTTTATCGGCAAGTGCAGCGTAGTCAATCTTTTTGCCAATTGAAATAAAACGTCGCTTCTTAGAATAGTAGACTGGATATAAGGGGACGCTAAGTTGATGGGAACGATATAAATGATCCGCAAGAACGACGAAACCAGGATTGAATTTCTCAATAATGTCATCATAGCCATCGCGTGATTCTTCAGGGAAAATCAAGATACTTTCCCCTCTTAGTATGTAATCAACACTCGCACGGATGGTTTTCGTTGTGCGAAGATCTTGGTAAGTGCCAATGAGACGCATATTATTGTATAAAAATTTGCTAATGATCGATAAAAGCGAAGCAAGGATAAAACTTCTTACTTTACTATATTTGAGTTTTTGACGATAAAAAATATGATACGAATACGACCACCGGGATCGATAGTTACCCGTCATTTGATGGGCCCCCCAAGGAATAAAAGGATAAGGGAAAAAGATCGATAAATCCATTGGTCCAGCAGCACCACTATGATTTGATAGATAAAGGGCTGGAGACGTCATTTCATCTTCATTTTCGTTAATGATGGTTGGTTTCTTCTTAAAAAAATAAAGCGTCCTTCTTAAAAGAAGGAAAGCGCGTGCCCGACGAAATGGTTTATTTTTTCTTGCCATATAAATATATTAACATGATGACTCATAAATCACTTCTATTGTTGCTGAAATGGGATGAGAAGAGACCATTAAGAATTAACATGATAGTGCTATAATAATAAAGATTATGCAAAAGCAAAATAAAAAACGAACGTATCCAAGCATTACCAATGCACCGTACTGGAGCCGCCTTGGGGCGTATTTAGTAGATTTCATTGTTTTACTTGTTGTCGGGCTTATTTCTTTTATCGCCACTGACGCCATCTATACACGGACTAAAGCGGGGCAAAATGCGAATGAAGCTATTTTTCACTTGAGAGATAAGTCGCGACTATTCTTAATTGACTATGGTGCGCAGGAAGCCAATTACTTAAGTTACGACATTACCGAGGGTAATAATGAATTTATTTTCTTTTACCGGCTTGAATTATTCTATACAACACCGGATACCGGCTTTATTTACGAAACTTCTTTCTATTATGAAGAAGGGAAATCCTTTGATTACTTGACGATGGTCTTAAAGATGGGCGATGAATCATCACTCTTCACCTTTGATGAAGACGCTGATCCCGTGACTTATAAGCTCAAGGATTCATTGAGTAGTAGTGAGAAAAATAAAGCATGGCAGTACCTTTATGATATTGCCCTAAAAAGCTTACATAGTAATCCGGACTATCAAGAAGCCGAAAGACCTCTTAAGGATTTTGTGGCCGTCAATCTAACCATTGCTGCTTTTATTGGCACTATTATTCCAAATCTTTTCTTTCCACTATTAGTGGGTCATGGCCGGAGCCTCGGGAAATTCATGACCGGACTCGCGGTCGTTGATAAAGAAGGTTACGAAGTCAAAACAAAAGCAGTTATCCTTCGCTTCTTCGTTTATAGTGTCTTCGAAACAGCCTCCAATATTTATCTTTTCTTTGTTCCGCTTCTACTGACGAGCGGGGTCCTAACCATCACCCACAACAATCGGGCGATTCATGACTTAGTAAGCGGGACTTATGTGGTGAGCGCCAAGCAATCAAAAATCTTTAAAAATCGCGATGATAAAGAAGCATATTACTTAAGTACCGCAGAAGAAAAAGCTAAGAATATGTCCTACTTTACGGAAAGACCATTACCAAAATTAAAGTAAAATGCTGTTAGTAGTGCACAAGCCAATTAACAAGTTTACCGTTAATATTCATCACAACTGCATCACTATACGTAAATTCATAAGTGCCTTCATCAATTTTAGACCATTCACTAAAGTTAAAGTTATAGTTATCCAATATGGCTTGTAGGATTGCATCCGTATTACCTGTGACACTACCCGGTGCCAAAATATTAATCGTAATAAAGAGGGTGTTGACATTTTTTTGTGTGGATGAATTATAAACCACGGCACGATTGATCGCATACGTAAAGTCATAGGCTGTCGCAATCGCCAGGATTAACGCATCAATATTTGGATTACTACCATCTAAATTAGCGGGATTTCTTGTCACACCAAAATAGGTTGAAGTCAACGACGCCTTGTAAAGACCACTATTGACTGTCGCAATCCGATTACCAGCCCCTAAAAATACATAATCAACCCAGTCTAGCGGTGGGAATTCGACATCATTTTCGTGATCCGGATTATTATCCTTAGCCGCGGTCCGTTCACTCGAAAGATAAACAAAACTTGCGGTACCTTGTGATGATTCAAGGAAGTAAGTAATGGGCACAGATAAGACATTAACCTCGATAATGTATGCAACGAGAAGCACATTTAGATTAGGATAGACGGAATAACTGACATTATTATCAACGATTGTAATCGGGATGGTGGATGCTTGAGTTGCCCCCGGAACGGGTGGTAATAAGAAACTATCTACAACGGTACGATTGCCAGTTTGACTCGTACTATTGACTGCGCCAAATCGGCTGACGTTAATTGTTTGATTAAAATCTTGGGCCGGATTGGTCGCTACAATCACATATATTTTACTTTTGGTGGCCGTTGTCGATGGTTGAACGGTAAAACCAATACTACCTTCCGGCACATTAATCGTGCCCGTTCCACCTGGGTTTGGAATCCCTTGTTTTACACCCCAGAACGAACTATTCATATAGTAATAGGAAGTGGGAGTCGCCATGGCTATCGCCTTGTCAGCACTTTTAAGCGGCTTGCCTTGGTTATCCGACCAGTTAAGACTTTCCAGTGAAGTCATTTCATAACGATATTTTTGACTATCAAGTGTTCCGCCTGGAATCGGTTTATAAAACAAAACTGTCTTATCTGAATCATAAGTGGTGATATTAGAGGTCGGTGTATTGATAGCTTTATTATAGGGGACGGGTGAACCGGGATTTGCGTAATCCACCGCCCATAACTTAACCCGAACACTACGGGCCGGGTTATTATTTGTCGTATCACCAGTGGTCGTGTTAACCGCTGCGAAGCCGTCCGCCAAAGAAAAACTCATGTATGAATTATTACTCGAGGTCGTAAATGTTCTTTGTAAAGTATATAACGAATATGCTTGCGCATCTGGGCGAGTATTTGATACTGCATAGACACCGGTTGCACTTGACGGGATAAAACGAACTCCCTCCGTATAAGACCCAGTGACAGAAGTGGCCATGAAACTTGTTGTCATACTTCCTGTGGTCGCATATATTCTTAATGGGCGCGGTATTTCTTTGATGACACTATTTCTCGTAACTTCTTTGCCGTAGCCTGCATAACGCACAGTCGTCGAGTTGACACTGCTATTGTTACTCGCCATAACAAAATTTTGAAGCGAACCTGTTAATTTTCTTCCATTTGTTCCATAAGGCGGAACATTCGGATCACTTGAGATTGTGTTATACAAATTAAAGGTGTAATACTCTAATTCAGTTTGTGGAATTACAAAGTTTGATGGATTAATCTCTTTTGGGGATGCTGTTGCCCCATTTCGGACAAGCGCATATTCTTTGCCATCAATCGGCACCGTAATCATATAACGATATCTCGCCGTATTAAACCAAGTGCTCGATAACGTGTGATAGGTTTGCGAAGTCGTTTGGTTGGCCATATGGGTGTTTGTCATTTGTGTAAGATTATACTTATACGCCACAACCGGTTGTTGCTGTGTGCTAGACGTATAATTATTACCTTTTGAAACGGACCACTTATCAGTACCCGGCTGAGTCCATAATTTGGTGATGGAATCATCTTTATGGACTTCCATGGAGTGGGCAAAAGTAAAAACACCAATTTGGAAATAGGATTTATCAGCTTGATTTTTGTAGATCGAAGTTGAACTTCCGAATGTATTCCGTAAACTATATTCATTTAACGGGGTGGGACCACCAAGGTTGTTGTCTTCCATGAACTTCCATAAGTCTTGGGCATATACGACACCCAGATCAAGACCGGCATTGCCGCCACCGACAAAATTTGGAAATCCGTCTGATGTTACCGGTACCGGTTCATCATTAACCACGATGTCTTGATAATAACCGACGATTCCAGTCGCGGATGCGTACTTTGCGCTACTTGATAAACCAGCGACGTTATTAATATTAAAGGCTTTGACTGTTGGATTACCATTTGTGCCAGAATAATAGACGCTAATATCATTAATTTCAGTGTATTGCGCATGGCCAGCAAGAATCCCGATATGATTCGTTTCATACGCTTCTTCAGTCACGAAATATGTATGTTCGGGGTGGTAACCGCCGACACTTGATGTATTAATTTCAATATTAGTGATAAGTAAGGTCGAGATTCGACCAACCGTACCACTTGTCGGTGGTACTTTAGGGCCAACGGCACCAAATAGACCAATATCTTGCTGAGTACCGCTTGCGTTAATGCGGATATTGCCAATTGCGGAAGTATCACTTATTTCTCCAGTGCTCGGCAACGTGATAAAATCATTTGAATCGGTTGTCACAACCCCGCGGAAAGTAGAGACAAACGGATTTTCTTCACTACCGATCGAAGATAGATTGAGTAAGTTAGTGGGGGAGCTACCGCCAATGAAAATTGGTTTGCCAAACGTATCGGAAACCTGGAAAACACTTTCTTCATCAATTAAAGTTGATTGCAAGTTATTTTGAAGGGTATATAGATTTTGTAAGTGGCGTACCTCGCTAATGAGATACGGATTTTCATCCGTGCCCCAAGGAGCGGTTATTCCTAAAGACTGATCTAAACGACCAAAAAGAAGATTAACATTAAAGCTTGATTGATGGCTAGTCTCTAGTTTACTGCTTATATAGGCCAAGGTGATAAATGAGTAATTTAGCAATATAAAGAGGACAAAGTTCATCAATGTCGCAAAAATTAATTTAGTTTTTAAACGGTGTTTATTCATCAGCGTTCCTCACTTCCAGCACAAAATTGAAATCAAAATGAATGGCAAATGGCGCATATTCAAGCGGGATAAGATTAATCATGTTTTGGATTGGTTCTAAGCGGGGGACTAACAAAACATAGAGGTAATCATTTTGATTAATAAAGGTTGTACCGGTGAAGGATTCATTCATGTCATCAAGTGAATAGGAAGGTAGCGAAGGATAATTGGCAAAGATGACGGTAGGGTTCAAATTGTCAACACCGATATGAATATAATAATCAAAGACTGTTAAATCAGTGGTCGTACTGTAATAATTAAGGGTTGGGAAGGTATGGGAGTTTCCCTCATTCGTGATACTAAGGTCAATACTTTCAACCATCACACGATAAATATAAACGAGGTCGGCTGCATCGTTTGCCTTAAATTTGAAAAAGGAATTTGAATTAGGAGGTAACGTTGAGATATCATTGATTTCTCCCAAATTATAAGTTGCCGGGGCAGTCACCCAGCTACTACTTTGCCAACGTTCGAACTCAAGGCTACTATCCATCTCGCCTGGTATCAAAATATTGCGGCCAATATTTTTCATCCATCCAAACCATGAATAGGTCAAAGTCGCTGAGGTCACAAGACTCACGAGAATCGCACTAAAAAGGAGAAAATTCTTCGCAACTGTCTTTTTCATGCTTGATCTCCTGGATTTAAGAAAAGAGCAATTTCCCGTTCGCTCGTCATCGTTTCATTTTGAAAAACATTTTGATCTTGGCCATTATCCACAAACGTAAGGTAAATGTCACTAACAGCGGTTTTACCAACTTCGACAATTAAATTATCAATCATTACTAGTTCTTGATTAAAGACAACCGGTGTCGAAACCGCGTTATGTTGCCCTTTTGTTAGCCCACTACTCGAAGTGGTGACAAGATAAGCCCCTTCACCGACCCCACCCGTAATGATTGTGCCGTCATTATTAGTGCTTATTGTACTCATTTGCAATTGCGAACCAAAATAATAAAGATCTCCTGCATCCCCGTAAAGTCCGAGATTGTCAACAAACGGGATTTCTTCACTAGCAGTTGGAATCTTAAAAAACCAGCGTACCTTAATCGCCTTTGTGTCTGTATTCGTAAATGTTAAAGTTAACTTCCGTTTGTTAAGTGAGCCTGGGAAGAAATCGATAAAATTGATATACGGGTTATTGACCGGAAAATCATCGACTTTGACGCCAGTTGTATAGCTGAATGGTGTATCAACATTGATATTTTCATTCTTAATTGAAGCGGTACGGTTATGCATAAACCAGGCATAGGAGACAAATGAAAAAGATGTCAGGGTGACCCCAAGTGAAAGGATGGTGAGCATTATACGAATGCGCAATAAAATTTTTTTATTACGGAGTTTATAATCCAACATAAACCAGTTCCTTTACTAATTAAATTCTAGCATTTTGGTAACTGGCTGTCTCAGTGAGACCCTATAGCATTGCGTCATTAGATTGCTCTAACTTTGCCTTTATCAAATAACATTATACTTCAGAGACAATAAATGTCAATAGAGAGGTGTAAAAATTGTTTTATAATGAAACATATTAAATTATGAATCTAAGTGCTTATTTAATAAAGTTTATAGCTTCATAAGGATTCTCCTACACAATTTTATAGTAGAATATGTCCAGGGATACCACGATGTTACTTATTAAACACTTTCAAAAATACTATCTACTCTATCTTTGGGCTTTTTTACCCGGTATTTTAATACTAGCAGGAATTGATTACTTGCAACTAGAGATCCCACGGATCATTGGCACCATTATTGATGGTCTTGATGTCGGTACGATCACAGAAATCAGTCAAGTCGTAGAACCGCTCATCTATATATCCGTGATTGTCATCATTATGACCATCGGCCGTTTTTTATGGCGTTTTCTTATTTTTGGCGCAGGTCGCCGAATTGAAACTGATATTCGGCGCGAGATGTTTATGCACGCCACAAAACTCGATCAAGCTTATTATTCGAACCAAAAAATCGGCAGTCTTATGAGTTATTTTATCAATGATCTAGGCGCTGTGCGGGAACTTTTTGGATTTGGCACTTTGATGATTGTTGATGGCTTATTTCTCGGCACTTTCGTCCTCATTCGGATGTTTCGACTCAATTGGCTAATGACCGTCTATGCACTTATTCCTATTGTTTTAATGGGCGTTCTCATTTACTTCATTAATATTAAAATGGAAAAGAAATTTAAACTCCGCCAAGAGGCATTTGAAAGTATGTCTGACTATGCCCAAGAATCATTCACGGGGATTACGGTTATCAAAGCCTATGTCCGCGAAATAAAAGATGCCATAAGGTTTAAAAAACGATCTCTTGACGTTTACGACAAATCAATGGACCACATGAAATACGCGATTGTTGTGAATGTCATTATTGATGCGCTTATTAGTCTCGTCATCCTCGCGATTATTGCTTATGGCTCAATCTTAATTGGTTACGGCAACCTTAGTAGTGGGGAACTCACCGAGTACATATCATATTTCTTCTCTCTATTGTGGCCAGTTTTTGCGATCTCCTATTTTATGAATTTAAATGGCCAAGCCCATGCGAGCGCCAAACGGATTTATGAATTTTTAGAATCAAAACCGCTAGTCATTGAAAAAGAAGATGCCGTCAAGCCTTTAGCATTAGTTGGCTCAATTAAAGCCGATCACCTTTCCTTTAAATATCCCGATGCGGAACACGATATTCTTCATGACCTCTCCTTTGAAATAAATGCGGGTGAAATGGTCGGTATTCTTGGCAAAACAGGGAGTGGTAAATCAACCCTTGTTGAACTCTTACTCCATGTTTATAACACCGAACCGAAGATGTTATATGTCGGCGGCGAAGATATTGCCACATTATCTATCAAAACTTTACGTGACCATATCGGATATGTCCCGCAAGATAATTTCCTATACTCCGATACGATTCGTAACAACATTGGTTTTTCTTTTGAAAAGATGGATGAGGATCACCTCATTGAAGTAGCCAAATTATCGGACATTCATGATAATATTGTGGACTTTAAAGAAGGCTATCAAACGATGCTTGGTGAACGCGGGGTGACCGTTTCCGGCGGTCAAAAACAACGGATTTCGATCGCCCGCGCCTTGGCCAAAGACCCAACCATCTTGATTCTTGATGACTCCGTGAGTGCGGTAGATACCAAAACTGAAGAAGCCATCATTTCTAATCTCCGAAAAGTAAGAAGTGGGAAAACAACCTTGATGATTGCCCATCGCATCAGCACGGTCAAGAAACTCGATAAAATCATCCTTTTAGAAAAGGGTCATTTAATTGGTTTTGGGAGCCATGACGAACTCCTCGCGACGAATAAAACCTACCAAGATATGGTTAAACTCCAAGAATTAGAAGCGTTAGTGGGGGAGGTTAGTAATCATGCGTGATTTTAGTGAACAACATATTTCCACCCAAGATTATAAGATTATTTTCCGTCTCCTAAAATACTTAAAACCGTACACCAAACGATTCGTGGGCGCTTTTCTATTAATGATTGTGACGACCTTTACAAACATGATTTTGCCACTCGCATCTGGCTTTGCTATTGATTTAATGAGCGATGAGATTACACGCGGCGATGGGACTTTCTTTTTACTTAAAGAAAAGGTAGCCATTGTCCTCATTGGGACACTGATCCTTGTTATGATTACCGCTTTATCAATCATTCTTGGTTATTCCCTTAGTAAGTCACTGCAAGACGTTGGACAAAAAATAACCCATGATATACGCACGGAAGTCTTTGAGCATATTGAAGACTTATCGATCGGTCAAATCAACTTATTACCAGTTGGTAAACTCGTGACCCGGGCCACCAATGATCCCAATAATATTTCCCAAATGTTTACCGACACAATCGTAAACTTGGTCCGTAACTTCTTAATGATGTTTATTGTTGCGGTCATTTTATTCGTGATTAATCCGTTAATGGCTTTAGTCACCATGGCAACGATTCCTTTTATTCTTCTTGCCTCATATTTATTTCGAAATTATTCACGCAATGCCTATCGGAGTGTCCGCAATAATGTAAGTGAAGTGAATGCCTTCCTCTCAGAAAACCTCTCCGGGATGCGCATTACCCAAGTCTTCAACCAAGAAGATAAGAAAATAAAAGAATTTAATCGTATTAACAATCACTTGCGGAAAAGCTACATTCGCGAAATTAATGTGTTTGGTATCTACCGGCCCGTCATTTTCTTCTTGGCCATGGTCGCCACAATTATATCGATTTACTTTGGCGTAAGCCAAATATTCAAAGGCGCAATTAGTGTCGGTTTATTTGTCTCATTTTATGTCTATATCGGTCAATTCTTCGAACCAATCCAACAAATTTCCGAACAATTTAATAGCCTTCAAAATGGTTTCGCAAGTGCGGAAAAAATCTTTGACGTCCTTGATACAAGCCCAGACGTCACGGATGCTGAAGATGCCATTGAACTCACTTCATTTAGCGGGAATATCGAATTTAGACATGTTTGGTTCCAATACATTCCCGATGAATGGGTGTTAAAAGATGTCAGTTTTTCGGTCAAAAGCAATGAAACTGTGGCTTTTGTCGGTGCAACTGGTAGCGGTAAAACAACCATCCTCCAACTCATTGTTCGTAACTATGATATTCAAAAAGGCGAAATTCTGATTGATGGCATCGATATCCGTAAAATTAAACGCTCATCGCTTCGGAAACATATCGGACAAATGCTCCAAGATGTCTTTCTTTTCTCGGGCTCCATCCGTGACAACATCACGATGCACGATGATACTGTTGCCGATGAGGATATTCATGAAGCCAGTCAATATGTAGGGCTCAATTATGTGCTTGATAAATTACCCGAAGGACTTGATCATATCGTCCGTGAACGAGGCAATAACTTCTCAAGTGGCGAACGGCAACTCATTAGCTTCGCTAGAGCGGTTGTCTATAAACCATCCCTCATGATTCTTGATGAAGCGACCGCAAATATTGATTCAGAAACGGAAGCTATCATTCAAGACTCCTTAACTAAAATGATGAACATCTCAACCATGTTGATCGTGGCCCACCGCCTTTCAACAATTCAACATAGCGACAAAATCATTGTGATGCATAAAGGTGAAGTAAAAGAAAGTGGCAATCACCAAGCCCTCTTGCGGAAAAAGGGTCTTTACTACAATCTATATCAACTTCAATACGACCCTAAAAATAAATAGGAAACGAAATCCATCACTTATTGATGTTTCCGTGATTATTTCACTGAAATGGAAACTTATAATCAAATTTCAGTTTATGAAATTAGTGTAACTTGGCACTATCTTAATCATTTTCAGCGTGATTCAAATGATTCTTGCTTTTTCTCAACAATTAGATACAGTAGGGTATATTGTGATGAACTCTAAATCACTTAATCTAATTTATCTTTTATATAATAAGAGTAATTTATCAAAAATCAAAATTTTATTGATTTTAAAATGGTAATTTGATATTATTCAAATGTAATGCATTATATTTTTGAATATAAGAGAAGATACAAATATGTTTCACGTATTTAGTTTTTATATTAATAGTTTTCTTATCGTTTAATGAATATAAAGGATAATAGGAGGAAACCATGAAGAGAAAGAACTTGATTATACTATCTTTATTTCTAACCTTAGGCGTTATTGGATTATCACGCCTTTCACCAAATAGCGATAGCTTCTTACCACTTGAAGCAGATGATATTCTTGTACGCACGATCGATTTTGAGGATCTAAGCTCTGGAAACATGAGCGCACTTGCTTCAAACAATAGTTTTTATGGCGGATTAATCGTCGCCGATGGGAAGGTTACTAAAACTTTATCTGCCGCCATCGATTCCAATACTCTTGGTTTGAGAGTAACCCCAATTTCTGACGAAAACCCGTCACCATTTCGATTAATTAAAATCCAAGTTTCTGGTTATTCTAAGATCGTTTTGGATATTAAACAACAATATACAACAACCATGGTGTCTTCGGGTTGTAACCAAGATATTGTTTCCGCTTCTAATAATGAAATAGTGCGCGATGTTGTATTACCCACCTATGGTCATCATGAGATCATTCTTACTTTTTATCCTACTTCCACCACTGGATCTAATATGGATTGCGGGATTGACAATATACGGTTCTATGGGCCGAGTAGCGGAGAATCAACATCTTCAACATCAGCGAGTACTAGCTCAACCCAAAATTCATTATCAACTGATCAAAGCACGGAATCAGTAGTCTCAACTAGCGAAGGTCCGATCCAGACATATGAAATTACCATACGAGACATGTCCAACTTCCTTCAGACCAAAAATACACACTATCCAATCTCAAATGAATTCATTGAAGAATATCAACAAAAAAGTGGCGGTTATATAGATTTAGCAAAGAGTCTCGGTCTACTTGTAGATAAAACGCAACATGAACCAAATCAGAAATGGCATTTCTTTGATTCATGGATGCAGCCAAGCATTGATCAAGGCACTTTAAGCTGGGATGATGATGCCAGGGATCGTGTTTATATGCGTCTTTTATCTCCAGAACTATTACTATGGATATATGAGGCTTCCGGAGTTTCAGAAGAGAAAATACTATTAGCAAAGGATGCCGCCGTGAATGGCAAAATTGAGGGAACACATTCTTCAACAATAGCAAAAAATATGAGAAGTTGTGTTTCTTGGGACGATATAAGAATCCCCGTCTTGGCCTATAAAAACAGTCTCTAAATCGATAAGTTTTATTACTTTTTTAACAGATTTATGTCTTAATGAAAAACACTTAGTTCTATCAAGCTCAACATATTACTATCACGATAAAATTAAAAAAATCCCCTCAATTTTCACCTATTTATGGAAAAATTAGGGGGATATTTTATACTCATGGTGCCGACGACAGGAATCGAACCTGCAACCTACTGATTACGATTCAGTTGCTCTGCCAGATTGAGCCACGTCGGCCTGGTAATTATGATACCTATTTTTTATTCAATATGCAATAAAAACAAGGCGCCTGGCCTTGTTTTTAAGTTCTTCTTTTAAAATTATTGACTATTCTTTCGCAAACAGATCAACAAGTCCAGCAAATAAGCCGCCCAATAAAGGTCCCACAAAGTAAACCCAAACATTTTTTAAAGCATCACCACCCTCAATCAAAGCAGGTCCAAAACTACGAGCTGGATTTAAACTACCACCAGTGATCGTAAAGGCAAAGGAAATAAAGGCAAATAAAGATAGTCCAATTACAAATGGAGCGATCGATTTTTGCTCTGGTTTCGTTGTCACTCTTAAAATGATAAGAACAAAGATAAACGTAATAATCATTTCAACTAAGATGGCAATGAGCGCGCCATTTGTATCACCATGAGTACTAATTAAAGTGTTAAAACCATTGGAGCCCAAATTACTTTGATCACCACTAATGAGCCAAATCATTAATCCGGCAAAAATAGCACCGATTATTTGTGCTAAAACATTAAAGATAAACTCTAAAAATGAAATACGTTCGCGAATCGCAAAAGCAAGGCTGACTGCTGGGTTATATTGACCACCACCTACAGCAACAAGGGCGATTACCACTAAACCGAAAACAAGCGGAACTACTAAGCCGACACCAAGTAAAAGACTGAACACAGCTGATCCAGCACCTAAAAGCACCAGGATGAATGTCCCAATTAATTCATTTAAGACATTTTTAACTTTAAAACTTCCCATGATAGTACTCCTTTAATATAGATATATTCATTGTAAAACAAAATAGTAATAATAGACTTAAAACGCCATTTTTAGCTGTTCATGTCACTCATTATTGCGTTAATCTGAGTCTCAACCTCAGCCATGGATGTAAATAATATGCCGTGAATCTCCAAAGCTTGAGCAGCTTTGATATTCGCCAGATTATCATCAATCATAAATGCGATATCAAATGAAACTGGCGTATTATCTAATACATAGCGAAAGATAGCCGGATTTGGCTTTGCCATTTTTAAATCACTAGAAACAAACTTCTTTAAGAAGAGAGAATCAATATCATACATCTTAAAGAAATGATTGAGGAAAGTACGACTTGCATTCGATAATAGCACAATATGGTATCGATCCTGATTCATTTTTAAAAAAGTGTACGTATCTTGGTTTAAAACCCCATAGTCGAGCCAGCCTTGTTCTACCTCTTGATATGGCACGCCTGTCATCGCTTCAAGTTTCTTAAAGCAATCTTCGGCAGTCATGCGGCCTTCGTCAACGGCGACAAAGAGGGTGGCGATGACTTCTTTAGCGGTTTTTTCGTCCATATGTCCCTTTAGCCAAAGGTGAGCAACCTCGGCGACAACGACACCAAAGAAATCAAAAATTAGTAACGGTTTTTTCATATTCTTCCTCATTCAATTACGCTTATTACCATCGTAAAATACACTTAAATTCATATAAATAGTATAATATATAATCATGAATATAACTAAAAAGAATCTCCGACTGGTATTACGAATCGCCATTATCGTGATGGTGATTGCTGGCGTCATCGGGCAATATTTGAGTGGGATCCTCGTTGATAAAGGATGGAGCTCTTTACTTTTTTACACAACCCAAAGTAATTTACTGGTAGCGGCTACTTACTTATTCCTACTCATATACGAACTTAAAGATAAAAAGACGCCTCGCCTCATTATCATCTTTGAGCATATTGCTGTCAGTGCCACAACATTAACCTTTATTGTCTTTGCCCTATTCTTAGGACCTTATATCGCCAATGTTCGCTATTTCTATTCACTCCAAAATTTGACGCTTCACAACTTAGTGCCAATTCTTTCAATCATCACTTATTTGATTGGGAAAGATACGGGTCAAAAACGAATCATTCCCTTTGCCCTTATCAGTGGTTTTTCCTATCTCATCTTTGCATATCTTTTATATTTCCTTAAAGTCCCTTTTGGAAGTTTCGAATTCCCTTACTTTTTTATGGACTTTAATCAATATGGTTGGTTACGAATTCAAGGGATTAATTTCGGTGTCATATACTGGTGGATCACGATTGCCCTTTTATTATATGGAATCAGTTTTTTACTCTTCAAACTCAAAGAAAAAACAATCAATTCAAAAAAAGTCCCATTATATGTTTTCATTATTTTATTAGCGTTTGCGATATTGATTACTTTAATAAACATTATAATAAAATTATAGTAAAGGGGGTTTTTATATGAAAAACCGCATCTATAAACTGCTACCACTAAGTTTAGCAACGATATTTTCATTAACAAGTTGTAAATTCTTAGCAAATATTCTCAGTAATGTGCTTGTCACGGCCATTATGAATTCACCATTAGTGCTCAATGGAATTGACTTACTCCCAGAAGGGGCTGATAGTCAACCAGGCCTAATTGAGTGGGAAACATTACCCACGACAGAAGAGGCTCGTACAGGTCTAGAGTACTTTAAAAATGTCCTAGTGACTCCAAAAATGTTTGAAACCTCGATTCTTGATAGTCCCGTCCGCATTGACTTTCAAGTCACCGTCACCGGTGAAGACGAAGGCGCAGCAGATAACTTCAAAATGATTGATGTCTCTAAAGATGATTTACCTGAAGGCTTCGAATTTGATACGAGTGCCCTACCGTTACCGGTCAACTTTGCCCTCAGTGTCATTGTCCCCGTGGGTGATTCCGACTTGTTTGATAACGTCAACTCCTTCGAAGACTTACAAGGCTTAATGGAAACAACTTCCCAACAAGACTTAATCGAAGCGACCAACCAAGTTGACCGTGAAATTACCCTTGACATTAAAGCCGTTGCCGGTACCAAGGAAGTAAATAAATCCTTCTTCTTTAACCTTACGAAACCAGGCTTTGGTCAACTCATTCTTGATGAAGTATATAAATCTTCATACTTAATTAACGTCTACCACGAAAAAACAAATTCGATTGAAAGTTTATTAAACTTACCAACCGATAGTAATAATCCGTTACCACTCTCCTACTTCCGTGATTCACTCGCCGTACCAAAACGTGTTGAGTTAAATGACATTGGTCCCGTTGACTTCACCGTCACCGTTAGCCGCCCTGAATTATTCTTCAGTGCTGAAATGGCCAAACCAATCGAAGAAGTTGATCCCGGTAACACGCTTATCACAGGGGATATTGAAGTGTTTACCTTCACCCCAGTAGGTACATATAAAGATCAAATTCCAAATGACGTCATCACAATTGAAGACTTCAGCGCTCATGTCCGTGGCATTGATGCCCGTGACTTATTTAGTTATGTAAGTCAACCCGATGAAACCTTTACCTTAACCATCGCCGCAACGGCAGGTGGCGAAACTATGAGCAAAGATTATTTCTTTACACTTGAAGAACCAGTCATTGATGAAGAAATTATTGATTTCTTAATTGAAGAAAATGGGCTCTTAAATGTTGTAGGTTATGAATCAGTCGAAGATGATACGCAAATCCAAAGTATTGCCAACGCTGCCCGCGACGAAAATAATCCGTATGTCATTAACCACCTTGTCGATACCCTCGTTATTCCTGAATCCATCGTCCTTAAAGACTTTGGTTCACGACGTTTAGAAATCGACACCGAAATCAATGACTTAACGAATTACTTCAGTGCCACCAAGGAAACGGTGATTAGTGAAAATGATGTCACTGCACGGACAATCACGCCTCTCGGTACCTTTGATGCCTCTGGCGTCCCGGTTGGTGATCTTGAAGCCCTTGCTGATAGCTTAAAGGCGCTCCCAACCAAAGATCTTTATAGTGCTTCCCAAGCCGCGACCTTTGAGTTCTCACTTGATGTCACGATTAACCTCGTCGACGCCAATGAAAACATTACCGAAAGTAAATCAACCTCCTTCTACCTCCAAGTTGAAAAGCCAAATCTTGATGAAAAAATTGGTGAAGCGATTATGAATGATTATAGTATCGTCAACTACATCGATCACACCAATCCAAATGGCAGTGTTGCCAATCCAGTCCAACCAACTGATAGCAATAATCCCGAAACGATTGAATACTTCCGTAAAACCATTATTTTCCCATCGAGCTTCAGTTTCAATGACTTTGCGGATAAAGAAATTACGTTTGAAATCACCACGACCGGCGATGAGTTCTTCTTAATTAGTAGTAAGACCCATACCTACGAAGGTCAAGATATTACGGTCAGTACTTATAGTCCCGTCGGAACCTATGATACGACCGGCATCACATCCTTCCAAGAACTTGTCGATCACGTCAATAATAATCTCCTCGCCATTAATGCCCACAACGCAACTGAAATATCTCGCGATGTGAGCTTCACGGTCGTGGCAAAGATTAATGGCGTAGCGGTGTCTGAAAGAACCTACTACTTCACCTTTGTCCCGTTTTAAAACGCGTTAACACGATTGCCAATAAACCTTGGTTAACTCCAAGGTTTTTTTATGACTGAATGTCTACTCATAAGAATGAAACTGTGCCAAGAAAATAAATTTCTATGCATTATAGAATATAGTTACAAATAATTAATTTTATAATGGGAGTGGAAGATGATTTTTGTTATCTTGCCAAAGGAGCAGAATTATGAAAAGAATTTATTACTACATAATTGGGATTATTGCCTTACTTGCTGTGGTAACAGGTTCAACCTGGATTGGGGCCACCAATGGTGAGGTTCGTAAACGCCAAAACGTCATTGAGGCGACTGGTAATGTCCACGCCAAACTAAGTGGCCGCTATGACAAGGTGACCGCCTTTATTGATGCGATTGAAGACGCAAATGCGACGATTGAAAGTTATCTCACGATCATTGCTGATGCGCGGACAGCTTTTGCGAATGCCATTGCTGCAAGCGACCTAGACGCTGCCAATGAAGCGGCTGATACTATCGATGCGACTTTTATCGATTTAGTCTCCTACATGGAAGATAATCCGTCTTCATATAATACAGTAGACCTCTATAGTGGTTATATGGCCGAATTTGCAGCTTCTACGAATGCCGTCATCGTCGCGGTGACCACCTATAACAAAGAAGTCAATGCCTATAACACCCATATTGAAACCTTCCCAAACCTCATCTTTCTTCAAGGGAAAACCCCTTATGAAACATGGGCCATTACCAACTATAATACGACCCTTCCGACCTTTAATTAGGACGTAACATGAAGGCATTCACCCAAACACTAAAAAAGTTCTTCCTCATTTTTTTAGCGATATTTTTAACCGGTTGTACGAGTTCTGGATTTTATCAATCCAACGCCTTTTATATTAATGACCGGGCGGGTGCTTTACTTAGTTCCACTGAATATTTAATTTATACATACTCAAAAAATCTCGATCAAAAAGATTCACAAGTCCAAGCATTTCGTGATCAAAAACTAAATGGAACGCAACTGGTGGTTGCAACCCACCTCGGAGAACCCGATAGTATCGATACCACCGCCATCTTTGATAAATGGAAAATTGGGACGAATGATCTCGGCTTCCTAATTATGCTTTATTTTGAAGAATCTCCAACTGAAGAGTATCTTTTTAATTACCTCGGGATGACTTGGGAAATTAGTGATACTTTATCAGGTTATATTTCAATGACCCGGGTTGATCAAATCTATCAAGCCACCTGGAATAGTAGCGCTACCCAAAATAACCATCCAGGTGATTACGATTATTGGTTAGCGGATTTTTATGTCGGGGTCCTCAAAGAAATATATTTAGAAGTATATGGTTATACGAGTTTTGCCGATGACGACATTATGGAAGCATATGAAAATGATCAATATGAATCGTTTTATGCTTATTTACCTGATGAAAGTTTTAATATTCACGCGATCCCGTGGTATGTCTACGTTCTCGGTGTGATCATCTTGATCTTAATCTTAAGCGGTCGGTGGTGGTATGTTTTAATCTTCTTCCGAGTCCCTGGGAGTAATCGTGGGGGCGGCGGCCGTTCCGGTGGTTACCGCTATACGAAGTAAACTATTCGTTTTCATTTTCATTTAAATAATCATCAAGGTCTCGTTCTCTTATTTTTTGTCGTCTTTTATGAAAAGTTTTAATCTCAGCAGTGGTCGGTTTTTTAAAGGTCACGGTATTGGTTTTAACCCCGCGGATATTTGTATAATTAGGTTCATTCACTAGCCGATCACGAAATAGATCGACATTTTGCCTTGTTTTCTTATTCCAATAAGGATCTTTCACTAATTGTTCACGAAGCATCTCATAGGTTTCACGGGTAATTTCGGTGGGCCCTTTTAAACACCAATCGGGATGATCACGTTTAACCCCGCCCATTTTCTTGGCTTTGGCACTGGCTTCTTTCTTGCTGAAAGCTTTGACGGGGATATCGAGCGGCAAATATTTGTCACGACCAACATGGCCAAATTTACAGGTCACAACATAATGCTTACGGGTAGTAAAAAATGGCATATGGCCTCTTTCTATATAAATTTCTTATAACTAATACTTATATCTTACCGCAAAAGCAACCCTTTGAAAAGATAAGGGGCGACTTTTAAGACTATCTCCATCATTCTTTAATATGCTAATATTAAAAGTAAGAAACATGACTTCTGCTGCATCAAGTTATTGCTGTACCTTCATGTTCGCTACCATAAAACGTCTATCAAGAAAGAATGAGGATCTTGTATGAAAAAAGGATATCGTAATTTCTTTACCCTCCTAATCATTGGGTTAATTGGTTTGGGCGTCCCCCGTTGGACGAAGGATCAATCCATTATCGATACAAAGGCCGCTGAAACAACGACCGTTTACTTTCGGGCGAATGAAAACTGGCGTTTAGACAATGCCCGTTTTGCAGCTTGGATTTGGCTTAACGGTGGGATCGACGGGACTTGGGTCAATTTAACCCCCACTCCGGCTGAAACTGAGATCTATCAAGTAGCGATCCCTAATGTGGGCTATGACCGCATTATCTTTGCGCGCATGAATCGTGCAATCCCAACCAATAGTTGGACCTGGGGCAAAGATGATGGTCCCCTTTGGAATCAATCCGAAGATATCACGCTTGACTTTACAAGTGGTGACAACATGTACTCGATGTTTGAAGAACGATGGGGCCTTGATGGTGACGGCAATAATTATGGACAAGTGATTGGTTATTGGACAAAATATGTGCCAATTATTATTGAACCGCCTTCATCAAGTGAAGAAACGTCTGAATCCTCGGAAACGCCAGCGATTGAAGCATCAATATACACCATTCATTATTGGCGGAATGACCTCAAGCAAGCCAATTACGACTTATGGCTCTGGAGTGATGGTCAAGCCGGTCAAGCTTACTCCTTTACGAGTAGTGATGATTATGGTCGTGTCTTCCAAATTGCCTCCACCAACTTTAAAAATCCGCCCTACCTCTATTTGATTGTTCGTTTTGGAGACTGGGTCCAACAAACACCAGACATTAAAATTGATGTGCGCGATTATCCAATCGTTGAAGATGGTAGCGGCATCAAACGTCGCCACTTCTATTTAGTCGATATGGAAACAACCATCTATAAAAGTGCGGAAGAAGCAAAAGGCGAAAAACTTTTAAGTGCCCGCTTTACAAATACGAGTGAACTGAGTGTTGAAACGTATAAAGAGCCTTTATCCTACCGCGTCCTTCGTGATGAACTCCCAATCACCAATGGCACTGCCGTCACCACTTATCATCCAAGTGCTTATCGGTGGTCGTTTAAAATCAACACCGGAGAAATTGTTGATTTAGTCAAGGATTACGAAGTTGAAGTAACCTTTAAAGCAACCGAAGTTATTAAAATCAAAACAGCAACCTTTGACGGCCTCTTTGATACGAGTTTCTTTATTGATAATTACACCTATAGTGGCAGTGACCTCGGGGTCACCTACACCTCAAGTGCGACCACCATTAAAGCGTGGGCACCAACAACAAAAGACCTTAAACTAAGAATATATAATAATGGAACCCCAAAACGGGTCAGTAGTGCGCTCGGCAATGACGAGTATACTGAACACGCCTTTATACGTGGTGACAAAGGGGTTTGGTCAGTAACTTTAAACGGCGACTACCACGGCAAATACTACACATTCTTTGCCACGAATAGTAGCGGTAGTGATGAATTCGCCGATCCATACGCCAAAGCCAGTGGTGTCAATGGTATTCGCGGCATGATTGTTGATTTTTCTAAAACAAACCCAACAGGTTGGGATAATGTCGTCCTCTCCACCAAAAAAGCCACCGAAATTGTTCCTTATGAACTTCATGTGAGCGACTTAACCGCTGATGATACATGGAACGGAACTGAATCGAACCGTTATAAGTTCTTAGGCTTAATTGAAAGTGGCACGACTTATACCGAAGACGAAAAAATGGTCAGAACCGGTTTTGATCATATTAAAGAACTTGGCATTAATGCCCTGCAAATACTCCCCTTCTATGATCAAGAAAATGACGAGACCAATATGGAATTTAACTGGGGTTATAACCCTAAAAACTATAATGTCCTTGAAGGGGGTTATAGTAGTGATCCGTATAACGGTCTCGCCAGAATTAATGAATTCAAGCAAGTCGTTCAAGCGTACGCTAAATATGACATTCGTATCATTATGGACGTAGTCTATAATCACGTCGCCAGTATTAGTCAGCATAGTTTCTCAAAACTAAATCCTGGTTACTACTTCCGTTATAGCGGTGAATCTCCTAGTAACGCCAGTGGGGTTGGTAATGACACCGCATCCGAACGGATCATGTTTGAACGCTATATGGTTGATTCAACGTACTTCTGGGCCACTGAATATAAGCTCGGCGGCTTCCGGTTTGACTTAATGGGTCTTCATACCGTCGATGCGATGAATGCCGTTAAGACAAAACTTAATACGTATCGAAGTGACATTGTCGTCTATGGTGAACCCTGGGATATGGATGGCACCGTGATGAGTGTCCGTAAAGACTTAGCTAAGCACGCAAACTTATATAAAACCCCTGGTGTTGGCGGCTTTAACGATCAAATACGCGACGCCATTAAAGGTGATTCAAGCGGCTCAGGTCGCGGTTGGGTCCAACTTGGGGCCTCGCAAATTGATCCCAACATGCTCGGTAAAATTAAAGACGGGATGATGGGGAAAGTGACCGGCGGAACCACCGATCCAAATCAAGTTGTAAACTATATCTCAGTCCATGATAACTACGCCATCTTTGATAAACTTCAAGTCGCCGGAAGACCAGATTATGATATCGCACGGATCAAACTCCAAAGTGTCCAAGCCGAAGCGATGTCGCTTTTATCACAAGGGATGGGCTTTATCCACGCCGGCAGTGAAATCATGCGCTCTAAGCCCCTTAGTCCTGGATTCTTTGATCATAACTCCTATAAATCACCTTACAGTGTCAACTCGATTAAATGGGATGAAAAATGGGATAACCTCGTCTACCATAACTATTACCGGCAAATGATTGCCCTTAAAACAAAAGCGGGCGCCTTTAACCAAAACAGTCGGACCACACTTGATAATGGTGGAGCCGGCGTTGAAACAAAAGCCAATAACCTCATCAAATTAACCTACACTTTAAATAATGATGTCTACACGATTTATCACTTCGGTATTGGTACACGGGCTGATATCACTG
Organism: uncultured Staphylococcaceae bacterium; assembly: GCA_964410505.1. Classification (GTDB taxonomy): domain Bacteria; phylum Bacillota_I; class Bacilli_A; order RFN20; family CAG-826; genus UBA1361. Next base: position 44,732 of record CAYPGR010000003.1, read on the forward strand.
ACGTGGGCGGTCAAGAAGTCGTCCTTGATACGAGCGGTGTTCTTAAAACCGGAGCCATTGCCCCAAATAGTTTCCGGATTAATTCAAACACCACGCTCGTGACCCGTAACGTCCGCGATCGCGGTGCAATTGATCCAACAATCGTCACTGATATTCCTTATCTTGATGGTACCGATCCAATTGATCCAGGTGACTCTTCTTCTTCAATGCCGACTACAACGTCTTTACCTGATAATCCAACAAGTGGCGATAGTGGCAGTACAAGTGGAAACACGAGTGATGTCCCACCAAGTAGTGGTAGCAACAGTGAGCCAGGAACGAGTGAACCAGGGAATGACCAACCACTTAGCACACCCGTTATTATTACAGCCTCAGTGGTTGGGGCCGGTTCAATCGGCGGTATTGTCTACTTGATTGTCAAATTACTCGGCAAAAAACGTCTATAACGAATCGATCAGAAAAAAGAAGAGGGTGACCTCTTCTTATACTTTGTAAAAAGTAATCTTAACTTAAATGCGTCGTAACGGCATTCTTCATACTATTAATAAAGTTTGTCATGAATGTCGTGTTATTAAAGGGCGAGACATAATATGCAGGATTATCTTTATCGGCAGGGCGGTCAAGGTCGCTTCCGCTTTTAGTATTGTAAGTCGCCTTATAGGTGTTAAAGAGGTTATTGAAGGTGGTGTTCGTATAGAAAGAATCATTATTAAGGGACAGAATATAACTGACGTATTGATCACGGTAGGCTTGATTCATCGTAATATTATGATACGGGCGTTCATTATTATTTGAGGTAAGAATCGTGTACCAGAAGAGTCGATTTTCTTGCCATCCACTTGTATCCATGAGGTAACGGGTTTCAAATGGTGAGGCGCCAAACATCCGTGTGTTGCCTGCGTCCCATGTTAAGCCTAATCCCCAGTCATAGTCGTAGGGAATAAAGTAGGCTTTATTATTTTGACTTGGATTAAAGAAAATATAATAGTTATTGCCCCAGTTACGCATATCATCAATATTACCCATTAAGTAAGAGACAGCGGCATACTTTAAGAAACTATTGATATCAATGACAGCTTCAAGCGCTGGTGCGAATTCGCCAACTGACTTTCCTTCGTTATCTTTTAAGACTTTCATCAAATTGATCAGTTTCGCAAATGGATTGGCGGCAGTGTCGTCATATTCTTTCGCGTCATACGCTGGTGTATAACCGCGGAATTTATCTTCTTCGCCGATGACGGCATCGGCGATAAGTTGATCGTCATTCCACCTTAAATCTTCATAACGGAGGCTACCTTTTACATCTTGTTCACTTGGCGATGGTTTACCCCAACCCACTTTATAAAGTTCGCCCGCCGCGGCGGCTTTCGGGAAATAACGACGTAATAAATGTTTATCAACCGGTTCATTAATCGTCACGAGGCCAAGGCGGGTTCCATTGACATTTAAGGTTGTTAAGGTTGAGTTTTGACTAATAAGACCATGCTTTTGGAAGAAACTAAAGATGAATGGTTGAATGACTAAAGAGTCATCGCGCGACTTATTCCATTTAATGTCAATCTTTTTAAGGCCAAGTTTGCCAGATTCGTCACCCATAAAGGTTCGATCATCGCGCACTTTCCATTCTGGGTTAGCGGCTTTTGTCCATGTCTTCTTTAAATTATATGGGATGTATTCATCGGTATCCCAAAGTTCATTAAATGATAGTTTAAAGTTCAAGGAATTATAAAAATTGCCGTCATTATCAATAAAATCTTGCCGGGATGTATTACCCTTCATCCGCATCCCAACTTCATAATAGACAAATCGTTTTTGATTCATCACGACTTCAAGGGTCACTGGCCAATATAAATCAGCAAGGTTTTGTTCATGAACCCCATATTGTTCAATCCATTGGAAGATTTGTTTAGACGCTACAATTTTCAAGGCTAAATCCGTTTCCGGATGCCAAAATTCTAAGTACGCATTCGTTGGTTGAACTTGCGCATCAAGTGGATACGTAAACCCGTTCGGGAATGGCTTCACAGTATAGTCACCCGCAGTGTAGGTGATGAGCGGATCACTGACAATGTCCGTCGCAAAGGTCGCAATATTGGCCGGGGCGATATCTTCACTTCCGGGTTCACTTGTGGTTGAGATAATGGATGTTTCTTCGGTCCCACTAATAATGGAATCAAAGATACTCGTTACATCTTCTGAAATGACCTCAGGTTCGGTTACTGATTCACTAGCCGAACCTTCGGAAACTTGTGATGTTGTGTTAGGTTGACTAAGTAAGTCTTCAAGAGTTGCACATCCCGATAGGATTAAAGCAAAGGCAAGAAGACCCACACTTTTTCTAAATCGCATTAAAAATCCTCCAATCTTAATTACATTTTCATTATAACGCATATCAATAACACGTGAAGGAATTATGAAAAGGGGACATTTTAATGTCCCCCTACATCATTAATCGATCTTAGGCATTCTTTTTTCTTAGTTTAAGGAAGGCAAGCGCGCCAAATGCGAATAAAGAAATGACTACCAATAGGCTGACATTCGTGCTCGTTTTTTGAATCATTCGATAAGGGCTAATCGATTCACCACTTGGTAAGGTTGCTGACTTTTGAGCCATTAAGTTGTACTTTGCAAGCGCATCCGTATTTGCTGCTACTTCGCGCACGCCAGTACTATAGGCACCAATCGATTCATAGTCTTTAATCATGACCCCAGCAAGGAGTCCTTCCATGTTCCATACACCACTCACACGTGGTAAGAAGTTTTCGTCTAACATTGCAAACGCCCCATAACCATTTTCAGCATTCGCATCACAAGTTAGATATCCTTCTAATACGCTAGCGAAGAAGGTATTATAAATTCGATCTGTGATGGCGCCTTTGGTAAAGATCCATTCACTTGCGACATAATCGACTTTCCATAGTTTATTATTATCACCTGCAACATAAGGAACGCCAGGAATTTCTAAATCAACTTTAAGGAATGAATTAACGATAGAAAAACCAACATTGCCGGTTAAAACTGATTTTGACATATCGTAAAAGGCATAGAAACGATCAACACTTGCAATCGTTACTGCTTTAATAAACCCGGTTGGTTGGTAAAGTGTTGTGCCAACTTTTAAGGCCCAAGTAAATCCTTCTTCATAATGCCCGGAACGATCAAGCCAAATCCGAACTTTATTAATATCAATCCCCTCAGCGGTAGGAGTTAAGGTGACAGAATCACGTTCCGTAAAAGTTTTCCATGATGAATCGGCACTATCATAGAGCACTTTCCCATGAACTTGAGTAAGATTCCCTGTTTGTGCAACCTTATTTGGCCAATCTGGTAGGTCATCAACCCAAGCAGGCGTCTCATTTAAGCTAGCAAAAATTACGCGGTCAAAATTAACGCCGACTAAATTTGGAACTAACACCTTATATATGTCTGTATCAACTTCATCCATTACAGTCCATTGTGGGTCTGATCCTGGCGAAACATAAAAGTATGCCCCCATTTTAGTGGCGCCAATCTTAAATGCACTAGTTGCCCTAAAATAGACAGCTGAACCGGCGACAAATGAAGGGGGTAAAGGGTGATCATTTGGATCATAAGTTCCCCAATTACCAGTAGCGTCATTCCATTCTCCTTCTTTTAATGTAAATAGCGGAGAATCATTTTCATAAGTCAAATTTACCGTTTGATCATATTTATTATCCCAATTATTTACAGTCGTTGCGGGATTCATTCTCGCAAAGATAAGATTTTGGTATTCAGTAACAGGTGATATTACCTTATATATATCAAGGACATCCGGTTCCGAAACCAAATCTTTCCACTCGTTTCCCCCGCCATCAGTAAAGAAATAAACGGCAAATCGGGATCCTCCAGTTAACCAGTTTGCATTTGGTTTAAAGTATATTGTGCTACCAGCGGGAATAGCCGCAGCTTGCGTGGTTGTTACACTATTTTGCTTTAAAGAACTGCCAAAACCAAAGGCTAAGGCAATGGTAGCAAAAAATAGAAGAAAACGATTATTCACCTTTTTTGGTCTCATAAAACTCCTCCGTTTTATATAAAAAATAATTAACTTACTTTAATTTTTGCGGAAATACGCCGTTTTGTCAATGAAATAAGGTGTTTTATGACTTTAAAAAGCGTGAAAAGATAGAATTCTTAAGATGTATCGATTATTTATCAGCTCAAGGAAGTTTATGTCTTCGTTACTAAAATACTCCAAGCCGGTAATGTATTGCTAGTTGCCCCTTCAATACTTAAAACGACACTACCACTTAAATTAAGACTATTAACCGCATCATTGCGGAGATTAATATAAATCTTAAAAGTGTCATTACCTAATGTTCTTTGGAAAGCAAAGACCGTATTTGAATAATTGTATTCACTTAATGGAACCGGTGCGTAACTTCCCGTCTTGAGTGCTTGGTTTGCTTTCTTAAGGGCTGTAATCTTTTTCATTCGCCCAAGCATTGAGGCCTCACTTGTTTGTTCAAGAACACCGTCAAGGGTCGTGTTATAGTCGTCCCAACCAACATCATAGGTCTGACCACCAGTAAATGAATAGTTGGTCGTCCGTGCATCCGTGCCATTTTTATCCCATTTCATTGGTTGCCGGAAAATGCGGTCAATATTAGGGGTTGCTAAAGTTGTTTCTGTTGGTAAGTTACTGGAAAGTCCTAGCTCATCCCCGTAATAAATCCATGAGAGACCCGGTAAAAGCATGATCCCCGCCATATAGGCAATCGCCTGTTTTTCAATGAGTGTTTTAGCGGCCGTTGTCACAATACCCGGTTTAATAATGTTACCGGCTTCATCAAGATAGCCAATTGCTTGGTTAATAGCACGGGTGACATCATGATTACTCGTAAAATTATTATCAATCGCTTCGCCACTTTGGACACTCCCTGCGCTTCGGTAACGGTTATAAGCTTTAAAGGTATCATTATAGTTCCATTTCCCACCATAAGCTAGCCCTGCTTCACTAAAGGTATCCCCGCCACTATTCGCGCCACTGACAGTCGCCGCTTTATTATATGAATAGAAAGCAGGTTGGCCACCCATCGAGGTGGCTTGGCTTAAGTTATAGTACATATAGAAGTTGAGCATCCCGTCAAGGCCTTCATAGTAAGGCGCGACGTGATAAGCATGACCATCAAAGTTTTCGCCCAGAATAAAAATATCGGGATTCATCGCTTTAAGTCGGGCGTTTAATTCTTTAAATAAATGTAAGTTCTTGGTTAGGTTACTGGAATAATCTTGTTTTGAGACCGCATCATAGTCAGTAATGATCTTGTCTCCTCCGACTTGTGTCACTTCTTCCTTCATGTAGGCATGCTTGACGGCGTCGATGCGGAATCCGCGTACACCAAGGGTGACCCAGTGCCCCATAATATCGACAATCTTATCGCGGGTCTTTTGATAATCAAAATTGAGTTCAGGCATGCTACTTGCGAATTTACCGTAGTAATAATAATTATAATTTGAATATTGGTACCAATTATTATTTTCTTTCGTGTTCCGCCAATGATAATAAGCCCGGTATTCAGGATTTAAACTGAGACTTTCTTGGAAGAGTAAATTATTGATTGATGTATGGTTAATGACTAAATCCATGACCACACTCATGCCAAGCGTATCGGCCGCACTAATGAGTTCAACATAGTCTTGGTTAGCCGAAGCAATTGTGACTTCACCGTCTTCAGCATAAGGACTCGTTCGGCTGCCAAACTTTGGATCAATATTATAATAATCAATCGTGTCATAACCGTGATAAGAATCACTCAATTGAACGGGCGTCAACCATAAGGCTTCAACATGAAGACTTGCGAGGTAAGGTAAGCTCAACGTAATCCCGCGAATATCCCCAAAGCCATCACCGTCACTATCCGCAAACGAACCGACCATGATTTGGTAACCAACCCCTTTTTGTTTCATTAAAGGTGAGGTCGGACTAATCGGACGGGGATTTTGGCTACTATTCACATTGTTATAGTTACTTGAAATACTATTGCCATCATCAGCGGCATATGGATTATCATAGACTTCCCCACCATAGCGATAGGTGAAGTTACGAACATTTTCTTGCACAACAAAGACATGTAACGAACCGTTAAGGGCATATTCTTGTGCATCGGCGGTCGAAATAAACTTATCCCCGCCGTCACTCGTCCAATGGCCCCCAGACGTGCGACTACTCTTGTAGGTAATTAAAAATCCAATCCGCGGTACAACGACTTCATCAACACTGAAGTTAACCGGTTCACTTGTTTTACCGCCCGCTCCGTCATGGCCGCCATCGGTGTAAACATAGTTGAGGTTAATCTCAACCACGGCCCCACCAAAATCATCTTTATAGATGGTGCTGCCTTCTTGGTTAAAATCAAAAATCCGTCCCGTTTTATTTGCCGGCCACACCCAAATGTCCCAGTTTGCATATTCAGATGGGGTATTATTAAAGCGTAAATAATGAATATATAAATGCCCCGGTTTACTGGTTAAGGCGAGGTGATTATTATACTCCGCCACCGCATCAAGGCCAAGTCCTTGCCATTTGGCGTACAAGACGACATCTCGTTCAGGCATCGTATTAAACACAAATGGTTCAGTCCAATTGATTTTATCTTCATACCAGTCAATAAAGTTATAACCTTGGCGAACAGGGTTAAGTGGTTTCGTAATAATGGCCCCTGCTTCGGCTTTTATACTACTGACTGAAGTCCCACCCTCACTATAAAAAACAATCGTGTATTTTGTGACGACACTTACACTTGTGACAGACGAACTGTTTTCACTCGTCACCGTGTCACTCGTTGGGTTTTCACTTTCATTCGTATTAGGTGTTGAAATAGACGGATCACTGCTTGACGGGATCCTTGTACAGCCAACCAGCATCATGAGGGTCATTAATCCCAAATATAAGCGTTTTGCGTTTTGCATAACTTGTCTCCTTATTCGGATGGGAGGGGCTTTATTAAAACCGCTTTACTGTTAACATTTTAACAACTCGGTGCACGATTTACAATGTGCGCGTGTTAGGGACCTGAGTGAATTTCCTCATTTTTGAATGAAGGGTGTTCCTTTGCTATAATCTAAAGTGAAAGTGAGAATGAATATGAACCGAAAAAAGAATGTATCTTTGTTACTTTTAAGTGCTCTCCTTTTTAGTGGATGCACCCCTGAAGGCACTACGTCACTTCCAAGTAGCGAAGCACCGACAAGTCTTGAGACAACATCCGTGACAAGTGAAGGACCGCTTCTTTATCCGCTTGTCGAATTTAGAGCAATCTTGCCCTTTGAAAAACCTGAAGGCGCGACCATTCGTATTGTCGGAAACTTCACCGCTTGGGATCCCTTTAGTGGGATTGCCCTAAGTCATCTTAAGGACAATACGTACTATGTGATTCACCCCTTTGAAGAAAGTAGTGTTGGCTCTAAAATCTCTTATAAATTTGTTCTCATCTATGACGATCAACCACCCGGCACCGGGTTTGATAACGAAGAAGTCGATAGTGCAGGACTAAGAATGAATAACCGTGAATTAACCCTGACAGCCGGCAAATCACGGATTGATGCCAAAATTGGAGGATTTAAAGGAATGGGAAAAGGAACGGTGACCCGCGGTGAACTTGTAAAAGTTGTCCTTGATATGCCACAATTCAGTGATGGCCGGAAGCGGACGATTCGCATCTGGTTACCAGATGGCTATGAGGCCGCAGACAAAGCCACAAAATATCCGGTCTTATACATGCATGACGGGCAAAACCTATTTGATCAAAATACAAGTTTTGGTGAAGAATGGCAAATTGATGAAACGATTGGCACGATGATGGATAAAGGGTACGGTGGCACCATTGTGGTGGGGATTGATAATGGTCCTGAGCGGCTTAGTGAATACACACCAAGTGTCTTCCCGGTTCGGAAAGAAAATGAAGATTTAGGCATTACCGCAAAAGGTGATTTATACGCCGCCTTTGTCGTCAACACCGTGAAGCCTTATATTGATCAAAACTTTAATACCTTAACGGCTAAAGAACATACCGGGATTGGCGGCTCAAGCATGGGCGGGATTATTTCCTTCTTTATGGCCCTTGAGTATCAACATATTTTTGGTTATGGTCTGATCTTTAGTTCATCGTTCTGGGTCTATGAAGCAAATGCCCCCACAAACTTAATTAACGAAAAAATAACGGACCCACTCAACGCCCCAAAACTTTACTTATATCACGGCAATGGGGAAGGAAGTTATACATACCTTAACACCCTTGCAAATGCCCTCAGTGATAAAGGCGTTGCAACGACGAAGTATACAACCTATCTAGGTCTAGGCCGTGATCACACCGAGCGGTCGTGGTCCTTAGAATTCCCGCGGGCATATCGCTGGCTAGTCGACTTTACGGGATAAAGATTTAATCAGCTAAATGAAAAAGGTGCCTCTCATCACAGGGAGGCATCTTTATTTTTTTGTTTTAATTATTCGTCTTTAATCAGGATGAGACTACCATTAAGATCATGGAACATCACATATTGGCCGTCACTTTGGAGTTTAACCCCGCTGGCGACGAGATGATTATAAAACTCAGTTTTGCGATCATTGGGGAGATGGAGATAATACCCAAATAATCCCGTAGCCTTTTTATTTTGGGGGAGGGGATCGTTACGCCACGTATTAAGACCAATGTGATGGTGATAACCGCTGTCACTCGTAAAGATGGCTTGATCGCCATAGGCAAGCATCAACTTAAACCCAAGGGTATCGACGAAAAACTTCTTTGCTTTGGCGATGGAGGGGACATGAAGATGAATATGCCCCATAATCGTATCAATAGGGATATCTTTAAAGCCATTTGGATCGCGCTCTTCTAATAGGCGATTGACGTCGAGGCGCCGGGTATCCATAAAGACCCCAGACCCCATCTTTTTCCATTCGGTATCAGGACGATCAACATAAATTTCAATGCCGTTTCCTTCGGGATCTTCAAGATAGAGCGCTTCACTCACACTATGGTCACTCGCGCCAATAAATGTGTAGCCCCGTTCAACATAATGAAGTAAGAAAGTCGCAAGATCACGTCTCGTTGGTAATAAAAGCGCAAAGTGGTATAACCCGACGGTACCATTCATAACCGTGGCTTCGGGATCGAGTAATAGACTCACAAGCACCCGACCCGTACTCGTGCCCAAGTGAAGATAGGCGTCATCTTCTTTAATGATGGTGAGACCAAGGGCATCGGTATAATATTTAAGCATAGCTTCTTTATCTTTGGTGCGTAAAATAACGCTTTCGACATACATGGTGTTTAAATTGTGATAGGGATACATATTTTTTCTCCTTCTCTTTATGGGCCGTCCTATAAAGCACCCCAATTATAACAAAAGAAAAATGAGACCATGTCCCTAATGCCTATGGTCTCACGTTTCTCTTCATCAAAATTGTTGGAATTGTATCGACTTATACGGCTAATACTTCAAGATAAGCCTGGATGTTTCGAATGGGCTACTTAGCGTCTTCTTCGTTACTTAAAGCATCGAGTTCAGCCTTTGCCTTTGTAAAACAAGCACGGACTTTATCGTGATCACCATGAATAAAATAAAGATCACTTAGTAAATTTAAGATGTCATGATCTCCTTTTTCAAACGCGAGATCAAGATACTTCCGGGCCATATCATTATCACCTTGAGTGGCGATACGATGGGTTAAGAGATACGCATAGACGTACTGGGCCCGTGGTAATCCTTCATCGGCTTTCTTTTTGGAAAAGGCGACATCGTCAGTTGAGATTTGGCGCGACTCGAGTCGATATTGGATGCTAAGCAACCGCCTCAATTCGACTAATTTGACATTACTAGATAAACTCATGTTCTTTCCCTCAGGTTACAAAAATGGTGTAACTTTTCTTTCTTAATAATAGATACATTCTTTTTTTGCACTTTGTTACGAAATTATGCAATTTAACTAGTGATGGCGATGAACTCACATCTTTTGCTATTGCCCTATCTTAACATGTTAAACGGATATATCCAAGGGAAAGGGGAAAACATCCGTTGATATGAATATTTTTCAACATTTTGGTTACAAATGAATATCAATAATTAAAATATATTTTACTTAAACAAATAGTCTAGATTTTTCCCTTTGACGAGATCATCGATTAATTTATCACTATAGCGGATCTTTTGCATAATAGGATCGGTGATTGTATCAAGCTCAACACCGCAAATACTTCCTTTAATTCGTGAAGCATGGGGGTTAAAGTGACTCGCTTGATCATAAAAGTCATAAACCGTTATGTCTTCTTTTAAAAGGGTATCAATCCTGACTGGGTCATAACCCGTTAACCATGAAAGGAGGCGATAGACATCTTGCGCTTGATAACCTTTCCGTTCTGCTTTCGCAATGTAAAGCAGGGCGATCTGGCTCATTTTCATGGTGTATATTTTGTGATTTTCTTTCATTCTTGATTCCTATAATTTGGTGATAAAAGAAAGCGATAAGGTATCTTTAATCGCCGCTTCCGTTAATGCTTTTAAAACCTCGAGATCAATGTCTTCAAGGCGATTGATGTAAAGACATCCCTTGCCGTGTTTATATTTTCCTAACGTATGAAGATTCTCAAACTTAGTAATATCATTACTTAGATATAAAGTAAGACCCTGTTTCCTACTTGCAAGACCAATAAGGGGCATTTCACCCGAATGGCCACTTTCATAAACATAACGCAGCCGCCCAAACCCAATAATAGATCCCCATAGCTTTGGAGTCTCTTGAGTTAGTTTCGTAAAGAGGGCCACTAAATGAAAAATATCTTGACGCTTCTTCTCATCGATTGTTAAAAGAAAAGGACGAATATCGTGATTTGTAATTTCCATAACTTTATTATATCGGGCGCAGTCCGTGAATAATCATGCCACGCAATAAAAAAACCACCCGGTGTGGGTGGTATGCTACATGTTGCGCTTAGCTCTTATGCGGAATCCGTTTTAGTAATTCAAAAAATGGTGTTGATTGTAAATAGACTTTTCCTGGTCCAGTCACGACGGTATTAAAAAGACCTTCGCCACCAAAGAACATATTCTTGGCCCCTTTGATCATTTGAATATCCATTGTTACCGATGCGTCCATACCGGCAATATAACCCGTGGACACCACAAGCTTTTCGCCGGCTCGTAATTCTTTAACTGTTAATGAGCCATCAATTTCAATAAAAGCTTTTCCGTTTCCGGTTAGCTTTTGCATGATAAAACCTTCGCCACCAAAGAAGCCACTTCCAATCTTACGTTGAAAGTAGATCGACAGATCAACGCCCTTTTGGGCAGCGAGGAATGAACTTTTTTGGGCAATAAAGCCTTGAGTCGGGGTAATATCAATCGCCAGTATCGAACCAGGAAGGGCATTTGTAAGGGCAATCGTTCCGGCACCACCTTCTGGCGTAAATTCATTTAAGAAAAGTGATTCACCAGAGAAAAGACGGCCCATGACTTTTCCAAATCCGCCCCCTTTTGTGGTCATCACCATATTTGGGCTCATCCAGCTCATTGCCCCGGCTTCGGTAATCAGCGTTTCACCCCGATTAAGGGTAATCGTCAAGACTGGTAGTTGTCCGCCATCAATTATGTATTCCATATACTCTTGTTCCTCCTTTAGTATATTGATTGAGTTATTCTTAGGCACTAATCCAGAAGTCCGTGTTCATAAAACCAGTATCTGGATCAATCCGGTAAAGGGTCGATAGGGTCGTGTTACTCACATAGAGCCAGTGATTAATGACCTGCACATACATCGCATTCGTATATAGTTCATGCAGGAGACTTAAGGTAGCGGTCATGACATGATAGCGATATAAATTTTGCCCTTTAATAAAGTATACATATTCGCCATCACTGTTCATACTATGAATATCATCACCCTTACTTATTTCGACTAATTGTTGGTCCCCATTGTTATATAGGTATAAGGCCGTTTCCGTTCCTTTTCGTAAGAGTAAAGCAAAGGTTAAAACACTTGGTGAATCATTACTCACAGCGTAGAGATGGACCGCTTTCATTTCATCATAGCCAAATGGGGCCGCAGAAAAATAAGTCATATTCGTTTTGCCCATAAATGAATCCGCCATCAAACTTAAGGTCGGACCATAGTTTTCAGTATAGATGACTTTGGTGTCCATGATATTGATGGTTGTGACATCCCGCATAAACTTAGTCGTTGCTTCTTTTTTGTCATGGTTATAGGTACCGATACCTAATACTGGTTCTTCACTATAATAGATCTTCTTCATATTGAGGAACACCGTCTTATAATAGCCATACACCGCACTGGTTTCATATTCATAAACAAGCGTTTTCTCTAACGTTGCAAGGTTGTAACGAAAAAGAAATTGATTCGTCGTCGTGACATAATATAAATCATTATCAAGTAGACAAAGATTCCTAATATAGCCGGTATCATCATTCGTAAATAAAAGCGTTGTCTGATCCGTTGATGGTTGATACACATAAACTGACCGCCCGACAGCGTAATAATGAACCTTTGCTTTATGGTTAAAAACTGCAAGGCCACGATTATTGGCGTTTCCATTTGTATTACCGTAAGTCATGCTATTCGAGTGGAAAGCCTTCGTTTTATCTTTTAAGGTTACCACTTCACTCGTCGGGGTTGAAGTTTCAGTCGTAGTCTCACTCATCACACTCGTGGATGCACTTGTGTCATGGTTAGTGGTTGTTGGATAGGCGGATGTGGTTTCGCTGAGGGAGTCCTCATCGTGACTACTGGATGGATTATTCTTACAACTTACGAGCACTAAAAGTATTAGTAGAACATAAGTTGTGAGACGAGCCGGTCTCATATCCTATTCCCCCTTATATACTTAAATTATAGCACTCCAAAATATATGGGTGTCGATCTATTAAACGGAGTTCGTAACAACATTACTCTCAAACCCTACTAAGACAAGTTTCTTTCCTCTAATGGTTAGAGATACTAAAAAGATAACATTACAAGTTCAAATAAAGCACTTGCTTACTATCCAGCCTGTAGAAGGCACCTCGCTTCGGCGAGTTTTTTTAACTTACTTTCATTATATCTTAGAGAGGTTTAAATAAATACATTAATTTAAAATGCATCTATTTTTGCCATATTAATCTTAAAGAATAATCAGATCATTTTTCGATAAGAGATCTTTATGCTTCACAAGTCGTACATACTTTTTCTTTATTGAATTGCTGAGCGGCGTTCGTACTATGTTGGTAATAGAGTGACTTCACACCATTCTCCCATGCAAAGATTAATAGAGCATTCATTTCTTTAGCGGACATTTTCGGATTAATCATCAAGTTTAACGATTGGCTTTGATCAATAAATTGTTGTCTAATCGCGGCTTGTTGAATCACACTATATTGATCAAGTTCACTAAAAGTTTTAAAGACTTCTTTTTCTAATTCACTTAAAAAATCAAGATGTTGAACCGAACCATCATGGTCACGAATATCATTCCATGTATCACGGTCATTTTTCCCTTTTCGTTCAAGCACTTCTTCTAAGAAAGGGTTCCGGATTGTCACTTTAGTCTTCGCCACATCTTTCACATAGATATTCGACCAGACTGGCTCGATACTTTGTGAGACTTGCCCAAGAATAAAGGCGGAGGAAGTGGTTGGGGCAACCGCCGTTAAAGTTGTATTTCTGCGGCCATATCCTTTTAAGATTTCCGGTTCACCAAATAGGGAAGCAAGCTTTTGGGAAGCTAGGTGTGCTTTGTTGTTAATTTCTTTAAAGATCCTAGCGTTTAGTTTAGAGGCTTCTAAACTTTCAAAGGGAATCATTTTGGATTGAAGATATGAGTGCCATCCAAGCACCCCGAGGCCTAATGCCCGGTTTGCGACCGCAAAGTCATAAGCCCGGCGCATAAAGGAAAATGCTAAATTCTTTTCTTTTTCTTTAGCGTCCCGTAATGCTTCAAGTTTATGAATAAAGTCTGTCATCACCGCATCAAGGAAAAAGATCATCGTTTCAACCGCGTCAGTATCTTTCCATTCATCAAAGTATAAAAGATTCATCGATGATAAGTTACACACAAAAGACCACGCTTCGTGATTGGGTAAGGCAATCTCAGAACAAAGATTACTATGTGTAATTTTGAGTCCTTTATCTTTATAGACATCGACAGTCTCACGATTAACGGTGTCAGTGAAGAAAATATAGGGATAACCGATTTCTACCCGCCTTTGGATGAGTTTCGCCCAGGTGGCTCGTTTTTTCATGTCTCCGGCAATCATTTCACGCATCCAGTTATCAGAAACCGTCACCCCGTGCGTAATTTCTTGAATGGGATTCCCTTCGGTGCCAATTTGGAGGAACTCATCGATATCTTGATGGTCAATTGGTAAGTAAGGGGCGAAGCGACCGCGTCTCGTTGATCCTTGGGACACGACATCAATAATCGTTTCAAATAACTTCATAAAATGAACCGCCCCAGATGAGGTGCCGTTATTAGTGATGACACCACCGCGAGGACGAAGATCACCAAAGTAACCTGACGTGCCGCCACCAAATTTAGACATCATCCCGACTTCACTTTGGGTATAAAGAATCGAGCCCATATTGTCACTGATATGTGAACCAAAGCAACTGATGGGTAATCCCTTATTCGTGCCAAAGTTAGACCAGACCGGTGACGATAGTGAATAATACCCTGCCTTCATGTATGAGATAAACTTATCTTTAAAACCACTGATCCCTAAAAGCTTTTCAGCATAAGTGGCAATATCTTCAATTCTTTGTTCAGGGGTCATTCCGGGCGCTAAGTAGCCCCGTGATAAAAACAACCGACTATTTTCATTTAACCAACGCATGATTACTCATCCTCTTTTCTTTAAAATAAGTCGTCGCCGGTAATACTCCGGGTCCGCTTGCTGTAATTGATCGACCGTTTGACAAAGAAGTCGACATGTTTGGTGGCGACGACTTCGTCATCAAACCAGTCAGTGGCTTTAACTGCTTCCTCATCAACGGGGAAAAGCCGTTCATAACCAATACTCACTAATGAGTTATTTAGTCTATTCTTCACAAATTCTTTGACAACGCTTTTAGGCATAAAGTCAAGATCACCTTTTTCATAGATCCAGTCGATGACAACTTCTTCCGAGCGATACGCTTCTAAGCACGCTTTACGAACCGCTTCTTTCATGTCGTCATCAAACCATTCTGGATGTTCATTTCGAATAATGTTAATAAGATCAATCCCAAAAAGACCGTGGATTTGTTCTTCTTTTGACGTCGCTTCAATCGCGTTTGACATCCCTTTAAAGAGGTTTTTAAATTTGTTAAACGCCATGATAATTAAAAACTGGGAAAATAATGAGACATGTTCGATAAAAAGGGAGAATAACAGCACCGAAAGTGTAAAATCACGTTCACTGCTTGATTTTGCTAGATGGGTGGACTTCGTTAAGTAATCGACCCGCTGCATTAGTTCGGGAATATCTTTAAGTTTTAAAAATTCATCATTGAGACCGAGAATTTCTAAAAGGTGGGAATAGGCATCATGATGACGGACTTCACTTTCCGCGAAAGTGTAACCAACCGAACCAATTTCTGGTTTTGGCATCTTGTGATAGAGGTCACCCCAGAATGTTTTAACTGCAACTTCCACTTGGGCAATCGCAAGCATCGCATTTTTTATAACACTTCGTTCGCCTTCGCTGACATTAACCATAAAATCTTGAATATCTGATGTATAGTTAAATTCCGTATGGAGCCAATAAGAATGTTGAATGGATTCTTTATATTTAGCAAGTTCAGGATATTCATAAGGTTTTAGATTTAAACGAAATTTAAAAATATCGGGACGCCGGGCTTGGTTTCTTTTTTCGCGGTAGATAATAAACGCCTTGGCAGTCTTTTTATATGTTGATTCAAGTAGGACTGTTTCTACATAATCTTGAACCTTTTCAACCGTTAAAGTTTCGTAATCATTATTCGTCACGATTAAATCTAATACGCGGGCAGTTAAGAGTTCGGTTTCTTCTAACGAAAACTCTCCTGTCGCCATTCGCGCTTTATTGAGGGCAGTAAATATCTTATGAGAACGGAAAGGTTCAGTGGATCCATTGCGTTTCACAATGAGGGTTGGTAGTTTCATTGATATCTCCTTTTGACACTTTTATTTTTCAATAATAACACGGGTCAAATAGGGGATGTCAACTCTTAGAGCTTATAAAAAAAAGATAAATATTATCGGTCGAATTGGTAGTTTTTTAGGGCAAAAAAAGGCTGGTTTAGAGACCCCGTATCACATTACTAAATTGGTACTAATGATATAGCGGCCACTAGCCTTCAATTAAAAGACATATGAAACTCGTTAGAAATTATGGCTTCAAGATTTA
This sequence comes from uncultured Staphylococcaceae bacterium, assembly GCA_964410505.1. Taxonomy (GTDB): domain Bacteria; phylum Bacillota_I; class Bacilli_A; order RFN20; family CAG-826; genus UBA1361. The sequence goes on from CAYPGR010000003.1 coordinate 61,106, forward strand.
AGTCTATAGCCGAAAAAGTAAATGTGTTGTTTTCTTATTCTATTTTTTCTAAACAAAGGATTAGTTAAATCTCATCATTAATCTTTCTTTTATATAATCGTTTAGTGCTTTATCTTCACAAAAAATGAAACAACCTTTTTGACCTCGTGATAACAATGTTTTATATGTATTACGAATTATTCGATCAGCTAGTTCATAGTTTTTTGAAGACTTAATTCCTTTGAGGCTTGCGTCCGACTTAGCTCGCATTTTATAATCTGTGATAACGCGACCTTCTTCAAACCTCATATCTTTTCCGATGATAATCCCGACATAGTCAAACTCTAAACCTTGTGCTGTGTGAATGCACCCCACTTCATCAAATGAATCTTCGTCAATCGCCCAAGTGCTTGTGGAAGAAAAGTTCCATTTAGCTTTAAATCCATTGATGAGATTAATGTCATAGAGTTGGTGAGTCGGTTTATTTTTCGTCACCCACTCATAACAATAGCCTGCAATCATCCTTGCTTTATTGTTGATATGGTTTAAGTTTCGTAATTCTTCTCTCATCAAAATAGGGTCATCAAAAACACGAATATCATAATCTAAATCGAAACCATCGTAGTTAGCAGTTTCTCTGATTCCTAGTAAATGATCTAAAAATGCAATATAACCATCACTACCATTACATCTAAATTGTGAGGTGAGTTTAAAGTCATCACCACTAAAAACTTTACTACCAAGACGTTGCGCTTGTTTCTTAATTTCTAAAATACTGCCAAAATCCTTCGTAGTAACAATCTGATCCTCGTCGATGAAGAAGACACTCACGCGTGCCGCATTAATGATTTCTCTAATTTGGTTTTCGCCTAAATTCATAAACATTCCCGATTTCTCGTTGAGTCGGTGCGCCTCATCTACAACTAAGCAATCAAACTCATTTGGTTTCGAATCAACATAAGCTCCTGAGCCCTTAAACATATTTTTAACATAATTTAGCTTGTAATTTCCTTGTCGCATTTTGTTGAAATAGACATTTCGTGGAGCAGCATTCTTTGTAACATAATTAACCATCATACTCTTAAACTCTGCTAAAAGATTGATCGCAATTACACTTTTACCCGTTCCAGGTCCGCCCTCAACAATTACCGTATACTTATTATTTGTCTTAATAGCATCTTCAACTAACTTCTTAACGGTTGAAAAGACGACTTTTTGTTCATCAATCATATAAAATTCTTGATTACCAGCGATCATCGAAACAATCGCATCTTGAAGGGCTTTAGAAGGTCTAATTTTCCCATGATCAATTTGGTAAAGAACTTCACCATTGTCAGATTTTGAAACATATTTCTTAATGAACTCTCTTAATTTTAATACGTCTCTTTTTAAATACATCGGTGAAACTTCCAAAATATCTTTATATAGATCGTTGTCGAGTTCATGTCTGAACTCTTCTCGAAAGTTATGTAAAAAACAGCAAGGATACAATTGAATTTCACTATTTTGAACGAATTCATTATAATTTTCGATTGTCTTGGCGTATGAATAAGCTTGATAAGAAGGATGCGTAACTGCACGCATTGAACCGGCCAGGAATGTCGTTACAATGTCTTTACGACTCGTTCTTTGAGCTTCTTCCCATTGCTTTAATTCAACAATAACAACATTACTATTATCTGACTCATCTTTTCCGGAAATAATAAAATCGACTCTTTTTGAAGTAGCAGGAATTTGATATTCAATCGCCACGCGAATGTCTGTATTAATCTCATTAAAATCTAACACATTTTTCATATGTAAAAGAGAGTTGTCCCAAGCACGAAACTCAGATTCGTTATTGTTTATGATGCTTCGTTTTCTTAGTTCGGATTTAATTAATTCGGCAATAATCCCATTATCAACATCACTACTAAACTTTGCAATTGTTCCTGAGTATACAATCATTTGGTGTTCCTCTTATTTATTCGCATATAATTGTATTCATTTTATCACCAAAAAACCATTTGGCCTAACATCAAAATGATACCGTCCTATTGATGACTATACTTTCATTCAATTTACACTAAAAATCCTATCACTGCCGCTAAAACAATAATAAACGGTGCCGGTATCTTCTTTGAAAATAACAGCAAGGCACTACCAAGCACAACAACATAATTTAGTATGTTACCCGAAAGGGCAATTGATTGATTAATACCCGTTATCACTAATAAACTGGCAGCGGTCACACTGACGCCTATTAAAAAGTATTTCACCTGTGGGATAAGGCGACTCTTCTTCCAAAGCGGAAAGATAAAAAATACAAGTAAGGTTCCGGGTAAGAATATACTTAGTCCACCGACAAGACCTGCAAGGAAACTCAAATTGGTCCCTGCAAAAGACCTCGCACTCACAAATGAAGCAAAGCTAAATAATGGTCCGGGTATTGCTTGATCAATCGCATATCCAGCTAAAAAGTCATTAAGGCTAATCAAGGATTGACTCACCACTAAATCTTGAATCATTAAAGGGACAACAATTTGACCACCCCCAATGACAGAGTAGCCGTAACGATAAAATGAGGTATATAAAATCAACCAATCACTTTCGAATAGAAGAATTAAACCTTCATTAAGTAGTGCTAAGAAAACAACAATCAAAAGAATCATCCAACGGGGCTTTTCAATCTTAAGGGATGACTTTTCGTTTAGATGCGGTAAAAGATAGATCCCGCCTCCTGTTAATAATAAAAGCGGGACAACCCACATTGAATAGGGCACTAAAAAGAAGCTAAGCGCAATCATCACACCATAAAGGATTAAGTCATATTTTCTTTTTATGACTTTAAGCGACAACTTAATAGCGGCATAAACAATAAAGCCAACGGCGGCCGCTGGTAAATAAGTTAAGATTGGTTTCCATGTCTCATTATCGGCTATTATCCCAAAAAAGACACCAAATAAAGTCATGATGATAATCGCGGGAAGGGCCCATACTAAAAAAGTTAGTAAGGCCAACACCGGTCCCCCAACATAGTAACCAGTAGCCGTAATCGTTTGGGTGCTACTCGGTCCAGGAACGAGGGCATATAAGCCGATCATTTCGCCAAGTTCTTCTTCACTCAGATAGTTACGTTTCGTAACGAGAATCGACGAAAAGACACCATAATGGGCTTCAGGTCCGCCATAAGAGCCTAGTGAGCACATCATGACGTCTTTTAAGAAAGTTGACCATTTTACTTTTGTTATTTGATCCATTTTAAATACCACTATCTAAAAGATAGCGGATATCCACGCCTTCAGTGATCAAAATGCATTATCGAAGGTAAGACAAGGGTTAACTCCCTGCACTTTCATAACGGGATAATCCTTTCTTCCAGATGAAGAGAGATAAGATTATCATCGCAGTACTTGCAATAGCCACATAAAGGGTGACAAGCCAAATATTCTCATTAAATAAAAGGGCCTTGATTGGTAAGAAGATGACCACCGAGAAAGGTAAGATGTAGGTTAATAGAATACGGATAAAACGGTTAAAAATATCAATCGGATATTTAGCAAAATTAGAAAACCCATAAACAAGGGTCATGACTTCAATACTCCGTTTTGTCCAAAATGAAAGTGAACCAAAGATAAGTTTGATGGCGAAGAAAAAACCCATCGCGAACATGACACATAAAAGAAGGGCGATGACTTTGCCGAAGGTCCAACTTATCACTAGTTGCGGGGTGAAAATCGAAAGAAAGATAATCCCTAAGATTAGTTCCCCGAATCCTTCAAGTTGAATCATTTCCGTAACCAGTTGAAAAAGCGGATTAAGCGGTTTAATTAAGTACTTATCTAGAATACCGCGGGTAATGCCGCCATTCGCGAGCATCCATATTTGATCACTTAAGATATGATCAAGCGCTTTCGGTATAAGATAGAACCCGTATAAGAAGCCCATCATATTAATGTTCCAACCGTTGAGCGAAGGAATCGCACTAATCGTTAAATAGAGGGTTGAAAAGGTAATCACATTCTCAATAAGGAAGCCAAAAATGCCGATAAAAGCATCAAATCGGTAGGCGAGACGCGCCTTGATACTACGGGATACATAAAGGGGATATAACTTAAAATATTTTTTCATCACTTAACCACCAACACTCACAACCCATTTTTTGAGTTTGTTAAAAGAGACGTTGCATAAAAGATTTAGAATAATGACCCACATAATTTGAATGGCGAATGCTTTAACAATCTCCACGGGACTTAACTTTCCTAAAAAAATCATAATTGGTTTTTCAATCATACTTTGAAAAGGCAAGAAGTTTAATATTTGGGTTAGCCAATCTGGAAAATAGGATGAGGGTAAAAGACTACCAGAAAGAAATGAAAAGAGAATATTTTTCATGAGCATAAGCCCAAAGAGGGCATTTGTAAATATTGCAATCTCTCCAATTAAGAAATTAAGGGCGTCGGCAATCACAAACGAAAGCACCGCGCTTAATAAAAATAAACCCGTATATATAAGTCCTGGAAACGGTAACCCTAAAGTCACATTTAGTAAGATGATTGAAATAATCCAAAGCGGAATAAACATTAAGATTGCACTGCTTAAGAAGTTACCAAAGCTTGACGCCAATAAGCGATAACGATAGTTAATGGGTCGAACCAAACTAATGGCAATATTACCTTCGTAGATATCTTCACCAATAATCCAAAATGACGAACTTGCAAATACAAGCGACGTCGCGACCCGGGCGTAAATAAGATAGGCAATCATATCATTAAACGTCATCCCGTTAATAACATCGGTTGGCGAATTTGAGTAGATGGCTTTCCACAAGAAATACAAGATAAGAAGCGATATGACATCACCTAATAACCAACCAAGGGCACTAAACTTATAGGCGAAGCCGTCCAAGATCCCAGCTTTAGAAAAGGCCAAATACTTTTTAAGCTTGTTTCGTTTCATATATTTTTTTAACAATACTTTCAAGCGAGTTTTCTTGGATTTGCATATCCTCCACGCTGTAATTATCTAGAATTGTTTTGAGGACTTTATTAATATTAATATCTTTTGCTTCAAAAGTAATATGGGCATATCCATTCACGTCTTCTACCGTGCAGTACTTCCCTAACTTTTCACGAAGCATGTCAAAATCAACTGGGATTGAGCTGAAAAAACTAATATGACGAATATCGCCGAACTTTTGTTTAATTTGTTTTATCGTCCCGTCATATAAGATGACCCCTTCATCAAGGATAATGACCCGTTCACAAAGATTGGTGATGTCATCCATATTATGGGTCGTTAAGACAATGGTTGTATTATAGGTCTTATGAATTTCTTTAATCGCTTTAATCATGCGATCTTTGACTAAGACATCTAAACCAATCGTTGGTTCATCTAAGAATAAGATCTTTGGATTATGAATTAAACTCGCCGCGAGATCAGCCCGCATCCGTTGCCCTAATGACAGCGTCCGCACGGGTTGATTAATAAAAGAATCGAGTTCAAGGACTTCTTTTAAAAAGGTTAGGCGACTCTCGTAATCACTTTCACTCACATCATAAATTTCTTTTAAAATAAAAAGGGATTCCACGAGCGGAAGATCCCACCAAAGTTGGGTTCGCTGTCCAAAAACAACCCCGATATTATGGAGGACACTTCTTCTTTGTTTCGGGTGATATGGTTTATAGCCATCAATGAGGATATCGCCACTCGTTGGGGTTAAGATTCCGCACATCATTTTGATGGTCGTCGATTTACCCGCGCCATTTGCGCCGATGTAACCAACGATTTCTCCCATCTCTAAGGAAAACGAAATATCTTTAACTGCTTCAATGGTTGTGGACTTCATACTGAATAGTGTTTTAAACATACCTACAATACCGGGTTTACGGACTGGACGTTTAAAATTCTTTTTTGCTGATTTGACTTCAATAATAGGCATATTAATACTTCCTTTATTTGGCCATATAATTATATCAAGTCTACTCCGTATTTTAAAAATAGCATTGTAAAATCTATAATAAATATGTTTTCTGTTCTTTGACAGACCTATTAAAGCAAAACAAACTTCTTTTCTCAACAGAAGGACACTATTTTAGAATAGATGAATCTCAAGATTCTTAAGATTGACTAGGATGTTTATTCAATTTCTTCGTAATAATATGAAGTATCAACGCCTTTTAAAAATAGTTCTCTATTGTCAATCTCATCAGTCAAAGCGTTTTTAAGTATTCTTTTAATGTCCTCATCACTATTTGGACTAAGAGTCATCGCATCTAAATATTCTTTTTTCTCAATTTTTGACCAATCAACACAAACGCTCAATTCTTTCTTAAAGATTAAATCGACCCAAATACGTGTTGCCCGACCATTACCTTCCATGAAAGGGTGTGCAACATTCATTTCAATATATTTATTAACAATTTCATCAAATGTTGATTGCGGCATTTTTTCAATTTCTCCTAAAATTTGAGGTAGAAAATCACCATTTGCAAAAACAAAACCACCTTTAGAAATCGTTTTGGTCCTTATCTTTCCAGCGAATGGGTATAGACCTTCAAATAGAAACGCATGTATTTTTAGGAGGCTGATTGTTTTCCCAATTTCATCATCTTGAATAAGATTTGATTTGAACACTTCATAGGCTTTTCTTTTGCTTTGCTCATCAAGGGGATCTAACATTCCGGTTAGCCAATTTTGAACAGCTAATTTATGTTTGGATGGCATGATTGTTACAAATAGACGCACACCTTCTTCATTCATAACATCCGATAGGTATTTCTTGTTATCAGCAGCATATAATTTCAGTTGTCCACAAAATGAAGTCAACTCAGGATGTCTCATTTTAAACATGTTCCAATATCTTCTAGCATCACTAGAATCTAAAAGCACTTTTGTTAAATCAACAGCGGAGTACCACCATTGAGATTTGTCATGATCCCAAACAGCTCTAACTGGTTGATTATTAAAATAGCGAATGGAATGTTTTATCATAATTAGATGATATAACAAACATTTTCAGTTGTCCACAAAATGTTGACAACTCAAATAAAAAAACAGGCCGATTGAATCAAGCCTGTTTAATCTAATGGAATTGTGTGACAGAAACGATTCAAAATCTAATTTGCGTTATTGAGAGTGATTGTGCTCCTCCCCTGGTCAACCTCCAATGTTTACAGGGGAACAATGTTGATTATGATGGCTATGACTATAGAAAATCGTTCTAGAGTCTAAAAAAATCCTCAAAAAAAGAAAAAAGTGTCCAAATAAAAAAAGGACTGATATTTATATATCAATCCAATCTCTCATTTTTGGAACCACACGTTTAGTTTGATACTTTGAATACCCTAATAATTAACGAGTGAATACCTCTAGAACTATGATTCTTTTTTGACGCTATTTGACATAAGTAACGAATTTACTTTAAGGTGAACTGATACCAAAAACCTGTACTTTAACTTCCTTGTAATTACTACATGGTTTATAGATAAATCACTCTATACTCATAAATCCTTTAGCTGTAAATGCCATCATATAAATGTAGGAAATTGACGGTCGAAAATGTAGGTTTCTTACGGGTATGCTTTTCTTTTTGATAAACTTTTTCTAACTCACGATTAGAAAGGTTTAGAAATTAAATGAGAAGAGACTTATATGAAAGGATGGTATTTATGAAAAACCATGGTGAAGAGCCAAATTATGCCGAACTAGCTCGCCGCTATAACTGCGACTATCGGACGGTAAAACGCTACTTTGAGGGTGACGGATCACTCAAAGAGAGAAAAAAGAATCCGTCGAAACTTGATAAATTTAAAGAAATTATTGAGGATAAACTGGAACTTGGTTGTACGTATGCTTCAATCTATCACTTTATTAAAAAGCTTGGTTATGACGGTAAGTATACAATTGTTCGTGAATATGCGAATAAAGTGATAGTGATCAAAACAAAGAAAGCAACCGTTCGTTTTGAAACGATGCCAGGATTACAAGCACAAGTTGATTGGAAAGAACACCTAACCATGATTAGTCGTGAAGGCGAGGTCTTCACCGTGAATATCTTCCTTCTTGTTCTTGGTTATTCACGTTTAAAATTTCTAAAGCTGACCCTTGACCGTAATCAAGACACTCTAAAGGAGGCGCTGGTAGAAGGGTTCAAGTATATAGGTGGAATTCCAAAAGAGATTCTCTTCGATAATATGAAAACTGTGATTGATCAAAGTCGTTCGCACTTCATGGACGCGGTTGTTAACGAGGACTTCTACGCCTTTAGTAAGGATATGGGTTTCGAGGTAATTGCTTGTCGCGCTTATCGCCCCGAAACAAAGGGAAAAGTTGAAGCACTCGCTAAGTTTACAAGCCGCCTTCAACCTTACAACCACGACTTTGTTTCCCTTGATGAATTAAATGAAATTGTCAAAATGGTCAATGATGACATAAATCACGAAATATCCCAAGCGACAAACGAAATCCCTCTCACTCGTCATAAAAATGAAAAAGAATACTTATTACCCTTACCACGCGCTGAACTTCTTCTTAACTTCCTTACTAAACCACTAACAAGAATCGTTACGAAGGAGTCACTCATTACGTATCAGAATAACAAATATTCCTTGCCCCCTTATTATATCGGAAAAACTTTAACGATTAAACCATCCGCTGTTAACCTCGATATTTTTGATAACGGTGTCCTCATTATGCGCCACCCCCTCTCAAATAAAAAATACAACTACAAAAAAGAACATTATATTGAAATTCTTAAAAGTGATGCCCTCCCCTTTAAAAATGATGATGATATTAATCGCATCGCCGAAAAGAATTTAAAACTCTACGATAATCTCTAAAAGGAAAGAACACCAAAATGTCCCATTATAATCAACTTATTAATAATTTAGATAACCTTAAACTCTTGAAAATGCGCGAACTCCTTCCCGCTTATCTTGATGATGCTATTATTAAAAACAAATCATTTGTTGATATTTTTAAAGAACTAACCGATCAAGAAGTTGCTTTCCGCGAAGAACGCGCACGCCTTATTAATCTTACTATTTCGCATTTCCCCTATCACAAACGTCTCGATGATTTTGATTTTGGCTACCAACCGTCCATTAATAAAACCCAGATTCTCGATCTTGCTTCGCTTCGCTTTGTTGAACAGGTTGAAAATATCCTCCTTATCGGCAACTCCGGTGTCGGCAAAACGCACCTTGCTACCGCGCTTGGCATTGAAGCTTCCAGTAAACGCGTCTCGACCTATTTTATCCACTTTAATACACTCATGCAAAAGTTTAAAGTCGCCGCGAGTGAAGGTACCGTCGACAAAGTTGTTAAACATTATCTAAAATACAAACTGCTTATCGTCGACGAAGTTGGCTATCTTCCTGTTGATAAAGATGCCGCGAATGGTTTCTTTCAGCTTGTCGCCGCTCGCTATGAAAGACGACCGCTAATTATTACATCAAATTTACCACTTTCTAAATGGGGCGATGTCTTTGGTGATTATACAATCGCTAACGCTATTATTGATCGCCTTGTTCATCATTCTCACATTATCAAAATAACCGGGCAATCCTACCGCATCAAAGGTAAACTCCAATTTGAAAATGACGAGGACTAGTCCTCGTCATTTACCTACATTTTCAACCGCTATAAACCAACATAAATTTCTTGACAATTACAAATACGCACAGTTGTATAGACCGTTGGAATGAGCCCCATTAGCAATAAGGCAAGTAGGAGGCGGTAATTTATTTTTTTAATTGATTTAGATATATTGCGCATCATTAATCTTTATTTTAGCAATGTATTTAAAGGAAAAATAGATATTTTTTTTATAGTTATTCTTGATATCCCAGTTTTATTAATAACCCACCAATTAATGGACAGATGTTATTTGAGTTAGTTAACAAACTATTAATACCCAATAAGGAACATATTTTATTTGCTCTGCGTTTATTAGTATCTATGTAGCAGGTGGATACTCTATCTACATGCAGGGTTATTTTCCACTTGTTATCTGTTGTTTGTTCCTCTTTAAACATAATTTGCTGTACTAGTTCATGGATTTTCAATTTATATAATATTTCTTTTCCATTATTCTCATTTAAGCCAATAAGAAAATCTTTAATGGCGATTTCTTCTTTATTCTCTATTATTTTCTCATGGGCTAGGCTAGCGGCTTGTAAGAGTGCATCTACTTTAGTATCAGAAATTCCCTCTATCTCATAATTGCCAAACTTTATTGTTGCCCTATAAAAACCGTTGCCCTTGTTCTCGAGGAGCTTAAAAGAATAGGTTAACTTATTATGTTTTTTTACTTTGCACCATCTTTTAACATATAAAAAAGAGGCAAACCCTTTGTAATTAATTTGTGTTCTATGAAACAACAAATTATTCACTAAATCGTAAAGCTTAATTTGATTAAAATTAGAATCAATAGCGATGGAGCCTACAACGCTCTCGAGTAAATCTCCTCTATAAGATCTTTGGATTTGTTCATTAGGGCTTAATCTAATATAGTGTTCGAACCCCAACTTATGTATGATAGAAGCGAGATTTTCATTCTCGACAATTAGTGATTTAAGAAATGTCAATTCTCCTGGATTAAATACGCTTTTTAGACCTTGACTATCATTTGACATTATTTGATCAAATAGAATTTTTGTAACGTGATATTCGATGACTCTATCACCAATAAATTCTAGTACTTCAGAATTAAGCTCTTTTGATTCATTTGAAAATGAACTTCTCGTAAATGCTTGTCTCAAAAGCGCTTTATTTTTGAATTCGTAATCTAATTCTTTTTCAATTTGAATAATATCTTTTTCATCCACAATGACAAATCAATCCCCTAGAGTAAATTTATTATGATAAAACTATTTTTTAAGGCGACCTTTAAGAATCAACACTTTCGTTAATTTTAAGAACCATCAGTTAATTAGTAACTTCAGGTATCTCCGTTAGTCTTTTTCCATTAAATTTAAAATAAAGAGGGCCTTGATATGCTCCACTACTATTCACCTTTCCTAAACGAGTAAATAGTTCTCTTGTTAATGGCGATAAGTACCAGAGCCTACCTTCAAACATGACTTTTCGTTCATTTTCAACATAGGCAACAAAGGACTCGTTTTCAGCAAAGACAATCTCCGCCCCTTTTTTAATACCTCTTTTAAAGAAATTAAAACGCGTATTGACTTCTTCTCCATTCGTCTTATCTACCTGCTCATTGCCGCTATTTTTAATGTCTCTAGCAGCGCCAGATACAGAAACCTCAGTAATATCTTCAATGATTTTGACAAATTTAGATAATTTAATACCTTTTCCTATTTCAACATTCAAAAAATCTTTACCTGTGGCTTCGAAGGCGAGATTTTTAATAGAATAATTTTTTAAATCATCTCCATACCGGATGCCAAACATATGCAGCATAGTCATTTGATAGCCATCAGGAGCCTCATTGTACATTTTTTTTAAAATTTCCAAGTATTCATTATAGGTCAAATGACCATTTCCTTTTGGGAGGTCTTGGAATAGAAAATTTTGTATTATTTTCTTGTTTTCTGGCCAGGCTTTAATATCCGTGAGTTGTATACTTTCAGAGTCAAAATCGAAAAATAAAAATGGGAGATTGTCTTTAGAAATCTTGAGTAAATTGTCAATATTCTTTTTTGTTTTTCGTTTGTTTTCATGGAATTTATTTGATTGCACGCTGGACATTTTCAGCAAAGTATTAAAATCGTTTGTATTTTCAATGCTAAAGTTGGAATCAAGAAAATGATTAATCGTTTCAAAAATAGCAATGTCATATATCCTATTTGATTTACTCTCCCTGATATATTTTTTGATAATTTGAGCAACTATATCATCATATGTAATTTTGACAGAATATGGATCCATCCTTTCGTCTATCAGGTCAATCAATGCACTAAAGACGTTTCTTTGGAGCGTATTTGCGGTTTGCATATTAAATTATATCCACTATGGTCCAATCTTTATTATTATTGATGATATCCAGTATCTTATCTAAACCTATACTTATTACTGCTCTAAGTGCATAATCTTCATCTTTTACGTCATCATGATACAACCTAATTAACGTCCTAAAAAATTTGTCACCATCAAAATCTTCCATATGCCATTTGTTGTTTTTAAAACTGCCTTTGTATTCGTCTAGTGGCTTGTACTGGCTTAAATCAACCCTAGACAAGGCGTAACTAGCTGCAAATTTCGCTGTCGTCTTATCGTCATCAAAATATCCTTTTTCTTTAAGTTTGGCAATGCATTCATCATTGTCAACTGAAATGTTAATATCTGCTAGTGGCATATTATTTCTCCCTTACATTGGTATTGAAGGAATTTCCTTCTTGATATATCTCTAATTCCTTTATTAGTTTATTACCTAAAATTGCTCTGGTTTTACTAATATCAATTTTGTCGTTATGAATCAGCAAAATCAACTGTGGTGCGATTTCATTAAATGTTTTTATTATGTTGTTTGTGTATGAATTTTGAAGAACTGAAAAGGCTGCATCAAAAAATATGGTGCCAAATAATTGAGAGTTGTGGTTTAAACCAAAAATTAATGATAATGCTAATAAAGTATTGTATCCCGTTCCGGGAATGGGCATAATTGAATCGTCCTTCATTACAATTTTCATGCGATAGTTTTCATTTATATGAATTTGTTTAATATCTTGATTTTCGCCCTCGATAAATTTCATGAAAATATCACTTGAAGAAATTTGAACTTTTTGTCTCATGGTAGAGATAAACTGTTCTTTAGAATTTTTGTAGGTCGTTCGCACATGATCAATTGTCTTAAGTTCATTTTCAAGATCACTAGTATCAAAATCAGTTCCCATTTTCTTTATTAGAGCTGTAATTTTTCCATTTAATCTTTCATAATCTTTAATCAGGTTTTCATTTAGCGTTGTCTCCCATTTGCTGATTAGATTTTCTGACTGAGTTTTTTTCATAAATGCGTCCTTAAAATAGGTGTTTAAATCTGAGCCGCTTGAACTTAATTCATCACGTGTTTTTTTAGCATCGTTAAGAAGACTATGTCTTTTATTTTCGTACATGATTAAATCTTCTTGGTAACTTCTTAGCGTTTTGTCGTTAAAAAATGTCAGTTCAGAAAGTATTTTAGTAAATTTGACTATTTTATTGTTGGAATATTCATATGAAGTCATCTCGTCGCTCGATAAGGAACTTTGAGAGATTTTAAACTTGATTTCATCAACCTTGGATTTAAAGAAAACTATTTTTTCTAAGGGTAAGTGACTACCACAATACTGACAAGTATCATTATTCAGTAGATCCTCATATGTTTTTAATTCAACTCTAAATTTATTAATTATTTGGTGTCGGTCGGAGATAAGAGAGAATTTTTCTTCCATCGTTTTAATCTCTTGTATAATTTTCGAATATTGCAGAGATTTTATATTTTCTTTTAGAAAGTTTTTAATGTCCGTTTTTCTTGATTTAATCAATGCTTCAGTGGAATTAATCTCTTTTTCAATTTTTTCCAAGTATTTGTAGGCAGCGATTTTTCTACCATTAGCGTCAAGATCTTCATTTAAACGAGTTAACTCCTCTTTTTCCTTTTCAATTTTCCTGTTTAAATCGTCAATCTCTTTCTTTTTTAAACTCAATTCTTGTTGCTTATCCTGCAATTCTTTCTTGTCATTTTCATTTTTTGAATTTCTATTTACGATGGAAGAAATTTGATAATAGGTTTGACTATAAAGACTGTCTAAACGAGCAATGATTCTATCAATAAATGGGGTTCCGATAATCTTGTTAATAGCTTCTTTAATTCTTCTATTTTCAGTGCCAGTAGCACTATCATTGTTGAGAATTTCAATGTATTTTTCAATGTTTTCTCCATCAAAAAGCATAAATTCAGAGATGTCTTTTGGAATTATTTTATCAATGATATCTTGTGTATATTTCTCTGATTGATATTGACCATCTTCTTGCAATGTCATCGTCATCTTAAAATCATTGTCTGATTTAGGTTTTCCCATCACGTTTGAGTCAAAATTATACTCTCTTTTCATCTTGTAAGTTTTACCATTATAGATAAACTCCATATATGCATAGAATCTATAATCTTCATTCTCGTAAGCAATTTTGTTTATAGATAATGAAATTTTATAATTTGGGTCGTCGGGATTGTCTTTAAGATAGTTAAAAAGCAAAAACCGAATACCATTGATAAATGAAGTCTTTCCAGTATTATTATTACCAAAAATTATAGAGGTTCCTTTATTAGATCCTAAATCAAATTCCTTGACTCCATAGTAGGGAATAAAGTTTTTGAATGATATCTTGAGTATCTGTATCATACGTTTGACCTTTTCTTGTTGTAAGAATCAATTAGTTGCTTAATGCTATTGTTTTTTTCTTGATCGGAGGCATTATTAAGTTCAATATCTAGAATATTTGTCAACAGCAAAAAATAATTTTCATCAGCATTTGACATTTCCTCCAAAGTTTCTTTAATGTTTTTAATCGTTTTTTCATTCATCTTCAAAACCATCCTCTTCGTTATTTATTTTTTCAATATCTAAATTGTTTTTTATTGCCAATTCCTCAATACTCAACATAGATGTGGCACTATTAAATGAAGCCTTGGCAAAAATTATTGCTCTTTTCAACTCGTACTTTAAAAATGTGAATTCATCTCCGGAAGATTCCAGATTTTCAGGCGAAACAATCGCATCAAAAATATGGGCAAACTGTTTGTTTTTATGCTTTCTTAATACCCTCCCACGTCTTTGAATAAATTGTCTCTCATTTTGACTTGAGGCCAGCACTAAGGCATGGTCTATGCTGGGAATGTCAACTCCCTCATCCAAACAATTAATTGACAGTAAAACTCCTCCATTTCTCTCGAAAACTTCAAGAACTTGGTTATGTAACCCACTCTTTGAATGATAAATAAACAAGTCGTTATGAAACAATCTACTAAGTTTTGATTCAAGTTGGTTCTTGATTTCTTCTAACTGTTCAATGTCATCACAGTATATTAACCATCTTTGACCTGGAAGATAATGGTCTTCAATAATCTTAAGGGTCAACAAAATTTTAGCCTTAGCTTTTTTGATAATTTTTGATCTTTGGATTAGCCATTGCTTCATAATTGAATCAGATAAAATATCGAAAATTGAGTATTTTTGAGATTTGAGCAATGCAAATCTGCGAGCAATTTTGGTTGATAGTTCTTGATATTCAACGCCCTCTATAAGATCAAGTTCAACTTTTTGGGGGTAATAAAGATAATTGCATAAAGATTTATCTCTAATAGCATTTTCTAAAGAATAAGGATAGTCGATAACCTTTCCAAAAAAATCAAAGATCTTTTTTGTTCCAATTGAGTCTCTATACCTTTTAGGAGTAGCGCTCAACCCTATCTTTGAACCCACATTGATGGTTAATAAATTACTGTATTTTTCCGATCCAGAATTATGAACTTCATCAATCACCAGCAACAAATGATTTCCTTGGCAAAGTAAGTTAATAAAATTGTTATTGCTAGCTGTTTGGATTGTACTTAAAATAATTTTTCTTTTGCCTGTAATTGAGGAAGCAATCTTGAGATTTGTAGTGCTGTCATTTCCATTCCCATATTGATACAAGAATACATCGTCGCCGAATACTTTTTCAATTTCTTCTTTCCACTGTTCAAATAAAATGCTCCTTGGCACAATTATAATTGGGATTTGATCATGGAGATAAATGGCATCTCTAATTGCGCAAAAAGCAGTAAATGTTTTTCCGCTTCCCGTGGCCATTTCAAAAATTCCGACTCGATTGTTTTTAACCCAATTATCAAGAATGGTCTCTTGGTAATTCCTTATCTTACGGCGGTTTAGCCCCGGCTCTGCCGCCCATCTAATTACTGTAATTTCTCGCTCGTCCAATGTTTGATTTGTGTAGTTGGACTTGAGAACTATTTTTTGATTTCCATAAGAAATAGCTTGAATTGTGTGTTTATCATTATCTAATACAAGTATTTTATGGTCATCAACAAGTTCAATGACTACATCATTAAGACTAGAACAATGTAAAACCCCAATTTTAGCAACTTCGCCAAGAACCAAATCAGAATATTGTATGTCAATTCTTGGCGATTTTTCATCAATATGTCCTAACTCAATTGTGACCTCATCGATTAATTCACGGACATTTTTGTCGTTACTGAGCGCACGAAATTTATCTTTCGTAACTTTCGGAATTTCAAAAGTATGAATACCTTTTTCATCTCCTCGCCAAATGTTATTAAATCTTTCTTTGTAAATACTAACTCTTTTAATCTCTGATGCATCACCCCAGGAAGTATTAACCTCAAAGACTTCACTATTGCCAAATTCTGAGACACCTTTGTAAGTTTCATTGATTGATCCACCAAAACTAACTGTGTTCCCATTTACATCATGAAATAAACCAACTTTATCGTGAAGCAGTTTGAATGCCAAAGGGTTGTCGCCAAAAACCGCCATTTTTATTTCAAGTATTCCCAATGAGATTAGATTAGAAAGTAAAGTTGTAGTTTTAGGATATTGCTTGCTCATTTCATCAATAACTTCATTGAATTTATTTGATGAGGAATCTAGTGATTTAAAATACCCGGAAATTATGGCGTCATAATCCTCGTCAGTTATTATAGGGGAGCATACAATACGTATTTTTCCATTATTTTGAACAAAATCTTTTAAGGCATCCTTGATAACAAGGAAAACAGAACTGCCAAAATAGCCCGTGATTCTATCATATTTAATTGAAGATTCTAAACAGGGTTTATAAAAATCTCGATAGATTTCATTTCTAGTTTTGTAATATATTTGGTGAAAATTATGCTTGTCGAGGGTTTGCATTTTCGTCCTACACTGGATTCCGATTTGAAATATTATGAATAGACATCTGACAAAACTCTTCAGAAATTTCAAAACCGATAAATTTCCTGTTATTATTAAGCGCGACCACTCCAGTTGTTCCACTTCCAGTCCATGGATCAAGTACGATATCGCCCTCCTGCGTACATGCTCGAATATACCTTTCGGGCAAGTAATTCGGTTGGACAGCTTGATGATTGACCACTTTTCCTGATACTGCACCACTAATCACATTTATCGGTAATGCACCTAGAGGGTTAGGAAAAATTTTCTTTTCTTTTGTGACATATTGCAATTTATTCTGCCTTGGTTTATAAATCACATTCTCATAGGATTTGATAGAAGATTCTTTGTAAGGTCTTCTAATCTGATCTATATTGATAACCCATTTTGAGGATTTAGAAAACCACAGGTTATACTCATAAGCATCAATCGTCGCAACTCTTACTCCTGTGGGAACAGGATTTGTTTTTGCCCAGATTTCAATATCAACACAATACAATTTTAGTACCTTTTTCATATGAATCATTAGTTCTTCGATGACTAACGATCGCTCCGATGATGTGGTTTTTGTTCCTTGAACTCGATTTGATTTGACATTAATGACAATAAATCCATCATCAGTTAATTTTGGAATTAAAAACTTAATAAATGGGCTTATTTCTTTTATATAGTTTTCAATCTTCCATGTTCTATAGTTTCTTTTTGCATTTGGATAAGGAGGTGACCCATAAACTAATTTTATGGACTTATCTTTCAGATGCTTTATGAGTTTTACACCGTCTCCGTGGGTAACAGAAAAATTACGACTATCTAAATCTTCGTATATGTTGATAGTAGTATTTTGGTGTAACATTTAATTAATACTCCCCACTTTATATAAAAATCTTTTTATGTAATTCAAATTATACCATCATACACGGTATTAAAGAACTGTATACTTATCAAATTGATGATTTTGAGTGGTGAATTAAATAGAAAACACAAAATAAACAACAAAAATAAACGCACATTGCACAATGGGACAGTTAATATTCTTACTAATTAACCCTCTTTTTCGCACTGTTTATTAAGAAATTGAAAAAAATACTCTTTCTATTTAATCTTTGATATCTAACGAATCATAAGAAATATATTATACTTGAATATCCTAAGAAAAAACCCTTATATCTCAACCTTATTAGGTCCAATATCTTGGGGTATCTTCATTAGTTTGGTGCCTCCGGTCGGACTCGAACCGACACAGTATCGCTACTATTGGATTTTGAGTCCAACGCGTCTACCAATTTCACCACGGAGGCGTGGTTTAATTATAAACCAAAAAGAAAGATATATTAAGAAAAATCACATTGAGATTATAAAATATTTATAGA
Source organism: uncultured Staphylococcaceae bacterium (assembly GCA_964410505.1). Classification (GTDB taxonomy): domain Bacteria; phylum Bacillota_I; class Bacilli_A; order RFN20; family CAG-826; genus UBA1361. Next base: position 79,332 of record CAYPGR010000003.1, read on the forward strand.
TCTAGAATATTTGAATATGAGAGTCCAAAGGCATTGGCGACTTCTTCATTCGTTAGTTTTCCTTTATAGGTATTAACGCCTCTTCTTATGGCAAGCGTTTCAAGCGCTTTTTCTTTTCCTCGCGCAATCTTTAAGCCGTAATGAAGCGTCGCGTTATTAAGGGCTTCCGTTGTGGTCAGGGCGACTGCTCCTGGCATATTCGCGACACAGTAATGGGTAATTCCATCAACTGTAAAGACCGGATCAAGATGCGTCGTCGGTCGACTCACTTCCGTGGATCCGCCTTGGTCAATGGCGACGTCGACAATGACGCTTCCAGGTGCCATTGTTTTGTAATATTCTCGTTTAATCAGTTTTGGTGCTTTCGCCCCCGGAATAAGAACCGCCCCAATGACGAGATCTTGACTTTTAATCGTTTCACGAATATTCGCTTCACTACTATATAGAGTCGTCACTCGTCCACCGTAAAGGGTATCAATCTCCACAAGCCGTTGGAGATTAACATCAAGAATGGTGACCCGTGCTTCAAGTCCGACTGCCATTTTAAGCGCGTTCATGCCGACAACACCCGCGCCAATAATCATCACCCGTGCCCTTTTGACGCCCGGAAGACCAGAAAGAAGTAATCCACGGCCCCCAAACGGCTTTTGTAAGTATTTGACGCCTTCAAGAACACTTAAGCGTCCGGCGGCTTCACTCATCGGTCGTAAGCACGGCAATGTTTTGCCGTCTTCACTGATCGTTTCATAAGCGATACCAGTCACTTTATGTTCAAGAAGTTTTTTCGTTAGTTCTTCATTCGCCGCCAGATGGAGGAAGGTATAGATAATAAGACCTTCTCGAAAGAAACCGTATTCTTTTTCAAGTGGTTCTTTGACTTTGACGATCATATCAACCGTGTCCCATACTTCTTTGGCGGAATCAACAATCTTCGCGCCATAGTGACGGTATTCTTCGTCACTAAAACCAGCCCCTTCACCCGCGCCTTTTTCGACAAGGACTGAGTGGCCGTTTAAGATATATTCGTTGACACTACTGGGGGAAAGACCGACCCGATATTCCTGGGCTTTTATTTCTTTGACAGTACCGATAATCATATTGTGCTCCTTAGGGGTCCACCTTAAATGGTGACCCTATTTTAAAGTCTATAGTGGTTGGTTAAGTATTTTTTGATGAGGTTAAGCAAAACACGTAAGTAACGCTCATCTTCTTCATCAAAATAATCATAATCATGAGAATCTAAATCAAGGACGCCAATGAGTTCATCATGCGCGTTATATAAGGGTAAGACAATCTCACTATTTGAGCCTTCGTCACACGCAATATGGCCGGGAAATTCATGAACGTCCGGGACAATAAGCGCTTTTTGACTCGAAAAAGAAGCCCCGCAAACGCCTTTTGTATAGGCAATCGTTTCACAGGCCACTTTGCCTTGAAATGGGCCAAGAAAGAGGTGTTTGCCGTTATCTAGATAAAAGCCCGCCCATGACACTTTGGTAAAGGTGTCTTTGATGAGGGCGCTCATATTACTTAAAACACTTAAGGGATGCGAGTCTTTGGTAAAAAGAACTTCCGCGTGCCGTAATAAGTCACTATAAAGCATCCGCTTATTGACTTTCTTTTCTTCGGGCTTTAAATCATTTAATGAGATATGGCAATACCCATAGGGATTCTTCGTTAAATAGTCTTGATGATAAAGTTCCGCGTCATAAAAGTTTAATAAGGGCTTATTCTCCACGACAATGCGCGCTTTATAATTTTTTTGTTGCTCGGCTAAGAATTTTTTAATGATGGCTTCGTCGCTTGGATCACTAAAGTAAACCCCAGTTCGATATTGAGTGCCAATGTCGCCTGCTTGTTTATTTAAAGACGTTGGATCAATAATGCGAAATAGATAACTTAAGATCTTCTCTAAGGTGATGACTTTGGGGTTATACATTAAGTATGTCGCTTCAACCGCATTTGTCGCCCCACTACAAACAGCTTCATAACTTGGGCTATCAATAAGCGAGTTCGCGTAACCGACTTTTGTTTTTTTGACACCGGGGATGAGTTTAAAATAGGCTTCAACGCCCCAGAAACAACCCCCTCCTGCATAGATTTCTTTCATGAGATTATTTTACTATATCTTTTAAAAAAACGCCTCAGTTTGCCTGAGACGTTAAAGGATGTCTTAATAATTAAGAAAACCTAAATAATATACGTCTTATCTTTCTTATTCACAAAGCCAAGCACAAGACTAACAAAAAGACCGGGCCGTTCATACATACTCGCATGACCGGCATTTTCAATAATGATGTGATCGTTATGGGGCATCCGTTCTGCAAGATAAACTTGGTCTTCAATCGGTGTTAAGTAGTCTTGACGACTGCTGATAATTAATGTGGGAGCGGTAATTGAACTTAACTTATCCCGCACATCATGGTTTTCGGCACTTTTCGTCAGCCGCACAAAGGCATCAACAATCACTTTATTACTAAAGATCGGCGTTAAAAATTCTTCGCGCCGCTTCATCCAGGCAAGATTTTTGGTGTAGAAAGCGGGCGAGTAGATCATCGGAATTGACGTTAGGTAATAGGCTCTGCCGTCCCCCGTCGCCGCGGCTTTATTCCAGGCGTCACCAATATCTTTAAGCCAGGGTGACGTAAAGGCACACGTATTAAGTAAGACTAATCGTTCGACATATTGCGGGTATTTGGCCGCAAATTGGAGGGCCACTTCGCCACCATAAGAAATGCCAACAATCGGTAAATGAGTGATTTTTAAGAAATCAAGAAAAGCTTTAAGAAGTTCAACTTGATAATCTTGGGTATAGTTTTCCGTTGCCTTACTACTTTGGCCTTGATCTAGAAAGTCAAAAAGAATTAACGTATTCTTTTCTTTAAATTCATCAACAAAAGGCGTCCATGATTTAGTTGACATCATCACCCCATTCAGTAAGATAAAAGGGTTTGTCATGTCACCATGCACTTCATAATAAAAGTGATAGCCTTGATAACTGAATAACGCCATCGTTATTTACCAGGGTGAAGGCCGACTTTAACGGCCTCACGCATAAGTCCTTCACGAAATTTAGGGTGAGCAATACTAATAAGACGTTCGACTCTTTCTTTAATGGTCGTGCCTTTTAAGTGCACCATCCCGTATTCAGTCACAACATATTCAATATCGTTACGTGATAAGGTAACAGGTGAACCTGGTTTAAGCATCGGCACGATTTTACTGACTTCTTCGCGTTCACCCGTATCCGGATTACGCACAAGCGCGGTACTATATAGGGCAATAAAAGAACGTCCACCCTTACTTCGTTGCGCGCCCGTTGCGGTGTCGACTTGCCCGCCGGTACCGCTAAATTGACGCGGACCAATCGCTTCACTACAGCATTGACCCGTTAAGTCAATTTCAATCGTCGAGTTAATCGAAACTTGATTATCATTAAGGCCAATCACATACGGATCATTAACGTAATGACCGTCAAGAATTTGGACCAGCGGGTTATCATCTAAAAAGTCATAAAGTTCTCGTGTTCCTAAGGCAAAACAAGCGACCATTTTACCAGGGTGGGTTTTCTTAAATTTCCCACTGATGGCGCCAGCTTTATATAATTTCATAAAGCCTGTCGTCAGCATTTCGGTATGAACGCCTAAATCTTTTTTATGCACTAAGGCATTCGCGACCGCGTTTGGGATACCGCCGATCCCAAGTTGTAAACAGTCACCGTCGTTAATACGTTCAGCAATAAGGTTACCGATGATTTTATCTTTTTCGGTTATTTCGCCGTCAGGTAAAACGGGTACTTCGTAATCCGTCTTAATAAGGTAATCGACTTCATCTATATGGATTTCAACATCCCCATGGGTGCGTGGTAAGTTTGGATTAATTTCTAAAATCGTAATTTTAGCTTCTTTAATCGTCCGTTTTTCGTAAACGTTAGAAAGAGATAAAGACATAAAACCATTTTTATCAGGCATCGTCGCATTGCCAATATAAATATCAGGCTTAACATGGGCGAGCCGGTCGGTGGCCGCAAGGTGCAAGTGATTCGGGATATAACGAATATTGCCGTTACTCATTGCTTTCCGTAAGGCACCACTTAAAAACCAACTATCAACGCGAAAGCGATCCGCGTATTCCTTTTCTGTAAAAAAGGGCGCATCGAGCATCGGTAAACAGTTCGTAACGGTCACATTTTTAATCTTCGGGTCAAGTTCATGAAGGCGTGAAAGAAATAGTCTTCCTTCTGCGGCCATCATGCCACTAAAGATTTGATCGCCACTTTTTACAAGTTTTAAGGCTTCCTCGACAGTGATTAGTTTATGTTGATAGTTCATATATATTTATCTCCCTTGATGTGAACGTTTAAGTAAAGAAAGGGGGAGGGGAATGCCCTCCCCCTAAATCAGTAAAAGTTTAGTAAGACTAAGCAGCGATTTTAGCGACGATATCGGCTAATGGTTCGGCATCAACGGCTTTAATAAAGCCATCATAATCAGCAGCTGGGTTTCCTTCACCAAAGGCATCTTTAGGAATAAAGACACGTTCGGTTAAGACTAATTGGTCAATACCCCAACGTTTACCACCGGAGAAATCAACACCATTGGTGAATGGAAGGTCGATTGGTCCTTTTTCAAGGGCGGCAATGTAGTTGGCCCAGGTAATTTCATCGTCTTCACCTAAGGCGTTAAGACCAGCAATAAAGGTTTCAGCAGCGATGTAACCAGCTAAGGCGTAGGCAAAACCAGCACCTAAAGCAACGGTTTCTTCGTCAGCCGTAATAGCTCCAACAGTTTTGGCATTATTGATGGTTGCGACGAATTCTCCATATTGGACACCGAAGTTTGCACTATAAACGTCGACCCATGCGTTGGCAAAGACACGGCGAGTTGCACTGATGTGATCTTTGTTAATTGCCGTGGTATTAGCGTTAACGTAAGATGTAATGACTGGGGCGTCAACTTCTTGAAGTGCTAATGAGGCAAGGAATTTACCAAATGGGACTTGGTTAGCAGCACCAATAATGGCATCAACATTGGCTTCTTTAATGGCGGTGGCGATTGAGTTGTAGTCAGTGGCATCTGGTGCCCCTTCAAACTTCACTAAATCAGTCGTCCGACCAAGCGCGGCCATTTGTTGTTCGACACCGGCAAGGATGGAACGGCCAGCATCTTCAGCAGTATAGAAGACAGCGACTTTAGAGACTTCACCGAATTGAGCGGTTTCGGCTAATACACGGGCGGCCATAACACGGCCTTCTGTGCGATAAATAGGTTGGACGGCGAAGACTGGGTTTCCAACTTCTTCTTCTGTATATAAGGCGTTAATACCGGTTGCGGCATAGACCATTGGGACACCAGTTTCTTTGATGAAATCAAGCGTTGCACCGACTGTTGGGGTACCAAAGTGGCCGACAAGCGCGAATACTTTGTCGTCTTCAACGAGTTTCTTCGTTAAGGTTAAACCTTCAGTGGCACTAAATTGATCATCATAGTGCTTGAGTTCGACCACACGATCACGGAAGCCACCAGCCTCGTTAAGCTTGGACATCCGGGCTTTGAGTGCAGCGTTGAATGGCACACCAACGGTTGCAAAGCCACCGCTCGTCGCGGCTGTATTACCAATGATAATCTTCGTCTTGGTAACACCTTGTTGCCCTTTTGGGGCACAGCCTGTTAATGCTGCAACGCTGAACGCTGAGAGCATTAAGAGGGATAGACCTAATTTCTTCCTCATATTTTCCTCCTTTTTATCTTAACCGCCTAGATAGGCGGATATGAGTTCGTCATTTTGCAGGAGCTCGCTTGGTTTACCTTCTAATTTGATTCTACCAAGTTCGAGCAGGTAGGCATAATCGGCTATTTTCAACGTTTGTAACGCATTTTGTTCAACGATGAAGACCGAGGTACCTTCGGCAGCAATTTTACCAATAATGGTAAAGATATTTTGAATAATAAGGGGCGCAAGACCAAGACTTGGTTCATCAAGCACGAGTAGTTTTGGTTTACCCATCAATGCGCGACCAATGGCGAGCATTTGTTGTTCACCGCCCGATAACGTTGACGCCCGTTGTTTTTTACGTTCCAGTAAGATTGGGAATAAGTCATAGACTTTGGCCAGATTATCCTTTATTTCTTGACGCATATTATCAACGCGTTTACGAATGGAGTAGGTGCCAACCATTAAGTTTTCTTCAACGGTTAATTCCGTAAAGATTAAACGACCTTCTGGAGAAGTAATAATCCCTTTTGATGAAATCACATTGGGGGCAAGTCCATCAATACGTTTTCCGTCGAAGAAGACGTTACCGCTACTTGGTTTATTAAGCCCATTAATCGTTTTAATGATCGTTGATTTCCCCGCACCATTCGCGCCTAAAATCGCAACGATTTGGCCTTTTTTGACTTCCATGTTAACGCCTTTGATCGCTTCAATCGGACCATATTTGACGTGTAAATTTTCAAGTTTTAAGATTGTTTCCGTCATTGTTATTCACTCCCCAAATACGCTTCACGAACGGCAACGTTTGCTTGACATTCTTGTGGGGTGCCAACCATCAGCATTTTTCCAAAGTTAATGGCACACACGGTATTACTAATACCCATCACCAGTTTCATATCATGTTCGACTAAAAAGATGGTGGTGTTATACATCGAACGAATCATATCGATTGTTCGCGCGAGCTCAGCAGTTTCACTATCGTTTAGTCCGGCTGCAGGTTCATCAAGAATAATTAATTTCGGATCAACCATGAGCGTACGAGCTAATTCTATCTTCTTTAGTATACCATAGGGAAGCCCATAGGGACTAATGTCTTTGTATTGGAAAAGCCCTAAAAACGCTAGGATATTGAGTGCTTTTTCACGTATTTTTGCTTCCTCTTTACGGGTATGCGGGAGTTTCAAAATTGAACCGGCAATAATTGCTTTATGATGGGTGGTATGGGTCACTAAAAGGTTTTCAAGAACCGTTAATTCCCAAACGAGTTCAACGTTTTGGAAGGTACGAATAATACCATGCTTAATAACATCACTCACTTTGACATCATTTAAGTGAACGACTTTGCCTCCCTCACCTTGGAAGTAGACATCGCCACTTGTTGGTTTATAAAACTGGGTAATGCAGTTAAAGACGGTTGTCTTCCCGGCCCCGTTTGGACCAATGAGGCCAAAAATCTCGCCGCGTTTAACGTCAATTGATAAATCATTGACGGCGGTCAAGCCACCAAACTTCATGGTAAGGTTACGGACACTTAAGACGACATCTTCATTAAGGATAGGAAGATCTTTTTTCGGTTGCTTAGTTTTGCGCAGTAACTTCATCTTGATTCCCTCCTTTTTTTAATGCTGTTTTGGCTTTGCGCTCTTTGAGCCAAGCCGTCACATAATATTTTGATTTAAAGTAAAGTTGGCTGAGGCCACCAGGGTAGAATAAAACGACGATAATCATGAGTAACCCGTTAAAGATAAGGGTTAAGCTTGGGTATTTCACAAAGACATCAATGTTTTTTAAGAAAGCATTAATGCCGAAGATCAAGAACCCGCCGCCAACGATACCCCAGATGGAGGCCGTGCCACCGATAACCACCGCTGCCAGAACGTTAAGGGACATATTAAGATTCCATTCCGTTAAGATCGCGAAACGTTGATTAAACATATAAAGGAAACCAGCAACCATCGCTAAGACGGAGGCAACGACGAAGGCTAAAATCCGATATTTAAGTAAGTTAACACCCATTGTTTGGGCCGCACTTTCACTATTCTTCATTGAAAGCATGGCGCGGCCAACCGGGCTTTTTGTTAGGTTATAAACAAGCGCCATAATGATCACAAAGAAAATCACGATGACAACAAACATATTTTCAGTTGTCAGCGAAATGAGGCCAAAGAGAATACTTTTCCTTGGCATCGATACGCCGTTAAAGTTACCGGTTAAGCCGTTAAGGGCAGTTAAACGGAATAACGCCACGACAATTTCGGAAATCGCAAGTGTAATAATGGCGAGATACATCCCTTCAATCCGAAGCGAGATAAAGCCAACCCCGACCCCAAGAATAATCCCAATCAGCATGATAAGGACTAATCCTATCATAAATGGCATATTAAGGACATGGACAAAGTAACGGGCTAAGAAGGCCCCAAGCCCGATAAAGGATGAGGTCCCCAGTGAGGCAAGACCGCCATAACCTAGTAAGACATAGAAACCTAAAACGGCAATCGAGAAGATTAAGAAAATGCCAACTGTATTCACAAAGAAATTATTGAACACAATGCCGCGTAATAAATTAACGACCACCAGTAAGAGACCAAAGACGACAAAATGCGCATACGCATTCTTTTTTACAAAGAGACCGATACGGTGCATGGTATTTTTAAAATTCATACAATTACACCTTTTTAATCACTTTCTTGCCGAATAAGCCATATGGTTTAATCATCACGACGAGTAAGACAATCCCGTAAATAATAAAGGTACTATATTGGGATAAGAAATAATCACTAAAGCTACGAGTAATGGTAATAATGAAAGCCGCAACGACTGGACCATGGAAGGTTGAGAACCCACCAAGAACCGCAGCAAGGAAGCCTTGAATTTGAACGGTTGTCATCATCCCCACTTCACTCGTGGTTAAAAGACTCATCGTTCCCGCAAGGAAACTGGCGGCTAAAGAGCCAATCCCACCGGCAATCGCCCAACTAACGGCCGTAATCATTTTGGTATTAATGCCCATCATACTCGCCACTTTTTCATTATTAGCAGTCGCCCGGACAGCTAAACCCCAACGGGTGAATTTAAGACTGAAGAATAAAATGGCTAAAATGGCTAATGAAATAATGAGGGCTACGAGAGCGTGATTACTAATAATCACCCGGTAATAACCACGGACTTCATCATAAATGAGCCGTACACTGCCACTGACAATCGGGGGGACTTGAATATCACCCGCAAACGACACAAACAAGGGAATAATCCCTAATAAAATTAAAACAATACCCATCGTAATCATTTGCTTACCGACAGGGGTGACAATTTTAGCCCGGCGAATAATACCGCGATCAACAAACACACCAACTAAGAATCCGAAGACAACCCCAACGAGGATTGACCAATAAATCGGAATCCCAAATTTTGAAAAGAATAATGCGGTGACATATGCCCCAAATGTTGAAATCATGCCTTGGGCGAAGTTCGTTGTTGTCGATGTCTTAAAGATTAAGATAATCGCAAACGATGACAACACTAAAAGTGCCGTTGGTAAGAACGCATTCGCTAATAATTGTAGGAAAAGGGCAAAGTCCATACTACGCCTTTCCCCATTTAATCACATTTGCCGCCCAAACATAACCAATCCCAGCCGCAATCATCGCAATAACAGTGCCGTCTTTAATTTGGCCGCTTTGAACGCCTAAATGAATGGATAAAATTTGATCGATCTGACCAATATGGCCATAATCTTCTAAATAGATGCTTTGTTCGGGTTTAAGTCCGAGTTCAGCGACCATTGCTTCATGGCCACTGCGTTTCATATGAAGAATGGCTAAGAAACCAAGATCTTTACGGGTTAAATGTGATTTCCGTAAGGATTCATCGATACATTTATACCAGTTATCCATACTCACGGCATTAAGACGATCCTTCATTCTAACGGGATCCATAAGCCGTAAGGACTTCTTACCTTCTTCTAAGTTTTCTTTGGTGTATGGTTTCGCGGTGCCGCCAATTTCGACCCCGGCACTACGGGCTAACGAACCATCACTGACAATATGTGAACCTAAGAGTAAGTTTGAATGGTGATTTTTCTTTAAAAGAATCGCACCACCGCCGGCCCCTAAGTTATACATCATCGACATATTTTTATCAGTGTAATCAACGAAATCACCATTCCGGTAGCCACCGACAATGAGGACCGTGTTAATTTCGTCATCGGCTAAAAGCATATCTTTCGCCATCTTCATCGCGGTCACGGTTGTGCAGCAACGATTGGCGACGTCAATGCCCCAAGCATTGGTTGCACCGATCCGATCTTGAACATAAAGGGCACTGGTCGTTAATGGATATTCTTTCCATTCTTCACCCACACTTAAAATGACATCAATGGCTTTGGGATCAAAGCCTGTATTTTTCAGTAAGTCTAAAGCCGCCAGGGCGCCCATTTCTTGGGTGCCGTCTTCAGGACCATCACCTGGGACAGGCTTTTGTTTAATCCCGAGTTTGGCGATGACGTTTTCTTCACTCCAAATACCATTTGTTGCATCGGCAATTTCTTTGGCGGTCATCACCTTGTGTGGAAAATAAACACCAGTACCGACTATCCCAACAACGTCTTTCTTCGACATTATAGTCTCATGCCTCCGGACACTTCTAGGACGTGACCTGTGACATAACTTGCTTCGTCACTCGCTAAGAAAACAGCGGGTCCTGCTAATTCTTCAGGTTGACCAAGGCGGCCAAGCATGGTAAGTTTGGCAAAACCATCAAGTAAATCTTGTGGAACGGTTTTAAGAATATCAGTCATCATATATCCTGGAGCAATCGCGTTAACACGGACTGGGACTCCTTTACGAGCAAATTCTTTGGCCCATGATTTTGTCATCCCAATGACGCCGGCTTTACTGGCCGCATAGTTTGCTTGGCCGATATTACCGAAGACACCGACGACAGAAGAAATATTAATAATTGAACCACCACCGGTTTGTTCCATTAAAGGACCCACTTCACGGGTGAGGTTAAAGACACCTTTTAAGTTAACGTTAATCACACGGTCCCACATGGCATCATCCATCCGAACCGTTAATTTATCAGCCGTAATCCCGGCGTTATTGACTAAAACATCAATTTTGCCATGTTTGGCTTTGATCATTTCGACGACTTCTTTGACTTGTGCGACATCGGTGACATTTAAAATGACACCTGAGACATTCTTTGCATCATAGGCAAGTGGGGCCATATCAGCAGCGTAAACAACTGCGCCTTCTTTTGCGAAAGCTTCCGCCATCACTTGACCTAATCCTTTAGCAGCACCTGTCACTAATGCGACTTTTCCTTGTAATCTTCCCATAAATTTATTTCTATCTCCTTTATTTATGATACTCTTTTTACGATGACGGCTGTTCCCATCCCGCCACCAATGCACAGGCTTGCAAGCCCTAATTTTGCATTTCGTTTTGCCATCTCATGGACCAAGGTCACGATAATTCTTGAACCACTATTACCAACCGCGTGGCCAAGGGCAATCGCACCACCATTGACATTTGTCCGGGACATAATGTGTTCAATGGTATCGCCATGTTCTTCTGATAATTCTTTGACAACGCCTAAGCTTTGCGCGGCAAAGGCTTCATTTAATTCGATTAAATCAATGTCTTTTAAGGATAATTTAGCGGCCTTAAGCGCATTGCGTGTGGCTGGCACTGGACCTAAACCCATGAGTAATGGATCGACCCCACCTTGCCCAACCCCAACAATTTCCGCAAGGGGTGTTAAGCCGTATTTTTTAATGGCTTCTTCACTCGCCAGTAAGATGATGCTCGCGCCATCATTAATGCCGCTACTATTACCAGCAGTCACGGTCCCATCTTTTTTAAAGGCAGGCCGTAATTTCGCTAATTTTTCTAAATTGGTTGTCCGGTTTGGATATTCGTCTTTATCAAAGACTACTTCATCACGGCCCACCTTGACGGTAAGCGGGACGATTTCGTCTTTAAAACGATCGGCGTCAACGGCAGCGATCGCTTTATGTTGTGAATTGAGTGCGAACTGATCTTGTTCTTCACGGGTTAAATGATGTTTTTCGGCAATGTTTTCAGCGGTAATACCCATATGGACATTGTTGAAGGCATCAGTTAAAGCATCAACAAGCATATGATCTTTTGCGACCACATCACCCATTTTAATCCCACTACGGACATCATTATTTAATAAGTATGGCGCGCGGCTCATACTTTCAACCCCACCCGCTAAGACGAGATTGTGAAGGCCTACTTTAATATTTGTATAGGCGGTGATGACGGCTTTCATGCCTGAACCGCATAACATGTTAAGGCTATAAGCTGGAATACTTTCGTCAACCCCACCTTTGATGGCGATTTGACGACCAATGCCTTGACCTAAACCGGCACTTAAAATATTACCGATGATTACTTCATCGATTTCTTTACCACTAAGTTTATTACTACTTAGAACGTCTTTGACTAAAACGGCTCCTAAATCGGCTGGATGGACATTTTTGAGTGTACCCAAAAAAGATCCTACTGCCGTTCTTTTGGCTGCGACAATAAAGACTTTATTCATGATTTTCCCCCTCAGTTTAGTGCCACTGAGACGTCTGTGACACGATTCTAATTACATTTTGTCAAAACCTGAAAGCGCTGTCAAGTAGAATGTGAATACTTCTTCATGTTTGCAAACATTCCGTTTTCTTTGCTATAATAAAACCCAATGAATGGCATTACCAAACCGTTAACCAAACGTGGACAAAAAACCTTTGACGCATTGGTTCGCTCAGCGACCACCCTTTTTCATACGAAAGGGTATCACCAAACGACGATTGCCGAAATCGCCAGCGATGCCGGGGTCGGGGTTGGGACCTTTTATATTTACTTCTGCGACAAATATAGTCTTTATCGTTTTGTGTTATTAGAACTTGGACATGTGATTCGGACCCATACGACCAAAGCAATCCAAGCCGCGAAGACGAGACGCGAAGCCGAACGGGCCGGGATGAAAGCCTTTATTAAATATATCCGTGATTATCCGTATGCCTATACCGTTATTTGGCAAGCCTTGCAAGTCGATAAGTCCTTATTTGTGAACTACTATAAAGATTTTAGTGCTCGCTATGTGCGTGGTCTAAGAGAAGCTTTAGGAGAAGGCGAAATCGTGGATATCGATTTAGAGACCCTTAGTTATGCCTTAATGGGTATTAGTAACTTTGTCGGGCTCCAAATCACAATGTTTGAACCCCATTTACAAAAAGACGAGATGATTGATCACCTCGTCGATAATTTGTTTGACGGTATTGAAAAAGGCTTATTCGTGAAGAAAGTCTAAAATATCTTTGGTTAATTCATTTGGTTTATCAACAAGCGGGCTATGTCCGCATTTTTTATAGGTGATAAGCCGTGCTTTATTGCCTAACGCCCCCACGGTTTCACGGGCCATGAATTCAGGCACGACTTTATCATCAAGGCCATAAATTGCTAAAAGCTTAGCGCGCATATTGACAATCTTCTTATCGCCTTCAATGCCCGAGTAACTCAGGCCAACGCCTAAATTAAGTTGGGTTAAGGCCCAGTCAAGATCAACAAGGCACCGTTGTTTAAATGTTTCCGTCATGTAGAGATCATTTTCTTCTGGGGTTGGTTTATTGACGTTATAAATCGTTAAGTTCCACACATAATCCATAAAGGCGCGGTCTTTGCCTTCGATTGCTTTTAGTAACGGGGCAACTTGAATCGGGTCTTGCGCCATTTTTTCCTTACTTTTATATGGGGCAGTGAGGATCATTTGCCCTTTGGCGTCTTTTTCGTAAATCGGCAGTCCACGATAGGACATGCTATCAACAAGAATTACTTTTTCAACTAGTAACGGATGATGGCTCGCTAGGCTCAGGGCGACACCGCCCCCTGCTGACCAGCCGGCGACACTAAGGGGGGTCTTAAGTTTTAACGTTTCAATAAAAAGCACGACGTCTTCGGCTAATTCATTAAGGTGATTAAAACCTTTAACATAAGAACTGTCACCAAAGCCACGTAAGTCGACGGCGATGACATGGAGGTCATCTGGTAAACGGTTAATAAGCGGTAAATAATGAACACTGCTACTCATATTGCCGTGAATTAAGAGGAGGGTTTTGTCCCCACTTCCTTTTTCAAGATAGGCAAGGGTTTCCCCATTACTTAATTTAATATATTTCTTATCTAGATTTTGCTGCATCATGATTTCTCCTTGGTTAGATTTTAAACGAAACATGAAAGCCATGCAAATATTCCTATATCGTGATGGCTTCTCTATTTATTATATGCTTCAAATGAAAAAGGAATCGTTTTATATAAGGCGTGAAGTTTCTTAATGACGTCTTCATTTGGTTTATGATTCATTGATGAAACATTATTAAGAACTTCTCTAATCAGAGTCCCCACCGCGTAGCCCTCATTAAAGAAATCCTTGTGACGAATAATCATGGATTGTTCACTCACATTTAATGAATTGAAATAAGATGAAGCTTTTAAAACTGTTTCTAAAGACAATTCGTCATTAATAAGTGAAGCCGTCTTAAAGTAAGTTAATGGAAATGGCAAGTGATCACGTAAGACTTCGGGATGATAACGGGCGACAAATGAAGGTAGATAAACGGGTGTTTCGTTTCCCTTATAAACGAGATGATAATAAAGGCTAATAAAATCATGCGGATTAAGAAGTAAGATAAAAGCATCCGTCTCTAAGTTCGAGATGTATTTATAAACCCCTTCATAGTTTTGAGTATCTTGTTCAATTTTTATGGGGCTATATAAAAGCGTTTGATACGTGATGACATCCGCGACAATTGCTTCAATCATTGGTTCATCACTATAAAGAATAAGTGGGCGTGACACACCTGTTTCTTCCACCAGTTGGATTAGTTCCTTGACATCATTTTTCATGCCTGGGCTCATTGGGAAAAGTGGGGCTTCCGTATCATAGCTAACATCTAACGGTTTGAAGTAAGGACTAATCACAGGAGTCAAACCATACTTATCAAACTCATGAGACGCAATGACAATATCTATTTTTTCTTGATTTAAGTCTTGCTTAAGAAGGTGGTATCTATTGTAGTATTCAAAAGAAAAATTGAGGGTTTTATTATCCGATAAGAGATAATCGATGCCGTGCAAATAGGATCTTACCACTTCACTTTGTGCCATATTTGCGGGGATATCGATATATAAAGAGACTTGAAAACTTTGTTTACTACAACTAATGTTGCTGCCAAAAATAAAAAATGAAGCAATGAACAATTTCACTATTTTCTTAACAAATTTATACTTCATGACACTATAGTGACCATTATGGCCATTAAGTGCGACAAATACAACCTTTACTATAGTTCCAGGGTTTTCGCATGCTTTCCCGTTAATGATAGGTTGATCACCGGGCATATGCTCAAAGTATCCTTTTTTATTCTTCGTGAATCGATGAAGAATTAATAAAAAAACGCCAGTCAGCATGTTGATGCCGCTAGCGATTGAAATAAAAAATGGTCGGAATGACAGGATTCGAACCTGCGACCTTCTGGTCCCGAACCAGACGCACTACCAAGCTGTGCTACATCCCGACTGCAAATGATATTATACTCCAATTCATTATTTTGCAAAAGAAAATCCTCTAAAAAAGGCGGAATGAAGCGGTTATTAATGATACAATGGTGTCATGAAACAAAAGGCATTAAACGGGACACTTAATCTTGGTGATTACTTTTTATCGCTTTTAAATGATCTCAATCACTATGAAGGTTCATCCCTTCATTTTGACCATATTAACATCGACTTCATCAATTACCTTAAAGTCTCTTTTATCTATTTAGATAACCAAGCAAAAAAAGATATTCTCGCTAAATTTACAAAAGAGACAATCTACAAAAAACATCCCTTCCTTCCGATTATCATCGATATTCTCGACGGAAAACATATCCGAGGTGGAAAGTGGGATCTTCTCCAAACCGCCATTAATCAAAACAAAAAGTACCCGTTAGTGCCTTTTATTAATCTCATCACCAAATATTTGTCTAACGATAAGTCCTCAATAAAAGTCATCCACCGTGAACTCAAAAAAGGTAACCTTCTCCTTTTCATCTATTGCCTCAATCATCATTTCATTGGTTTTAAGCATGAAGAAAAAATCAGTCTTCTAACCTTTTATAGTGCTTCGGGTTTAAGTTACGCGACCTATCTTTTAGCCGCCGAAGCGGTGCGAAAAGGTGATGTTGATGACGCCAAAAGAAAACTCGTCCTTACCGCCCGCCAGTCCGGGAAAAACGCCATTGATTTCGTTGGCGAAGAATCTTATCGTTTAGCAAAAAAGTTTGCCCATGAAAATAAAATTAGTGGTGAACTACTTAAACTAGCGGCAGATCTTGATTATGAAAATGCGTTTATGCCGTTAATTGAGTATTATGAAAATGCCCTTGAACTCGGTGAAGACCGTTTTGCCTATGCTTTTTATTATCTTTCGATTGCGAGTTTTAAATATATTAAGGCTGCGCAACGAAAACTCATCACTTATTACGAAAAAGGCATCTACATTCCAAAGAGTAGACGCCTTGCCCAAGATTTTAAAGATATTCTTAACGATTAATAATCGCCAAAGTCGAATAAACTAATTTGGTTGCTTTCAGGAAGGTCATTTAACGCCCCTAACTCTTTTAAACTTTCAATGTTTGAAGTGTTAAGGCGGGTCCGACTAACGAGATCTTCAATACTTAAGAACGCGCCATCTTTACGCGCTTCCACCACACTTTCGGCGGTGCCTTCACCCAAGGCTTTAATAACAATAAAAGGCGGAATAATTTGATTATTTTTTTTATCAACAATGAATTCACGGGCCTGACTCTTATAAATATCAACATTTGATAAATGATACCCGCGGTTAATCATTTCTAAGGTGAGTTGAAGATTTTCAATAATATTTAAGTCACGGTTATTGAGATCTTGATTCATCCGTTGACCTTGGAAGTCATTGAGGACTTTAAGGATGGCTTCTTCTCCACTGACCATTGTTTTAAGGTCAAAAGCGTCTCCGCGGATCGTAAAGAAAGTGGCATAGTATTCAAGCGGATAATAAAGTTTAAACCAAGCGACTTTCACCGCCATAATGACATAGGCTGCGGCGTGGGCACGTGGGAATAAATATTCAATCTTTTGGCAAGATTCAATATAGAAATCCGGCACCCCAGCTTCCCGCATTCTTTGTTCAAGCGCTGGATCAATACTGTTGCCTTTACGAACACTTTCCATAATCGTGAATGCATCTTTTTCATTCATGTTTTGGCGAATAAGATACGTCATAATGTCGTCACGACACCCAATCACACCAGTCAGGGTTGCAAGCCCACTTTTAATGAGATCATCGGCGTTAAAGCGCCACACCCCCGTGCCATGGCTGAGCCCCGAAACAATAACTAAATCATTAAAGGTTTTTGGTTTCGCGTCCACTAAAATTTGACGGACAAACTGGGTACCAAATTCTGGTAAACCAAGCGCACCGGTGATTTCTTTTAAGGGGTTTGCCTTTAGCTTAAGGGCCTCGACACTTGAAAATAAGGATAATGCCCCCGGGTCGCTCGTTGGGACATCTTCAAAGTTAACGCCGGTTAAATCACAAAGCATCTTTAAGGCAACTGGGTCTTTATGCCCAAGTAAATCGAGTTTAAGTAAGTTATCGTGAAGTGAGTTATAGTCAAAGTGCGTCGTTAACCAGTCACTTTCCGTATTACTTGCGGGGTATTGAACAGGGGTAAACGTATAGACATCATATTCACTTGGAATAACAATAATACCGCCTGGATGTTGTCCTGTCGTCCGTTTGACACCCGCAACGTGACTTGCGAGATACGCGACTGTTTCACTGGATACTTCATCACGATAGATTTCTTTCGTTTCAAAATAGTTTAAAACATAGCCGTAGGCCGTTTTTGCCGCGACGGTTTGAATCGTTCCGGCTCGGAACGCATTGTCTTCACCAAAAAGCTCCTTCGTGTAGTTATGGGCTTCTTTTTGAAAGTCTTCAGGGAAGTTAAGGTCAATATCGGGAATCTTATCGGCTTCAAAGCCAAGGAAAGTTTCAAACGGAATGTTTTGACCATCGCGCTTTAAGTCATGCCCGCATTGCGGACATGCTCGGGGCGGTAAATCAAAGCCCGATAATACTTTTTCCTCATTATGAAAATCACTATATTTGCAGCTTGGGCAATAGTAATGTGGTGGGAGCGGATTCACTTCTGATACTTTCGCAAAATGGGCGACGACACTTGAACCAACGCTCCCTCGACTGCCGACAATAAAATGATTATCGGTTGCTTTTTTGACAATTTGATGGGCCAAGTAATATATAACGGCATAACCATTTTTAATGATCCCGGCGAGTTCACGGGTAATCCGTTCACTAATTAAAGTCGGGAGGGGATCCCCATACATTTCAGTCGCGGTTTTAAAAACAAGCGACTCTAATAATTGATCGACATTTTCAATGGATGGTTTAAAAAGTTCTTTTGTGAAAGGTGTGAATTCTTCAATTAAATCATTAATCCGATGGGGCATCGTGACAATCATTGATTGTAGTTCTTCTTCCGTAAATAAGCCAAATTTGCGGAATTCTTCAAACATTTCGACGGTTGAACGATAATGTTGGTCTGGATTTTCAAAAGAGGGCCTTTTTTCACGGCTATATGGATTTAAAGGATGTTTAACGCCTTTAAGGCCTTTGGCGACAATATAGACATCACGGTATACCTTTTGTTCCGGTAAGGCGTAATGGACATCCCCCGTTGCGACAAGTGGTTTACCCAGTTTTTGAGCTGCACTTTTAATATCGGCAATCACTTTAATTAAGTGTTCTTCGCTATCTAGTTCACCCATGTTGATGAGGTAACTATAGTTACTATACGGTTGAATTTCAATAAAATCATAAAATGCCATCACTTTTAAAAGGGCATCTTCGTCAAAGCGGGCAGCGGTTTGGAATACTTCGCCATTAAAGCATCCCGATCCAATGAGGAAATGATCACGCATCGCACTGAGCATTGAGCGAGGGGTCTTCGGGATATCCGTCGAATACTCAGTGTGGGAGACACTTATAATTTTATATAGATCTTTAAGACCTATTTTATTTTTCACATACACGGTTGCATGAAAGGGTCTTAAATATTGAATCCCTGCTTGGTGAAGTTTTAAGTCAACAAGCCCGGCATGAGTTAAAAATTTATCCACTTCGGTTAATTTTGTTAACATCGCTTGCCACACACTATTTAACACTTCCGCGTCAAAGTCGGCGCGGTGAGCAGCGTCTTCATCATATAAAACGTCAAGGTTTCGGCTTAAAACCCCTAAACTATGGCCCCGTGATTCAGGGAATAAATAACGGGATAACGTCAAGGTGTCAACCGTCGGATTTGAAAGTGGCTTCCGGCCCCGAACTTTTAAACTTGCGTTTAAAAACCCTAAGTCAAACTCAGCATTATGGGACACCAAAATATTGTCCCCTAGAAAATCAAGAATTTGATCAAGGACCTCATCTAACACTGGTTTGCCGTGAACCATCTCATTGGTGATTTTAGTAATTCGGGTAATGTGTTCGGGAATGGTTTTTCCTTTTCCGGGGTGAATCAATATATCTAATCGCGACGTTACAAGGCCATGTTCAACCCGCACCGCGCCAAATTCAATAATGTCATGATAACGGGCACTAAGTCCGGTTGTTTCTAAGTCAAAGACAACATAAGTCGCATTATTTAAAATGATAGGGGCGGGATTATTCACAAACTTTAGTTGTTCATCAATTAAATATAGTTCACTGCCGTAAATAATTTTTACCCCATGCTTTTTACCCACTTTTTGTGCGTCTGGGTAAGCTTGGACGACACCATGATCGGTGACCGCAATCGCTTTATGGCCCATGTTCTTCGCTAAAAGGACGTATTCTTCAATATCACTCACCGCATCAAGATGCGACATTTTCGTATGAAGATGAAGTTCAATCCGTTTTTCACCTTCGTAATCATCGGTTGGTAAGGGTGGGGCACTGATTTCTTCAACAATGCGTCCAAAAACATAAAGTGATTGACCGCGATACGTATCAATATCAACATCCCCTTGGACGCGGATAAATTTTCCGGGTTTTAGCGATTTTAGGAGAATATCTTGTTTCGACCCGCGTTTATTGACACGGAAGCGAACCATAATACCCGCGGCGTCTTTCCCAACCCCAAAGATATACGTCATCGCATTTTTTGAGGGGCGACGTTCCGCGCTATAAATCTCCCCATCAAAATCAACCGAACTACCTTTTAGTTCCGGTTTGATATCTTGAATCATTATCGGATCATACACCCGTTGCCCACGTTTTTTCGTGCGGTCGTCAAGCATTTTTTGATAATTATGAACGAGTAAATCCTTGATGTCGGCGTGCGCTTCTAAACTACGGGCGGCGTTTTCATCAGTGATTGTAAACGGATCTTCGCCTTCTTCCGCAACAACATCCTCTTCATCATAAATAAAGGCATCAACTTCGGGATTTGATAAAACGAATTCATCCTCTGCTGGGGTTTCTTCGCTGATAATCGTTTTTTCAATTTGCAAATGATAGCCTAATTCTTTTAAAAGCTGTTCAAATTCATAAAGCACACTACGGGAATCAAGCGCTTCTTCTTCACTTTTAAATGTAAAATAGATCGCATCATTTTTGGCGCTGATCACATATTTATTTTTGGCAAAATTCGTGTATTCATACCAGTCTTGAAAAAGGTTAATGGCGTCATTCACTTCTGGTGCTTTGTGATAGGCATATTGAATTCGGTACTTGTAAGTGGTGATAAACTCGAGAGCCATGCTAAACGTCAAATAGTCATGAAAGGTCCAAGGTTTACTCTTGAGTAAGGTGTAAATCCATACTCCGTCCACTTTTTTATACTCAAGAAAAGAGAGTCCGACTTGCTCCGCAAAGGGATAGTTTATTGAATCAAAGAAACGATCATTAATCGCGCTCATCTTATAACAAGACTCCGACTAAGGTAAAGATATCCTTAAATAAAATCGCAATGGTCAAGGCAATTAATAAAACCGCACCAATGAGTGAGGCCACTTGTTTAAAGCGGGGACTAATTTCTTGACGGGTAATCGCTTCAACGGTGACCACCAATAGGTGCCAACCATCAAGTGGCGGAAATGGTAATAAATTAAATAAGGCGAGGTTAATACTAATGAGGCCCCAGAGGAATAAAAACGAACCAAGTCCTTGATTGCTTAGCGTACTGGCGCTTAAATTAAAGATCCCAATCGGACCACTTATATTGGTGAGCCCTTCAGTGAAAAGTGATTTTATCCCACGCGCCACAGCCGTCACCGAACTCAGGAAATCCTGGTTAGAGAGTTTTAAAGCAGTGGAGAAGTCATTACGATAAATGCGTTTTGTTAAACTAAAGCCATAATCGATAAACGTATAGCCGTCACTAGGATTATCTGCATCCCGGAGGACAGTGGAAAAACTTAAAGTATGAACGGTGGGCACTGCTGCCTCGCCTTCACCGCGTAGAAAGGTCGCGTCAAAGGTTAAAACATCATCTTCTTTTAAAGGTTCCAAATAATACGACTTTTCATCATATAAATCGGTCGCATCTTTATGTAATAAGACGAGGGCGTCACCACCAAAATTTAAATCATTAATAGAAGTTGGTTGGAATAAAACATAAAACTCTGGTTCGGCAGCGGTTTGATCAAGCTTTCCTTCACCAAAGTATTGGATTGTAAAACCAGGGAACTGTTCAGTTTCTTCTTTAAAGTCAATCCGGTCGCCATTTTCAACCCCTAGAGCCGCGACTAAACTATTCGGTGTGACATTTAGTTGAACGCTAATCCCGTTTTGGTTAAGCACACCATTAGAAAATAAGAAAATCGTATAGCCAAGCACTAAGTTAAGGGCAACCCCGGCTGACATAATCAAAGCACGCTTGCCACGATTAACGCCAAGAAGGGACCGTTTCTTGTCAATTTCAATACCTTTAAATTCGTCAGGAATGGTGTCATCTTCACCAAGCATCGCAACATAACCACCTAATGGCAAGGCACGTAGTGAATAATAGGTTTCACCTTTCTTCTTTCGAAAGACCTTCGGGCCAAACCCAATCGCAAATTCAAAAACATACACTTTAAATAATTTAGCAACTAAAAAATGTCCTAGTTCATGAATCGTGACTAAAACACCAAGCATGACTAAAAATAAGATAATGTTAAAAATACTCATTAAAAATTCCATAAGCTCTCTTTTCTAGAGTAGAAGACTCCACCCATTATTAATTAAAATGACAAGCATGGCGACCACGACACTCACTAAGAGAAGTGAATCGATGCGATCTAAGATCCCGCCATGACCAACAATAATAAATCCATAATCTTTAATCTTTAAATACCGTTTTGTGGCACTAAAGAATAAATCACCAATCACCGCTGCAAACGGCATTACAAAGGCTAAAAGGAGTATGTAATACCATTCATTATGGGTTAAAAATGGCAAGATAGGATGCCCCGCCCACGAGACAATCATCCCAAAAAGGAAACTCGAAAGCATGGCGAAAAAGACACCACCAAAGAAACCTTCCCATGTTTTATTTGGAGAAATGCGTGGAATCATCTTATTTTTCCCAAATAACACGCCGATAAAGTAAGCCCCGATATCATTCATCACCGCCCCCATAATCACAAAGATTAAAAGGAAACTACTTGTAAAAATAGTCGGATCATAGGCAGGACGACCAAGAATCGGATTATTTGAAACATATTGAGGATAAAGTCTTAAAAAGAGAAACGCTTGGAAGCCAAAGCCCGCAAATAAGACTAAGAGAAATAAATAAGCAGCAATATCAAAATTAAATTGTTTGTCCCAGACCAGAAGGACAAATAAACCAATCAAGATAGAGGCCAGTAAGAAACTTGATACCCGAATCGCGTCAAAGCCATTTTCCACCACCCATTTGGTGACATCATAAAAGGGGTATCCATTGGCCACATTGGCGGCAATATTGACTTTAATAAACATCCAAAACGTTAGCGCTAACGCTGAAAATATTGTTAAAAAGTAAATATACCAATATTTTCGGGATATTTTTGTGCCGTGCGTGATCTCGTAAACCGCAATAATCGACGCAACAAAAACAAGTGCTAAGAAATACCACCCGCCCATAAAGACGGCAGGAATGACAATGATGGCCAAGACAATCGAAGTCATGATCCGTAAGAGCATTGACTTCTTTGTCGCTTGACTAATCTCGTTAAGTGAAATTTTTAAAGTCGAAGTTGACCGTTTTTTTACAATTGGTTGTTGATCCATCATTTTAGTCCTCCAAAACGGCGGGTCCGTTTAGCGTAAATCTCAAGGTCACGCACCAAAGTTTCTTCATTATAATCAGGCCACATCGTCGGCGTGAAAATAAACTCAGCGTACGCCACTTGCCAAAGCATGAAGTTAGATAGCCGTTCTTCCCCACTCGTCCGAATCATCAGGTCCACTGGTGGTAACCCTGCTGTATCAAGATAGTTATCAAAGAGAGCAGGGGTCAAAATTTCGATATCTTGTCTAGATTCATGAACCCGTTTAATGGCCCGGATGATTTCATCTTTAGCGCCATAATTAATACATATATTTAAAACCATGTTCGGCATATCTTTTGTCTCATTAACAGCGTAGTTAATGGCCTCAATAGTAGAAGCTGGTAAACGAGTAAGATCGCCACTCGTCACAATCTTAATCCCGTGTTTTTTTACTTTTTTTAATACCGATATCAATCTTTTTTCTAAGGTCTTAAAAAGAAAACTAACTTCTTTTTTGGGTCGGTTCCAGTTTTCAGTGGAGAAAGCATAGACACTCATCACTTTAATCCCCCGATTATTAACGGCAATGCCAACATCAAATAAACTCGAAAAGCCATGGGCATGACCATAGGTGCGCGGTTTGTTACGTGCTTTTGCCCACCGCCCATTACCATCTAAAATAAAGGCAATATGCTTAATGCCATAGTTTTCTAAGGGATATTTATTTGTCGTTTTCATACTATAAATTATACACAAGAAAGTGAGTTTCCCTTATCAATAACATTATAAATGTTAGAGTTAGTAAATAGACATAGTAATATCCGTTATTAACTAAGAACAGCATTTTTCTCTGG